>CALMPF010000026.1 GCA_937871505.1 uncultured Planctomycetia bacterium | reverse complement strand
TCAAGCTCGCTGTCGTCGCGAGATACCTCCGACTGGGGTTTTCAGACAGAACCTAACACTACAGTGCTAAGTGCCCGCCCCGGCTCGGCCTCGGCCTCGGCCTCGGCGCTCTCTCGGTTCTCGTCGAAGTCGCCTTCGTCTCGGCCGCAGCGGCCGGCAGCGGCGGGCACCTGCGTCGCCGCGCTCGACGTTGCCGCGCTCGACGGGGCTTGCCGCGCTCGCCCGAAGCGCCCTCCGCCACATCCCCGACCAAGGAGCCGCGCCAAGGAGGCCGACGAAGTCCGAGCCAGAGACGGATGAGGGGCTTCGGTCCGACCGGGGCCCCTCGAGGGAACGCCTCGGTGCCCGCGCGTCGCCGGCTCTACTCGCTCGCGTCGGAGAGGCTCATCTTCGCGATGCGGCTCCAGATCTCCTTGTACTGATCGACCTGGACGCTCTGCGGCATCACGTCGACGGGCAGGGCATACAAGAGCTGCCGCGCGGTGTCCTCGAACCAGGTGACCGCACCGTCGCCGTGGAGCAGATTCCCTCCGACGATGTGGTTGAAGTCGGATCGAGTCCTCAGTCCGTCGCTGACGAGGATCTCCTCGTGTGCGTTGCGGAAGCGAACGACATCGTTCGTTCCCAGCTCACGATCGCCGCGATACTGGTAGTTCGTGTAGATCCGGGCGCCCAGCCCGGGCGTCGGCGCGTTGAAGAGCGGCTGATACCGTTCGAAGGGATGCTCGCCGTGATGCGCGGGGCAGTAGAGGCAGGCGCACGAATCGAGGTACGAGCCGCGCGACGAGCCAATCAGCCATCCAAGGCCCTCCCAGTCGCCGTAGGGCGTAGCCGCAGGCTGCTCGACGGAGAGGGTCGCCGCCATCATCTCCTGCGGCATCAGGTGCGGGCCGGGCGCCGCAAACCGGCTCGGGGGCAGCCGGTCGCCGTGATCGGCTGCGTAGAGCACGATCGCCGTGCCGATCTGTCGCTGATGGGCGGCGCAGCGGAGACGGAGAGCGCTCTCTCGGACACCGCGGAACGCCGGGAAGAGCAGCGAGGTCAGGATGACCGTCACCGCGAGGACGACGAGCAGCTCGAGCAGGCTGAACCCGCGCGCACCGGTCACTCTGCGGCCAGCCGCGCCGGGACGCGATGCTCCGAGGATGCTCCGGAGGGACGCCTTCATCCGTTTCCTTCCCAGCTCGCGGCGCCATCCCGCAACGACGACTCGTCCTGAACGCACCAGTTCGCGACGGTCGACCCGACTCTCCCCGCACGCTGGCAGACTCGAGCCTCGGGCCAAGTTCCTGCCTGGGCTCTTGGCTGGGCTCTTGGCTGGGCCTCTGGCTGCACTTCTGGCCGAGTTCGAGGCGGAGTGTCGCTCTGGCTTCGCTGCGGCTTCGGCCGCAGTTGCGGATCTCGTTGCGGATCCAATTGCGGGCCTGCGGTGCGCGCATCCCCACGACGCGTCGCACCACCCTGGGGGTCACCTCCCCGATCGTCGGCGCAGGGCTCGCGCAACGAGCGGGACGAAGTTGGACGTCGGCGTTCCGGCGTGGTCAGCCCGGCCAGGGATCGACGCGGTCGCGTCGGATCTCTGCAGGATTGGAACCACGACTCGGGCTGCTGGACTCGCAGGAGCCGCGAGGTCATTCGCACCCCGCCAACGCTGCCTGATCGCCATCGCAATCAACGACCGACGGTACATTACCGACGATTGCGACGGGCGTTTGCTGCCCGGCGCACTTTTTTTCTCCGAAGTCATTGTCGATCCTCGGCCTCTGCGGTGACGACCAATCTGAGTCCGCAGCCGCGCGGAGTGCGTTCTTCACACCGTGTCCACGACCCCGCCCACTCCCGAGCGCGGCCCGACCCCGTCTCCGGGCTCCGTCCCGACCAGCCCCACCGGGGAGGGCCGGACGCTCCCGCTCACCCCGGAGGAGCGAGCGGAGGCAGGCGCGGCCGACCTGGACCTGATGAGCCGGGTCGCGACGGGTGACCAGCGGGCGGTCGAGGAGCTCTACGACCGATTCGGAGCCCTTGTTTTCAAGAGCGCCCGCCAGATCCTGCCCTCCCGGGCGGAGGCCGACGACGCCGTTCAGGAGGTCTTCATCAGGCTCTGGCGGACCGCCGACCGATTCGATCCCCGCCGTGCCAAGCTCGTGACTTGGGTGATGCTGATCGCACGGAGGCACCTCATCGACCGTCTGCGGCGCAACATCGCCAGCCCGACGCCCGCTCAGCTCGACGACGAGTGGCGCGAAGCGGGCACCGACCCCCGGCAGCGCCCCGAAGGCGCCCACGTCGTCCGAGAGCGCAACGCCCGCATCCGGGCGCGGATCGCCAGCCTCCCGGAGCTCCAGCGGAACGTCATTGAACGTGCATATCTACAAGGGTTTACGCTTCGTGAGGTCGCCGAGCAGATCGAGGTTCCGCTCGGCACCGTGAAATCGGCGCTGAGCCGCGGGCTTGCGAAGCTCCGGGACGAGCTCCGCGAGGAGCTCACCGGACGACCCGAGCCGCGGCCGGAGGCCCCAGCGGGGGACTCCGGCGGCTTCGGGACGCCTGAGGATGGCGAGCCATGACCTCAGTGAGCGAACCCGGCGTTCTTCGGGGCGGGGTCGAGCAGGCGTCACCTCGAGGCGATCGCCCGGCGGACTGGAACCCCGACCGGGGTCGGCATCGAACATACGGGCTGCTACAACACACTTCTGCCAGCGAGGTGCGTCGCGTGACGACGTCCCTGAACCGCCGCCTTGGTCGGCGGCGGCGGGCAGCCGACTCTGGCGATCCCTCCTGAGATTCTCACCTTTCGCATCGCGGGCGCCCTCCGGGGCACGCGGCTCACCGCCGACCGCCGCGCTCGACCGATCTTCAACGATGTCCGACTCTCGTGACAACCACCCAGCCGAGCCGACGGGCGTCCCACCCATGGGGCGCGGCGACGGCATCATTCCCGCCGCCACGCCCGAGCTCTCGCTCCTCTGGACGGCGGTGCTCGATGCCTTGGGCCTGCTCGACGACAAGGCCGCAGCGCTCTTCGACCGCAGCTTCCACGCGGCCCCGGAGGCCTTGCGGCTTCGGATCATCGAGCTCCAGGCGGCGATCGCCGCAGATCCGGCGTTCATCGCCAGCGAGCAGCCGGCCCCTTCGCTTCGGGGGGCCTCCGTCGCTGCGGTGATGGCAGAAGTCGACCGGACCGAGTCCGAGCTGGCACCTCTGGCGATCATCGGGCGCGAGACGTTCGAGTCTCCGTCGTCGCGGCGCCGAGCGGCCTTCTCCGCCTCCGTGTTCTGGCGTGCCGCATCGCTCGCGCTCGCCGCGAGCCTGATCACCACGTTCGTGTTCATGGCCCAGGCGCTCGAGAGCAACGCGCAGCTTCGCGAGGCGCTCGATCGCGAGACGTGGCGCTCGGATGTCGCCCAGCCGGACCTTCCGCGCGGCGCGCTCGCAAGCGCGAAGACGTTCCGCACCCTGCGCTCGATCGACGACGGCGCCCCGAACGCCGCGGCGGTCGTAGCGCTCGATCTTGAGCGCGGCTCGGTCTCGGTCTACGGGTTCGGGCTCGAGCGCGCCGCCGAGTACCGGGTTCAGGTTCTCGACGGGGATCGCGTGATGTACGAGCAGGCGCTTGCCTTCAGCGGCGGCGGCCTCCGCGGGGCGATGATCGCCTGCGCCGAGCGCGACCGACCGCGTCTGGCCGCGGCGACCTATCGGATCGTCGATGATCGCGGGCAGGTGCTTCTCGCCTGACCGGGCGCGGACTGACGCGGCCCGGAGCGGTGCGAGCACTGCAGCGCGAGCGAAGCCAGTCGATCTTGACACGACCCCTGCGCGTCGCACGCGCGGGGGTCGTTGCTTGCCGGGATCGACCAGATCCGCCCGCCTCGCGTAACCGCGGAAGGGAGTCGCCATCCAAGATCCGACGGACACGCGGTGGGCGCCACGCACCGAATCGCCGGCCGCCCGAGTTCCGACCCGAATCCAGAGAGGAAGGCCCCGATGAAGTCCCTCGCCATCGCAGTCGCCGGAGTCGCAGTCGTCGTGATCGGCTGGGCCGCATTCAGGCCGGAACTCCTCTTCATCGACCGGCGCGTGAGCGAGGCGTTCCCCGATGGACCGGGAGCGCCCGGCGCCGGCTCGATGGATGAGCGGGATCGGCGAGGAACGATCGTCGCGGGCGGCGCGTTCCGCGGCGTCGCCCACGCGACGCGCGGCGAAGCCGCGATCCACGCCCTCCGCGATGGATCGCGGATCCTCCGACTGACCGAGTTCGAGACCTCGAACGGCCCCGACCTCCGCGTCCTCCTCGTCGCCGCCGATGATGCGCCGGATCACGACACGGTGAGAACGGCCGGCGCCGGTTCGGGCTGGGTCGAGCTGGGTCGCCTCAAGGGCAACATCGGCGACCAGAACTACGAGGTTCCGAGCTCGGTCGATCTGGATAAGTACCGCACGGTGACCATCTGGTGTCATCGCTTCAGCGTGAACTTCGGCTCGGCGCCGCTGCGTCGATCGACCGGCGGAGCCTGACGCTCCATCGCCCCGCCCGAGCGCTCCGTCCCCTTCGCCCATGACCTGCCAAGAGCTGATCGATTTTCTCGCCGAGTACATCGACGGATCGCTCGACGACGCCGTCCGCGGCGCCTTCGAGTCGCATCTGACACGCTGTGCAGACTGCCGGGCCTTCCTCGGGAGCTACCGCGCAACGGTCGAGCTTGCGGCCTCGCTCCGCGAGTCAAGCGGTGCGGACGACCAGGAAGCGGCGGTCCCGCCGGAGCTGCCTGAGGATCTCGTTGCGGCGGTGCTTCACGCACGCGAAAGCGCCTCCTGATCGACACGCGCCGCCACATCATCGCCGCACGGAGGGACTGGCTGCGGCACACCGCCCCTGACCGCTTCGGGATGCCGATGAGCAGTCCACGCCCGTGATCCAGCGCATTCCTCGCCAAGTTCATCCCTCGCCCTTCTCCAGAGCGCCGGAGCTCGCGGAGACGCCGTCGCGCGGGGAGTGCTCATGCGCTGCGCCCGCAGGCGACCGGCGGAGCGCGCCGACGGGCTCCGACGCGAGACCTGCGTCGGCGTCGGGCGTGGGCTCAGCGCCGGTGTCGGTTCCTGTGCCGGGGAGAGTTCCGGGTCGAGTGGTGGGCCCCGCTGCGGGCCCGACCGCGGGTCCAGTTGCGGACCCAGTCGCCGTTCCGGTTCCCGGAGCGGCTCCTGCATCCCTCCTCGATCGGCTTCGCGCCGGCGACGCCGACGCCTTTGCGGAGCTCGTCCGCACCGAGGGGCCGCGCATGCTGGGCGTCGCCCGCAGGATCCTCCGCTGCGAAGACGATGCGCGCGACGCGGTCCAAGAGGCCTTTCTCGCGGCGTTCCGCACGCTCGCACGCTTCGAAGGCGCCTCGGCGCTCGGCACCTGGCTGCACCGCATCGCGGTCAACGCGGCGCTGAAGCGCCTGCGGGCGCGGCGGCGCAGACCGGAGGCGAACTTCGACGAACTGCTCCCCCGCTTCGATGCCACCGGCCATCGTCTTGGCGTGCGCACCGGATGGACGGGCGCGGACGGCGCAAGCGACACGCCCGAGTCGCGGCGCGAGTGGCGAGCGCGCGTCGCGGAGCGGCTCGCGGAGCTCCCGGAGGCGGCGCGCGAGATCATCGTGCTCAGGGACGTCCTCGGCCTCGACACCGCCGCGACGGCGCAAGCGCTCGGGATCACCGAAGGGGCGGCGAAGGTGCGGCTGCACCGAGCGAGGATGGCGTTGCGGGCGCTTCTCGAACTGGACCGTGCGGGCGCCTCGGACGGAAGACTGCCTCGCTCAGCCTGAGGAAGGCACGGCGGCTCGGCGCTCCTGCACTCGCGGCGCCGCGCGGACATCGGCGCCGGCGCGGCTCACGTCGGACCTGTCCCGCCACCCCACGCGGGCATCGTCGCGACGAGCAGCAGGATGATCGCGAGCCAGATCGCGCCGAGGAAGTGCCAGTAGTTCCGCAGCAGGAGGACACCGTCGTGGGCCGCCGCGGTGTAGCGCCCCTCCTTCGCGCGGCGGGCGATGGACATCATCGGAAGGAGCCCTCCGACGACGTGCGCCGCGTGCAGCGCGGTGAGCACGACGAACATCCACGCGGCGACCAGCGGCGCCGCTTCGGCATCCCCGCGGAACGCCGAGATGACGTCGACGCCCCGGAGCAGCCCCGACCAGCACCATGCCTGAACGACGATGAAGGCCAGCGCAAGGCCGACGCACTGGCGCAGGCGCAGGACGAGGATCCCCCGGTCTCCGGCTCGGATGGCGCGCAGCCCGGACTCGCACGCGATCGAGCTGGCCACGAGGAGCGCCGTGGAGAGGACCAGCTCCCATGGCAGTGCGATCCCCCGCCACTGCCTCGCGCCCTCGGGCGAGAAGCGCACGACGAGGAACGCCAGCGCCGTCGAGCCGAAGAGGACCGCGAGACTTGCAAGAAAGACCCCCATGCCCAGACGGAGGGCGGCGAGGCGTCGCGCCGGATCGACGAAGGGCTCGGATGCGGCGGGAAGGCGCCACGACGTCCGGCCCCTCGGCACCGGGGGCGTCTCGCCATCGTCGGATCGTCGCGAAGCGTCGATGGGGTCCATCGGAGGGTGAGCGAACCTGCCTGGCAGCCTGTGCGTCGGCCGGAATCGACCGTCGCGCTGCCCAGCCGTCGGCGCATCTGCATCCGGGCGACGCGGGGCTGCTCCCGGGTCGGCGCCTGCACGGCGATCGCGCAAGCAGCCTGCGGCGCTCCGCGTGACCGTCGCGGCGGGCCGCGGGACCGCGCCGGCGCGGCTCTCTCAGCGGGTTGCGATCGGCGCCGCAGGCGCCGTCTGCTCGAGGACCGTCACCACGCCGATGGGATTGCCCGTGTCGCGCTCGAGCTCGTAGGCGTGCACGTCGATGAGCGCGAAGCCCATGAAGAGCCCGACAAAGGCGACCGATCCGACGAAGGTGAGCACGTTGAAGGGGCGGTCCCAGCGCAGGTGCATGAAGTACAGACCGACGAGCGTCGCCTTCACCGTCGCGATCGCCAGCGCGATCACGATGTTGAACTCCCCGACGTCGAGCCAGCGCGCAGCGACCGTGAAGAAGGTCAGGGCCAGCAGGACGACCGCCGTTCCGATGAGCGTGCTCATCGGGACGAGGTGGCCGACGAGCGGATGGTCGTCGCCATGCCCATGCCCCCCGGCGGGAGCATGATGGCGATCGTCACCGTGGGAGTGGCTGTGCGCTGGGGAGGCCATGGCGGACGCTGGGAATCAGGAGTGACGGGCCGACGGGGTGACCAGGGATGCGGTCGTGCGCCGGGAGGCGCGGGACGGGGCCGTGGAATGAACAAGAAACGGATTCGGAGTGCAGGAATCGTCTCATATCGGCCCCGTCCCCGCGCGTCCCGTGCGCCGAGGCGGGCGGAGCCCGCCTCAGTGGATGATGTAGAAGAGCGGGAAGAGGAAGATCCAGATCAGGTCGACGATGTGCCAGTAGAGGCCGCCGAGGTCGACCGGAGTGTAGTAGTCGCTGGTGAATCGCCCCTTCATCGCCGCGAGGATGAGCCACGTGATGATGCCCATGCCGACGATGACGTGGATGCCGTGCAGCCCGGTCATCGCGAAGTAGACGCCGAAGAAGAGGTGGGTGTTGGGCGGCAGGTCAGGGTCGGCCAGATGAGGCTCGTGCCCTCCGGAGCCGTGCTCGCCTCCGTGCCCGTGCGGCGCGGGGGGCGCCTGGCCCGGAGGACCTCGGAAGCTCCCGGCGCCGGGACGGATCCCCGCCGGTCCGGCCGGCGCCATCGCGACGCTCGACGTTTCGACCGCCGGAACGCCGGTGTGCGGAGCGGCCCGAGGCGCCGTGAAGGCCTCGGAGAGCTCGATCGCCTGCGACTCGATCGATGCGGGATCGGCGACGACCATGAAGCGGTCCTTGTCGCGCTCCTCGGGCGTGTAGAAGGCGGCGCCCCAGCGGAGCTGATGCTCGATCTTGTGCGTGTACTCGAAGTACTTGATGACGAGGAAGCCCGCCGCCCCGAGCCACGTCAGGCAGAGGCAGGTCACCAGCGCCCTGCGCTTGTTGGTCTGGGCGAAGCGGACCGCGAGCGCCATCGTGAGGCTGCTGAGGATCAGCACGCACGTGTTGATGCCGCCGAGGATCGTGTCGAGGAACTGGCTCGCGTACTTGAACATCTCCGGGTGCAGCGAGCGGAGCACCGCGTACCAGACGAAGAGGCCGCCGAAGAAGAGGACCTCGGTCGCCAGGAAGAGCCACATGCCGAGCTTGGCGCTGTCGAACTGCTGCGCCGGCGTCTCGAAGTGATGCTGGAGGAAGGGGTACTCCTCGTGCAGGTGGTCGTGACCGGCGGCGCCGATTCCGTCCCCCGGCGCGGCGACGATGCCCGAGGTGTGGACCGAGGAGTCTGCGGGGATCGTGCTCACGGCTCAGTGGCCTCCTGCGGCGCCGGGGGCGCGAAGGGACGGGTCGAGGTCGCGGCGGACGATGTAGCCCTGCTCGCGCTCGTCCCACTGGATGACGCTGAAGTCGTAGCAGTCGCCGACCCTCGGCGTCGTCGCGAAGTTGTCGTGCGGCGGGGGCGAGGCGCACTGCCACTCGAGGCTTCGGCCGCCCCAGGGGTTGGCCGGGGCCTTCCTGCCCGCCCGGAGCGAGTGAAGCAGGTAGGCGGCGGTGATGGCGAAGCCGAGAGCCATCACGTATGAACCGAGCGTCGAGATCACGTGGTAGACCTGGAACTCGGGCTGATAGAGGTAGTACCGCCGCGGCATCCCCTGGCTGCCGAGGAGGAACTGCGTGAAGAACGTGACGTTGAAGCCCACGAAGACGAGCAGGCAGGCGATCCGGCCCCAGCGCTCGTCATACATCCGTCCCGTCATCTTCGGCCACCAGTGGTGCAGGCCGCCGATCATGGCGATCAGCGCCGAGCCCATCATCACGTAGTGGAAGTGGGCGACGACGAAGTACGTGTCGTGCAGGTGGATGTCGGTCGCCAGCGCCCCCAGGTGCAGCCCGGTGAGGCCGCCGATGGAGAAGAGGATGATGAACGAGAGGCCGTAGAGCATCGGCGTGTTCAGGCTGATCGAGCCCTTGTACAGGGTGGCCAGCCAGTTGAACACCTTGATCGCCGAGGGAATCGAGACGCTGAAGGTGATCGCCGAGAAGATCGTGTTCATCAGCGGGCTCTGGCCCGAAGTGAACATGTGATGGCCCCAGACGAGAAACCCGAAGATCGCGATCGCCACCGAGGAGAAGGCGATGAACCGGTAGCCGAAGATGTGCCGGTGGCTGTGCACCGAGATCAGCTCGGAGACGATGCCCATCGCCGGCAGGATCATGATGTAGACCGCCGGGTGCGAATAGAACCAGAAGAAGTGCTGGTAGAGCACCGGATCGCCGCCCCACGCCGGATCGAAGATCCCGATGTGCGTGACCCGCTCGATGATGATCAGAAGCAGCGTGATCGCCAGCACCGGCGTCGCGAGGACCTGGATGATCGCCGTGGCGTAGAGCGCCCAGAGGAAGAGCGGCATCCGGAACCACGTCATTCCGGGCGGCCGGAGCTTGTGGATCGTCACCACGAAGTTCATTCCGGTGAAGATCGAGCTGAACCCGAGGATGAAGACCCCGATGAGAACGGGAATCACTCCCTCGAAGGTGGTCTTGGTGCTGTACGGGACATAGAACGTCCAGCCGGTGTCGAACGCCCCCATGATGAGCGAGAGCACGGTGAACGCCGCTCCGGCGAGCCACAGCCAGTAGCTGGCGAGGTTGAGCCTCGGGAACGCCACGTCCTTGGCCCCGAGCATGATCGGCAGCACGAAATTCCCCAGCGCCGCAGGCACGCTCGGGATGATGACGAGGAAGACCATGATCGCCCCGTGCAGGGTGAAGAGCACGTTGTAGCGATCGGCGGTGATTCCGGGGATGGTCTCCGGGCCGGGCGTGAGGAGCTCGGTCCGCAGGAGCAGCGCGAAGATCCCCCCGACGAAGAAGGAAACCAGCACCGAGACCATGTACATCACGCCGATCCGCTTGTGATCGAGCGTGAAGGCCCAGGAGAGGAACCCCCTCGTGTGCGTGAGGTAGTTGTCCTCGGCCGGTGCCGGCGGCGGCGGGGCGGGTCGGGTGAGATCAAGCGTCGTCATGGAACTGCCTGTGGGAGGCGCGGGAGTCGGGAGCGGCGGGAACTCGATCCCTGGTCGGTCAGGTCGATCGCGGTTTGGTCGGCTCGGGGCGGGCGGGGACTACTCGCCGGCCGGCGCAGCGCGGGCGGCGCCCTTCCACGAACCGTCGGGATTGAACTCGTCGATCCGCTTCATCATGCCGACGAGCGCATCGAGCTTCTTGTCGTTGAGCTGGCCTCGGAACGTCGGCATCGCATTGCCGTAGCCGGCGACGAGGTGCCGCGCCGGGTTGACGATCGAATCGCGCAGATAGTCCTCCGGCGTCCCGTACTCCTTGCCGGGGCCGATGATGTCGGCGAGCGTGCGCCCGCCCACGAGGGGAGTCTTCAGGTCTCGGGTGCGCTCCCAGATGTTGCCGAGTCCTGCCGCTGCGCGCGGGCCCCAGCTCGGTCCGTTGCCATCCCTCCCGTCGATCGAATGGCACTGCGAGCAGAGCACGAAGAGCCGCGGGCCGGCCTTGAAGTACAGCTCGTCGGGGTCGATCTCGTCGATCCACCGCGCCTGCTTGTCGACCCACTCGTCGAACTGGGCCTGCTCGAGCACGTAGACGCGGCGGTTCATGTTCGAGTGCTCGGTGCCGCAGTACTCCGTGCAGAAGAGATGGTGACCGTGTTCCGGCCGGGCGTCTCCCGTCGCGTACGGCGCCTCGAACCACAGGTAGGTGTAGCGCCCCGGAACGACATCCTTCTTCACCCTGAAGTCGGGGATGAAGAGGCTGTGGATCACGTCGTCCGAGCGCATCACCAGCTTGACGGGCGTCCCCTTCGGCACATAGAGGTCGTTCGACGTCGCCCCGTTGGGATATTTGAACGACCACGACCACTGCTTCGCTGTGACCTCGACCTCGTAGGCGTTCCGCGGGATCACCGCGAGATCGACGTAGCCGCGGAACCCGAGGTAGAAGATCGCGATCACGAGCGCCAGCGGGATGCCGGTCCACGTCAGCTCAAGCGCGGTGTTGTGCGTCGGTCCCTGGGCGCTCCCCGCGTGATTCTCCGGCGAGCGGCGGTACTTCCAGACGAAGTAGACCAGCAGCACCGCGATCAGCACGAAGAAGACGTAGCAGATCCAGTTGATGAAGTTGAACAGGAAGTCGACCTCGGCGGCGACCGTCGAGGCCTGCGGCGGCATCCAGACCGTCGCGGGCCGGGGCCCCGCCGAGGCGAGAAGCGACGTGAGGATGGCTGGGAACATCGACATGGGGATCTGCAATCGGCGGGAGAAGGGGTCGGGGATCGTGCTGACGCGCGGCCTTCGGCCGCCGCGGCGGGAGAGCGAGCGGCCGGTCAGGTGCGCCGCGCCGGTCCGGCAGCCGGCGCATCGCCGTCGAGCGCGCCTCGGTCGGCCGCGCCGCGGCGCTGGAGCTCGCGCACCCAGAGCCACGAGAGGCCGCCGAACATGACGACCAGCGTGACGAGCCCGCCGAGCTTCATCAGGCGGAGGGCGAAGACGACGTATCCCTTGGCGTCGGGGTCGTAGATGTGGCACCAGAGGATGATCCGGTCGAGCGTCGAGCCGATCTTCCCTTCCGATGCCTCGAGCAGGCCGAGCTTCAGGTTGCTCGGCTCATAGCGCACGCCGTAGAGGTAGCGCGAGACGCGTCCGTCCGGCGTGCAGAGGATGACCGCGGCCGCATGGGCGTACTCGCCGGTGTCGGGGTCGTACCGGTAGCCGAAGCCGACGGCGTCCGCGACGGCGCGGCTGCTCGACTCCGGCCCCGTGAGGAAGTGCCAGCCGTCCGAGGAGGCGGCTCGCCCGTACTCGAGCAGGTATCCCTGCTTCTTCACGGCCGCGAGCTCGTGCGTCTCGATCGGGTTCACGCTGACGCTCACCACCTGGAACTCGCGCCCGGCGGCGAGATCGACATCCTTGAGGCCCCGCACCAGCTCGTTGAGGACGAGGTTGCAGAGCATCGGGCACTTGAGGTAGCCGATCTGGAGGACGACCGGACGCCGCCCGTCGAAGTACCGCCGAAGCGTCACGTCGCGGCCGGCATCGTCGACGAAGGGAAGATCGAGCGGAAGCGGCTCATCGAGGCGCTCGGTGATGTCGACGCCGACGAGCTCATCCGGGAGCACGTCGACGGGGGGCGACGAACGGCCGAAGCCCTCGCCGAAGCGCCCCTGGGCCGCCGCGGGAGCGGCAACCGCGAAGCACGCCGCCAGCGCGGCGAACAGCAGGAGAGCCGGCGCAGCCGCGGCACGGCGCATCCGAGAGGCTCCGGGCGCGAGCGACGCGGCGCGGTGCGGCGCACCGGCGGCGCGCAGGGCCGGGGGCGCGGATTCCGCCAGCTCCGAGGCCTGCGGTGCCCAGAAGCGAAAGGACCAGAACCGGAAGGACCAAAGCCGCAAGGACCAGAACCCCGAAGACCGGACCTGCGCTGACCAGGCCTGCGATGAGCAGACCTGCGATGTCGAGATTGGAGCGATTCGCGTCAGCATCAGTTCGTGGTGGCGGATGCCGGTGGCGCGGACGGTGCTGGGGATGGGATTGGGGATGGGGCCGATGGTCCGGCCGGAAGCGCCCCGCGCTCGACGATCAGCCGCATGGCGTCGCTCACGGGCATCCGCAGGCGCGTGGACTCCGCCCCTGCGCCATCGACGAACGTGTAGCGGCCGAACTCGGCGACGAGCTGCTGCTGCGACACGCGGAGACGCTCCAGCTCCAGCGCCGGCACCTCGCCGACGACGCGCTCGAGCTTCTCCTCCACGGCGCTGAAATAGAGGACCGAAATCGCCAGCACCAGCGCCGTCAGGACGATGGCGCCGGCGAGGCCGACGAACCATGTCGAACCCGGTTCCGGGTCGTCATGATCGATGGCGGGCAGATCGGAGTGGTCGTGGGCCATGGCGGAGGGAGGCGGCGGACGTGCGATGGAGGGTTCGACGGGCGGCTGCGGCGGAGTCACATGTTCTCGAAGGCGAGCGACTCGGCGAGGCGGGGATCGCGGACGGGAATCAGCGCGTGCCCGGCGAGCGTGCGGAGGGTGGAGCCGACGAAGAGCCCGACGAAGCCGAGCAGCGCCAGCCAGTTCAGCGGATCGGCGAGCCGGGTCGAGACGCCGGCGTTCTCCTCGGCGAGCGCGCGGTAGCTCGTCGCCGTCGCCAGGCCCTCCGGGATCTGCGGCATCACCAGCCAGTAGAGGTCGAGCCAGGAGAAGACGAGCATCCACGCGGCGACGAAGAGGAGCGTCGTCGTGTAGCGCTTCGGGTGCTTCGAGACCAGGAGCAGGAAGGGGATGACGAAGTGGCCGAAGAGCAGCGCGATGCTCAGCCACTTCCAGCCTCCCATCTGCCGGGCGATGTACCAGCCGGTCGTCTCCGGCTGGTTCGAGTACCAGATCAGCATGTACTGGCTGAAGGCGATGTACGCCCAGAAGACGATGCCGAAGGCGAAGAGCAGCTTGCCGAGATCCTGAAAGTGCTCCGCGGTCACGACGCCGACGAGCTTGCCGCGGCGCTCGAGCAGGACGAGGGCGACGATCATCGCCGCGAAGGCCGAGGTGCAGGAGGCGGCGAAGAAGTAGACGCCGAAGATCGTGCTGAACCAGGCCGGGTTCAGCGACATGATCCAGTCGAACGCGGCGAAGGTCGTGCTGAGCCCGAAGAGGATGATGCCCGCCGGCGCCCAGCGCTGCATCCGCTCGGTGGCGGCGATGCCGCCATCGGCGTCCTGCTCGGTCGACCGGCGCCAGAAGAACCAGCCCAGCGCCGCCCAGATTGCCAGATATGCGGTCGAACGGAGCAGGAAGAAGGGAACGTTGAGATACGCGGTCTTCTTCTCGACCAGCGTCGCCTCGTCGGGATGGACCTCGCGCATGTGCGCGAGATCCGCCCACGGGAAGACGTATCCGAACTTCCCGGTGACCAGCAGCAGCAGCACGGGCACCGCGAAGAGGAGCCACATCCAGCGCAGGTTCGCCGCGTACGCCTCCGCGATGCGCCGGACCACGACGCTCCAGCCCGCGCGCGTGAGGTGCTGGACGATCGTGAAGAAGAGCCCGCCGAGCGCGATGCTCAGGACGAACGAGTAGGTGACGATCCAGACCCGGCCGATCCGCTCGGCGCCGCTCCCTGAGAGGAACGCCCACGCGAGCGCCGCGACGATGCCGACGCCGCCGACGATCCACGCGTTGCGCACGATCGACTCGACGCCGCCGTCGAGGCGGATGTTGGCGTCTGCCAGCGTGGAGGAGAGATCTGCCTTGCGTGCGGCGTGTGCCATGGTGTGCGGCGAGGAGGTCGGCTTCGGCGTGGATGACTGACCGGGTCGCGGATCGGCTCCCCCTTCGGAAGGGAGGCGCGCGGAGTTCAGCGGACGATGCGCGCCCGGACTTCGGGCGGGAGATCGTCGGGGGAGGCGTCCTGGCTGAGCTGGAGCGCCTTGACATAGGCGGCGATCGCCCAGCGATCGGCGACGGGGATCTGCGCGGCATACCCGGCCATCGAGCGGATGCCGTGGGTGACGGTGTGGAAGATCTGGCCGACGGGCTGCTCGGCGATCTCCTCGTCGTGGAGCGACTTCGGCTGCACCCAGGAGGTGCCCCAGACCGGACCGTCCGCGTTGTCCATCAGCGCAGCGGCACGGACGTGGATGATCCCGTCGCCGAACCCTGCGTAGCCGTGGCAGAGGGCGCAGTAGATCGCGAAGCGGTCGCGGCCGCGCTGGAGCAGCTCGAGCGTCAGCGGGTACTCGTCGGGGAGCGACGTCGCCCACGCCCCCTCGGCCCCGCCCTCGGTCCTGAGGGTCGGCTCGACCGGATCGACGCGTGAGAGCGTTCCCGCGACGCGCGGACGCATGGCGCGGCCGTCGACGAAGACCGGGTTGACCTGCTGCGTTCCGAACCGCGCCTGGATGTCCATGTCCTGGATCAGCGCGATCTTCCGCGACTGCGACGGCGCGGCGCGCACCCGGGCCACGATCGCCGGCGGCACCAGCAGGAGGCAGATCACGAGAAGCCCGCCGTAGACGAAGAACCGCGGGATCTCGTGCTCGGAACGCGAAGGAGAGCGGGGAGCGGAGTGCGCCATCGGATCAGTCCTCAACCGCCTCGACGGCGACGGGGTGCAGCGAGCGGAGCAGCGACTCGGTCCGCGCCCGCGAGAACTTCGGGTCTCGCGCCTCGATCACGAGGAAGAAGCGGTCGTCGGTGACGCGGCGGAAGCGGTCGCTCTTGAGCAGCGGATGGTGGAGTCGCGGCAGGCCGTTGAAGAGCAGCATGAGGAAGACCGTCGAGGTCGCCGCGAGCAGGATCGTCAGCTCGAACATGACCGGGATGAACGCCGGCATGCTCAGGAGCGGCTTGCCGCTGATGAGGTAGGGATAGCCGGTCACCCAGACGATCGCCCAGATCGTGAAGGACCACGAGTTGGTGAAGGCCTGGAGCAGGAATCCGACGAGAGCGCCGGTGGCCGCGGCGCCGAAGACGGCCACCGGAAGGATCGTCGGGCTGATGCCCATCGCCTTGTCGAGGCCGTGGACGGGGAAGGGCGAGTGGCAGTCCCACCAGCGGAAACCCTCCTTGCGCACGGTGTCGGCGGCGCGGAGCAGCTCCCCGGGCGTGGCGAACTCCGCCATCAGGCCGTAGAGCCTGCCCCGCTCCTGGGGCCGCCCTTCCGAGAGCGGACGGGGATCGGTGACGAGCGTGCTCACGGCTTGCCTCCATCGCGGGCGTTGGGATCGACTCGGGCGCGCTCGCCCCCGCCATGACCGTCTCCGCCGCCGTGGCCGTCGGCGTGGGCCGCGGGCATGATCGCCTTGACCTCGGCCATCGCGATCATCGGCAGGTAGCGGCAGAAGAGCAGGAAGAGCGTGAAGAAGAGGCCGAAGGCCCCGAGCATGGTGAGCGAGTCGACCCAGGTCGGCGTGAAGTGGTCCCACGACGACGGGAGGAAGTCGTTCGCGAGCGACGTCACGATGATCACGAAGCGCTCGAACCACATGCCGACGTTCACGAAGAGCGAGAGGATGAACATCCCCCAGATCGACGTGCGGATCCGCCGGAACCAGAAGAGCTGCGGCGTGAGCACGTTGCAGCTCACCATGATCCAGTACGCCCACCAGTACTGGCCGAAGGCGCGGTTGATGAACGCGAACTGCTCGTACATCGACCCGGAGTACCAGGCGATGAAGAACTCCATCGCGTAGGCGTAGCCGACCATGCACCCGGTCACCAGGATGACCTTGTTCATGTTCTCCAGATGCCGGATCGTGATGATGTCCTTCAGCCCGAAGAGCTGCCGGGCGGGGACCGCGAGGGTCACCACCATCGCGAAGCCCGAGAAGATCGCCCCCGCGACGAAGTACGGCGGGAAGATCGTGGTGTGCCAGCCCGGGAGCTGGCTCACCGCGAAGTCGAAGGAGACGACCGAGTGCACCGAGAGCACCAGCGGCGTGGAGAGCGCCGCCAGGAGCAGATAGGCCCGCTCATAGCGGTGCCAGTGCCGGTGGCTTCCGCGCCAGCCGAGGGCGAAGAGCCCGTAGGCGATCTGCCGGATGCGCCCCGTGGCGCGGTCCCGCAGCGTCGCCAGGTCGGGGATCATGCCGACGTACCAAAAGAGCAGCGAGACGGTGAAGTACGTGCTCACCGCAAAGACGTCCCAAAGCAGCGGGCTGCGGAACTGCGGCCACATCTCCATCTGGTTCGGCAGCGGGAAGAGGTAGTACGCCATCCAGACGCGGCCGATGTGGATGCCCGGAAAGAGCCCCGCGCAGATGACCGCGAAGATCGTCATCGCCTCGGCGAACCGGTTGATCGCCGTGCGCCACTTCTGGCGGAAGAGGAAGAGGATCGCCGAGATCAGCGTCCCCGCGTGGCCGATGCCGACCCAGAAGACGAAGTTGGTGATGTCGAAGGCCCATGCGACGGGGTTGTTCAGGCCCCAGACGCCGACGCCGGTGACGATGAGGTACGTCACCATCGCCCCGAGCATCCCCGTCAGCATCAGCGAGAAGAGGAACCCGAGCGTCCACACCAGCGGGGGACGACGGGCCTCGGTGACGCGGCAGACGGTCTCGGTGACCTGGTGGAAGGTCTCGTGACCGAGGACCAGCTCGGCGCGCTCGCCGGGCCGCTCGTCGGTGTTGTCGACCTCGCCGGAGGGCAGGTACGCCCGCTCGATCGGAAGCGTGGTCATGAGTGGGCTCCCGCAGCCTCGGCGTGACCCTCGCTCGCGGGCTCGACGGCGGGGTTGTTCAGCCGCGCGAGGTACTTCAAGCGCGGCTTGGTGTTCAGCTCCTCGAGCATCTCGTACGCGAGGAGGTCCTTGTGGAGCGCGGCGACGCGGCTCTTCGGATCGTTGAGGTCGCCGAAGACGATCGCCTGCGCCGGGCAGGCCGCCTCGCACGCGGTGACGATGGCGCCGTCGGGGATGCGGTATCCGCCGGGCGCCGTCGCGCTGCCGCCCGCGCGGGCCCAGGCGTTCTTGGCGTCGATCTTCGCCTGCGTGATCCGCTGCGTGCAGAAGGTGCACTTCTCCATCACGCCGCGCATGCGCACGGTGACCTCGGGGTTGAACTGCATCCGCCGCCACTCGTCGGGACCGTCGCGGAAGTAGTACCCCATGTCGTGCTGGATCCAGTTGTTCTCCCGGGAGGGGATCATCCGGTTCCAGTCGAAGTAGTTGAAGCGGCGCACCTTGTAGGGGCAGTTGTTCGAGCAGTATCGGGTGCCCACGCAGCGGTTGTAGACCATGACGTTGAGGCCGTCTTCGTCATGGACGGTCGCCGCCACCGGACAGACCTGCTCGCACGGAGCCATCTCGCAGTGCAGGCAGGTGACCGGCTGGTAGACCGTGCGATGCGGGCGCGCCGGATCGCCGCCGCGGAAGTAGCGGTCGATCCGCATCCACTGCATCTCGCGGCCGCGGCGCACCTGCTCCTTGCCCACCACCGGGATGTTGTTCTCCGCCTGGCAGGCGATGACGCAGGCGTTGCAGCCGGTGCACGTCGAGAGATCCACCGACATCGCCCAGCGGTGCGTGGCGCCTTCGAGGTTCGTCTCCTCCCAGAGCGAAAGCCGGTGGGCGACGTGGAAGTCCTTGGTCGGGTGCTTGGCGAAGTCCGGATGGTGCCGGAAGTTCTCCAGCGTCGTCTCGCGGACGAGCGTCGGAAGCCGATCCTGGATTCCCGCTTCCGCGACCGGGTTCCCGGCGCCGCGGTCCTGCGTGCTCACGAGGTGATACCGCCGCGCCGTCTTCGAGACGTTCGAGGCGATCGCCGCCGCCGGGCTCGCCGAAGGGCGGATCGCGTAGGCATTGAACCCTGCGGACTCCGCGACGTGACCCGCGTCGGATCCCCTGCCGTAGCCGAGGGTGAGCGTGATCGAGCTGTCCGGATGTCCCGGCAGCACGTAGACCGCCGCCTCGACGCTCCGGCCGTCGACTGAGATCGAGACGACGTCGTCGAGCCTGACGCCGAGCCGATTCGCCGTCGCGAGGCTCATCACGGCGGCGTTGTCCCACGTCAGCTTGGTCAGGGGATCGGGGAGCTCCTGGAGCCACGCGTTGTTCGAGTAGCGCCCGTCGTAGACCTTCGGGTCGGTTCGGAAGGCGACCTCGATTCCATCGGGCCGGATCGCGCCGTAGCCGCTCGCGAGCGCCGCGAGGCGCGCTGCGGTCGCGTCGACGTCGATCGTCGGATTCCGCGCCGCACCCGTCGGGGACCCGGCGAGGAAGCCGTCGTGCAGGATGCGCCGCCAGGTGCGCTCGACGTCGGTGCCGCGGATCCGCGCGGAGACGGTCGCGCGAAGCAGCGACTCGCCGCCGCCGATCCTCGCCGCAGCCGGTTCGAGTCCCGCGATGCCGCACCAGAGGATGATCTGGGCGAGCAGCTCGAGCGGCGAGAGCCCCCCCTGTCCGGGATCGATCATCGGGGCGATCAGCGGCTGCTGGATGGTGTACGTGCCATCCTCGCTCAGCGCATCCGACCAGCACTCGAGCGGATGCGGCCGGGGAAGGTGCCACGAGCAGCGCCGCGCGGTCTCGTCGCGCATCAGGCCGCAGTGGATCGAAGTCCGCGCCCTGGAGAGCGCCGCCGCGAAGTCGAGATCCGCGGGCGCCGTATAGACCGGGTTGGTCCCGAGCATCACGACCGTGGAGATCCGGCCCGCATCGAGACCCTCGACGACGCCCTTCAGGGCGTCGATCGAGCTCGGTCGATCGAGGTCGGGAACCGGAATGAACGAGATCGTCCGGCCGACGTTGCCGAGCTGCTGGTTGAGGACGCACGCCGCGGCATGCAGCGCCGCGGGCTGGCTGCCCCCGACGAGGATCGCTCCGGAGCCGCGCGCGGCGAGCAGGTCGCGCGCCGCGGCATCGAGGACCGCCGCGTCGCAGGAGGCGATCGCGGCGCGGCCGGAGTCCGACTCCGCGAGCGCTCGCAGCGCCGCGACGAGGGAGGGGCTCGCCGGGCTGCCGAGCTTCTCGAGAATCCGCAGGGCGATCGCAGCGCCGACCGCGGGCACGTCGACGACGCGGACCGGCATCCGCTCGTCCGCCATCACGCCCGTGACGGTGCAGCCGCCGTCGACCATGTAGAGCCGCACCATCGAGGCCAGCCGACTCGCGCCGTCGCCGGATCGCGCTGCCGACTTCGACGACGCCGGCGACCCCGCGACGCGGCGCACCGCGGCGAACTCCCGGGAGAGCCGCACTGCGGAGGGATGATCGCCGAGGAAGTCGCAGTCGAGGCTCAGGATGACGGTGGCCTTGACATCGCCCGCCGTCGGGCCGCCCGCCCCGTGTCCCTCGGTGCCGAGACCGTCATGGAAGACGGCGCGAACGCGGCGCGGCGAACCGAAGACGATCGCCGTTCCCGCGCGCTCCTGGTCGTCGTTCACGGGCTCGTAGGTCGCCCATGTCGCCTCGGGAAGCCGCGAGCGCAGGGCGTCGCGCAGCGACGCGAGCGTCGGCGACGAGGAGGCCTCCGCGACGATGGCGAGGCCCGCGCCCCGGGCGGCCGCGAGCGACGCGAAGTGCGGCGCTGCGAACGCCTCGAACGCGCTCCACGACGAGGCCTCGCCGCCCGCGAAGACCTCGCGGCTGCGATCGACGTCGTAGAGGTCGAGGATCGCCGCCTGCATGAAGACGTCGCTGCCGCCGAGGCTCGAGGGATGGAGGTTGTTGCCGTCGAGCTTGATCGGGCGCGAGTCGTAGCTGGTCGCCAGCAGCGGCCGCGCGACGCCTCCGACCTCCATCGACGTGGCGTAGCGCACCGGAACGCCGGGCGTGCGGTTCTCGGGGCGGCTCGCGTAGGGAGCGATCTTCACCTCGGGAAGCCGCCGACAGCCGGTCAGCGCGACCCCCGCGAGCGCGAAGGAGGCGCCCATCACCTTCATGAAGTGCCGGCGCTCCTCGGGCGTCACCAGCTCCGATGAGGCGGCGGAAAACTCGCGATCCACGAGCTCGTTGAACTCCGGGGTCTCGGCAAGCTCCTCGAAGCTCCGCCAGTAGCGCTCGCCGCGCGGCGCCGAGGGGGACGCGTCCGCGGCGGTCTCGAACGAGAGCGACTTGCGCAGCCCTGCGGAGGCGGAGCCGGACGCGCAGCAGGCGGAGCCTGAGTCGGCATCGGACCGCTCGATCGCGGCGTGCGCGGGCCGGCCGTCCTCGGCGAGAACGTCCCTCGGCATCGCCGTCGACTGCTCGCGTGTGGCGGTGCTGTTCAGCGGTGACATGTCGAGCAGTTCTCGGAGGGATTGATGTGGTACAGGTCGCGAAGCGCCAGACGCTCGCTCCTCGTGAGTTCGGTGCGCTGGTCCCACGCGAGATTGGTCACCTGCGAGACCGGACGCAGGTGCGGCTCCGGATTCCGGTGGCAGTCGAGGCACCACCCCATGCTCAGCGGCGCGGACTGATAGACGACCTCCATCTGATCGACGCGCCCGTGGCAGCTCACGCAGCCGACGCCCCGGTTGATGTGCGCCGAGTGGTCGAAGTAGGCGTACTGCGCGAGCGTGTGGACCTTGATCCACTCCACCGGCATCCCTTCCTCATAGCTTCGGCGGACCTCGGCCAGCTTCGGGCTGTCCTTCACGACCTGCGTGTGGCAGTTCATGCAGGTCTGCGTCGGCGGGATCGCCGCATGGGCCGCGTGCTCGACCGTGTTGTGGCAGTAGCGGCAGTCCATTCCCAGCGTCCCCGCGTGAAGCGCGTGGCTGAAGGGCACGGGCTGGAGCGGCATGTAGCCCTGGTCGAGCGTCTTCGGGCTGAACCCGTAGGCGACGAGGAGCACCGCATAGAGCGGGACCGTCATGCCGACGACGATGATCGTCGGCAACAGGAGGTTCGACCAACGGGGAAAGACGTATCTGCTCATCGAGCTTGTGCCTTTTTTCACAAAGTCGAAGATGGTACTCGAACCGGAGGCGCCGGTCAATGAACCGCAGGCCCGCGACGCAGGTGCTGCCCCTGCTCTCTCGTTCAGACTCGGGCAGCGGCCGCGATGATAATGAAACCGCCGGATTCGGCAAGAAACCCGACGGCGGTCGCCAAGCGAAGTCGGGCTCGGATCCGGGCAGCCGGAGCGGTGCGAGGAGACCGGATGAGGGGAGGGGTCCGGGCCGGTGGGGGGCGGGGTCGGGGGCCGGTTGGGGGGCGGGTCGGGGTGTGAACGGAGGCACTTGGATCGCGCGAGAGAGAGCGCTGCGAGGGCGCGTCCGTCCCTCCAAGGTCTGAGAACTCGCTTCCTTTACGAGCGGACGCCAACCTCGATGCAGCGTGCACCCGCCGCGGCGGTCGCCGCCCGCTCCGGTCGCCCCTGTCCGAAGTCGCCCACCGGGCAGCGCTTCCACGTCCGACGCGCCCCGCGCCACGGAACTCGGGCCCTGCGACCTCCGCTCGGCGAACGTCCCTGATCCCCGCCGCGCCGCCCAGCCCCCTACCTCCCCGACATCCTCCGCGCCACCAGCATCGCCAGCTCCAGCGCCTGCTCGTAGTTCAGCCGCGGATCGACGTGCGATCGATACGCGCGGCGGAGGTCATCATCGGCGAGGTTGCGGGCCCCCCCCGTGCACTCGGTCACGTTCTCGCCAGTCAGCTCGACGTGCACGCCGCCGAGACGCGTTCCTGCGGCGCGGTGGATCTCGAACGCCTGCTCGATCTCCGCGAGGATGTGCCCGAACTTCCGCGTCTTGATCCCCCCCGCCGTCGTCTCCGTGTTGCCGTGCATCGGATCGCAGACCCAGAGCACCCGGCGGCCGGTCTTGGCGATCGCTTCAACGAGCGGCGGAAGTCCGCGCCCGATGGCGTGGGCGCCGAAGCGGTGGATGAACGTCAGTCGCCCCGGCTCGTGACGCGGATCGAGCAGGTCGGCGAGGCGCAGCACCGCGTCCGGCGCCGTCGCGGAGGAGACCTTCACCGCGACCGGGTTCGCGATCCCGCGCAGATACTCGACATGGGCACCCTCGGGGTCGTTGGTGCGCACGCCGATCCACGGGAAGTGGGTCGCGAGGTTGTACCAGCCGCTGCGATGCGGCACCTGCCGCGTCTGCGCCGCCTCGTAGTGCAGGAGCAGCGCCTCGTGGCTGGTGAAGAAGTCGACGCGGTTGAGATGGCCCACCTGCGCGCCCGCGAGCGTCTCCATGAACCGGAGGCTCTCGCCGATGGACTCGACCATCCGCTGATACTCCGCGGCGAGCTCGGAGTGCTTCACCCAGTCGAGGTCCCAGTACTCGGGATGGTGCAGATCGGCGAAGCCGCCGTCGATCAGGGCGCGTATGAAGTTGAGCGTAAGCGCCGAGCGTTCGTACGCGCGGAGCAGGCGCTGCGGATCGGGATTGCGCTCGGCCTGCGAGAATCCGGGCCCGTTGACGATGTCCCCGCGGTAGCTCGGAAGCGTCACGTCACCGCGCGACTCGATCTCTGCCGAGCGCGGCTTGGCGTACTGCCCGGCGAAACGGCCGACGCGCGTCACCCGCACGCGGGCGCCGTGAACGAGCACAAGCGACATCTGAAGCAGCACCTTGAGCTTCGCCGCAATCGCCGAGCTCTCGCACTCCTCGAAGCTCTCGGCGCAGTCGCCGCCCTGAAGGAGGAACCGCCGTCCCTCGGCCGCTTCCGCAAGCTGAAGGCGCAGGGCTTCGATCTCCCATGATGTCACCAGCGGCGGCAGCCGCGAGAGCGTCGCGAGGACGGCCTCGAGCGCAGCCGGCTCGGCGTAGCTCGGCTGCTGGGTCGCCCTGCGCCGCTGCCAGGAAGCCGGGGTCCACTCGTCATCCTGGGCGGCGACCGGCGCCGCACCCTTGGTCCGCTCCCCGCTCGCCGCGCCCGCGCCGCCCGTCGCCATCGGGGCGGCGCGCTCCGCCGCGCCGGCGTCGGAGCGCACGGGCTCGCGATTCGATGATGGCGTCGCGGCGGACACGGCCGAGATGCTATCGACAGGACCCCGGAGCCGAGCGGCAGCAGCGAGCCGACCGCCGAGCGCGATCGGCCCACCGTGACCACCGGGGTGATGATCGCGACGGCGACAGCGCCGCAACGAGGCCGCATCCGCTGCGATGCAACGGCGTTGCGACCGCGCTCGGCGGCCCGGCGGCGGAGCCGGGCCCGCCGCCCATCAGTCGCGAGCGAGCGCGTCGTGTCCGGCGGCGCGCGGCACCGATCAGAAGACCGCGCAGGGCGCGGCGGGATCGAGAGCCGCCCGCGCGGCGGGCATGGGTTCCGCACCCATCGCTTCGAGCGTGCGCGTGGCACACCTCTTGCTTCGGAAGTGACATTCGGAGCCGGCGCCGGACCTTTGATACGGCACTCGCCAACGCAACCGGCCCGGTGTTACACTTCGCCGGTTCAGATGTGCGGGGGACATCCCCGGTCTGGCAGGGCGAGCGCGTCGTTGCGTCGGATTGCATCTGTGCTTTCGTGGGTCCGTCACTTCTCCGAAAGGGGCATCATGCGACAGCATGCGACAGAGTGATGGGAGGTCGGACCGTCCGATGCGCCAGCCTGGACCGCTGGCAGCGGGCGTCGTTCCCCCTCCCGCTTGAGTACCTCCCGCTTGAGATGGTTGCGCACCCGACTCGTCACGGCTCCGCGATCGACGTGGCAGGAGGCTTCACGCCGGAGCCCCTCTCACTGCGATGGCGCTCATCGCGATGGGGTTCGCGGCGGTCGGGGCGCTCGCCGTCCCGCAGCCGACTCTCGACGGACCGACGCCGACGCCGACGCCGACGCCGATGGGGGCTCCGACGCCGACCCATCTTGGAGATTGCTTCGGGTCGAGCGCAACGCCGGATCCCTCGGACCCGAAGTGCCGCACGGGGATCGACAGCTTCCCCTGCATCGACCCGTCGGTGCAGGGCGATGCGACGCCCGACCCGAAGGCCAAGTGCGGCTGGAAGCGCCGGTTCCTGCGCCGCGGATCGCACTGCGGCAGGCAGCAGCTTCTCCGATTCTGCATGGAGAGCGCGCACCTCTACATCCGCCGTGCCCATGGCGCGATGCGCTCGGTCGCGACGGACTCATCCGAGATCGACCTTTCAACTGGCGCACACTCGACGCACCCGTGGTTCATGCATGACTCGTTCCAGACCGGCCGCTGAGCGGTCCCCCGCTCTGTCGATGGCCCCAGATTGCCAGCCGCCCTCGCGCCTGCGGTGCGACGGAGCGCCGCGACGCCGACTCCCGGCCGCGCTCAAGCCCTCGAGGATCACCCGATGAAGACAGCATCCGTCCTCTGCGTGGGTCTCGCGCTCGTCGCGGTCTTCGCGGCCGAGCGCTCGCACGTCCCACCCCGCGCTCCGCGCGCCGCGGATTCCGCTCCGGACGCCGCTTCTGCCGCCCTGCTCGCCAAGCTCGGGGAAGTCCGCTCCGCGGTCATCGAGTGCAGCGTCACGCTGCACGCGGTCCTGCCGGGGTACGACGCCCCCCTCTTTCCGCTCAATGTAGACGTGCCGGGCACCGCGTTCTTTGCGATCGATCGAACGCTCGGCCACTCCCGAGTCTCGACCGTGGTCGGTGCAGCCGGCGAGTTCGGCGCATCCGACATCGCGATCCTCGGCGACTCGAAGGTCGAAGCGGTGAACGCGCTCGCGCGGACCGGAGTTTTCGGGCAGATCCCCCCGGACGCGCATCCGACTTCGGCGATGATGTTTCCCGATCCGCTGATTCTCTGCGCGGCGCACCTCTTTCGATGGACGGATGATCGCGCCTCGACGCCGCCGACTTGGCGCGACCTTGGAATCGAGCTGGTCGCTCCGGCCAGCGATCTCTGGAGCGAGCCGGATCTCCTCCCGGACGACCTCGCCCCCGTCCCCGGCGGGAGCGTGCTCTTCGCGGAGTTCGACGGCGGATCGCTCGACGGAGCGGGGATGACCTGGCGCGTCTGGCGAGAGGGACGTTCGATCCTCCCGCTGCGCACGGATCTCGTCGACGAGTTCGGCGAGACGCTCACCCGGATCGACTTCCAGACCGATGCGCTTGGCGGGCCCGGGCAGCCGTGGCCGGTCGTCGTCCGGGTCTCCGACTTCGAGTCCGGCGCGCTCGCGGGGTGGTACGAGCTTCAGGTGCTCTCGCTCGCGGTCAACGCGCCGCCGCTCCTGCCGCCCGAGACATGGAGCACGGATCTGTCGTCCTGCGAGTTCCTCTTCGACCTCGACGAGGGCGCGATCGTCTCGATGGGCCATGGCCGGTGACGTCCGAACGCCCGCGCTGGTGATCGCGGCCACGGCGGCGGCCCTGGCGGGGTGGTTCTGGCTGCGCCCAGCGCTCCGGGAACGGTCGCTCGCGGCTCCGCAGCCGACGCCTGGGGTCAGCAGCCGCGCGGCCGAGCGCCCCTGCGACGCCGAGCCTGCCTTCATGCGCATCCTCGACGAGCGGGTCTTCGACGACGCCATCGTCGCCAGGCTCGCGAACGCCACGATGCCGCTGACGGTCTCTCCGCTGAGCGAGGCGGAGTTCGGAGCGCTCTCGCCAGACGCGCAGCAGCGCCTCTATGACCGAACCGCCGCGTTTCGCGAACTCGCGCGGTCGATCTTCCGCGCGGCCGAGCGAGAAGACGGCCGATCGATCGATCCCGGCGTTGCGCGCGCGCTGCTCGAACGACTCGCCTCCGACAACAGCGATGCGAGCCTCGCGACCTACCTCCAGATGAATGGCGCGTTCGCAGCCGAGCTGCTGGAGCGGCTCGCCGCCACGGCTCCGAAGCCGAGCGCGCCCGCCGGCAGCGCGGACGGGCGATGATCGCCCGCGCTGCGGCTTCGGCGACCTGACCTCGCCGTCGTCACGGCCAACGCGTCGCCGCAGCCTCCGGCGAGGTTCCCTTGGCCGGGCTGAAGAACATGCCGCCGGGCAGGTCGCCCAGCCCCTGATACGTCGCGGCGCGTCCTGCGGCAGCGCTCGCGGCGACGGCTCGGAGCAGCGCTGCGCATTCGCCAGCGGCGGACCTTCGCGAGTAGCATGCTCTCGGCGGTTCGAGCGGCGTCCAGTCCACGCAACCGCCATGGTCGGGAGCCCGCGCCAGCGGGACCGAACGGATCTCGAAGGCAGATCCGGAGGGAGGACGTTCGATGGACGAATCGCTCTGGCCCGCTCGCGGCGTCGCGGAGTTTGCGTACTGCCCGCGGCTTTTCTACTACATGACGGTCGAGGGGATCTTCGCTCCGAGCGCGGATACCGAGCTCGGGAAGCGCGTCCACCGCCGCGTCGACCAGCCGAGCCTGGCGCCCGAGGAGTGCGACGACTCGGGAGCCAGCGCCGAAGCCGATCGTCCGCGCGCCGTGCGCTCGTTCGTGCTCACCAGCGAGCGCCTCGGGCTCACCGCGACGCTCGACATCGCGGAGATCGAGGGCATTCGCGCCATCCCGGTCGAGTATCGGAAGGGACGGCCGAGTCGGGCCGCGCCGGCTCGCGACTCGGGCGACGAGATGATGGAGCCGCTCCTCCCGCTCGAAGCTCCGACGGCGTGGCCGACCGATCGGGTGCAGGTCGGCCTTCAGGCGATCCTCCTCGAAGAGGCCGGCTATGCCGTTCACGAAGCGCGGATCTACTACGCGGCCGAGAAGTGCACGGTCGTGCTCCGCGTCGACGAAGCCCTTCGGCAGGAGGCGCTTTGCGCGCTTGAGGCGGCTCGCCGCGCGGCTTCCGGCCCGCGTCCGCAGCCGCTTGTGAATGACCCACGCTGCCCGCGCTGCTCGCTCCAGCCGATCTGCCTCCCTGACGAGATCAACCACCAGCGCCTGGTCCCTCTGACGATCGACTCCCCGACCGACGATCTCCCGGCCGAGCGCGGCGGGGCCGGCGGGCGCGACGGACCGGCGGGTGCTTCCGCGCTCGACGATCGCCCCGCCCCCCGGCGCCTCTGGCCGCCCCGGGACGACGGCGTCCATCTCGTCGCGCAGCGTGAGGGCGTGAAGGTGGGCGTTCGCGGCGAGTCGCTGCGACTGACGGACCGCGAGGGCGCGCTCGTCCGTGACGTTCCGCTGGCGGGGCTCGAGTCGCTCGCGGTGCTCGGCAGCGTCCAGGTCTCCACGCAGGCGCTCACGGTCCTCGCGCAGCACTCGGTGCCGGTGGCGTTCCTCTCGGCGGCGGGCCGTCTCGTGGCGATGATGGACCCGCTCGGTCCGACGAGCGCCCGCGTGCGGACGGCCCAGGTCCGTCGTCTCGACGAATCCGAGACTGCCCTGCGCCTCGCCCGCGCCGTGGTCACTGCGAAGATCGCCAACCAGCGCACGCTCCTGATGCGCAATCACGTCGACTGCCCCTCGCTCGCGGCGGACGACCTCGCGGCCGCGCTCGACGGTGCCCGCCGGGCATCCACGATCGATGCCCTCCGCGGTCACGAGGGCAACGCCGCCGCGATCTACTTCCGGCACTTCGCCGGCATGTTCAAGGAGGGAGTCGCGGAGATCGGGCGGATGTTCGATGCCAACGGCAGACGGCGCCGCCCTCCCCCGGACCCGGTGAACGCCGTCCTCTCCTTCGCCTACTCGATGCTCACCAACGAGTGCGTCGTGGCGTGCCGGCTCGCGAGCCTCGAACCGACCATCGGCGCGCTGCACAGCACGCGACCCGGACGACCGGCGCTGGCGCTGGATCTGATGGAGCCGTTCCGCCCGCTCATCGCCGACTCGGTCGCGATCTCGGCGTTCAACCGCGGCGAGCTCTCCGAGGGGCACTTCCTCCGCACCGCTGCCGGATGCGCCCTCACCGACGCGGGGCGCCGCGGCTTCTTCTCCGCCTACGGGCGCCGGATGGACACCGAGGTCTCGCACCCCGTCTTCGAGTACCGGCTGAGCTACCGCCGCATGCTCATGCTCCACGCCCGTCTCGTCGCCGCCTGGCTCGCCGAGGAGATCCCGACGCTCGAGTTTCTCACGACGCGGTAGCACTCCAGCGCCCGTGTCTCCCGCTGCGGCGTCCGGGAGCGGCGCCATGCCGCGTCGACGCCCCCGGCGACGTTCGCGGCCACGCCCGCAGATGCCACCGCCGCCTCTTTGCGTCGCGCGCCTCTCCCGCGTCTCAGGTCTTTCCAGTCTCTCCCGTCGGTTCGGACTCTCCGGCCACTCCAGCCTCTCCGGCCACTCCAGCCTCTCCGGTCACTGCGGGCGCTGCGGTCTCTCAGGCCTCAATGGGCTCACTGAGCTCTCTGGTCTCTCAGGCCTCAATGGGCTCACTGGGCTCTCTGGTCTCTCAGGCCTCAATGGGCTCCCTGGGCTCTCTGGGCTCACTGCTCTCGCTCCTCTCGCTCGTCTCGTCGCTCTCGCGCCGCTCGCGCCTCTCGCTGCTTTCGATGGCTCCACCCCATGCGCCGCTGCTACCTCGTCTGTTACGACATCCGCGACGCCAAGCGGCTCCGCTCCGTCCATCGCCTGATGAAGGCGTACGGCGAGCCTTGGCAGTACTCCGTCTTCTGGTGCACCCTCAAGGCGATCGACCGCGTCCGGCTCGAGACCGAGCTCCGCGAGACGATGAACCAGCGCGAAGATCAGATCCTCATCGTCGACCTCGGCGCCAACGAGGACGCGGCGCGGGAGAGTTCCTCGTTCCTCGGCGTCGGAACGCCGAAGCAGGAAGGGAGCGTGATCGTGGTGTGAGGGGGAGCAACCGCCTCGACGCAGGTCAGCGCATCCCTGTGAGGGGCGAGATGCGCGGGGCTCGGGGCGGCAGGGTCGCACCCCAGCGACCCTCGTCGCGCGTCGTCGCCGGGCGGTCCGGTCCGGCGATAGCTTTCCCTCTGGGCAGACCCACCCCGTCGGAGCGGTGCCTCGGGCGACGGAGCGGAGCGGCGGAATGAGGAATCCTACGGATTCACGCGAGGAAACCGAGCCCGCTTCAATGGGGCCGCCGCTCCGCCCGGCCGCCTGCAAACCCGGACGCTCTCAACCGATCGGCCGACGAATCAGCCGCCACGGTGTAGCAGCGCAAGTCGATCCCCACACAATTGTCTTGCACTGCCTCCTCGCGATCCCGGCGTCACGCACGTCCGCAAAGCACTGCAAGATATCGGGTTAAGATGAACTTCTGAGATTGGCCGAGGCCCTGCAATTTAGGGATAGGTTTGCTTTTATGAATTCTATGGCAATCATGATACTCTAACAGCACGCAAGGAACCGGCTCAGCTCGCGACTGCACTCCCGGGTCGGATCCGCAGCCCGCGTCGCCGGCACCGTCCGCCCCTCAGGAGCAGACCGAATGCACCAGACTCCATCCGAGGACGCCGCGCTCGCCGCGCTCAGCCGAGTCGCTCCCGCCACCCTGCAAACCGCAAGGTCGCTCGCCGGACGGGGTACCACCGTCGAGGAGATGGCCAAGGACCTCGAGACGCTCGCCTGGATGTCGCTTCGGAACGCGACGTCGACCGATCTCGCGTCGGATTCGTTCATGGTCACCGTGATCCGCCGCAGGGCCATCGACGTGGTTCGCGGCCGATCCAGAGAGCGAAGGTACCTGCGCTGGCTCGAGACCGACGCGCATCGCCTTGCGCGCCCAACGAGCTCCAGATCGCTGGCCGACGTTGCGGCCGACTCCGAGCGAGAAGCGCTCTGCCGACAGGTCGCTCATCGCTGGGAAGCGTCGCTCGCAGGGCGCGCTTGGCGGGCGGTGCAGCGGCGGCGCAATCAGCGGACGAACCGGGGGATCGCGGAAGATCTCGGCGTCGCCGAGGGGACCGCGGCGAGCCTGCTCTCCCGTGCTCGTTCCCGTCTCGAGCGCGACCTCCTCGGCGACCCAGAATAGCCCCCGCCACCGTTCGCGCGCTCCGGCCCTCGTCGCCCGCGCGCGCCTCACCAAGTCTCTCGGACCCTTCTGCTTCGAGGATCAACAATGCCCCAACTCACCCTCTCCACGCTCCAATCCGCCCTCGCCGGCGCCGCCGCCTTGCGCTCCCGAACCACCCTTCAGCCCGCCGGGGGTCCGGGGACGAAGGTCTTCCCGCCGACCTATGCCGGATCTGTCTACGCGACAGAGAAGCGACGACTTCCGGGGCGCGCTGAGCCGGTCCCCTGTGTCCTGCTCGACTCCGTCCAGTCGCAGGCCAACCGCATCGAGGATGCGCTCCAGCAGGCCATCGACGCAGGAGCTCTGCGAATCCCCGTGATCGAGGTCGACTTCGGTCCGTTCTGGCCGGGCGAAGGCAAGCCCGAAGCGCTGCGCCTGTTCGATCCGGTCGGGCGGATCTCCTCGCTCCAGGCCCCCCACCGCATCGCCGACGCGATCCTCCGCGACAGCCTCCTCGACGGCGCGCCATTCCGCGCCTCGGAGATCGGGCGTCGGATCGGGGCAGCGAACATCGCCAACGCCACGCCGCTCTATGAGCACTGCCCGACGGCCCTTCTGCTGGGCATGTGGGACTCGACCGGCCCGAAGGGCGGTCTCGGGGCGAAGTTCGAGCGCGCGCTCGTGAGCGAGATCGTCGGCATCGACGCTGTCCTCGGTGTGAAGAGCAGCAGCCGAATCGACCCGCTGGCGATTCAGGTCAAGTCGGCCGTGCTCTACGCCGCGGCGAACTCCTCGGGCCTCCACTACACCGATGATCCTGCCGAGGCCGCGAAGGAGAAGGGCAAGCCGAAGCTCCTCGGGAAGGACGGCAAGCCCTCCGAGGCCAATCACGGCAACGTGACGCCGTCGCTCTCCGAACTCGGAAAGGACGGCGAGTACCTCGCCGGCGGCGTCACGATCTCCAGCGCCGAGCAGTCGATCGTGATCTCGCTCGCGGCGCTGCGCCGACTTCGATTCCCGATCGACGGCGCCTTCGACCCAGCCGTCGATGCGGCGGGTCGCACCGTGCTCGCGGCGCTGGGCCTCTGCGGCGCTGCGCTCGCTGCGGAGCAGGGGCTCGATCTCCGCTCGCGCTGCCTGCTCTGGCCGGAAGAGCCCGCGCAGTGGGAGCTGCTCGCGCGACCGGGCACCACGCCTGATCGATTCACGGTGGAGTCGGCCCAGGCCATCGACCTCCTCGGAGCGGCTGTGGCTGCGGCAGCGAAGCTCGGCTTGCGCTGGCGCGAGGAGCCCGTCGTGCTCACGCCGTCGGAACAGCTCGTGCGCCTCGTCGCCCGAAGCCAGAAGCTCGCCGCGACCTCAGGCGGAGAGGAGGTGTCCTGACATGGCGGGACTCGTGATCGGCTGGGAGTACCTGACGGGCTATGCGGTCGCGACGGATCATGCCAACCGCGACCGGGCCGAGTGGCCACCGCATCCGGCCCGCGTCTTCATGGCCCTCGCGGCGGCGTGGTTCGAGACCGGGGAGGACCCCGCCGAGGGGAGCGCCCTGCGCTGGCTGGAGACGCTCGGGGATCCCGAACTCATCGCACCCGCCCTGCTCCCCGACGCGGAGCGCACGGTCGTGACCGCATTCGTCCCGGTGAATGACCAGATCGAGGCGAGCAACGCGCCGCTTCAGTCGGTGCCGAGCATGACCCGCGTGCGGCAGCCGCGCACGTTCCCGAAGGTCTGGATCGGCGACGAGCCGTGCCTTCTCCAGTGGCATCAGGCCGACGGGCTCGAACTTCACCGCGAGGCCCTCGGTCGCCTCTGCCGCAAGGTGACGCGGATCGGTCACTCCTCAAGCGTGGTGGCGATCTGGCTTCTGGACGACCCGGCCGATCCCGAGAGGGAGCCCGACGGCCTCGGTATCCTGCACCAGCGCTGGCGTGCGGCCGAGCCGGAAGGCGAGCTCAGCCCGGGATCGATGCTGCGCAGCGGCGGCCGGGGAACGCTCGACGCGCTCGCCCGCTGCGTAGATGTGAAGACCGCGCTCCGAGCCGCCGACCTCGATCGTCTCCTTCCGGAGCTGGAGGCGTCCCGCAAGGCGATCAGGGGCGCGGGTTCGAAGGAGCGCAAGCTGGAACTCGACGCACAGATCGCAGCGCTCCGCGACGAGCGGGCGCGGACGGAGCCGCGCCCGCCGCAGCGTCCGCGGATCTCCCGGTTCGTGGAATACCACCCGGTCCGCTCGATGCCCCCGGCATCGAGCCGGACGTGCTTCGACAGCGATCTCGTGATCCTCGCGGGCGAGGACGACGGCGCGCCCTCGACGAAGCTGGGACTCCCCGCGACGCTCGCCGTCTGTCGCGCCCTCCGCGCGCTGCTGCTGAAGCTGGTGGAGCAGCCTGCGCCGCCATGGCTGAGCGGCCACTCCGAGAACGGCGAGCCGAATCGAAGCGCGGACGGCTGTCATCTCGCGTGCTTCCCGCTGGCCCACCTCGGACATCGCCACGCCGATGGAGCGCTGCTCGGGATCGCGCTCGCGCTGCCGAGATCGCTCGATCGGGGGGCGCTCGCGGCAGCGCTGCGACCGACCCTCATCGATCCGGCGACAGGAGTTCGGCGGACGCTGAGGCTCCTGCTCGGTCGACTTGGCACCTGGAGCGTGACCCGCCGCGATCCGAACGACACGCGCCGTTCGCTTCATCCCGAGCGCTGGACGGCGGCGCCGGACGGTGCCGTCGTGTGGGGATCGGTGACACCGGTCGTGCTTGACCGGTTCCCCAAGGCCGACCGGCTCGTCGACCCGGAGGCCTGGCGCCGCGAAGCGGCGGCAATCGTCGTCGCCGCCTGCGCTCGCATCGGCCTGCCGCAGCCGGAGGAGGTCGACCTCGACACGACCGCGTTCGTCCGCGGAGTCCCGCGCTCGATCGCACGCCAGCTCCGCCGCCGTGACGGTGCGCTGCACGGCGCAGCGACGATGCGGGACGGCGACGGGTTTCCGGCCTATCCGTCGCGCGGGACGGCCGCGGCCCGGCCTCAGCTTCACGTTCGACTTCGGTTTGCCGAGCCGGTCGTCGGTCCGGTCCTCCTGGGCGTCGGTCGACACAACGGCTACGGACTCTGCATGCCCCTTCCGGAGGCCGCCCGATGACACCGCTCACTCCCGATCGCTTCGTCGACTTCTTCGCTGCCCTGCACCGCCGCTCGCCCTATCCGTGGCAGCGCCGGCTTGCGGCGCTCGCGTCCAGCGGCGACTGGCCCGGGCAGCTCTCGCTTCCGACGGGGAGCGGCAAGACCTCGGTGCTCGACATCGCCATCTTCGCCCTGGCGTGCTCGGCTGCGCGGCCGATCGCCGAGCGCGCGGCGCCGCGGCGGATCGTCTTCTGCGTCAATCGGCGGATCATCGTCGACGAGGCCTGCGACCGCGCGCGGCGCATCGCGGAGGCGCTTCTTAAGGCGGAGCGCGCTCCTGCGTCGCGTCCTCCGATCCTCGTCGAGGTCGCCAGGGCGCTTCGGATCGTCGCCGGGCCAGGGGCCCGAGATGCAGGGCCGCCGCTGGATGTCCTCGAGCTGCGTGGCGGCATCCACCGCGACAACCGCTGGGCTCGCTCGGCGACCCAGCCGACAGTGATCGCGTCGACGATCGACCAGGTCGGGTCGCGGCTGCTCTTCCGCGGCTACGGCGTGTCGCCGGGAGCCGCGCCGATCCAGGCCGCGCTGCTCGCGTACGACTCCATCCTCTTCCTTGATGAAGCGCACATCTCGGCGCCGTTCCTCGAGACGCTCCGCGCGATCGAGTCGTCGGTCAGCGATCCGCGGCGCATCGCGGAGCCCCTGCCCATCCGGCCGCTCCGCGTCGTTCCGATGTCCGCGACGCTTGGGAACGGCGGCACGATCCGCGTCGGCCCGGCCGTTCGCTTCGGCCTCGACGATGAAGATCGCGCGGACAAGGGGCTCGCACGGCGACTCGGCGCCGCCAAGCCCGTGCGGCTCGTCGGGGGCGCCAGAGGCGGGATCGAGGACGATGTGGTTCGTGAAGTGCTCGCGCTGCTCGGGGAGGCGCCGAGCGTCCGGGGCGGAGCGGGTCCCGGAACAACGGCTGGACAGCCGCGCGCAGTCGGGGTGATCGTGAACCGCGTCCGCACCGCACGCGCGATCCACGACGAGCTCGCCAGGCGTCTTGGCGCACGCCGCGGAGCCGCGCCGGCCGAGAAGGGTGCACGGTCGAGCGCCATTTCGCTCGAGTTGGTGATCGGCGCGATGCGGCCGCTCGATCGCGACCGTCAGGTGGAGCGGCTCCGTCCGCTCATCGGCGGAGCGCGCCCGGAGCGCTCGACGGTCCCGAGCATCGTGGTCGCCACGCAGTGCCTCGAGGTCGGCGCGGACTACGACTTCGATGCGATGGTCGTCGAGTGCGCGTCCATCGATGCGCTCCGTCAGCGCTTCGGCCGTCTCAATCGCGCAGGCCGCCCGATCGAGGCGGAAGGCGTCGTCATCGCCGGTCGCCCGATGATCCGCGACGAGACGAAGCTCGACGACACGAAGCCGCTCGATCCGATCTATGGGAACGCCGCATCGAGAACCTGGAACTGGCTCGCCTCCAAGGCGACCGGATCCGTCGTCGACTTCGGGATCGTCGCGTTCGAGCGGCTCGGTGCGGGGAGCGACTTCGGCCCGCTGCTCTCCCCCTCCGCTCGGAGCGTCTCGCCCACACTGCTGCCTGCGCACCTCGACGGCTGGTGCCAGACCTCCGAACGACCGACGCCCGACGCATCGATCGAACCGTTCATCCACGGCGTGAGCCTTCGTGGCGAGCCCGACGTGCGGATCTGCCTCCGCGCCGAGCTTGCGCTCGCCGCGGACGGGCAGCCTCTCCGAACCGAGGAGTGGGCCGACGTCGTCGCACTGCTTCCGCCGACGGCCGCGGAGACCATCCCGGTCCCGATCTCGCTGTTCCGTCGCTGGCTGCTCGGGGAGTCTGCGAAGGACGCCGACCTCGGCGACGCCATCGACGGACAGGAGCGGCCCGACGAGAGCGCGCCGCCCAGCCGACCGACGTCGCGCGTCGGTCTCATCTGGCGCGGTCCGAAGGACGCGCACCTCCTCTCGGAGTCGTGGCAGCTCACGGCGCGGGCGAGCGATCGGCTCCCGCAGTGCGTCCGCGCGGGCGATGTGATCGTGCTTCCGGCGGCGACGGCCGATGTCGCGCTCATCGCGCATCTGCCGGACGAGCCGGACGCGCCGCCCTCGGCCGGGCCGGGCGGAAGAGCGCCTGACGCTCCGCTCGGGGTACCGATGGACGGCGCCGTCGCCGACGACGGAAGCGCCGATCCGTCGTCACCCACGGAGGCCAGTCGCGATCCGACCGCGGCGCTTGACGTCGCGGAGGAGTCGTTCCTCGGGTCGCGGGCGCGAGTGGCCCTTCGCCTTCACTCCGCGCTCCGGCCGCCGGAGGCGACCGGCGCGATCGCCGAGCTCTTCGATCTGACCGACCCGACGCGAATCGACTGGTCGCGCGAGCAGTGGAAGGACCTCCTGCGCCGAGTCGCAGAGGAGCCTCCGGACGTTGACGACTCCGAGCGCCTCGCGAGCGTCCGGCGGCACTGCAAGGCGCTCGCCAAGCAGCGTTCGTTCTCGGTCGAGGCGTACCCGGCAGAGCAGGGCTTCGTCCTCATCGGAACCGCCCTCGTCGAGGCTTCCTCGTCCCTTCTCCCTTCGCTCGACGATGGCGACGAGCTTGCGTCGAGGCGCCGAAGGTCCCAGCCCGTCGGGCTCGCCGAGCACACCCGCAACGTGGTCCGCCAGACCTCGGCCCAGCTTGATGCACTTGGGCTGGATTCGGCCCGCGGCGCGCTGCTGCGCGCTGCGGAGTATCACGACCTCGGCAAGGCTGACGAGCGCTTCCAGGCGCTCCTGCTCGGCGCCGATCGGGTCGAGGCCGCGATCGCGCTGGCCGGGGGGGGGGTCCCGCTGGCGAAGTCGGCGGGGTCGAGTCGACATCGCGGTGACGAGGAGCGGGCTCGGAGGCGGGCGGGACTCCCGGCGAGGTTCCGCCACGAGATGCTCTCGGCGCAGATCGCCGAACGAACCGACCCTCCGCTCGCGGATCCCTCCCACCGCGATCTCCTCATTCATCTCATCGCGGCCCACCACGGTCACGCTCGGCCGTTCGCCCCCGTCTCCCCGGACGACGAGCTGCCCGCGATCGCGCTCGATGGCGTGGCGTTCGGGCGCGAAGAGCGTGCCGCGGCGGTCCCGGCGCATCGCCTCGACTCGGAGGTGCCGCGCCGATTTCACGCCCTCACACGCCGGTTCGGGTGGTGGGGCTTGGCGTATCTCGAGACGCTGCTTCGTCTCGCGGACCAGCAGGCGAGCGATCTCGAGGATCGCGCCGAGGAGGGCCTCGCCGAAGTGAGCTCCCGCACGCCGCCGGGGCTCGAGGGAAGCGCGATCTCGCCCGGAGGGCGCGCCGACGGTCACGCCGGGGGCGTGCGCGCCGCGGACCGACGGCGCGAACCGGGCGCGGAAGCGTCCGCACGGCGCTGCGTATCGCTCATCGGGCTCGACGGCGCCAACCCGCTCGCCTTCCTTGCGGCGCTGGGCGTGCTGCGAGGCCTGAGCGGCGATGCAGGCAGCGATCGGGTCCGCATCCGCTGGGAGGCGAGCGGAGGCGCGTGGCGTCCGATCGTCGAAAGCGACGATCTCGACGAGGCCGGCATCCTCGATCGGCTCCTCGATCGCGCCCATGCGACGGCAACCCATCCGACGCTCTGCGCAGCCGACAACATCCAGTTCACGCCGGAGGCCTTCGCATCGCACGCCCGGGAGTGCATGGAATCGGACGATCCCGATGCGACCGAGTACCTCGCTGCCTTGGCCTCGGACGCGGTCGTCACCGAGGCAGGAATGGTCGCCGACACGGCGCTGCGAACCATGAGCGGAGCCGGCCACCAGCACTTCCTCCGCACGATGCGAAGCGTGCTCGAAAGCGTCGATCGGGATCATCTTGAACGGACGCTCTTCGCGCCCTGGGACTACGGCGATCCGCTTCGGAACCTCAGCCTGCGGTTCGACCCGCTCGATGATCGCCGCTACGCGCTCCAGTGGTCGGACCCCAGCGGCGATCCCACCCGGGCCACGCGCGGGAGCATGCTCGGAGCGAATGCACTCGCCGTCCTTGGGGTTCCCCTGCTTCGCGTCGCGCCGGCGGGACGCAGCCTCGAGACGACCGGCTTCACGGGACGCGGGAGCGGCGATCGGTTCTGGTCGTGGCCGATCTGGACCGTTCCGGTGCCGATCGACGTGGTCCGATCGCTCCTCGCGATCGAGGCGATCGTCGCCGAGCGGCCGCCGCGCGGCGAGCTGCGCCCGCGCGGGATCGCTGCGGTCTTCCGGAGCCAGCGCATCACCACGGGGAAGTTCAGGAACTTCACCCCTGCCACGGCAGTCTGACGCACCGCGCACGCCGAGACGTCGGAGCTGGAGGGCAGGTCCGACGTCAGGACCAGCTCCTGAAGGTGAGGCGATGGCAATCGCGGGCTGCAAGCGGTCTTCCTGAGATCAGTCCTTCAAGGGTCGCGCCCCGAGCGCGTCGACGCGTCCCCCGATCGCTCTTTGACAACCTGAGCCACCGCGAGGCGGGCCGCCACTTGCGACGACGGTGATCGCCCCATACCCTCCGCCATGAGGGGAGGCATCGAGCGTCCACCAGGAAGGACGAACGACGGCCCTCGCCTCATCGTTCCGTCCCGCGGCCAGAGGTCGCGAAACCCCCGCGAGCGCGACGGTGATGCAGCCCCCTCCTCGTCACGCTCGCGAACCGATGGAATCGGCCTTGCCCGGCGATTCGCCCCTTCAGACCCGCTCCGCGAAGTGTCCGTTTGTGTTCACGCTCGCACTCTCCCCCAGAACCCCCTGCGATTTCGCCAGTTGTGCAGGGAGCGGCATCCGCCGCTCATGAGCGGCGGCCCCATTGAAGCTCGAACCGCACGTAGACAACACCCTCCAAATCGCGCATCCGCCGCTCATGAGCGGCGGCCCCATTGAAGCTGCATCGGCGACTCGAACAATGCAGCCTTCGGCGCCGCATCCGCCGCTCATGAGCGGCGGCCCCATTGAAGCATTCCGCCAGCGATGGAGAGTCCTGTCGACAGTCCGCATCCGCCGCTCATGAGCGGCGGCCCCATTGAAGCGGGAGCCGCCGATTCGCACGTCCACACGTGGCGGCGCATCCGCCGCTCATGAGCGGCGGCCCCATTGAAGCTCGTAGGCGAGGAACACGTCGTCCGGGTCCACGTCGCATCCGCCGCTCATGAGCGGCGGCCCCATTGAAGCAGCAGCGAGACCGGCACGCCGAACACGGCGGCGAGCGCATCCGCCGCTCATGAGCGGCGGCCCCATTGAAGCGCCCGTTGACAGTCTCACCCATTGGGCAAGGTGCGCATCCGCCGCTCATGAGCGGCGGCCCCATTGAAGCCGGTCGACGATGGCGCTGATGGTGCGTCGCTGGCGCATCCGCCGCTCATGAGCGGCGGCCCCATTGAAGCCTTCCCGCGGTGATCGTGACGAGCATCGCTCTCGCGGGCATCCGCCGCTCATGAGCGGCGGCCCCATTGAAGCCCCGACCTTGCCGAGCGGGGCGTACTCCGGCCGGCCGCATCCGCCGCTCATGAGCGGCGGCCCCATTGAAGCATCCAGGAGTTCTTGTTTGCCACGTCAGTCCGCAACGCATCCGCCGCTCATGAGCGGCGGCCCCATTGAAGCGTGGCCTTGCTCTTGGTGATGGTGCGCATGTGTGGCATCCGCCGCTCATGAGCGGCGGCCCCATTGAAGCGGGATCGTGACGCGTGCGTTTGCGGCGTAGGCCGTGCATCCGCCGCTCATGAGCGGCGGCCCCATTGAAGCGGCCAGAGACGATCGTCCATCGGCCGGCTCGCGAGCATCCGCCGCTCATGAGCGGCGGCCCCATTGAAGCGCCCGCCTTGCGGTCTCGACGGCCACGTCATGGTGCGCATCCGCCGCTCATGAGCGGCGGCCCCATTGAAGCCGTTCCTGCGCCGTGCCACCAGCACGGTCGTCGCTTGCATCCGCCGCTCATGAGCGGCGGCCCCATTGAAGCTGGGCCGATCCTCGCGTCAAGGTCGGCCACCACGGCCGCATCCGCCGCTCATGAGCGGCGGCCCCATTGAAGCTGCGCACCACACAACTTATCCACGCGGCGGAAGAGCGCATCCGCCGCTCATGAGCGGCGGCCCCATTGAAGCAAGTCGCTGGTCGATCGCACGTGCGACAGTCGCTCCGCATCCGCCGCTCATGAGCGGCGGCCCCATTGAAGCGAACTCGCAGTGATGCGATATACTACCGAGGCCACGGTTGAATTGACACTTTCCCGTTTCCCGCTTTCCCGCTACGCCGCGTATCGCACCGACTCCGCATGGAAGTACCGCCGCACGACGTCCGGCCGCCTCTGCGTGCTGCGGAGGTAGGCTCTCACGCCCGCGATCATCTCCCTCCGGTCCGCCGGCCGTCGCCGACCGACGGCGTTGCTCTTCACGTCGTTGTTGAGGAACTCGTCGGGGTTCAGGTCGGGGCTGTAGGGCGGCAGGTGGAACATCTCGATCGACCTCGCGTTGTCGGCCACCCAGCGGCGGACCTGCGACGACCGGTGCACGGGATGGCCGTCCACGACCAGGAACACCTTGCGGCCGGCCTGCCGGATCAGCCTGCGCAGGAACCGGAGCATCACCGCCGCCGTGAACCGTTCGGTGAACACCATGAACGCCAGCGACCCGCGGTTGGTCACGGCCGAGATCATGTTGCAGCCGAACCGTCGCCCAGTCCCGGGCACCACAGGCGTCACGCCGCGCCTCGACCAGGTCGTCCCGGCCTGATGGTCCGAGCGCAGTCCCATCTCGTCCGCCCAGTGGATCTCGGCCTTCGCACGCCTCGCCTTCGCCACGATCGCCGGGTACTCCGACTCCAGCCACCGCCGCACCGACGCGGGATCCCGCTCGAAGGCGCGCCGAACGGGCTTCTGCGGCGACATGCCCCATTCGCGCAGGTAGCGCCCCATCGTCGACCGCGAGACGACGACTCCGAAGCGTCGCTGCGCCAGCTCGATCACCGCATCGCGCGTCCACAGCGCGAAGGGCAGGCGCAGCTGGTCCGGGCATCCGGCGGTGATCGACCGGACGATCGAGGCTCGCTGATGCGGTGCGAGGGAGCGGACGCCGGCCTTCGGACCGCGCTTGCGGGCACGCAGCGCCGACGCCCCGCCCTGCTCGACGGCCTTGCGCCAGTTGTGGATCGACTGCCGAGCGACCCCGAATGTCCGGGCGGCCTCGGTGACCCCCATTCCGCCGTCGACGGCGGCCATCACGCGGCGGCGAAGGTCCTCCTGGGCCGCCGGCGCCAGCTTCCTTGCGTCCTGCTTGGGCATGCCCGATTGTTGCATGCGGCCGTGCGAAAGTCAAATAAATCATGGCCGTATTAGTAACTTCGGCGCGATGCATCCGCCGCTCATGAGCGGCGGCCCCATTGAAGCGAGCCCGAGGGGTAGGAAGGTGCCTGGCGGCCATTGGGCATCCGCCGCTCATGAGCGGCGGCCCCATTGAAGCGGCGCCGGGCCAGCGGTGCCATGCCTGCCGTCGCCGCCGCATCCGCCGCTCATGAGCGGCGGCCCCATTGAAGCGGTGCGGCGCCGCGTCTGTACCGGGTGAGTGTCTCCGCATCCGCCGCTCATGAGCGGCGGCCCCATTGAAGCGCTATCGTCGCCGAGGTCGCTCGCGGGCGCTGATAGTGCATCCGCCGCTCATGAGCGGCGGCCCCATTGAAGCTGCGAGGGGCAGGCCGTCATGTCGATGTACATCGAGCATCCGCCGCTCATGAGCGGCGGCCCCATTGAAGCGACTGCGCTGCGATCGCGGCGGCGCCGGTGACGATGGCATCCGCCGCTCATGAGCGGCGGCCCCATTGAAGCAGCAACGCCAGTTCCCCGCCGACGGCGGCGAGGATCGGCATCCGCCGCTCATGAGCGGCGGCCCCATTGAAGCCGCACCGGTCAAGCGAAAGGTTACTTTTGTGCGCATGCATCCGCCGCTCATGAGCGGCGGCCCCATTGAAGCTGGCGTGCGGCGAACGTCCAGTGCGCATTCACGTTCGCATCCGCCGCTCATGAGCGGCGGCCCCATTGAAGCCATCCGCATCGCGGGCACTCTGGATCGATGCGGCGCGCATCCGCCGCTCATGAGCGGCGGCCCCATTGAAGCCTGCGCTGCGAAGCGAGCGCCTGAATCGCCGCGGTGGCATCCGCCGCTCTCGGGCGGGCGCGCCGCGTGGGGCTCGTCAAGTGGCGGCACTTGTGCGAGAGCGCTGCTTGAAGAAGGGTGCCGAACGCGCGTCACCAGCGCAGGAGCTGGTACGCGAGCCACTCGCGGAGGCGCGCCGAGAGGGGGCGGGCGCGGTGGGCTTCCAGGGTCACCTCGGTCGCGAGGGCGAGGATCTCGTCGAACTCCGCTTCGAGGGCCGCGGTCGACGCCGGATCGACGAGGCCGACGGTGATCTCGAGGTTCCTCCGGTCGGACCAGCGATCGAGGTTGAACGAGCCGACCATCGCGTAGAGGCCATCGACGACGGCGAGCTTCGAGTGCAGCGTGGTCGCGCGCACCTCGAAGATCCGAACGCCTGCGCGGAGCAGGCGGCCGTAGAGATGGCGACCTGCGAGGGTCACGAGCGGAACATCGGAGCGGCCCGCGGTCGCGAGGCGCACGTCGATGCCGCGCGACGCCGCGCGCCGGAGGACGCGCTCCAGAGCTCGCGGGGGAACGAAGTAGGGCGTGGCGACGTGAATCGAGCGGCGGGCGGCGCTGAAGGCTGCGCGCATCTGCCTCTGGATCGCGCGACGTCCGCGCCCGCCTCCGGACTCCAGCACCTGCGCGATCGCCTCGGCGCGAGGCCAGGCCGGCGCCGAGCGGGCGGGCTCCATCTGGCGTTCGCCGGGCATCTCGGAAGCGGTCGGACTGAGGACCGGATCGCGGGCGGCGTGGGCGACCTCGAGCGACTCGACGTCGTCGGCAGCGCGGAGGGCACCGGCGGCGCCGAGATCGGCGGCGGCAGCGCGGAGGGCACCGGGGGCGCCAGGATCGGCGGCGGCAGCGCCGAGGGCACCGGGGGCGCCGAAATCGTCGTTGACAGCGCGGAGGGCCCCGGTGGCGCCGAGATCGGCGTTGACAGCGCGGAGGGCACCGGCGGCACCGAGATCGGCGGTGGCGCTGAGACCATCGACCGCGCCGGACTCGCCGACCGCCCTGGACTCACGGACCGCGCCGGACTCTCCGACCGCGACTGGTCGATCGGCGAGGGTCGCGCGGCAGCGCTCCGAAGGTCCGGTCTGCGAGCGCGTTCCAGCGACGGCGTCATCGCAGCGATCCGGCCCGCGCGCCGGGGCGGCAGCGTTGACCTCGCGGCGCCCCCCATCGTCTCGGCTCGGGCGCGCCTCCACGAGCGTCGGCGTCGGATCGAGCGGAGGGATCGCTGTCCGCAGCAGCCGCGCCGTCGACTGGCCGAGCGCCTGCGCTGCCGGACCTTCGATGCGGAGCTGGCAGTCGCGGAAGGTGCCCAGTCCGAGCCGCGTTCCTGCGTAGTGCTCTGAGATGTTCCTCCCGCCGACGTAGGCCACGGTCCCATCGATCGCGACCAGCTTTCGATGGCTGCGGTGCAGCGGACTGCGCCGGAGGAAGCGGCCGCCGTGCGGCGGGTTGTAGAAGCAGATCCGGCCGCCGGCTTCGCTCAGCGCCGAGAGCGCCTCGGCATCGACCCCGAGTGAACCCACGGCATCGAGGAGGAGGACTGCGTCGCAACCGCGCCGAGCCGCCGCGGCGAGCGCCTCGATGGTCGCGCATCCGACGCGGTCGCACTCGAGCGTGTAGCTCTCGATCCAGACCTGGCGCTCGGCCGCGGCGATCTCCTCCCAGAGCCGCTCGAAGTAGCAGTCCGGATCCAGACAGACGTCGACCCGGTTCCCCCCCGTGGCCCCGTGCCGACGAAACCCCGCGACGAGTACCCGCTCCCAATGCGATGCCAGCGCCTCGGAAACGGCGCCGCCGAGACCGACCGCGAAGCGGGGGGCGTGAACCGGGCTGACCGAGCGCCGGGGCGCGAGAGCGCTCTGAAGCAGCGCGCGGAGACGCGGGCGCCAGCCTCTGCGCCAAGGCGGCAGGATCGACACTCGGACGCCCTCGGCGCGGTCGCCGAATTCGGATCCGCCGCTTCCCCGGTCGCCCGGAGCGGCGGCTCCCTCTCGGCAGCCGGCGTCGGAGACGTCGCGGCTCGACACCGTCCGCTCGCGCGGCGAGTTCGAAGTCATTGACGCAGCCATCGTAGTGATTCCAAGCCGACGGGATCGCCGAGGTCGCCGCGGCGGAAGCGCTCGGGCCGTCGGCGCCACCCCGAGGACCGGCATGCGCGCACGGCGCAGCGAGACGCACGCCAGCTCACCGCGATGGACGCCGCCAACTGGGGCACCGCGGGCATGCGCGCCCGGCGCCGCGAGTCGCACGCCTGCTCGACCTTTCCGCCGCCGAGATCGGCACCGTCGGGGGCCGAGAGAGCGCGCTGATCGACGGTTGCGTCCAGCACGCGGTCGATGTCCTCGGCGAGCAGGTGGTCGAGGGTCGAGGGAGCGCGCTGATCAACTGTCACGGCGACGATCGCCGGGCCGGCGTCACGCTCTGGGAGAGCGTCGGGCCGCAGGAACGACCGCGCGGGGGAACTCGGCGCAAAAAAACCCCGTCGCCAGAGTCCGGCACGCCCAGCCGACTCTGTCACCGCGACGGGGACAGATCCAAGAGATGGGAGATGGCGGTGCGGAGTCCTCGAAGCCGGCGGCTGTGACGCCGCCCGAGATTCCGCATTCCGCGGTGCGGGCCGGAGGGTTCTCGCGGCGGAGCACCACGCAGTCCAGCGGGCCGTTCGCGGCGAAGACGCCGCAATGGGCGACCGTTCCGCGGTGGAGCAAACGGAGGGAGGCGGTGCGACCAGACGGGTCAGGACTCCGCGGGGTTCCCGCTGGAGTCCCTATGGACTCGCGCCGCGCTGTGCCGCCTCTTCGACACCTGCTTACTGCGACGGCCTGCCGAGGCAGGCCGAGTTGTGCGAAAGGTACCGGAGCGACGGCTCCGGCTCAAGTCCTCATGGACATCGCTGAGGACCATCCACCACCGAGACCGGGCCCATCGAAACCGGCTGGGCCGCGGCCAGCATGCGCCGAGGCCCGAAGAAGCGAGGCCAATCTCACTGGGACCCACGCACTGGGGCCCAACGAACTGGGACCCACGCACTGGGGCCACATGCACCGAACCCAGCGACTGCAACGAGGCCCGCGACGACAAGCGCCCCTGCGCGTGATCCGGCGGGACGCCATCGCCGCGCGGGATCGGCGCAGCGACTGCGCCGGGGGTCCGAACGACCGACCTTTCGCCCAGCGCCTGCGGAGAGTTCCGGTCGATCGCAACGGGAACTGAAAAAATCTCCTCGGTCCTTCCGGATCGCCGATAGCCCCGCGTGGCGGTGTGCGCCCCAAGGCAGCGGGCGCGCGGGCCGCGGTCACGAACTCCGCGCCGGAGGGTCCGGCGCGGTGGGTCGCATGGCTTGGGGCTCTCCCGCAGGATGGGGGCCCCGAGCGAGCGGCACGCTGCCGTCCCACCCCGCTCCGCGGGCAGGGGCCCGGCATCGCCCGATCGGCGGACCGCAGCGCGCGAGTCCGCCCGGCCCGCGCTCGAGTGTGCAACGATGCCTGCCGATCGCCGAAGGAGTGGGCGGCATCCGTACGATCCGGAACTCCGCTCCCCCGACCTCCCTCCACGCTCCAGCGCAATGCGGGCGACAGGAATCGAACCTGCACGGGTTTTGCCCACGGGAACCTAAATCCCGCGCGTCTGCCAGTTCCGCCACGCCCGCGGCGGGCACACTCTACGGGGGGACTTCTCCGCTCACGACGTCGCGATCGCGCTGAACGATCGACCGACTCTCGTCCGTCCGCGACCGGCCCCATCGAGATCCTTCCGGCGCGTCCACCCTCCGCCTTCCGACCTCCACTTCGCGGGAGTCCCAGCGCCCATGCGTGCCAGCCAGTTCCTCGGTCTTCAGGTCATGCCCTTCTTCGCCCGCGCGCTGCTCGCGGCGATCTTCATCCCGATGGGGTGGAACAAGTTCTTCACCATCGACGAGTTCCACGGCGATGACGCGGCGAGGCTGCGCCAGATCGGCGTCGGCGGCGGAGCGAACGAGGGAGGGGAGCGCTCCGGAGGGCCCGGCCTGACCAGCGCCACCATCGCCCCGGGCGGATGGTCGCTGCTCGCGACGGCGCCGCCGGGCGGTGCCGGCGCGGCGACGGCGCCGCGGCGAGCGCCAGCCGATGAGGACGCCGCTGCGGATGACGTTCCCGCCCCGCCTCCGGTTCGCGCCGCGCCGGGGACATCCCCGCCGACCGACGCCGAAGCGCCCGCGACGCCGCCCGCAGCCACTCCCGCGCCGGAGGTCGTGGTGGCGCCCGCTCCAGCTTCGCTCGAAGCCCGGCGGCTCCACCACATCACGCTCCTCATCGATCGGTATGGCTTCCGCTCGCCGAGCGTCTGGGCGCATCTGGCAGCAGCCACCGAACTCGTCGGCGGCGCTCTCCTGTTGATCGGCCTCTTCAGCCGCATCTGGGGACTCGGCCTGGCGGCGACGATGGCGGTCGCATTCTGGACGACCTCGTACCCGGCGATCGCGGCGCTGCCGCCGACGACCGCGCTTTTCGATCTCGCGCAGCCTCCCTACGACACCATCAACCGGATCGCGGCGCAGCTCGGGCTGGGGCTGCTCGCGCTCCTGGTCGCCTTCGCCGGCCCCGGAGGGCTCAGCCTCGACCGACTGCTCTTCAGGAGGAGCGAGCCGGACGATCGGTAGCGGTCGGAGTCGCGTGAGGCGCTGCACCGCCCTCGCGCGGAAGCTGCGCCGAAGCCGCGCGGAACTCCTGCGGAAGCCGCGGGGGGCGCCGCGCGACCGAGCGCCGGATCCGGCCTGCGACAACTGACCTCAGGTGGGCAGAGCGGTCTGTGGCGGCGGCACACCTGCGCGGTGGCTTCGGCCACGGCGGCGGAGCAAGGAGTGCGGACCGCTACAGTCGCTCGTGAGCGACGCGGGACCATCGCCGGGAGCAGCGCGCGGCGCAACCCACGCCGGGCCGCGCGGCGGCGGGCCGATCGACCGCTTCGATCAGCGTCTGATCGGTCCGACCGACCTTCCGGCAGCGGAGCTCCTCGATGCGGAAGAGATCGATGCGGAGGACGATCCGCTGGACATGTCGATCTCGGAGAGCGCCGCAACGACGCTCACAGCAGCGCAGCTCGACGGCCGTCTCGCCCGGCTCGGTGCGCCGCCCGCGTCGGCGGGCAGGCTCGCGGCCGTGCTGCCATGGGCGGTCTCGATCGCCGTGCATCTCGGACTGCTCGCGATCGCGGTCGTGGTGACGTGGGCCGTCGTGCGGTTCGACCGCCCGCCCGAGGCGGTGCTGGTGATCGCCGACTTTGAGCGACCGCACCACGACCCGCTCGCGGATCCGGAGGCAGGCAGCGGAGTCGCCGCCGCTGCGCCAGCGCTCGCCCCGCTCCCGGAGATGGCGCTCGATCTTCTGGGAGCGATGCCCGAGGACGCCGAGAGCGTCGTCGCCGAACTTCGCCCCGGGTCGGTGCCCAACGCGGCGGTCGACTGGACACCGCCTACGGGGCGCGATGCCGGCTTCGCCGGGCTCAGGGCGAGCAATGTGCGCCGCGTCGCGTACGTCGTCGATGCGACCGGGTCGATGGTCGGAGCGCTGCCGATCATCGTCGGCGAGCTCGAGCGGTCCCTGCACGCTCTCGCAGCGGACCAGCTGTTCGCGGTGATCTTCTTCCAGGGCAATCAGGCGACGGCGGTGCCTCCTGCGGATCGGCTCGTCCAAGCGACCGACGCGAACGTCGAGCGGGCGATTCGCTGGATCCGCCAGCGCGTGGTCCCTGCTGGCCGGAGCGATCCGACGGCGGCGCTCGATGCGGCCCTGCGCCTGCGTCCGGACGTGATCTTTCTCCTCGGGATGGGCGTCACCGGCAGCGGCGAGTTCGAGATCGCCCAGTCGGAACTGCTCGCGCGGCTCGACAGGCTCAATCCGGCGGATGCCAGCGGCAGACGGCGCACGGCGATCCACTGCGTCCAGTTCCTCGACCCCGACCCCCTCGACACCTTGCGCCGGATCGCGGAGATCCACGGCGGCGCGAGCGCATGGCGGTTCATCGGGAGGTCGGAGCTGGGGATTGCCCCGAAGTAGCACTACAGCGTTGGAACGCGTCGTCGCGAGGCAGCTCGGGGCGGCTTCTGGCAAGGAGCAGCGAAGGCTTCGGGCCGACGGCGTAGCCGCAGTGCTACGTCGAGGCCCGAAGCCGAGCTGCGACGCCGCCAGAATGCCGCATCCGGGCGGCCGCAGCAGACGAGTTCCAGCGCTGTAGTGGTAGCACGGACGTCGCCGACTTCGCGGCATGAGAGCCCCCGGGGCGCCGGTGGATGGCGGTCGGCAATGACTCCGCACAGCCGAGGTCGGCGGCGCGGAGGCGTGGCCCGGAAGCGACGTCACACGGCGGCTCCCTCGTCCGCTACGCTTCGGCCGTGTCGACGTTTCTCGCAGCGACCCCGATCACCGACTCCTTTGCGTCGGCGTTCTTCGTGTCGTGGTCCTACCAGATGGACGGGGCGCGGCGGCTCGAACTGCTCGGGAGCATCATCATCTGGACGCTGCTGGGGCTCTCGATCGTCAATGTCGGCCTGATCGGGTGGCTGGCGATGGCCAACGGGCGGCGCTCGATCGTGCCCCCCGGCGTCGTCGGCGAGATGCGCCGACTCTGCGATCAGCAGCGCTACCGCGAGGCCCTCGAACTCGCCGCCCGCGACCGCAGCTTCTTCGGTCGCGTGCTCTACGCCGGCCTGAAGGAGGCCTCCGTCAGCGCGACGATGGGCCTGCGGCGGACGGAAGAGGTCGCCGAGGAGCTGACCGTGCGCCTCCTGCGGCGCGTCGAGTACCTCAACGTCCTCGGACAGGTGGCGCCGATGATCGGCCTCTTCGGCACCGTCTATGGCATGATCCTCGCCTTCCGCGCGGTGGTGATCGCGGGCGGCAACGCCGATCCCGTGCTGCTCGCGGCGGGAATCGGAACCGCGCTGGTGACGACGTTCTGGGGGCTCGTCGTCGCGATCCCCGCGCTCTCCGCGTACGCGATGATCCGCAATCGCGTCGACGAGCTGACCACCGAGGCACAGGTGCAGGTCGAACGGCTGGTCTCGCCGCGTCGGGCGCGCGGTGCCGCGCCGCAGCAGGAAGCGGCCGCCGGGGGCGCCGTTCACGCTGCGGCGGCGAGCGGAGCGGCGGGAGGATCGCTCGCGCACCCAGGAATCGCGAGCCCAGCCGGAGCGCTTGCCCAGGGCGACCCGCGCCGCACCGATTGGAACGGGTGATCGATGGGGAGGATCGTCCACCCGCGCGGCCGCGCCAGGATCTCGGCGAACCTCACGCCGATGATCGACCTGACGTTCCTCCTGATCGTCTTCTTCATCGTCGTCTCGCAGATCGGAGACCGCCAGCGCGTGGCGCTCTCGCTGCCGCGCCCGAGCGATCCTGTCAGCGCGCCGCCCGGCGAGCTCCGGCGCACCACGATCAACCTCGTCCCCCGCGAGGATGCTCCGACGCTGCTGGGCTCCGTGGTCGCGGGAGGGACCTCGTACGGAGCCGATGCCGAGGCGCTGCGGCAGCTCGCGCAGCAGCTCGCGGCGCTCTACCGCGCCAATCCGCAGATGCGCATGAGCGTCCGCGCGGATCGGCGGCTCCAGTACCGCGCCGTCGAGCCGATCCTCCGCGCCATCGCGGACGGCGCGGCGCAGGCGGGCGTCGCGCCGCGGGTCAATCTCGTCGTCCTGCGCGAGGGAGGGTCGCCGTGACGCCCGCGTCGGGAGTCCCGCGGGGGGAAGATGACGGCCCGGCGCGGTCCGGTGGCGCCTCTGGCTCCCCGCCCGGACAGGAGTCTGGCGCCGGGGTGGGCTCCGGGGTGGGCTCCGGGGTGGGCGACGCGGCGCGGTCGGCCGACGACGCGATGCCGCTCGATGCGCTCGAAGTCGAGGAGGCCCGCCGCCAGCTCCGGGCGCACTCCCCGCGGCGCGGCCGGCGCCGTGCGGAGCGCCTGCGGCGTCCGATCATGGCGCTGGCGATGACGCCGATGATCGATGTGGTCTTCCAGCTCCTGGTCTACTTCCTCGTGGCAACCGACTTCACGATGAACGAGGAGATCTACCGCGTCGACCTGCCCAGCGGCGGGCGATCGGCGCCTTCGGAGGATCCCTTCGAGCTCGACCGCGAACCGATCCGGGTGCTCGTGACGACCGTCGGCGCCGGGACGACAGACTATCGTCTGGAGGTCGTTGGCCTCGCCGAGCGCATCTCCTCGCTCGATGGCCTCGTTCGGCTGCTGCGGTCTCGGTTCGTCGACCCGTCCACGGGACGCGGCACCTTCGAGAGCGACCATCCGGTGATCCTCGAACCCTCGCCGGGGACGACGTGGGAGCACGCTGTCGACGTCTTCAACGCCGCGGTCCGCGCAGGATGCACGAACGTCATCTTCCAGGCCCTTCCATGACGATCCGGCCAACGCGCAGCGCGCGGCACGGAGTCCGCGCCGACGCTCGAGGCGCGGAATCGGATGGACCCAGCCCAACACCGGGCCCAACCTGGAGCCCAACCTGGAGCCCAACCTGGAGCCCAACCTGGAGCCCACCCTGGAGCCAGACCTGGAGCCAAACCCGGGGCCCAATCTGGGGCCCAACTTGGGGCATCCGATCAGGTCGGGCGCGACACCGAGCGGCCGCCCCATCCGGAGCGGTGATCGCAGCGGTCATCGCAGCGGTCATCGCGGCGGTCGACACCGCCTTCGGGGGAGCGGCGCTCGCAGGGGCCGTCGCCAACGCGGGTCCAGCGACGACGATCGATCGCGGCGCGGCCTCGAGTCCGGCGCTCCTCCGAACCGTCGCCGCGGCGCCGGTGCGCACGCAGCTCGCGGCCGTGGCCGCAGGCCCGGACACACACGGTTCCCCCTCTGCGGGACCGCCTCCGGAGATCGATGCGCTTCGCCACGCCGCGCGCGACCCCGCCGCCACGCCCGGCGCCCGCGCCGAGGCGGCGCACCGCCTGATCGAGCTGCGCCGCGCGTGGCTCGATGCCGGGACAGAGGCGGAGGCGTCGGCATGGCTGGATCACGCCGAGGACCTGCTGCTGCTGCTCCTGCCGCTTGAAGGTGACGACCTGATGCTCGCATTCGGCCGCCCCGACGACGGACAGCGGAGGCGCGCTTTGCGGACGATCGACGCGGCGCAGCAGACGCTGCGGTCCGCCCGCGCGGCGCTCGCGAAGCCCACCGACGGGCGGCCGGGCGCCCACTCAGGCTCCCCGGCGGGCGATCGGCCGCTCGCTTCGACCGGCCGGGCTCCGGCCAGCGCCGGTGACGGGGAGGCGATCCCGGAGGCGGTGACGCAGCTCCGCGCCGATCTGCTTGAGGGGATCGCCCTCGTCCTGGCGGCCGAGACCCGTCCGGCGACCGCGGCCGCCGCGATGCGAGAACGCTCGGCTGCGATTCTCGCGCCGCTGCTCCTGGAGCTCGATGCCGCAGCGCGGCGCCTCGTCCACGGTCATCTCGCCCTCGCCCTCGCCGGGCTCGGACGCGGAGCCGAGGTCGAGGCCCTCGCGTCGATCGTCGAGGCGGACCGCGGCGCCAGCGCGGTCGATCGGCTGCGCGCGCGCCTCGCGACGGTGAGGGCGATCGCGGCCGAGGACCCGATGGCCGCGCTCGCGCGGCTGCGTCGCGTGCGCGACGACTCGTCCCGCGACCCCTTCACGCTCCTCCTGCTCGCCGATCTCGAGAGCACGCTCCTGCTGGCCGCGCCGCGCGGGCGCTCCGCCCCGGCGTGGACGCCCTACAGGGCGCTCCTCGACGCGGCACCCCTCGCGACGCGCGAGAGCCTGCGTCCGATCCTGCTCGCCCGCACCGTCGCACTGTTCGCGCCCGACGGAGTTGGCACGCGGACGCCGCGGAGCGACCCCGATGCGGAAGCCCCTTCGATCGCGGGAGCAGGGGCGGCCTCGGCGGCACCGGCCACCTTCCCCGCCATCGCCCTCGCGGCTGCGCGCTCCGCCCACTCCGCGCTGCGCGACGCGGCGATCGCCGAGCTCCTGGCGATCGATGCGCGCACCGATCTCCCCGCGCTCGAGCGCACCCTCGCCGCGACGATCGCCGGGGAGGCGATGCTCGCAGCGGAAGACCCGGTGGGCGCGATCCGCACCTTGCACGCGACGGCGATGCGGCACCCCGAGTCGCCCGAGTCGCTGCTCGCCATCGCGCGGGCCGCAGCGCTCGCCTCGACGCTCGCGCGGCGGGCGCCGGAGGCATCGCAGGCGCCGGATTCGCCGGGCTCGGCGCGCCCGACGGGCGCGACCGACGTGGCAGCATCGATGGCGCTGCTGCGACGCGTGCTCACCGATGCGCTGGAGCATTTCCCGGAGCTCCCCGAGCGCGACCGCTGGCGCGCCGAGGCTGCCTGGCTCGCGCTGGCGGAGCGCCGCAACGCCGATGTCCTTCTGATCGCCGACGCCATCGATCCGCGGTCGCCGTGGAGGGCGCGGGTGCAGCCGATGGCGGTCGAAGCCGCGGTGCGGATCGCCCGGGAATCGCCTGCCGAGGAGCGCTCCCTTCGGTGGCGCGAGGCGCTGACGCGCTGCGAGGCGGCCATCGCGGCGATCGATGCCCAGATCAGCGACCAGAGCAGCGCGGAGCTCGGCAACCGGACCCAACCCGAGACCGATCGCCCGACCGGCGCCGACGCCGGCGCTCCGATCGCTGACCGCGGTGCTGACCAGCTCGGTGCCCCGGGCGCCGCCGCGGAGCGCCCGGCCGACGCCATCCGGCGCGACGCACTCGAGGCCGCCCGGCGCCGGCTGGTGCTCTGGAGGGCCGAGATCCTGCTTGAGCTGGAGCGCCCGCTCGAGGCGCTGCGCATCATCGACGGCGTCGGGAGCGAGGCCGACTCGGTCGATCTCGTCGCGGCCTCGCTGCGCATCGCGCTGCTCGAACGGCTCGGTCAGCGCAGCGAGGCCGAGGCCGCGCTTCGGCGATTCGAAGAGCGCGATCCCGAAGCCGCCGCTCGCCTGATCAGTCAGTGGCTGATCGAGCGCCGCGATCGCGTCGAGGCGCTGCTCGACGAAGAACGCACCGACGAGGCCCGAGCGGCTTCGGATGCGATGTGGCTCGTCTCCGCAAGCGAACGGCTGCTCCACGACCGGGCGCAGCGGCGCTCGGTCCCGGCGGCAGGCGTCGACGACACCGATTCCGAAGGGCTGCGCCTGCGGCGGCTCGCCGCCGAGGGCGCGCTGCTCGCAAGTCAGCCCCGGATGACGCTTGCGCTGCTCGAACCGATCGGTCCGCCGCACGGCGACGCGGTCGATGTCCTCGCGCTCCGCGCCCAGGCCCTCGCGGCGCTCCCGGAGGAGGCTGCGCTCGCCGAGGCGATCCTGATCGCGCGGCGGATCTCCGCAGCGCGACGACCGACGCTGGACCGGTGGTTCTGGCTCGCCGAGACCCTCCAGCTCGAGATCCTCCGCAAGGCCAATCGACGGACGGAACAGATCGCTCCGCGCCTCGAGCAGCTCCGGCTGCTCGACGCCTCCCTCGGCGGCGAGCGCTGGCGGCGGCGGCTCGAAGCGACGATCCCGCGCGGCGGATGACGACCGGCGCCCTGCGACTCCGGGTGCTGGTCGCGGCGGCGCCGGGCACGCCGACGCCGGGACGGCGGGTGCGCGCCCGGGTCAGCCTTCGAGCAGCCGAAGCTCATCGCGCAGGATCGCCGCCAGCTCGTAGTTCTCCGCAGCGACGGCAGCGCGCAGCCGCTCGTGCAGTTCGGCGCGCTGGCTGACGGGGAGCCGCGGCACCAGCATCTCGCGCATTCCGCGGAGGAGCTGGACTTCGTTGGCGTCGTCGAAGCGATCGGCGGTGCCGATGTCCTCCATCGCCATGCGGATCTCAGCCAGCCCGCGATCGATCGCCTCGAGCGCTCCGCGCGGGTCGCCCGCCCCGACGGCGCGGGCGGCCTCGGCGCGGCTGCGCATCATCACGACGTAGGGGCGGAACTGCTCGAGCGAGCTGCGGTCGCCCTCCTCGGCGCCGTGGTCGCGGCAGAGATCGAAGACCTCGAGATTGCGGGTCGTGTCCCGAATCACCCCGTCGTACTCCTCGAGCACCAGCAGGCCGACGTACCGGTGGTAGTACTGGACGGCCTCCTCGCGCAGCGCTGCGCACTCCTCCGCGCCGAGCACGAACCCGCGGGCATCGCCATGCACCTTCGCCCAGAGATCGCGCCGGGCGAGGTGGTGCTCGAGCAGCGACTCCCTTCCCTCAGGTCTGAGGCCGTCGGGTCGTCCGGTCAACTCCATCTGGAGTACGCCAAGCTCGAGGCGCATCTGGAGAATCGTGCGGCCGTCCGCCGCCCGGAGCATGCGGACGTTGACGCGGCCCGCTTCGTACGGCCAGGCGCGGAGGAGTCCGGTGAGGTCTTCACCCGGCGCCGCGGCGCGCGGCCGCTCGGCCTCGTCAGGGCCATCCGGGAGGATGTTCGGATTCTGATCGGTCATCGGCAGTCAGCGGCGCTCGGCAGCGCCAAAGCGGTTTGAGATTGTCTCCATTTGCGCGGAAGTACCGTACTCCAAACGATTCCGCGATGAAGGGTCGGATAAAGTCCCCCTGCGTCCCGTTCTCGGTCTGGAACGAGACGTGCGCCTCGCGGGTCGATTCTGCGTGATCGGGTGAGTCGTCCCGGATTCGCGGACGAAGGTCAGGGACGCTCGAGCGATCCGTCTGCCGCGTGGACAAAGAGAATCCAGACCGCGTCGAGAGCCGGATGGGAAGCAAGGCTCCCGCGCCAGCGCCGGAGCACCCGAGAGGCTCGACCGGGAATGCCCGGATCGCCGCTGACTCCCCAAGCGTCGGAACCTGTCGCCCTCAAGGCCACCACCGTCGAGACCCCCGACAGCAGATGCCCAGCGAACTCGAAACCTATCTCCGCCAGATCAATGGCGTGCCGCTCTTGAAGCGGGACGAGGAGCGGATGCTCGGCTGGCGCGTCGTCAACGACGGCGACGATCTCGCCCGCGAGCGGCTGATCACCGCGAACCTCCGCCTCGTGGTGGCGATCTGCAAGCAGTACGCCAACCGCGGGATGCCGCTGGCGGACCTGATCGAGGAGGGCAACGTCGGGCTGATCCGCGCCGCGTCGAACTACGACCCGGCGCAGGGCGTCCGTTTCTCGACCTATGCGGCGTGGTGGATCAAGCAGGCGGTGCGCCGCCTGCTCGCGATCGGCGCAAGACCGATCCACATCCCGCTCTACATGATCGACCTGATCAACCGTCTTCGCGAGGCGTCCGCCCGGCTGGAGGCGCAGCTCCGGCGGGCCCCGACGACCGCCGAGCTCGCCCGGGCGATGCGGCTTCCCGATGAGAAGATCGACGCGATCCGGGTGGCGATGAAGGCGGCGCAGTGCCCCGCGCACGCCCCGCGCGGCGACGACGGCGAACCCCTGGACTTCGCCGCGGTCATCCCCGATTCGCGCGGCGGAACGCCGGATGAACGGCTCGCGCGACGGGAGGACCTCAATGCGGCGCTGCGCATCATCGACTCGATGGACGAGCGCGAGGCGATGATCCTGCGGCTGCGCTTCGGGCTCGGCGGGCTCGCGCCGAAGACCCTCACGGAGATCGGCGCCGAGGTCGGCCTCACGCGGGAGCGCGTCCGCCAGCTCGAGCTTCGGACGCTGCGACGCCTTCAGGAGGAGCTGCTCGACGAACAGGCGCTTCCGGCAGCGACGCAGCCGCCCACGCGCCGACGCCGTCGCCGATCGGCGATCGGCGCCGCGGGGTGACCGCGCGCCGGGACACGCGGCTCCGGGCGCCCGGCCCCACGTGCCCCGCGGACCCGAGCGCGACCGGGCGAGCGGCTGGAGGCCGGTCGGGATCGCAGCGGCGCGGAGCACCGCGGGCGCCGTGGCCTGATCGCTACGCCTTTTTCAGGAAGGGAAGCGCCGCCACCGTCGCGGGCTCGAGCGATCCCTTGATGTCGACCGCGAGCGCCTGGCCGACCGATGCCGCGCCGGGCTCGACCAGCGCCATCGCGATCGGCCGATCGAGGGTGGGGCTGAGACACCCGCTCGTGACGACGCCGACCGTCCGCCCGCCGTCGCGCACCTCCATCCCCTGCCGCGGGCTCCGACGGCCATCGAGGAGCAGGCCGACGAGTCGGCGCGGCGGTCCGGCGGCGGCGATCGAGCGCAGCGCGTCCTGACCGACGAAGCCGCCGATCCGCTCGTCGTCCTCGCCCTTGCTGAGCGTCACCGCGAAGGCGAGCCCGGCCGAGAGCGGGTCGGTCGTTTCGTCGAGTTCGTGTCCGTAGAGCGGCATCCCCGCTTCGAGCCGGAGCGTGTCGCGGGCGCCGAGTCCGATCGGCTTCACGATCGCCTCCGTCGAGCCGACATCGCGCAGGAGCATCGTCCGCGCCAGGCCGACCATCCGGCGACCGATGATGATCTCGACGCCATCCTCGCCGGTGTAGCCGGTCCGGCTGACGATCATCTTGAGCACGAGGAGGTTCTTCTCGACGAAGCGGTACCTGCGCAGCGTCGGGACCTCGCGGCTGAGCTTCGAGATGATCTCCATCACCCGCGGGCCCTGGATGGCGAGCATCGCGGTGTCGGTCGTCTGATCCTCGATCCGGAAGACCAGGTCGCCGCGGACGGCCGCGAAGTGCTCGAGGAGCTTGGCCCGGTTGGCGGCGTTGCAGACCATCAGGTACTCGTCATCGTCGAATCGGTAGACGATCACGTCGTCGCGCACGCCGCCGCGCTCGTTGCAGACCAGGGAGTACCGGCACTGGCCGTTCTCCATCCCGAAGACCTGCCGCGTGCAGACGCGGTCGAGGAAGCGCCGGGCGTGCCGCCCGGTGAACCGGATGCGCCCCATGTGCGAGACGTCGAAGAAACCGCCGCTCCGCCGGACCTGCTGATGCTCCTCGATGATCGAGGTGTAGAGCAGCGGCATCTGCCATCCTGCGTACTCGACCATCCGGGCGCGGTGCTCGAGATGGAAGTCGTGAAACGGCGTGCGCAGCGGCGCTGGGGAGGTGGCGGCGGTCGTCGCGGACATGGGGGCAGGGTACCGGCGCCGACGGAGACGAGAGGCCGAACCTACCCTGCGGCCATGTCAGAGCACGTCACGGGCCCCGCCGCCAAATCGATGGACGATCTCGTGGCGCTCTGCCGCCGCCGGGGCTTCATCTTCCAGTCCTCGGAGATCTACGGCGGCATCAACGGCTTCTGGGATTACGGACCCCTCGGAACGGAGCTGAAGCGCAATCTCAAGGGCGCCTGGTGGACGGACGTGGTCCATCGCGAGCTCCCCGGGCCCTTCGGCGAGCCCGTCGAGATCGTCGGGGTGGACTGCACGATCATCATGAACCCGAAGGTCTGGGAGGCCTCGGGACATGTCGGCGGGTTCAACGATCCGATGGTCGACTGCCGCGAGAGCAAGTCCCGCTACCGCGCCGATCACCTCTGGGCGGTGCGCTTCGATCTCGAGGGCGGCGCCGCGGGCTACGCGGTCGTCGCCGGGACCGTCGACGAGGCGCGCAGCGCCGTCGCGGCCGAGCGCGCCAAGGGCAAGGTCCCCCACGGCTTCGCGGGCCTCGCCAACGCGATCGCCAAGGTGCGCTTCGGTGCGGCCCCCCCCGCGAACGAGTCGATCGACGCCCTCTCGGCGCTGCCTGCGGAGGAGCGGGCGCGGATCCTCGGCCCGGATGCGAAAGAGCCAGGCTCGCTGACCGAGCCGCGGCTCTTCAACCTGATGTTCGACACCTCCATCGGCGCCCTCCGCGACGAGACGTCGAAGGCCTATCTCCGCCCGGAGACCGCCCAGGGCATCTTCGTCAACTTCGAGAACGTGCTCAATTCGACGCGCGTCCGCGTCCCCTTCGGCATCGCCCAGGTCGGCAAGGCCTTCCGCAACGAGGTGACGCCGCGGAACTTCACCTTCCGCTCCCGCGAGTTCGAGCAGATGGAGATCGAGTTCTTCATCCATCCGGCGCAGGCGAAGGAGTGGTACGCCTTCTGGCGCGACGAGCGCTTCCGCTGGTGGCAGTCGGTCGGCCTCGGCGGCGAGAACCTCGTCCTCCGCGAGCATGATCGCGACGAGCTGGCGCACTACGCCCGTGACGGCGCCGGGACCAGCGACATCGAGTACCGCTTCCCCTTCACGTCGCCCGGCTTCGGCGAGCTTGAGGGCATCGCGCACCGCAGCGACTTCGATCTCCGCCAGCACGCGGAGCACTCCGGGCGCCGCGACCGGATGAAGTACTTCGACCAGGAGCGCAACGAGCGCTACTTCCCCCACGTGATCGAGCCCTCGGCGGGCGCCGACCGAGGCACGCTCGCCCTGCTCTGCGAGGCCTACACGCCGGATCCGTCGCGCCCCAGCGGCGTCTTCATGAGATTCCATCCGCGGATGGCCCCGGTGAAGGCGGGCATCTTCCCGCTCGTCAACAAGGACGGACTCCCCGAGATCGGCGAGCGCCTGGCCAAGTCGCTCCGGCGGCGGTGGGTCGTGGAGTACGACCCCAAGCAGTCCATCGGCAAGCGCTACGCCCGCATGGACGAGGCGGGCACGCCCTGGTGCATCGCCATCGACGGCGAGACGCGGGAGAACCAGAGCGTGACGATCCGGCATCGCGACACCCAGCAGCAGGAGCGGATCGGCCTCGATGCCGTCGAACCGTGGCTGGCGGAGCGTCTCGACGCCTGACCGCGCGGCAGTCCGCGCCGAGATTCCGACGTCGAGTGCATGCCATGCCCGAGCGCTCCCCCCCGTCGTCCTCCGCGACAGAAGGCACCTTCGGCGATCCTGCGCCGCCGCGGGTCCGCAGCCTCCACCGCCGCGCTCTCTCGGCGCTGGCGATCCTCCTCGCGGGCTACGTCGCCATCGCCTACGTCCTGCTGCCGGTCGGATGGAAGACGTACGCCAGAACCCATCCAGCCTTCGAGAACTCGCCGCGGATCACCCACACCGCCAGCGGCATTCCCGGCGATCCGCTCAACGTCGGAGTGGTCGGAAGCGAGGCGGCGCTGCACGCGACGATGCTCCGCGCCGGCTGGTACCCCGCGGACCCGATCACGCTGGAGAGCTCGCTGCGGATCGCCGAGGGAACCGTCTTCCATCGTCCCTACGACCAGGCGCCCGTCAGCGACCTCTTCCTCTTCGGGCGCAAGCAGGACTTCGCCTACGAGAAGCCAGTCGGCGACGATCCGCGCCGGCGGAACCACGTCCGCTTCTGGCGGTTCCCGAGAGGCGATGCCGAGTCGGCGGCGGTCGCCGACGCGATCGGAGGGCGCCCGGCGTTCATCGGCTCGGCCACCTACGACGAGCGCGTCGGCCTGAGCCACACCACCGGGGAGATCACGCATCACATAGGCGCCGACGTCGACCGGGAGCGGGACCGGCTGATGCGCGACCTCGCGGGAACGGGCGACGTCACCGAAGTCGTCGTGCTCAGCGGGTTCCATCGGATTCGCGAGGGCCGGAACGGCGGCGGCGATCGCTGGATCACCGATGGCGATCTCGACATCGCGATCCTCGGCGCAAGCGCGGACGCGCCGCCGATCGTCTTCGACACCCCGCGGCGCGGGGTCGAGGGAGCGTCGCGGGTGCGCTGGACGAGGATCCCCGCGACGCCAGCGACCGACGCGTCGCCGCCGACAGCGGACCAGCCCCCGCCGCAAGAGGCCCCATCACAGCAGGACCGGTCGCGCGGGGCCCGATCGCGGCGGTCCACATCGCGACGCCGAAGAGCGCCGCGCGGGCGACGCAGCGGGCTCCCCTGCGGCTCGGCCTCGCGGCCGATCGCCGCGCGCCGGCCTCGGCCGGTCACGTCTGGATGACGCCGACGCGGAACTCGCCGGTGACCGGAACCTGGGCCGCGATGCGCAGCGCCCTCGCGAGCTCGTCGCGCGTGCGGTGCGGCTCGATGATCCGGTCGACCCAGCCGCGGGCGGCGCCGTAGCGGATCTCCTGCTGCTCGTTGTAGCTCGCCGAAATGGCGCCGAGCAGCTCGGCGCGCATCGCCTCGTCGATGGTCTCGCCCTTGCGCTCGCGGGCCGCAAGGTCGATCTGGAGCAGCGTGTTCGCCGCCTGGGCGGCGCCCATCACCGAGCAGCGCGCCCCCGGCCACGCGAGGGTGAGGAAGGGATCGAAGGCCCTGCCGCACATCGCGTAGTTCCCGGCGCCGTAGCTGCCTCCGACGATCAGGGCGATCTTCGGAACGATCGAGTTGCTCATCGCGTTGACCATCTTGGCGCCGGCGCGGATGATCCCCCCCTGCTCGCTGTCGCGGCCGACCATGAACCCCGTGGTGTCGTGGACGAAGAGGATCGGCACGCGGTTCTGGTTGCAGGTCATGATGAAGCGGGCGGCCTTGTCGGCGGAGTCGTCGTAGATCACCCCCGGCATGTTGGTCGCCGTCGACGGTCCCGCCTTCCCGCCCGGCATCTTCCGGGGAGTGAGCTTCTTCTGGTTGGCGACGATCCCGCAGGGCCACCCGCCGATCCGCGCGTCGGCGCAGACGATCGAGCGCCCATGCTCGCCGCGGTACTCATGCAGGGTGCCGTCGTCGACGAAGCACTCGAGGAGTTCCACCATGTCATACTGCCGCCCCGGCTCGGAGCGGAAGATCGAGTAGACCTCGTCGCCGGGCCGCCGCCGCGCCTTGGGGTCGAAGGGCGGATTCGCCGCCGGAGGCACCGACATCGCCTGAGAGAGCAGCTCGCGGAGCCGCCGGATGCAAGCGGGATCGTCGGGCTCGCGGTAGTCGATCGTGCCCGAGATCTCCGCGTGCATCCGCGCGCCGCCGAGCTCTTCGCTGGTCACCTCCTGGCCGATGGCGGCCTTCACCAGCGCCGGGCCGGCGAGATAGAGCCCGCTGCCCTCGGTCATGAGGAGCTTGTCGCAGAGGACCGGCAGGTAACCCCCGCCCGCGACGCAGTTGCCCATGATCGCCGCAAGCTGCACGATCCCCTCGGCGGAGATCACGGCGTTGTTGCGGAAGATCCTGCCGAAGTCGTCGGTGTCGGGGAAGACATCCTCCTGCATCGGCAGGTAGACGCCCGCGGAGTCGACGAGGTAGAGCAGCGGAAGCCGGGCGCGCCGCGCGATCTCCTGCGCCCGGATGATCTTCTTGCAGGTCATCGGAAAGAAGGCGCCCGCCTTCACCGTCGCGTCGTTGGCGATCACCATGCAGAGGCGCCCGCCGACCAGCCCGATGGTCGTCACGACGCCCGCGGCTGGGGCGCCGCCGGCGTCGCGATACATGTTCCATGCGGCGAGGAGACCGCATTCGAACGAGCGCTCGTCTCCCTCGCCGGGGAGCGCCGGGTCGAGAAGCAGGTCGATGCGCTCGCGCGCCGTCAGGCGGCCATGCCGGTGCTGGCGCTCGATCCCCTTCGGTCCTCCTCCGAGCCGGATCGACGCGGCGAGGGCGCGGTACTCGTCGGTCGCGGCGCGGAGGGCCGAGGCGGACTCCGAAGCGGTCGCGGTGGCGGTCGGCGGCACGGTGGCGGACATGACCGCGGAGGATAGCGACGCCTGCGGGTCGCACCGGCGAGGTCGCGGAGCCGCGCTCCCGCTCCGACGCTTCGCCGGCCGAGCCCGGAGCGATCCGCGGCCTGCTCTTCGCTACCCTGTCGCCATGCTGGGAGCACTCACCATGTCGCGGCTGTTCCTCCAGATGAAGGAGGTCGGGGCTTCGGACCTTCACATCAAGGTCGGCTCTCCTCCGGTGCTCCGGGTGGCGGCCGTCCTCAAGAGGGTCAACGCGCCGGAGCTCACCGCGGACGACACGAAGCAGCTTCTCCAGTCGATCATCCCCAAGCACCTCGAGGAGCCGCTTGCGAAGCGCGGCGGCGTCGACTTCTCCCACATCGAGAGCGGCGGCGAGCGCTTCCGCTGCGCGGTCTTCCACGCCGGCGGCGGACTGCACGCGGCGATCCGGCGGGTCAATCCGACCATTCCCTCGTTCGAGGAGCTGCATCTGCCGCCGGTCTACGCCAAGGTCGCGCATGAGACGCACGAGGGCCTCGTCGTCATCTGCGGCGTGACCGGTTCGGGCAAGAGCTCGACGCTGGCGGCGGTCATCGATCACATCAACACGTCGTCCGGCGCCAACATCATCACGATCGAGGATCCGGTCGAGTACGTCTTCCGTCCGAAGATGGGGATCGTCAGCCAGCGCGAGGTCGGGCTCGACGTGCAGGACTTCCCCACGGCCCTGCGCGGCGCCGTCCGCCAGGATCCGGACGTCATCATGATCGGCGAGATGCGCGACAAGGAGACGATGCTCGCCGGGCTGATGGCCGCGGAGACCGGCCACCTCGTCTTCGTGACCCTGCACACGGCGGACACGATGCAGAGCTTCGCCCGCATCCTCGAGTTCTTCCCCAGCCACGAGCACGGCTTCATCCGTTCCTCGATGGCCACCGGCCTCCAGGCGGTCATGGCCCAGCGGCTGCTGCCCTCGATCAAGGCGGGCGTCCGAGTCGTCCCCGCGACGGAGGTGCTGCTCAACACGCCGATCGTCGCCGACCGCATCCGTGACGCGGGTGACGAGGACATCCCCGCGATCATCGCCAGCAGCCACGCCGAGGGGATGCACTCATTCACGGATTCGCTGGTGCGGCTCGTCGAGGAGGACTACGTCGACCTGAAGGTCGCAGAGCAGTTCGCCCCCAACCGCGATGCGCTGATCTCGCGGATCCGCGGCGTCGAGCTTCCCGCGGACAAGCTCATCCAGCGGATCAAGCGGTAGCGGCCTCCGCCGTCGGCGCTCGCTGCAGCGCCACCGGGTGCCGACGGCGGGCGCCGGGGCCGCCGCCGGCGTCGGCGGGATCACTTCACCGAGACGTCGATCTGCCACGTCTGCGCGGCGGTGGCGGGGTCTTCCCAGGGCCGCCGGTAGCCCAGGCGCAGCGCGACGGCGCCGCCCGACGCGGCGCGAAGCCGGAGAATGCTCAGCCCGGGCGCGCCGACGAGATCGGTGCGGTCGTGGTTGAATTCCCAGGCTCCGAGGGGCGCGAGAACCGGCCCGGGATCCCCCGCGACCTCCCACGAATACCCCGTGGTCGGATTGGCGGGGAGTTCGACCTTGAGCGTGTCGCCGAGGGCGAGGTCGACGAGGCGTCCGTTGTCGGCCTCGCCGACGGTGACCGTGCGCGACGCGGAACAGCCGCCCAGGACGACGGAGGCCGCGACGAGCGCAGCGCCCGGAATGGATGCGCGTACCGACCCTGCGTGATCACGGGCCGAGGCCGACGAGGGCTGTCGATGCTGCATGGATGGACGATACCGCGCCGCCGGAGAGGCCGCGGGCGCGATCGATGGCGGTGGCGAGCGCGCGCGGGGCGCCATCGGGCGTCGAGGCGCGATCCCGCCCGCCCGCGCTCCTGATCGCTCGCGCCGCAGGCGCTCCGGGACCGCAAGCCAAAGGCAGCCGCCCGCCCGGATCGGGTACCGTTTCGCGATGCTCGCCCCGATCGACACGCTCGCCCTGTTCTGCGCCGCGGCGTCGCTCGCGGCGCCGACGCACGCCCTCGCCGCCTCCGGGGCGGGCGCGGCGGCGCCCCAGGTCGTCGACCGAGCGGCGGCGGCCGCGGTCCCGCGGGACGACGACCGCGACGAGCGCATGGGATGGTGGCGCGACGCGCGCTTCGGGCTCTTCATCCACTGGGGCCTCTACGCGATCCCGGCGGGGCGCTGGGGCGAGCGCAGCGACTACGGCGAGTGGATCCGCCACAGCGCCCGCATTCCCGTCGATGTCTATGACCGCTTCCTGCCGGAGTTCAATCCGTTCGCCTTCGACGCCGACGAGTGGATGCGCCTCGCCGCCGACGCAGGGATGAAGTACGTCGTGATCACCACCAAGCACCACGACGGCTTCTGCCTCTTCGACTCTGCGCTGACGGAGTTCGACATCGCTTCGGCGCCGCGCAGCGACGACATCATGCAGGCGATCGCCGACGCGGCGCGGCGGCACGACCTCGTCCCCTGCTGGTACCACTCGATCATGGACTGGCATCACCCGGACTATCTCCCCCGCCGCGGGTGGGAGGCCGAGAGCCGTCCCGCCGCCGGCGCGGACTTCGATCGCTACGAGCGGTACCTGCACGGCCAGGTCGCGGAGCTCCTGACCAGCTACGGGCCCATCGGCGTCATGTGGTTCGACGGCGAGTGGGAGGAGACCTGGACGCATGAACGCGGCGTGAGGCTCTACGAGCTCTGCCGGAGGCTCCAGCCCTCGGTCATCGTCAACAACCGCGTGGACAAGGGCCGCAACGACATGGCCGGCCTGACGCGCGAAGGGGCGTGGCGCGGCGACTTCGGCACTCCGGAACAGCAGGTGCCGCCGCGCGGGCTTCCCGGCGTGGACTGGGAGTCGTGCATCACGATGAACAGCCACTGGGGATGGAACGAGGCGGACAGGGCGTGGAAGAGCGGTGACGATCTCATCCGGATGCTCTCGGACATCGTGAGCAAGGGCGGCAACTTCCTGCTCAATGTCGGCCCGAAGGCGGATGGCACGTTTCCGCCCGAGGCCGTCGAGCGGCTGCGCGAGATCGGCGCGTGGATGGCCGTCAACGGCGAGGCGATCCACGGCACCCAGGCGAGCCCCTTTGAGCGGCTCGACTTCGGGCGGGCGACGTGGAAGCCGCGCCGCGCCGAGGTCCGCGCGACGGAGGGAGGCGGCGCGGGCGCTTCCGGGAGGGGGACCGCCGGAGTCGACGGCGGAACGCTCTACATCCACGTCTTCGAGTGGCCCGAGGATGGGCGCCTGCGCCTTCCGGGTCTGGTGGCCGAGCCGAGCGCGGCGCGCATCCTCGGGCAGGAACGTGCGACGGTCGACGCGCTGCGCAGCGAGGGAGGCCTCCTGCTCTCGGCGCGCGGCGCCGCGCCCCGCTCGGCGGTGACGGTGATCGCCCTCGAGCTCGACGCCGCCCCGACCGTCCTGAACGAGCCGCGTTTCGATCCCGACGGCGGGCTCTTCGTCGGCGCCGTCACGCTCCGCCCCGCGGGCGGCGCCCCGGCCGTCCCGGGAGCCACGCTGCGCTACACGCTCGACGGCGGAGCGCCGGGACCGGACTCGCCGGTCTTCCCGGGATCGCTCCGGCTCGACGCCACCGGGACGATCACGGCGCGCTGGTTCCTCGGCGACGGCGCCGTCGGCGATCCGTCCTCGACGACGTGGACGCGGGCGGAGCCGCGCCAGGGCGTCGCGCTGCCAGCGGGCGCAGCGCCGGGACTCGACTGCACGATCTCCTACGGGAGCACGCGGCGCCTGCGCGGCGACGGAGCGGCGGCGCTGCCGATCGACCGGGTGGAGCGCTCGGCGGGCTTCGCGATCCCCGCCAGCGAGGCCCGGCGCGAGCGCGTGCGGCTCGACTTCGCGGGGTTCCTTCGGATCGACGAGCCTGGACTCTACGAGTTCGCCGTGACCAGCGACGACGGAAGCCTCCTCTTCGTCGGCGACGAGCTCGTCGTCGACAACGACGGCCTCCACGGGCCCCATGAGGTCCGCGGGCGGATCGCTCTCGGCGCGGGCTGGCACCCGGTGGCGCTGGCGCTCTTCAACGGCACCGGCGGATTCCTGCTCGAGGTCGGCCTCGCGAAGGCGGGCGAGACGCCCGTGCCGATCGATCCGGAGCGGCTGCGGAGCCTCGTGGCGCCGCGCTGAGAGAGGCGCGCTCGGGCTTCGCGGCGTCCGGCGACGACCGCACCCCGTCGAGCTCGCCGCAGGCCCGCGCGACGGAGCGGACCGACGGACGACTCAGCTCTCGGCGCGCCGCGCCCACTCCGCTTCGAGGGGCGCCTGCTCGGCGACGAGCTTGGCGCGATCCTCCTCGAGCGCGCGGAAGCGCTGCCGATCGGCGTAGACCTTCGGATCGACCATCTGGGCGTCGAGGGCGCGAAGCCGCTCCTCGATCGCTTCGAGACGGGACTCGAGCGACTCCAGCGACATCGCGCCCGCCGCCCCCTGGCCGCCCCGACCACCGCCCTTCCCTCCGCCGCGCGCTCCGGGCTCCTTCGCCTTCCGCGCCTTCTCGGCGGCCTCCGCCTCCGCGCGCTGCCGCGCCGCCGCCGCGCTCTGCCGCCGGGCCTCGGCCTCGGCGACGGCCCGTGCCGCGGCATCGCGCGCCGCCTGATCGCGGCGCTCCGCATCGCGCCAATCGGTGTAGGTGCCGTCGAAGACGCGCGAGCCGCCGTGGCCGTCGAGGACGATCAGGCGATCGCAGGTCGACTCGAGCAGCGCTCGGTCGTGGCTGATCAGAAGCAGGGCGCCCGCGTAGCCGCCATCCTCGTCGTCCTTCGCGAGGGTCTGCTCCAGCCGCTCGGCGCTGGGGATGTCGAGGTGGTTGGTCGGCTCATCGAGCACCAGCAGGTTCTTCGCCCCTGCCATCAGTCCCGCGAGCACCATGCGCATCTTCTCGCCGCCGGAGAGATCCCCGACCGCCTTCTCCTGATCCGAGCCGGAGAAGAGGAAGGCTCCGGCGAGATCGCGCGCCTGCTGTTCGCTCGCGCGGGCGCCCCCCTCCAGCGAGACGATCACCGACTGGAGGTACTGCCAGACGCGCTGCTGCCTGTCGAGATGGTCGTGCGTCTGCCGAAGGTACCCGATGCTGGCGCGGGGGCTCAGCCGCAGCGTCCCCGCATCGGGGGCGATCTCCCCGAGGAGCGCCCGGACGAGGGTCGTCTTGCCCGCGCCGTTGGGGCCGATGATCCCGATGCGATCGCCCGGGGCGATTCGGAGGTCGAGGTCGTGGAAGAGCGCCTTGGTTCCGTACGCCTTCGAGATGCCCTCCGCGACGACGATCGAGTCCCCGACCCGCGGCGGCTCGGGGAGGCGGAGGTTCATCACGTCCAGCTCGAGCGGCCGGTCGGAGATCCCGGCCTTGAACCGCTCGAGGCGAGTCGCCCGGCCGCGCGCCTGCTTGGCGCGCTGGCCGGCCTTGTAGCGCATGATGAAGGCCTCCTCGGACTTCACCTTGTCCATTCGCTTCTGCCAGTCGCGCTGCTGGGTGAGCTGCCGCTCGCGGCGCAGCTCGATGAACTTCGCGTAATTGCCCGGATACTCGCGCAGACCGCCCTGATCGACTTCGAGGATCCGCGACGCGACGCGGTCGAGGAGCCAGCGGTCGTGGCTGACGACGACGACCGCGCCGTGGTACTCCTCGGCGAGGAAGTTCTCGAGCCACTCGCGGCCGGCGATGTCGAGGTGATTGGTGGGCTCGTCGAGCAGGAGCAGGTCGGGCTCCTCGAGCAGCAGCCGCGCAAGCCCGAGCCGTCCGCGCTGGCCGCCCGAGAGCGCCGCGACCTTGAGTCCGAACTGGGCATCGACGAAGCCGAGCCCGTGCAGCGTCGCGTCGATGCGGTGATCGATCGCATAGCCGCCCGCAGCCTCCATGCGATGCTCGAGATCGACCTGGCGGCGCATCAGCCGCTCGAGCTCGTCGCCCTGGGCGGTCGCCATCGCCTCGAAGACGCGCTCAAGCTCCTGGTGCAGCCGATGCAGCTCGGCGAAGGCGCCCTCCGCGGCGCCGCGCAGCGTCTCGTCGGGATCGAAGGCGGGCTCCTGGCTGAGGTAGCCGACCCGAGCGCCGCGCTGGAGGGAGACCGTCCCGCCATCGGGATCGATCAGGCCGGCGACGATGCGCATGAGCGTGCTCTTGCCGCCGCCGTTGCGCCCGACGAGCCCGACCTTCTCTCCCGGCTCGATCGAGAACGTCGCCTCCTCGAGAACGATGGCGGTTCCGTAGGCGTGGCGGAGGGCGTTGACGGAGAGCAGCGGCATGGGCGGTTCGCGAGGAGGGGAGGGTAGCTCGCACCACAGCGCCCCTTCGCTCCGTCGCGAGGTCGTCCGAAGTGGATGCTTCACAAGGAGAAGCGACGCGGCCGGGGCGCCGACGGCCCCGCTGCGGGCCTTCAAGCCCCGCGCGCGAGCTGCGACGCCGTGAAACGCCGCTTCGGGCGACCGCGGCAGATGACAAGGGGCGCTGCAGTGCGAGAGCGCCGCCGGGAGGACCTGCCTGAAAGCAGGGCTTCGCCCACCGCTTCGTTCCGCTCGACCCCGCGCTCGGGCGCTTGCGGGAGATGCGTTCCCCTCGGGAGAATCCGGCCGTGCAAGCGACGCCATCCACCTTCGTCTCGCGGCTTCGGCTGATCGCGCTGCCCGGCGGTCCGCTGCTCGCGCTCGCGATCTACCTGCTGCTGCCCGAGCAGTTCGAGCGCGTGGCGGCCGCTGCCGACGGCGGCGCCCTGCGCACGACGGCCGAGTTCACCGCGGCCGGACGGGCGACGCTGGCGATGATGGCGTGGATGGCGACGTGGTGGCTGACGGAGGCCATCGACATCTCCGCGACCGCGCTGCTTCCGCTGGCGCTCTTTCCGCCGCTGGGAATCGCCTCCTTCCGCGAGGCCGCGGCGCCCTACGCGGGGGAGATCATCTTCCTCTTCATGGGCGGCTTCATGATCGCCGCCGCGATGCAGCGCTGGAACCTCGATCGGCGGATCGCGCTCATCGGACTGCGCATGACCGGCACGTCGCCTCGAGGAATGGTCCTCGGCTTCATGATCGCGACGGCCTTCCTGAGCATGTGGGTCTCGAACACGGCGACCGCGGCGATGATGCTCCCCATCGCCATCAGCGTGATCGCGCTGGTCTCGGGAGGCGGCGCGCGGCAGGCCGAGGCCGGCGGCGGCGCCGCTCCCGGCGCGCGGCGCGCTCCGAAGTTCGCGCTCGCCCTGCTGCTTGGGATCGCGTACGCGGCGTCCATCGGCGGCATCGCGACGCTGATCGGGTCGCCCCCGAACGGGATCGCCGCCCGGTTCATCGCCGAGAACTACGTCGATCCGGCCACCGGCGAACCGGTCGAGATGACGTTCGCGCGCTGGCTGCCGATCGGCCTTCCGTTCACGATCATCTTCCTGCCGCTGACCTGGGTTCTCCTGACCTTCGTCCTCCATCGGCCCGAGATCGACCGCATCGAAGGCGGGGATGCGCTGGTCCGGAACGAGCTGGCCCGCCTCGGTCGCCTGAGCCGCGGGGAGTGGATCACGCTGGCGGTCTTCGTCGCGACGGCGACGCTCTGGATCGGCAGGCCCTTCCTGACTTCCTCCCTCGGAGCGTGGTCGATCGGCGGCGATCCCAACGCATCGCCTCCGGTTCCGGGCATCGAGCCGTTCCGGCACCTGACCGACGGCGGCGTCGCGATCCTCGCCGCCATCGTCCTCTTCGCGCTCCCCGCGTCGGCGCGCCCGCTCCGTCCGACGCTCGACTGGCAGAGCGCCGTCCAGATCCCCTGGGGAATCCTGATTCTCTTCGGCGGGGGTCTCAGCCTCGCCGCGGCGGTCGGCGCCAACGGCGTCGCGGACTTCATCGGCGCGCAGGCGGCGCACTTCGCGGGAATCCCCCCGATCGTCGTCGTCCTCGCGACGACGACGATGATCGTCTTCCTCACCGAGCTGACCTCCAACACCGCAACCACCGCGACGATGGTCCCGCTGCTGGCGGCGCTCGCGCCGGGTCTCGGAGTCGACCCCTACCTGCTCATCATCCCCGCCACCATCGCAGCCAGCGCCGCCTTCATGATGCCGGTGGCGACGCCGCCCAACGCGATGGTCTTCGCCACCGGCGAGGTGACGATCCCGCAGATGTGCTGGACGGGACTCTGGCTCAACCTGCTCGCCGTCATCCTCATCACCCTCATCGGCTACTTCGTCGTGGTGCCGATGCTGGGGTGAAGGCGTCCTGCCGACCGGCTCTCGCACGCCGTTGCGAAGGGCGACCGGTCTCCGGATGTCGGGACGTGGAGACGTGCGCGACGCGCGGCAGCGCCCGCCGGATGCACGCGACCGGCCGAAGGACCGATCACCCGGCGTCATGCCGAAAGCGCTCCGGCGCCGGGCTCGCTCGCGGCTGCGACTCAAGTCGCTGCGCGTCGACGGTGTCCTGAGGCCGCCCGGTGGCGCGCTTGTTGCGGATCAGCGCCGCCCGGCCGATCACCGGAAAGTCGACGCCCCAGCTCACCGTGATGGCCTCGCCGGCCGCCTCCTCCCACGACACCCCGGCGATCTGCGTCAGCAGGTCGACGCGCCACGGCTCGAATCCGAGCTGAACGACCTGGCCCGGGTGATCGAAGTCCGATCGCGTCAGGTCAAGGCTGCCGAACCCGAAGGCCCTCAGCGCGGCGAGCACTCGATCGGCGTTCTCGGCCGTCGGTCGGATGTAGATGTCGAAGTCGCCCGTGTATCGCGGCGCACCGTGGGCAGCCAGCGCGTATCCCCCGACCACCACGTACTCAACGCGTTCGACGTTGAACCGCTCCAGGAGCTCGCGAAAGTCTTGATGCAGTTCCATGAAGTTGAGCCCTCAGCTCCTCGACATGCGAGAGCCGGGCCACGATCGGCTGCGACAGCCAGTACTCCAGCGTGCGACGATCAGCGTCCGGGTCCGCCAGCGGGCGCCGGACGACGCGCGGAACGTCGCGCAGGCGGACGGGGTCTCTTCCGTCAGGGGCCGACATGGTCCAGTGTATCGATCCACGTTGCGAGGGAGCCGCGAAGTTCCGCGCCGCCGCGGTGCCCCACGATGCGGAGCTCCTCGCCCTCATCGAGTTGACCTCCGACGCCGGGACCACGACGACGCCGGTGCCGATCATGGGGTGCAGGGCAGGCGCGACCCGCGCCGGAAGCCGTGGCCATGTCCATTCCCCCGCGAACGACGCGCAGCACGCACCGCCCCGGTCGCACGACGGCGGCGGGGGCCGGCGGAGCCGGGACACGACGCGCGGTCCCGCCGATCGAGGAAACGACGCCCGGCCACGACGAGGTCGCGACCGGGCATCGGTGTGGTGGAGAGATGGCGCCGAACTCAGCGCAGTCGCTCAGGCCGACCGCCGCCGTCGACTCCCGAGCGCCAGGGGCAGGAGGCACGCGATCGCCGCCGGCGCAGGGATCTCGGCTCCCCAGATCGGCGTGAACGGATGGTCGGCGCCCGGATCAAAGATCGGGTTGAGGTCGGCATCGGCCTCGCCCGCAGCGAAGCAGGCCCACATCCCGTTCTTCTTGAAAAGCGCGTCGATCGAGACGTGGATGTCGAAGCTGAAGCAGACCGCGACCTTGCCATTCGGGGCAATGAACGCGGGAACGATCCCGGCGAACCCGAACCAGTAGATCCCGCTGCCGGGCGACTGCGCCTCCCACCAGTCGGTGACCTGAGCGGAGACGGAAGTCGAGAACGGCATCTCGGAGAACGGCGCGATCTCGGAGGTGGGCGTGCCAAGGAACCCGTCGGCTCCGCCCGGACCGTCCCACCCGAACACGCCGACCGTCGGGTTGGACATCAAGCCCGAGGCGACCCACTGGGCGATGAACGGGCTCTTGAAGCCCATTGCGCACGCGCAGTTGGCGGGATCGTTGTTCGGGTTGAACGGGTTCGAGTAGAGCCCCGTGCCCATGTAGAAGTTCTGGCGCACGAAGTCGGGGCCGAGCGGACTCATGGACTTGGTGGTCGCCCACCAGTTCCACTGGGCGTTCTGGTCCTCGACCATGCACGCCTCGGAACTGAACGCGCATGCTGCGGCGCCCGCAATCGCCGCAGCCAGGATCACTGCTCTCATCGTGACGTCTCCCTGATCGTGTACTCGCTGGCGCGGCCAGGACATCCGGCGCTCGCTCAACGAGAATGCGCAAAGTCTAGTGCACGGCAGTTTCGACTTCAATCGCATCTTCAGTCGAAGCGCACACCAATTTCAACGACTGCGTCGCTTCATTGACACTTGGATTTGCGTCTTCTGTCCCCCCGGCGCGCCTCTGCACACCCCGTCCTTCGCCAGCTTCCCGGCACCGATTGCGGACGCACCCATCCTCTTTGGCGCTCCGCATCTGCCGATGGAATCGGGGTCACGCGGGCGCCGGGCCGGTCCGCGATGGTCGAATTGACACTCCCCGGCGCGCTTGGTCGACGACGACCAGCGCCTCGGTACGACGTCAAGTCGAATGGAATCCGTCCCGCCGAGCTGGCGCAGACATTGCTCCGCGAGAGGGGAAGGCCCAGGATCGTCGCCCCTAGCAGCCCGTGGCGAAAGTGCTTTGTAGGCGAGGGCGAGCGGGGAGGCGAAGATGCGATTCACCTGCCCGCTCGTCCGCAGCCCGAGTGACTTTCGCCACAGGTTGCCAGCGCTGCAGTGCTAGCGCGCCAGCTCGCGCGAGAGCCAGGCCCGCGCCATCGCCCAGTCCATCTCGACGGTGCGGTGAGAGACGCCGACGAGCGCAGCGGTCTCCGCCACGCTCAGCCCCGCGAAGATGCGCAGCTCGACGATGCGGGCCTGCCGCGGATCGATCGACTCGAGCCGGCGAAGCGCCTCGTCGAGCGCGAGGATGTCCAGCACTCCGGCGGCGCCGCTCCCGAGTCCGGACGAACCGCCGCCGTCGGCCGAGCCGACCGCCGCGTCGATCGAGACGCGCTCCGCTCCGCCGCCGCGCTTCGCGGCATTCCGCCCCCGCGCGTGGTCGATGAGGATCTGCCGCATCGCGGTGGCGGCGACGGCCATGAAGTGGGCCCGGTCGCGCACTTCGACGGGAGCGGCCCCGAAGAGCCGCATCCATGCCTCGTGGACGAGCACCGTCGGCTGGAGCGTGTGGCCCGCCCGCTGGGCGCGGAAGAACGAGCCCGCAAGCGCCCGCAGCTCTCCATAGACCGCGCCCAGCAGACCGTCCTGCGCGGCGCGATCGCCGGATCGGGCGCCGACCAGCAGCGCGATCGTGTCCGCAGGCGGGCGCGCAGGTGAGGGGGTCGGCGACTCCCCGGAGTCGGGCGAGACGGGCGACCGGGGCGCGTCCGGCAGATCATGCATGGCGGCGATCCTAAGGGATTTCATCGGCCTGAAGCGTTCCATCGCGAGCGGGCCGGTCTGGCCGTGGCCGAGTCGCGTCCGGACCTCGCATCGGGACCGCGCGCCTGAACCTCGCATCTGGCCCTCGCAGTTGGACCTCGGGTTTGGGCCTCGCATTTGGGCATCGCATCTGGACCTCTCATTTGGGCATCGCAGTGGGGTGCTCTCCGAGCGGCGCGCGCACCGCGCCGATCGCCGTCGGCCCCGACGCGATCGATCGCCAAGAATGGCCGATGGACCGCTCTTCGACTCCGGCGAGTTCGACCCGCACCACGAACGCGCCGGGGCGATCCAGGCGGTCGCGGGCGCGGCGGGTGGCGGCTCCCGCGCTCCTGCTCGGTCTCGCCCTGCTTCTCTGGATGACCGGCTGCATGGAACGGCTCTTCTACATGCCCTCGCGAGCGAAGACCCCGGCGCCGCTCTGGCTCGAGCCGCGCGCCGAGGCGATCTGGTTCACCTCCGCCGACGGCACCGGCCTGCGAGGGTGGTTCATCCCGGCCGCCGGAGCCGATCCGCGGACGGCCCCGAGCATCGTGCACGTGCATGGCAATGCGGGGTCGCTCAACGATCACCTCGCCTTCGTCGACTTCCTCCCGGCCGCGGGCGTCAACGTCCTCTCGTTCGACTATCGCGGCTACGGCGAGAGCGAAGGCTCGGCGTGGTCGCGGGCGCCGCTGGTCGAGGACACGCTCGCGGCGCTCGCGGCTCTGCGGGGGCGTGCGGACATCGACCCGTCGCGGATCGCCCTCTACGGGGTTTCCCTCGGGGGCGCCATCGCGATCGTCGCGGCTGCGCGCGACGCGGCGACGGGCGGCGCGCTGGGCGCGCTTCTCCTCGAGTCGCCCTTCGCATGCTGGCGCGACGTCGCGGCGAACGCCCTCGGCGGCGACCCCGCGTGGGCGCCGGTGCGAGGGATCGCTTCGTGGCTGATCCCCGCCGAGCGCGACGGCGTGCCGCGCCCCGTCGACGCGATCGCGCAGCTTGGGATCCCGATTCTCATCATCCACGGCGACGCGGACACGATCGTCCCGGTCTCGCATGGGCGACGTCTCGCGGAGGCGGCTCCTGCCGCGACGCTTCTGGAGCTTCGCGGAGCGCAGCACAACTCGCTCCAAGCGACCCATCCCCAGGCGCGGCGGGCCATGGTCGAGTTCCTGCATCGAGCGCTCGTGCCGCGAGCGGCGACGACCGCCTCGGAAGCGCAGGGCGAGGGTCAGTAGTCCCGCCGCGCGACGAACGCCGCGGCGATCGCGAGAAGGACGGCCTCGAAGAGGAGACTCGTCCCGAGCACCCACGCGACGCTCCGCGACCTCCGCACGCTCTCGACGCGCTCCGCCGCGATCGCTCCTGCTTCGGCCGGACCGGCCTCCGAGACAGGCTCGGCGGCGGCGTTCGCCGTCGGCGCGGCCGCGCTCGCGGCTGGATCGACCGAGGCGCCCTCCTCGGCTGAGGCGGCGTCGGGCGGCGGATCGGCAGCGCCGGGCGCTTCGGTTGGCGCACCCTCGGGCGTCGGCTCGTCGAGCGGAGCCTGCGCCGCCTCCGCACGGCGGCGCAGGTCTTCCATCGGCACGAGGTTCCGCTGCATGAGGGCGACGGTCTCCTCGGTCTTCGGAAGAAAGGTCTTGATCCGCACGACCAGACCATGCCACCAGTCGATCCGCTCGGGGATCCCCTCGAGCGACGCCAGATTCGTCCGCAGCGCCGCGACGCGCTCCTCGTTGGGCACGCGCCGCTTCTCCTGGATCTCGAGGCGCCGCTTCGTCGTCTCGATCTCCAGCTTGGTCATCGTCGAGACGCTCAGGAGCGCGGAGTCCGCGGCGTTGAACACGAAGAGCCCGAACCAGACCGCGATCGTCAGCAGGAGCGCCGCGATCGCCGAGCGCGTCAGCACGCCGAAGAGCACCGAGAAGGCGAAGAGATAGCTGAACATCGCCGTCACCAGCGGGATCGCGAGGAAGATCCCCGGCGCCCAGAGGCCGCCGCGAATCCCCATGACGAGGAACGCGCCGACGGCGAAGACGGCGACCTGGAGGGCGACGAAGAGCAGCGCGAAGAGGTACTTCGTGAGGAAGAGCCGCACTCGCGAAATCGGCCTGCTGAACCAGAGATCGACCGATCCGCCCGCGAGAAAGTCGGGAAAGATGCTCGCCGTCGAGACCAGTCCGAGGATGACCGCCGCCCAGCTCAGCCAGATGCCCACGCCCAGGTCGAGGAAGATCTGGCGGTAGAACTCCGCGACCGACGGGAACGCGGCAGCGAGGCTCGGCGTGCTGAACTCCCACCAGAGCAGGGTGACCCCGCGCTCGTTCAGTCCGAAGCACGCCGCCGCAGCGATGACGAGGACGTTGATCCCCATCGAGATCCAGAAGAGCTTGCGGTGATTCAGCTCCCTGAAGGCATCGACCAGGAGCGCCCCGGTCTGGATTCCCACGGCACCCGGGCTCATCGACGACCTCCTTCAACCGGCGGGGCCTGCGCGGCGCTTCCGGCGCCGCGGCGGGCGCCGGGATCGTGGACGGTGCCAGTCTGCGGGTCCGTCACGGCGCGCATGAAGAGATCCTCGAGCGACTCGCGCACGGGGCGGATCGACACGATCCGGGCTCGCTCGCCGCGCAGGCGGTCGATCACCGGCTGCACCTGATCGACCTCCGGCGACGGGAGCACGAGCGTCGTCCGGAGGGAACCGTCGGCTCCGGTCGCCGTCCGCCCGGTCATCCACGGAGGGGCCGGACCCTCGATCTCGATCTCGTAGCGCCGGCTCTCCCGGGTCAGCTCGTCGATCGTCCCCTGCGAGGCGACCTCGCCCTGCACGAGGATCGCGACGCGGTCGCAGACCATCTCGAGCTCGCTGAGCAGATGGCTGTTCAGGAAGACCGTCATCCCCTCCGCGCGAAGCTGGAGGAGGACGTCGCGGATCTCGCGGCGGCCGACCGGATCGACGCCATCGGTCGGCTCATCGAGAAGCACCAGATCGGGATCGTTCACCAGCGCCGCTGCAAGCCCGACGCGCTGACGCATCCCCTTCGAATAGGTGCCGATGCGCCGATCGGCCCAGTCGCTCATGCGGGTGATCTCGAGGAGCTCCGACGCCCGCTCGCGGCGGCGCCGCCGCGGGATTCCCGCCAGCGCACCGAAGGTCTCGATCGCCTGCCGGCCCGTGAGGTAGTTCGGGAAGCGATGGTGCTCCGGCAGGTAGCCGATCCGCGCGAGCGTCGGCTTGTGTCCGACCGGGGCGCCGAGGACGGTCCCGACGGCGCGCGTCGGGCGGACGACCGTCATCATGATCTTGACCAGGGTGCTCTTGCCCGCACCGTTGGGACCGAGCAGCCCGAAGATCTCGCGCGGCATGACCTGCATCCTGATGCCGCGAAGCGCCTCGACGCCGCCGGGGTAGCGCTTGCCGACCGCGGTGAGATCGATCGACGGTGCATCGCCGGCCGGACCGAGTGCGCGGGGCGTCGTGGTCATGGTCTGTGGTTCCGAATCCGCGTGGTGAGATTGCCCGACGGCGTCCGGGTGCGTCGGCCGCTCACTGCCATGCCCCGAGCAGGAGCCCGAGATCGGCGCCATCGACGCTCCCGCTGCCGTCGAGGTCGGCGGCCCCCCCGCCGCCCCAGGCGCCCAGCAGCAGTCCGAGATCCGCGCCGTCGACGCTCCCGTCGCAGCTCAGATCGGCGAAGGCGCAGGCGGGCTCGGTGCGGTAGGCGCGGATGACCGTTCCGTTGCCGCAGACGACCAGCGTGCCATCCGCGGCAAGCGACGGACCTCCCTGATTGAGCGCCGGAACCGGCACCGACCATGCGAGCGCCAGGTCGGGGCTGAACGCGTAGATCGCTCCCGGAAACCCTCCGTTGCCGTAGAAGACGCTCCCTGCGGCGTCGACGGCGAAGTGCGACTGCGTGATCGCGGCGGTCACGACGACGTCGCTCTCCGCGACGAGCGCTCCGGAGAGGGGCTCGCGGCGCTGGAGCCGTCCGTCGGGACCGAGCAGGTAGACCGATCCATCGACGCCGATGGCGTGCTGGCTGCCGGCACCCGCAATGCAGGGGACCGCCCACCGCTGCACGAACGCGGCCCCGGTGTCGGTGAAGGCGTAGAAGAAGTCGACGAGCTGGTTGCCCTGCGTGCGCGGGTAGTAGATCCCGCCGTCGCCATCGGCCATCGGCGTGTTCTGGCTGAGAAATCCGGGCATGACCGGAGAGCTGTAGAGCCGGGCGCCGCTGGCGAGATCGAAGCGCGTGATCACCTGTCCTCCCGCCGCGACCTCGTCGATGTAGATCGAGCCGTTCGCGATCGCCGGTCCGCAGTCGCCGCTGACGGAACAGTTGCGGACGGAGTTCCAGAGCGTCGATCCGTCCAGCGCCGAGACCCTTCGGAGATAGGTGTTGGTGGCGAAGATCGGATCCCCCTCCGGCGAGAAGACCACGCCGTCGTAGCTCCCGGTGGCGACCTCCGCCGCAGAGATCCAGAGCGGAGAGCCGGTCGCCGCATCGAAGCAGTGGACCGGCGCGCTGGAACTGCTGCCGTTGCCGCCGCGGCCTGCGAAGACGCGGCCGTGGCTGACGCCGTAGAGCACCGGCGTCCAGTCGCCGGCCTCGAACGGAATCGTCGCCTGCCAGCGGATGCTCCCGTCGACGAGGCTCAGGCAGTAGACCCTGGCGTCGTCGGGGACGCCGTCGGGCACGAAGGAGGTCTGTCGGATGACGAAGACCCGGTCGCCTTCGATCGAGGGATGCCACGCGATGATCGAGTTCGGGCCGCCCTGCCAGCGCAGTTCCGGCGCGCCTGGGCCGATCCCCGCTCCGCGCCCGCTTCGCCCGGCGTCGCCGCCGATGTTGCTCCAGTCGGCCGAGGCCGGAGCGTGAACGAGAAGCGCGGGAGCGAGGAGCGCGAAGAGCGCGAAGCGGACGGACATGAGGGAAGGGAGAGGAAACGAGAGGAGAGGACAGGAGAGGAGAGACGCGGCGCGTGCTCGGAGAATCAGCGGAGTCACGGTATCCCATCGAAGGCGGATCCGCGAGGTTCGGCGAGGCGCGCTGGGAGTCGCACGGCTGGAGTCGCACGGCGGCAGGCGCACAATGGGCGACGCATCCTGCCGCCGTTCCTGAGTCGGCTCTACGATCGCCCATGACCGTGCATCGCCCTGCTCCGCTTCGGCGGGCGCTCGTCGTGTTGGCAGTTCTCACGAGCTTCGGATCGGCAACGCTCGCCGCGGCGCAGGCGCCTCCGGGCCGCCCCACGGCGCCCGCAGGGCGCCCGGCCGCGCCGCCCGCGGGGCAGCAGGCGCCGCCGCCGGCGACTCCGGCGCCGGTGACCATCGAGCCCGAGGTCGCCGACTTCGGCCTCGTCGCGCCGGGAAGCAAGCACCCCGCGACCTTCCGGGTCCGCAACAACGGTCGGGCGCCGCTCAACGTCACGATGGTGATGCCGACGTGCAAGTGCACGGCGACCCGGGACTACACGGGAACGGTGGTCAATCCGGGCGACTTCTTCGAGCTCGAGGCGACGCTCGACGCTCCGTCCTACCCCGGCGTCAAGGAGGCGAAGATCAACATCCTCTTCGCCGGCCATGGCCGACCTTCCGTGGTGACCCTGAAGTGCGACGTCAGGCTGCCGATCCGCGCCGTCGAGGAGTTCGTCGATGCGCTGGAGGAGCCCACCGGCGTGCTCACGATCGAGTCTCCCGACGGGCGCCCATTCACGATTCTCTCCAGCAACGGCGAGGCTCCGAGCTTCGTCGACCGCGACGCCTCTTCCGGTCCGGTCGACCGCTACAAGGTCAACTGGTCAGTCGAGGGATGGCCCTGCGACGGCATGAGGCTCTGGTGGATCATCGAAACCGACCGTGACGACTGCCCCGTGCTCCCCTGCCGAATCCGGCATCAGTGCACGGGCGGGCGTGCCGATCCGCAGCGGGTGGCGCGGAAGTGGATCTTCAAGGAGCCGATCGTGAACGCCGGCCGGCTCAAGCCCGGCGAGACCGTCCGCCTGACCGTCGATCTGGAGAACAGCGAGCCCAAGGCCGGCCCGGGCAGGCCGGCGACCTTCAGCACGGCACATCGGGAGATCACGGGAGTTTCGTCGCAGGACCCGAACGCGGTCGCGAAGTTCATCGCCGTCCAGCCCCGGGCCGGTGAAGACTCGGTGGTCACCTTCGACTTCACTCCCAGCGCGACGTACGAAGGCCTGCTCTATGCGATCGTCCGGGTGGCGGGACCGACGGGCGTCGGCGAAGTCGCGGTGGTCGCCAGCGTGAGGCGCTGAGGGACGCCGATCGCGCGAAGCCGAGCACGCGCCGCGATGCCCCGCTCCCCGTCGAATCTCGGCGACCCCGATGACGCCGAGGCGCTGCTTCGCGGCGCCGCGGAGATCCTCGTGGAGGATCCGCGCCGGCGCGGCGCGGTGGTCGAGGTTCCCGCAGCCGGGCGGCTCGTGGCAGCGGGCGACCTCCACGACAACCCGCTGCACCTTTCGGCGCTGGTCGATCTCGCCCGCCTCGAAGCGCCCGGCTCGGCGGGGCTGGTCGTGCACGAGCTGATCCACGGCGATCGCCTCGTCGACGGCATCGACCTCAGCCACCGGATCGTGCTGAAGGTCGCCGACCTCGTCTGTCGCCATCCTGGCCGGGTGCTGCCGCTGCTGGCGAATCACGAGATCGCGCAGGTGACCGGCCGCGGCGTGAGCAAGGGGGCGGGCAACAGCGTCGAGCTCTTCGCAGACGGGGTCCACTACGTCTTCGGGGACGAGGCCGAGCGCATCGAGGAAGCGCTGAACGACTTCATGCGCTCGATGCCGCTCGCCCTCCGCAGCGCCGCGGATGAGCGGGGCAGGCGCGCGTTCTGCGCCCACTCCCTCCCGACCGCCGCGGCGCTGCGCAGCCTCGACCTCGGTGCGATCGAGCGGCCACTGTCGCCGGAGGCGTTCCAGCCCGGCGGGCTCGCGTATCAGTTCACCTGGGGACGCGACCTCGATCCGGAGCATCTCGAGCGAATGGCGTCGCTGCTCGGGGTCGATCTCTTCCTGCTCGGCCACCAGCATGCAGAGACGGGCATCGAGCTTCGCCCCCCCAACGCCGTGATCCTCAACAGCGACCACGCCCGAGGCGTCGCGCTGCCGGTCGATCTCGGGAATCTGCCCGATCCCGAGGGAGCCGTCATGCTGGCGGTCCCGCTGAGCGCGCTGATCGCTCCGAGTGCGCCTGACGCGCCCGGAGAGCGGAGATGACCGAGGGAGGCGCGCATCTGGCCATCGAGGCTTCGCAACGAGCCGGATCGGTGGCGCTGCGGACGCCCGGGGGCCTGGTTGACGAGGAGCCGGTGACGGCCCCGGCAGAAGACCTCGTCGCCGCGATCGATCGCCTTGCGGGGCGACACGGGGTGCGGGCGTCGCAGCTTGCGATGATCGCCCTCTCGATCGGACCGGGGGGATTCACCGGACTTCGCACTGCCGTCGCGGCGTCGAAGTTCATCGCCGTCATCGCGGGTGCGGAGCTGGTCCCCGTGCCCTCGGCGCTGGTGGTCGCGGAGACGCTTGGCCGCGCGCTCGATGGTCTCCCGGAGGTGCTGGTCCTGCTTGCGAGCAGGCAGCCGACGGAGGCACGGCCGGGCTCGGCATGGGCGAGCAGGCTCGCGCGCGATCCCGGCGACGGCGCATGGAGCGTCGTCGAAGAGGGCGTCCGGCAGGACGACGATCTGAGTGCGCTGCTGGCGGCAGCGCCGGAGCTGACGGTCGTCGGCGAGGCCGACCACCTGCCCGCGCTGGCCGCGCTGGCCGCGCCGGTCCGCTCGGAGGAGCCGCAGCCGGGCGCGCCTCGACATCGCTGGATTGAACCGAGCTGGTCGGCATCGGCGTGCCTCGTCGCGGGCGAGCGGCTGCATGCGCGAGGGATCCGCTGCGCTCCGGGCGCGCTGCTCCCGCTCTACGCCCGTCAGCCGGAGGCCGTCACGCTCTGGGAGGCGCGGGAGCGGGCGCGGGGGAGCCATCCTCCTCGGTGACCGGAGCGAGTTCGGCGAGCAGAGTAACCCCTCCGCGCACGACATCGCCCTCGCTCACCCGCAGCGTCACCGACTCCGGACTCGGCAGGATCAGCTCCGTCGTCGAGCCGAACTTGATCATCCCGTAGCGCTCCCCCCGGCCGATGGTTCCCCCCGGCGCGATGGCGCAGACGATGCGGCGGGCGATCGCGCCCGAGACCTGGCGCACGCCGACGCGCCGCCCGTCACGGAGCCGCATGATCATCAGGTTGGACTCGTTGACCCGCGCGGACTCCTCCGTCCGGGCGTCGAGGTAGCGGCCCGGCGCATGGACCACCGCGACCACGGTGCCGTCGCACGGCGCCCGGTTGACGTGAACGTCGAGGACGCTGAGGAAGATCCGCACGATCCGCGCGGGGCCTTCGGTGGCGACATGATGCTCGACGTCGAAGATCTTCGAGACGCGCCCATCGGCGGGACTGAGCATCGCTCCCGCAGAGAGCCCGACCGGAACCGCTCGCGGCGGGTCGCGGAAGAAAGCCAGCGCTGCGAGGACCGCGGCGGCGACCAGGAGGACGCCGAGCACCCCGACGATCGACCATGCCGCGATCGCGGCCGCGCCGCCGATGAGCAGAGCGACGCTCCACTCGCGATCGCCGTAAGGGGTGAGCATCGCGGTCGTCTCGGCTGGTCTCGTGTCGGTTCGCGCCTTCGCGCGAGTCTCGTGCGCGTTTCGCGCCAGCCTCACGTGCGAGCCGCGCGCAGATCAGGCCGCCGCTTCAGGGCGTTCCGTCCTCGGAGCGGATCGACCTACTCCGTCGCCTTCCCGATGAAGAAGCCGGCGACGCCGAAGAGGAGCGTCGCGCCGAGCAGGCCGCCCGCCCAGATCATCAGGTTGCCGGCGAACATCGTCGTCAGGCCGGCGGTGCTCCCCTGAAGCCCGACGAAAAGCACGACGCTCATCGCGACCAAGGCCACCACCGCACCGAGGAGCAGACCGAGCCCGAGACCGGACCACGCTCCGTCGTAGCTCTCGACGAGGATCGGCGCCATCGCGACGCCGCCCCCGAGCGCGTTGCCGGGGCTCTCAACCCCCGCGGCGTCGAAGAGCCCGGAGGCGTTGGCGGGGATCTCGACGTTGTCGTCGCTCTGGTAGACCTCCTCCAGCAGCTCCGCGCCGAGCGAGGTGTCGTCGGACTCGCGCGTGAGGTCGAGCAGTCCGCTGCCCGATCCGACTGCGTCGAGGCTCAGCTCGTCGTCGATTCCGGTCGCGCCGGCGGGCTGAGTCCTCGCAGAGGCGCGCTCGCCATGATCGCCGCTGTCGAAGGCGCTCATCCCCGAGCCTTCGCGGCTGTCGGCGAGCGCAAGGCCGGAGTCCTGAAGGTCAAGCCCCGAGCCGCCCAGCCTGCTGTCCTCCAGCAGCGGAATCTCGCCGGACTCCTCCTCGCCGCCGACAAGCAGGTCGATCTGGTCGACCTTGAACATGAGCTTGTCGCGATCGCGAAACTCCTGGATCGCCCCGCGGCGCGCCATCTCGCGCACCTCATCGGGCGTCTTGTTGAGCTTCTGCGCGACTTCGTCGAGCGTGTAGAACAGCTTGGCCATGACGCAGGAAGCGTAACCGACCACGCCCCGGCGTTCAACGACGCCGCGGCGCCGGGAGGCCCGGCGCCGCGGTCGCAAGGAGCATTCGATGAACAGCCGCGACTCGCGAGGAGCGGCTGGGAGGAGCGGTCAGTCGCCGCGAGGGCAGGAACCTCGACCGCCGCCGGCGGCCGAACTCGGCCCGGCGAGGACGACGGCTCAGTCGCCGCCGGGGCAAGGACCCCAATTCCCGATGATCGCCGCGAGGTCGACCGAGTCGACGAAGCCGTTGCCGTCGGTGTCGACGTAGTCGCCGCAGGCGGCGGGTGCGCCGAAGGCCGCGAGGACCTCGATGAGATCGTCCTTGTTGACGACCCCGTCATGGTTGACGTCGCCGGGGCAGGGGTTGGTCAGGGGATTGAAGATGTTGCCGTTGGTGGCGAACATCAGCGTGAAGACCGCCTTGTCGCCATCCGAGAGGGTGAAGTTGTTCCGCTGGCCGATCGACTTCACCACCGTCGGACCCTCCAGCGACGGGATCGGGGTCCCGAACATCGCGTTCGTCGTCGTCGAGCCCGCGCCGGTCTTGCCCATGATGAACGGGCAGTGGAAGACCGTGTAGGCGGGCTGACCGTCGATCATGCCGGCCACGAGGTACTCCTGGTCGCCTCCGCAGGTGATCGCGCCGCCGTTGGCGTTGGCGACGAGCTTGACGGTGCAGAGCCCGCCGATGTTGCTGCTGCCCAGGAGCGTCGGGCAGATCGGGACGTTGAAGGAGGTCGTGACCGAGATCGGCGCGGCGGAGTAGTTGTCGACCGTGGTGTTGCCGTTGATGAGCGCGTTCCCCTCGGGGTTCACGTCGGCGGCGTAGTTGAAGGTGATCTTGTACTCGCCGAGGTTGATCACCTTGACGAACGAGAGATTGCCCGAAGGGGTCGGGTTCCCGGTGATCGCTGTGAGCACCTCCGGACCGTCGCCGAACGAGTACGACGCCATCGCCACCACCTGCGCCTGCCCCAGGCCGCACGCGGCGGCGGCAAGGAAGATCCCGCCGATCACAGACCCCTTCGAACAGTGAAGACCGCTCATGACTGGACACACCTCTCGAGGCACGGGCCTCTGAAAATCCCCACGAGACGGCGAAACGCGACCATGTCGATCTGGTTCCGAAGGCCGACCACGCATCGGCGCTCCCGCTCCGGCGCTCCCCAGCGCGCAGTCGCGGCACGTCTCCGAGCTTCAGCGTCGATGGGATGAGGAGCTCTCTGGACGCACGCTTGGCGAACTGGCGTTCCGCCGCCAACCGAGCCGCAACCGAGACCGGCGATCGCCGTGGCCGACGCGGCAGCTCTCGCACCGCGCGACCCCGACGCTCTGTCCGATGTTCGAACGCCGACTCGGCGTCCTCTCCTCACCCGGCGACCTGAGGGGGACAGTGTGCGCCAAATCCCGGCGATCCGCAAGAGAGGTGCGCTTTCTAGTCGGGAATGCGACTCTGCGCACTCACGGATGTGAGGGCGCGGCCGCCTCGCCAGGCAAGGACTGACGCCCCAACTGGGCCCCAACTGGGACCCGACTGGGCCCTGACTGGGACCCCGATCGAAGCCTGGACGGACACGCAGACCGAGATCGCGGCCGAGGCCGACGCCTAAGGCTCCGCGGCCGGGCGACCGCCCGCTCCGACGCCTGATCTGCGGCGGCGCGATGAGGGACGCGGTCGGTCTGTGGCCGGGGTCGGTCGACGCGGTTCAGCGGTCGCTCTCGGGGATGCCCATTCCGCTGCGGTCGGGATAGGCGGGGCGCGCGGGCGGCGTGTAGGGCCGATCGCGGATCTCCTCGAGCATGAGCGCGATGGCGGCGTCCAGTTGAGGGTCGCCCCCGTCGCGCATCAAGGCTGGGTCGTCGACGATCTCGATGTCGGGATCGACTCCGTGGCCCTCGATCCCCCACGTCCCGTCGCGCTCATAGAACGCAAACGTCGGGACCGCGATCGAAGCCCCGTCGATCAGCCCGGGATTGCCTGAGATCCCGACCAGACCCCCCCAGGTCCGGGTCCCGATCAGCTTGCCGAGCCCGGCCTCGCGGAAGTAGTGCGGGAACGCATCGCCACCCGATCCGGCGAGACCGTTGATGAGCATGCACTTCGGGCCCTGGTGGCCATCCGGCGGCCACGGCCAGTCGTTTCCGTCCCGTCGGGCCCAGTAGTTGACGATCGGCCGATTGAGCAGTTCGATGAACCGGGTCGGGATCTGGCCGCCGCCGTTCCAGCGCTCGTCGATGATCAGGGCCGGGAGGTGCCGCTGTCCGATGAACTGGCGGAAGAGCTCGTTCTGCCCGTCGACGCCGGTGTTCGGCACGTAGATGTAGCCGACCTTGCCATCCGTCTTCTCGGCGACGTAGGCGCGGTTCCGCTCGATCCAGCCGCGGAACCGGAGGTCTCCCTCCGAGCCGCGCGGGGTCACCACGACGTCGCGCGCCTCATCGTCGAGCGTGGGCTTGGACGAGAGCGTGAGCGTCACGGGGCGGCCGACGAGACCGACAAAGGCGGCCCAGGGATCCCGGGTCGCATCGACCGGGACGCCGTTGACCGCGAGCAGGAAGTCGCCCTCCTTGACGTCGAGCCCCGGCTGACCGAGCGGACCGCGGGCGTCGAGATCCCACGCGGCGCCACCGACGATCGACGCGATCCGGTACGCCCCGTCGACGAGCTCGAAGTCGCAGCCGAGCAGCCCGATGCCGATCGACGGCGCGCTCTCGACCGCGCCGCCTCCCTGGTAGTAGGCATGGCCGACGTTGAGCTCCGAGATCATCTCGCTGATGACGAAGGAGACGTCTTCGCGGCTGGCGCAGTCGTCGACCATCTTCGCGTAGCGCTCGCCGATGGCCTCCCAGTCGACGGCGTGCATGTTCGGGTCGTAGAACCAGTCGCGGAAGATCCGCCATGCATCGCGGACCATCTGCGCCCACTCCTCGCGCGGGTCGATCGAGACGCGCATCCCGGCGGTCACGATCGGCTTGCCGCTCGCATTCGCCGAGGCGGGGTGGATCGAACTGCCGACGAGGATCCGCTTGCCGTCGGCGCTCATCTGGAAGCCGCCGCCGGGAGCGACGGTCTTCTCCTCGTGCTTCTCGTCCTTGAGGTCGAAGAGCTTGATCGAGGCCGAGCCCCCGCTGCCGCGACCCGGCCTGCGGACGTAGAGCAGGGCGCCGCCGTCGTTGACGTCGAGCGTGCCGAAGTTCCCTGCGGCCACGGGGAGCAGGATCGCGCGGGCCTCGAATCCATCGAGATCGATCTCGACGCGCTTCGCAGGCTTGCTCCCGGCGCTCTCCGCGGCGGGCTTCGCTGCATCGCCTTCGGCGGGCGGAGCGGCTTTCTCGGTGCGCGTTCCGGTGAACGAGCCGGCCATCGGCGAACCTTCGATCGACCACTCGCCGCGGAGCGACTCGCCCTCGACGGTCGCGGAGAGCGAACCTCGGCCTCCATCGGGGGTCGCAAACGAGACCTGGAGGCGTCGGGCGTCGCGGTCCCACCTCCCCGAGTCGATGGCGACGTTGCCCATCATCGAGGAGATCGAGCCGCGGAGCGAGCCATCTGAGGCGAGCGTCAGGACCATCGTCGCGGTGAGCGTCGGCATCTCGGGAACGCCGCTGAGACGCAGCTCCCAGGTGCCGCTGATGCCGTCATCCGGAGCCCCCTGCTCCTTGGCGGGCGTCGCCCCGTCGCCTTCCTTCTTCTGCTCGCCCTCGCCGGCGCCGTTCCCGTCGCCCGACTCGTCCTTCTCGTCGCCACCGCCGTTGCCCTCCTTCTTCTCGGCGGTGTCCTTCTTCCACGTCTCCTCGTCGGTCTTCGGGAGAAACGGGTTCTTGACCTCGTTCCGCAGGGGCACCGCCGCGAGAACCTCGGTGTTGCCGTAGATGAACGTCGTTCCGAGGTCCTCGTACATCGGGCTGGAGATCGAGCGGCCGCTGGCGAAGTAGAGCCAGTCGCCCGCGCGGTCGAAGGTCGGCGAGCGATCGCCGAACATCCCCGCCGTCACCGGGGTGGAGGTGCCCGTCTCGGTGTCGTGGAGCCTGATGTGCGTCAGGGGCCTCTGCTCGCCCGAGCGCTGATAGGCGATCCAGCGTGAATCGCCCGACCACGACGGGCTCATGCCCGACGCCCACGGGTCGCGGTCGATCAGGGTCGTCGTGCCGGGTGCATCGTCGGCGCCGAGGACGTGCAGCCAGAGGGCGCCGGTCTTGTCGGAGAAGAGGAACTTGCTCGAGTCGGGCGCCCAGAGGGCGCCGAAGCGGAAGACCTCTCCATCGTGCGTGATCCGCTTCGGCTCTCCCTTGCCGTCGGACTGGATGAGGTAGAACTCGTACTCGCCGCTCTCGTCGGAGAGGTAGGCGATCCAGCGGCCGTCCGGGCTCCACGACGGGGAGCGTTCGAAGGCGCCGCTCGTGCGCGTGAGGTTTCGCGGCGAGCCGTGCTCCGCCGGAGCCGTCCAGATGTCGCCGCGGGCGCTGACCGCCACGCGCTTGCCGGTGGGCGAGATGGCGCGCTCGCCGAGATTGGTCGCTGCATCGACGAGCTGCGGGCGGAGCTTCGGCCGGTCGCCGGGAATCCGCACCTGCACCTGTCGGACGCGCCCGCTCGGCACGTCGAGGACGAAGAGCCCGGTGCCGCGCTGGAAGACGATCTCGCCCCGGCCGTCCGGACCCGGACCTGCCGAAGGCCACTTGATGTCGAAGTCGTCGAAGCGCGTCACCTGGCGGCGGGTGCCGCTGCGCGGATCGAAGACCCAGATGTTCAGGCGATGCTCCGGCCCCTCGTCCGAGAGGTAGTAGACCTGATCGCCGATCCACATCGGGGTCGTGTCGGTTCCCTCCCAGTCGGTCATCTGCCGCGAAGAGCCGTCGCGGAGGTTGACGAGCCAGATGTCCGTCGCCATGCCGCCTCGATAGCGCTTCCACGTGCGGAAGTCCGTCGTGTGCGGCGTGTACGCGAGCCAGGTCCCGTCGGGGCTGATGGCGCCGGTGGTCCCGTAGGGCACGGGAAGCTGTTCCGGCATCCCTCCGGTCGCGGGCACGATGAAGAGCTGGTTCTGGCGCGCGAGCCCGGCGAGTCCGTTGGTGTAGTAGATCAGCCGCCCATCCGGCGCGAAGTCGCAGAGGGTCTCGCCGGCCGGATGATGCGTCACGCGCTGCGCCGGTCCCCCGGCGGCGGGCATGATGTAGAGATCGCGGTTGCCGTCGTAGTTGCCCACGAACGCGATGGACTTGCCGTCGGGACTGAACTTCGGAAAGAGCTCCTGTCCCGGAGGACTCGCGAGCGGCGACGCGACCCCGCCCTCGCGCGGCACCAGCCAGAGATCGTTCGCATAGACGAAGACGATCTGCTCGGGCCCGATGTCGGGGAAGCGGAGCATCGCCGCATCCGGCACCACGTCCGCGGAGCAGAGCGCAGCGCTCAGGAGGGCGGCGAGCGAGGCCATCGGGACGCGGACCGCACCGGGGGAACGGTGGCGGAAGGACGGCTTGAACTGCGACGACGGGTTCACGACTCGGTGGCTCCTCTGTGATCCGCGCCTCCCTGGCGGGGGGCGGGGACGGCGATGGACACAGGATGCGCCGCGCCCTGTGCGGCGGTCCCGAAGCAGACGGGCAGCGTAGCCGAGTGACGTGGCCGCGAGCGACGACCCCGCGCACCGCGCACTCCGCGGGCAGGGCCGGTGGTAAGCGCACCGCCGCAGGCGCGATGGTCGCGCCGGCACGCGGATTCGCGCGGTGCATGGAGGCTGGACGGCCGCCGGTCGAGCGCCGGCGCGACACCGGTCCGATGCGGGAGTGACGGCCCAGCGAAACCGGCCCGACGAGGGCTCCCGGCTGACCCGGCATCCCTCGTCATGGCGCCGCGGCGAGGACGACGTCGCGATCCGAGACGACCACGCCTCCCGGAGGCTCGACGGTCACCGCGAAGAGCGCCGGCTCCGAGACCGGCAGCGCGGCCCGGATCGGAATCAGGACGTCGCCTGCTCCATCGACGACATCGAAGACGCCGCCATCGACCGGGAATCGCTCGTCGCGGGCCTTGTCGAAGATCCAGAGCTGGTACTGAAAGGCCTTCGGGTCGTTGGGGCTCAGGCCGCCGATCCGCATCACGCCTTCCTGCCGCGCCCCGTTCCATACCACATCGCCGCGCGGGGCCTGCGCCCGGGGGTGATCGACGCCGGCCCAGGACCACGCGACCGACCCCGGCGCGACCAGCAGCTCATCGCGCAGCGATTCGAGCGCGACCGGCCCAGCGGGACCCGGGCGACCGGAACTCCCGGGCGTCGAGCCGGACTGCGGCCACCACGCCACGGCCGCCAGTACGGAGGCCGCGATGGCGACGGGCCACCCGAGGCGCGCGAGCGGCGAGGGCCCCGCAGCGGCGGGGCGGAGTCGGGCGGCAGAGCTCTCCCCCGCGACGGTCGGCACGGCGGGAGGGAGGGCTGAAGGCGCGGCGGACGAGCGATCGCTCCCGCTCGTCGGCGAGGGCAGAGCGGCGATCCGCCGGGTGCCGGCCGCGTCGCCGCCGGCGCTGCTGGTCGCGTCGCCCGGCGGAGTGAGCGCGCCGTTTCGCCGCGCGAGCGGCCCATGCGACGCGAGCCATCGGGCCGAGGAGGCCTCGACGCGCTGGCGGAGGGAGCGCGGCATCGACTGGGGTTGCTCAGCCTGCACGACGAGCAGCGTCGATGCCGCGAGCTCGAATGCGTCGTCGTCGAGCTCGGGTTGTCCGAGGAGGAGCGCTTCCAGCTCGATGGACTCGTCGTCTGAGAGGTCGCTCAGCGCCCGTCCTGCGAGAAGCTCAAGGGCGCGGTCTCGGTGCTGAAGCGCGACCACGTCGCTCGGGGGCTCGACGCGATCCCCCGCTTCCCTGCGCTCCGCGTGCTGCGCGGCGCCGTGCGACCTGCGGTCGTTCGACCCCAAATGAGGAACAGGATGCGAACCCGGATGCGGACCCGAGTGCGAGCCCCCGTCGCCGCTCCGCGTTCCCTCATGCTCGGTCATGGCCGACCCTCCGAGCCGCCGCCTCCGGCGCCGCGAGCGCCGTGGTGGCTGGAAGGCGCCGCGCCGTGGCTGCCGCCGCGCTCCCGAGCCTGGTTCTCGCGGACCGACGCGTCCTGGCCAGGACCTTCGCGGCCGCGCCCGCTCGCCGGAAGCGCTCCCGTGCCATCCATCCGCGTCGAAGGCGAAGCTGCCGATGCGGCGCCGGTCGCCCGCGCCGGCCCGTCGCTCCCGCTCCGCGCCGCCTTCCGAGCCTCGAGCAGCTCGCGGATGCGGATCAGGCCGCGGCGCGCATGGGTCTTGACCGTTCCGAGCGGAAGCCCGGTCGACCTCGAGATCTGCTCGTGCGACGCTCCATGGAAGATCGAGAGTTGCAGCACCCGCTGCTGCTCGGGGCGGAGCTGCGCCAGCGCCTCGGCGGCGATCCGCGCGTCCTCCTCGACGATCGACGGCACCCCCGCCTCGGCCATCGGCGCGGCGACGCTCTCCGGGATCATCGCCGACTCCGGGCGCCGCGCCCGCCTGCGGTTGCGGTCGATGAGCCGTCGCCGCGCGATCATCGCCACGAAGGTCGTCTCGCTGGCGATCGACGCGTCGTAGCGCCCGGCGCTCTTCCAGAGATCGATGAAGATCTCCTGCACCGCATCTTCGGCCTCGGCGGCCGTCGGGCAGTATCGGCGCGCAACGGACCAGATGAGCCCGCCGAAACGATCCATGCAGATCGAGACGGCCTCCGGCTCTCCTGCCGCGACGCGCTGAAGGATCGAGGATTCCACCGAACGTGCGGGTCTCGCTGAACGGGAGTTGGGGACTGAACGAAGGGATGGACCCGATCGCCGCCGCGGCGCAACGGACGATCGGGTCCAAGTCATTCTACCTCCGCTGATCCGTGCTTCCGCGACCGCGTCCACGCGAGCATCCACCGTGCGAGACCGATCGAGCCGCCTCCGTCACTCGGGGATGATCACCGAGTCGATGACGTGGATCACCCCGTTCCTCGCGTCGACATCGACCGCCGTGACGGTCGCGCCGCCCACGAGGACCTTGCCATCGCGCGCGGCGATCGGGAGCATCCAGCCGCCCGCGGTCTTCGCGGTGCTGAGCGTGACGGCCTTGTCCGAGTAGACGCGCCCGGGCACGACATGCGCCTTGAGGACCTTGGTCAGGTCCGCCTTGTTCTCAGGCTTGAGCAGGCGCTCGACGGTCCCGGCAGGCAGCTTCGCGAACGCCGCGTCGGTGGGCGCGAAGACCGTGAACGGGCCCTTTCCCGAGAGAGTCTCGACGAGGCCCGCGGCCTCGATCGCGGCTGCGAGCGTCGAGAAGCCGCGCTCCTTGGCCACCTCGACGACGCCCTGGTCGGTCGGGAGGATCACCGCGTCGATCACGTGAATCACGCCATTGGACGCCATGATGTCGGCGGTGGTCACCTTCGCGCCGTCGATCATCACGACGCCGTCCTTCACCTTGATGTCGACGCGCTGTCCGTTGACGGTCTCGGCGGCGGGGAGCTTGACGACCTTCTCCGCGGTCACCTTGCCGGGCACGACGTGGTAGGTCAGGATCGCGGTGAGGCGTTCCTTCCCCTCAGGCGCGAGCAGCGTCTCGATGGTCTCCTTGGGGAGCTTCGCGAAGGCCGCGTCGGTCGGCGCGAACACCGTGAATGGACCCTCGCCCTTGAGCGTCTCGACCAGCCCGGCGGCGGCGAGCGCAGCGGCGAGCATCCGGAACTCGCCGGCGGCGACCGCCGTGTCGACGATGTCGAGCTCCTTCACCGCGCCGGCCGAGACGAGCGCGCCCGTCACCGGGCAGACCTTTCCGCAGGAATCGGCGACCGCAGCGAGCGAAACGACCGGTGCGTCGGGAGCGGAGCGGTCGCAGGAAGGCGGGCAGACGACCAGCAGCCCGCCCGCGAGCAGCGTCGTGGTGAGGAACATCGGATCTCCGTTCTGTTCGGACTTGATGGGACGGAGCCGCGACACCGCGACCTCATCGACCCGTCACGCCGCTCGTTTCGGGAGTCCTCGGGCCTCGGATTCGACGCTGGGCCGCCGGGTGCGGCGGAACCCGCCCTGCCCGAGCGTGCGCGTCGCTCGGCGCACCGTCGCCGCATGAGGCATTCGCCCAGGTTCGACCGGGTGCGCTCTTCCTCTATCATCCCGCTCTCGTCGCGGACGGGCGCGGGTTCCTCGGCGCGGGCGCGGCACGCGCTGCGGGTCGGAAGGCGGTTCGGTCCGCGCTGGAGCCGACCCGAATCGACCCGCCCGCTTCACAGCCGAAGCTCGACGAGAGCGCTGAAGCAGTCCTTCTCCACGCCCACCCCGAAACCCAACCCCGAGCGCAAGCCGCCAGACCGTGCTCCAGCCAACCCAAGGAAAGGTCGCACCATGCTCAACGTGTTCCCCGTGATTGACAGGATCAACAGGATGACCAGGATCAGCGCCCCGGTGCTTCGCACCGCCCTCCTCGGCGCCGCCGTGGCCGCGGCCCTCGCTGTCGTCGGATGCAACACCGTCAAGGGGGCGGGCGAGGACATCTCGGCCGCGGGAGAGGGAATCTCCAAGGGCGCTCAGAAGACCGAGGACGCGATGTCGGGCAACAAGTAGGGCTGGGAAGCCCGCCATGCGACCGTGACGGGTCGGACTGCCGGACGTGGCAGATCGGCTGCGGCGAAGACTCCGCCGACGTTCGCTCGACGCAGCGGCGCACTCCAGCGCCCCTTGTCTCCTGCTGCGGCGTCCGGAAGCGGCGTTCTGCTGCGTCGAAGCTCGCAGCTGGTGCTTGATGGCCCGCAGCGGGGCCACCGGCGCGCCATCTGCTTCGCTTCTCCTTGCAGAACCTCCGCTTCCGGCCGCCTCGCGACGGACCCAAGGGGCGCTGGAGTGCTACGCGATCCCGCCCGGCGGGCGCCGCTGCTGCTCCTGCGCGGTCGGGCTTTCTGCGGCCGACTTCAAGCCGGTGCTGCCGAATCCCCGGTCGCCGCGCACCGTCTCGTCGAGCTCATCGACCTCGCGGACGCTCGGCCGCACCACCGGCGCGACGATCATCTGCGCGATGCGCATCCCTTGCTCGACGACGAAGCGCTCGCGGCCGAGATTCACGAGCGGCACGACGACCTCGCCGCGATAGTCGGCGTCGATGGTGCCAGGCGCATTGGGCAGCGTGATTCCGTGCCGCGACGCGAGCCCGCTCCGCGGACGGATCTGGGCCTCGAATCCTCCAGGAACCGCCATGGCGAACCCGAGCGGGACCAAGCGGATCTCCCCTGGCTGGATCTCGATCGGCGCGTCGTTCGCGGCGCAGAGGTCGAGGCCCGCAGCGAGGGCAGAGTGCGGCGAGGGCAGCGTGGCGCGGGACGAAAGCCGCTTGATGAGAAGTTCCACCGGATCGGCCTGCCGGCGGGCGTCCGGAGCGGCGTGCCGAACGCCATCCGGATCGGTCTGCCGATGGGGACCAGTCGACGGCGCGGGCGCCGCGGGCGCGCGCCCAGCGACTCGTTCGACCGCCTTCCCTTCGTTGGCCTGCGGTTCGACTGCCTGCCCGTCCGGCGCCTTCCCAACTGCGTGCGAGCGACTCACGCGGCCAGTCTACGGCCGTCCGCTCAAGGTGCCCAGATCGCAGGCGGCGATGCCCGTTCGGCAGTCCAGCGCCCGCGCAGCGGTCACTTCGCCCCGATCATCAGCGGGAGGCCTCGACGCAGACCGCGGACCGCGTCGAGCACTTCGGCTGCGTGCCCTTCGACGCGGACGTTGTCCCAGCGCTGCGCGACCTTGCCGGCTTCATCGACGAGGTAGGTCGTGCGCACGACGCCCATCGACGTCCGCCCGTAGAACGTCTTCTCCTGCCAGACTCCGTACTTGTCGCAGGTCTTCGGAACTCCGTCGCGGCCGAACGCGTCGACCAGCAGCGGGAAGTTCAGGCTGTGAGCGGCGGCGAAGGTGGCGTGCGACTCGGCAGAGTCGGCGCTGACGCCGAGGACAACGGCGGTCAGCGGTTCCAGCGCCGGAAGCAGGTCGCGGAATCCGCACGCCTCGGCGGTGCAGCCGGGCGTGCCGTCCTTCGGATAGAAGAACAGGATGACGGGGCGACCGAGGTACTCCTTGAGGTGGTGAGTCGCACCCTGCGCGTCCGCGAGCGAGAACACGGGTGCCTTCTTGCCGGGGTCGATCAGCGGCATGGCGGGCCTCCTTCGGTGGGCTGCATTGAACACGCACGCGATCTCTGGGACCGCAGAACCGCCCGAACTTCGTCCCCTTGCCGAGGACGGTTTCAGCCGCCCCACGCTCGCGCCGCTCCGGGCACCGCACCGAACCCCGGCTTCCCAGGGGCGCCTCTCGGGCCGCCGCGAGCGCGTGAGCGATCGCTTGGTCGCCACCATATCTATCTATTTCGCAGGAAGTTGCAGCGTCGATCGGAGCCCCGGCTGCGGTCCCGGGAGGAGCGTTCGATTCACACCCTCTCGCGGCGATCTGACAGCGCCGCGGGGCGCTGCCGCTCAGCGCCGGAACGCGATGTCCGGCGGGCCTCCCCCGCGCCCGATGGCCTCCTCAGTCCGCCAGCAGCCGACCCAGTGCCGCGGCTCGACCTCGACGGCAATCGTCTCCCATCCTGGCCCCGGGCTCTCTCCCTTGGCTCGGTCCGGTCGGACCAGCCCGGGCGGCGGGGGCATCTCGGGCCACCACGGAACGACGCCGGCTCCGCCCCGGTCGAGGGCGCGGAACTCCGCCGGATCGGAGACGACGTCTGCCACCGTGGTCAGCCGGGTTCGCCGTCGCCCGACCTCGGGAATCGAGCCGAAGAGGCCGCGGGTGTACGGGTGCAGCGGTCGGTCGAAGAGATCGAAGACGCTCGCGTACTCGACGACCCTGCCGGCGTACATCACGCAGACCACGTCCGCGTTCTCGGCGACGACGCCGAGATTGTGGGTGATGAGCATGATGCTCATGCCGCGGGTGCGGCGCAGGTCGTCGAGCAGGTCGAGGATCTGCGCCTGGATGGTCACATCCAGCGCCGTGGTGGGCTCGTCGGCGAGCAGCAGGCGCGGGCGGCAGGCGAGCGCCATCGCGATCATGATCCGCTGCCGCATCCCGCCGGAGAACTGATGCGGATACTGGTCGATTCGGCTCCCGGGATCCGCGATGCCGACATCGCCCATCGCCTGAAGGGCGATCTCGCGGGCGGTCGACTCCTCCGCGCGCTGGTGGAGCAGGATCGCCTCGACGATCTGCTCGCCGACGGTGTAGACCGGGTTCAGCGAGGTCATCGGCTCCTGGAAGATCATCGCGATGGCGCCGCCGCGAACGGCGAGCATCTCGCGCTCGGAGAGCGTCATGAGGTCGCGCCCCTCGAAGCGCACCTCGCCGCGATCGTGCCGGCAGGGCGGCGACGGAAGCAGCCGCATCGTGCTCATCGCCGTCACCGACTTCCCGCATCCGGATTCGCCCACGACCGCGAGGATCTGGCGCGGGTGGATCGTCATGGAAGCGCCCGCGACCGCCTGAATGCGGGGAGCGCCCGCTCTCGCGAGATCCTCGAAGGAGACCGCCAGATCGCGGATCGCCAGCAGCGGCGCAGCGGCGGGGTCCGCGGCTGGCGCGGGCGCTCCTGCTTCGGCGCTCTCCAGGGGCGGGGCCTGCGGGGATGTCTCGGTTCGGATCGGCACGTTCGCGTCGGCGCAGGGCGCAGAGTCTTGCAGAGCTGTTCGAGCCGCGGTGCTCCCGGAGCGGGAGAATCCCGGGTGCGGACGCGGCCCCGCCGGGTCGGCGGATGAGAGAGCCCTCGTCAGCGGATCGTCGGTCTCAGTCGAGGATCGATGGCGTCGCGGATCGACTCGCCGAGCAGGTTGTAGGCGAGCACCGTCAGGAAGATCGCCAGCCCCGGGTAGATTGCCAGCCACCAGACGAAGTCGCCGATGGAGGTGTTGGCGCTGCTGAGGAGCCTGCCCCATGACGCCTCGCCCTCCGGACCGAGGCCGAGGTAGCTCAGGGTCGCCTCCGCTAGGATCGCAGCGGCGATCGCGAAGGAGGCGTCGACGAGCACGGGGGTGATCCCGTTCGGGAGCATGTGCCGGAAGAGAATCGAGCGGAGGGGCAGCCCCAGCGCCTGGGCGCCCTGCACGAACTCCTGCCCTCGCAGGCGAAGGAACTCGGCGCGCGTGAAGCGTGCGGCGCCGGTCCACGTCACCGCGCCGATGATCGCCATCATCACGTAGGTGTTCCGGGGAAGCACCGCGGCCGCGACGATCAGCAGAAAGAGCACGGGGATCGCCATGAACACCTCGACGACGCGCGAGAGGAGCAGGTCGACCCACCCTCCGAAATAGCCCATCAGCGCCCCGAGCGTCACGCCGATGATCACGGCGATCCCCGTCGAGACCAGCCCGATGGAGATCGAGAGCCGGCAGCCGTGGATGAGCTGCGCGAGAACGTCGCGCCCGACGCCGTCGGTCCCGAGCACGTGAACGCGCTCGCCGAGCGGTGTCTGCGCCTGCGCCGGGACGCGGTCGGCGAGGCGGGTCATCGGAGGGAGCAGGTAGCTGTCCGTCCGCGCCTGTCCCGGCGACCACGGAACGACCGTGTAGGACGCGGCCGCCCTCCCGTCGGCCTCCGCTTCCGCATAGCGATCGAAGTTCGCCAGGCGCTGCGCTCCGCTCCAGCCCTGCGCCAGAGCGCAGGCGAGCGCGACCGCGACCGCCGCCGCGATCCGGGCGAGCCAGGAACGCAGCGGCGTCGCGAAGAGAAACGGCGCGGCGCAGGCACCTGCCACGGCGCTCCAGAGACCGAGGGACCGCAGCAGGCTCGCATCCGGCCCGTGCAGCAGCCTCTCGACCGCTGGACGATCGCGGAGGATCGTCATCGCCAGCAGCGTCAATCCTCCCTGGAGCGCGGCGCAGCAGAGCGCGCCCAGCCGGACAGACCCGGCCGTCCTCCGGGCGAGGAGCAGCCACGCCGCTCCGCCGAGGGCGCCCGCCGGCAGCAGGATGTCGACGGCGCTGAGGTGCGCCAGCAGCGGCGACGAGAGCGGGCCGCGGGCGCCGTCGGGGGCGATCGCGCGCCAGAGGAGCGGGTGCCCGTTGGCGACGAAGGGGGCCGTCACTGCAAAGAAGGCCACCACGCCGATCCACGCCAGCGCCGCCACCGCGATCGGTCGCCGCAGCGCGCGCCCCCACGCCTCCGCCCAGAAGCCCGCGCGCGCGTCGCTCATGGTTCACCCCTCATAGCTCACGCGCGGATCCGCCACGACGTAGAGAATGTCGGCCAGCAGCATCGCCGCGAGGCTGACGACCGCGATCATCATGGTGTTGGCGAGGATCAGCTCGCGATCGCGCAGGGCGATCGCCTCGATCGCGAGGCTTCCCATGCCGGGGATGCTGAAGATCCGCTCGACGACGACCGAGCCGCTGAGCAGCGCCGGGAAGAGCCCGACGAAGATGGTGATCAGCGGGATCAGCGAGTTGCGGAAGACGTGCCGCAGGAGAACCGCGCGGCCCGGCACTCCCTTGGCCCGCGCGGTCCGGACGTAGTCGGCGCCGATGTTCTCGAGCATCGCGGCGCGGGTCTGCTTGGCGAGGATCGCGAAGCCCCCGTAGGCCAGGCACGCCACCGGAAGGCAGACGTGCCAGAGCGCATCGAGGAGCCAGCCGCGATCGAACCCCGCCGGGCCGGTGCGCGGCAGGAAGGCGAACTGGGCGGCGTCGTTGGCGTGGAGCCCGCCCACGGGAAACCACCCAAGCCCGTGGGAGCTCGCGAGGAACCCCACCGCCATCACGCCGGCCCAGACCGTCGGGATCGACCAGAGCGCGACGAAGAGCGCTCCCAGCGAGACGTCGATCCAGCTCCCGCGCCGGCTCGCGGCGAGCATCCCCGACGGGATCGCGACCAGGTAGATGATGGGAAACGCGAGGAGGTTCAGGAGCAGCGTGACTGGCAGCGCGGCCATCACAAGGTCGATCACCGGTCGGTTGCGAATGAAGGAGACCCCGAAGTCCGGCGCCGCGATCCAGAGCAGGCCCGGCACGATCGGCAGGCCCGCCTCGGGCCATGGCCGCTCCGCGAAAATCAAGCGCAGGTCCTCGCGAGCGGCGAGCGCCCGCGCATGCGCCGCCCGGGCGGCCGCCCCGGCGCGTTCAGCCTCGATCCACTCGGCGCGGTCGAGCCGCGGCTGATGCGCCGCGAACGCCGCCTCGCGGATCGTCCCTCCATCGATCGCCTGCGGCAGCTCGACGGAGACCGCGTACGCATGCAGCGCGCGGCGAAGTTCGGTCCGGGCTCCCAGCAGCGCCGCCCTCGCCTCGGCGAGTCGGCGCTCCGCGCCGCGAAAGCGAATGCGGAGCTCGGCGCGGTCGGCATCGGCGTCGCGCGGCGGCGCGGAGCCGTCCGCGGAGCCGCCGACTCCGACGACCGGCGCCGCACCGCGAGCGCCGCGCCCCTCCCCCGCCGCCTCCTCTGCCGCCGGGGCGCTCCAGCGTTCCGACAGCAGCGGCGGCCGCGGAACCCTCGGGACGCGGACGAGATCGCCCGAAGCCGTCACCTGGTCGCGGGTGCCGAATCTGATCGGCGAGACCCGCCCGAGCCAGCGCAGGTACTGAATCGGCACCGGGTCGTCGAGCCCGTAGCGCTCTTCGTAGTACGCCTCGAGCGCCGCCGCGGCCGCGCCACCTTCGCGCTGACCGCCCGCGCCGGCCGTCAGCGCCGCCGCGACGCCCCCCGGGCTCAGGGCGACGAGCAGGAACACGAGGAGCGAGATCCCCAGGAGCGTGGGGAGCATCACGAGCAGGCGGCGGACGATGTAGGTCGTCATGGGCTGAGCCGACGGTCGGATCGCCCGCTCACCGCCGCGCAGCGGGCGGCGGCTGGAGCCGGAAGAACTCCCACGTCTCAAGCCCCGTGCGATAGGGATGCACGTTGCCGACGCTCCGGCGCACGAAGCGCAGCCACGGCGCCTCGCGGATGAAGGTGAGGGGCTGCTCCTCGTGGATCACGGCGTGGAACTCGTGCCAGAGCGCCATGCGGCGCTCGCGGTCGAACTCGGCGCGGATCGCATCGATCAACCGGTCCGCCTCGGGCGAGCGCCACTGCATGAAGTTGTCGCCCTGATCGAGGATCTGCGAGGAGTGAAAGACCTGCCGCGGATCGGACTCGGGCATCGTCGCGCCCCACGCGAGCACGATCGCATCGAAGTCGCGGGTCCGCTGCACCTGCGAGTAGACGGTCCAGTCGAGGACGCGGACCTCGCACTCGATCCCGACCCGGGCGCACTGGTCCCTCACGTAGGAGACGATCCGCTCGATCACCTCGCCGCCCTGGGGGATCGTGAACTCGAACCGGAACGCCTCGCCCGCCGCATTGCGCAGGCGACCGGTCCCCGCGGGATCGCGCCAGCCCGCCTCGGCGAGCAGCGCCCTGGCCGCCCCGAGGTCGAAGGGCCACGGGGCGATCGCGGCGTTCCATGTCGGGCTCTCGGAGACCATCGGTCCCGTCGCGACTCGGCCGACGCCCGCCCAGATGTCGCGGAGCATCCGGTCGCGGTCGAGGATCTGCGTCATGGCGCGGCGCACACGGGCATCCGCGAAGGGAGTCGGGCGGCCGTTCCGCTCTCCGCACTGCCATGCGATGAACGTGTAGCTCGACTGCATGTTGAACCACTCGAGGCAGCGGTGCTCGGCGACGAACGCGGGGTCGCGGCTCCTCAGCTCGTACTGGATCGACGAGGGCATCATCATGTCGCCGTCTCCGCTCTCGTAGGCCTTCAGGCGCACCGCTTCGTCGCGGATCGTCTTGAAGCGCACGCGGTCGAAGGGGGCGCGGAGACCCCCTTGCTGCGCCCAGTGCTGGGGGTTGCGCTCGAGGAGGATCGGCTGCCCCGGCGCCCACTGCCGATCGGGGTCGAGACCGACGACGCGGTAGCGGCCCGAGCCCGCGAGCAGCCCGGTCGAGCGATTGATGAACTCCGGCGTGAATCGCCCGTAGAAGTGCCTCGGCAGCACGAAGATCGACGCCAGCGCCGCGGCGACGTTGTTGAAGAGCGGCCGGGAGAAGGTGAACTCGACGGTGTGCTCATCGACCGCCTCGACGGATTCGATCGCGTCGAGCGTGGAGCGCGCCCGCGCCGCGTCGATCACGGGGTTCGCAAGGAACTCGGACCACGTCCAGCGGACATCCTCGGCGGTCACCGGACGACCATCTGCGAAGCGCGCCCGCGGATGCAGCCGCACGCGCAGCCAGCGCTGCTCCGGGTCGACCTGCCACGCCTCCGCGAGCTGGCCACGCAGCTCAAGCGTGCGCGGATCGAAGGCGGCCAGCCGCTCGCAGACGAGTTCCTGCACGCGGCGCGCATAGGCGTCCGTCGCGATGAAGGGCGTGATCGTCGCGGGCTCGGCCTCGAGCACCTCGATGAACTCCCCTCCCGGCGCGTAACCGGGCTCATCGCGCGGATCGGTGGCGTAGCTCGGCGCAGGCTGCCAGAGGATCGGCGCATCCGGGCGGGCCCACGACGCATCGCGGCCCGCGCGATCGCCCGCGGCTGCGCCCTCTCCGGAGCCCACACCGGAGTGCGCACCGGACCGCGAATCCGTCGGCGCTCGCGCATGCGGACCGGGGTCGTCCGACACCGCGTCGGTCGAACCGATCGCGATGCGATCGCCGCCGCGTCCTGCGGCGTCCCCCGCGGCCGCTGGTTCATCCCCGGAGCCCGAGACCGCCGGACGCCAGCGCGCGTCGTCGTCCCATCCAGCCGCGGCCGCGCGATCGGTTCCGCGCTCGATCCCCAGCCGATCGACGCTCTCACGAAGCTCGGCGATCGCCGCCGTGAGGCGCGCCTCGAGCGCGCGCAGCGCCGCGTCGGAGGAGTCCGTCGGCGGCGCGAGCCTCGCCGCCCCCTCGGACGGCACCGCTCCGGTCGCGGGACCGCTCGCCGCGCTCGCCTCGATCGCAGCCTGTGCGGTGGACTCGATGACTTCCAGGCCCGACTCGATGCGCGCCGCCTGCTGCTCGAGCGTCGCGAGGCGGCCATCGATGGCGACCAGGCGATCCCACTGCCGGTCGCGCTGGAGCATCCCCAGCCAGACCGCAAGCGCAACCGCGAGGAGCAGCGCGATGACGACGAGATCCTTGAGTCCGAATCGGTTGGACATGCTGAAGCTGGCCTCCGGTGCGGTGGCGCCGCGACCGGAGCGGGAGATTCCGATCGGGATGGGTGGCCCCAACGGGAGTGGACTGGAGTGGGCTCGAGTGGACTGGAGTCGACTTGACCGGACCGGACGCGACGGGACAGGGCAGGCCTCGACCGAAGCGCGCGGGGCTGCGGAGATCTCTGCCGGGCCGGCGCCGGCGATGCCGCGTGGACCGTCGAAGTCGGGTCGACGCCACCAAGCGTAACACGCCCCTCGCCCGAAGCGACCGCGCGACATGAAACCCGCGCTCGCAGGCGATCGGCCCAGTCAGTTCGACGTTCGCAGCCGGCGGCGATCGCCGTCCGGACCGCGGCCGGGGACGCGCCTGACGGACCTCTATCGCCGCGTCTCGCGCGGATCGAGACGTTCCCGGAGCCTCTCCCCGACGAAGTTCAGCGAGAGCAGCGTGATGGCGATGAGCAGACAGGGCCACAGCAGCAGCCACCAGCGCGAGGCGACCGGGTTGAGCTCCGAGAGCCCCGAGGCGGCGAGGTTCCCCCAGCTCGGAAGCGGCTCGCGGATGCCGATCCCGAGGAAGCTCAGGAAGCTCTCCGAGAGAATCGCCGCAGGCACCGCCAGCGTCGCATAGACGGTGATCGGACCGACCAGGTTGGGAAGCAGATGGCGCAGGAGCTGCCGCCGGCGCGGTACACCGATCGCCCGGCACGCCTCCATGAACGGACGCGCCCGCAGCGAGAGCGTCTGACCGCGGATCACCCGCGCCATCGTGAGCCAGCTCACGCCGCCGATGGCGACGAGCAGCGTCACGATGTTGATCGCCTGCCGGAGCGTCGGCGGCGGATCGGCGCCGAGCCGCTCCACGATTCCCTCGGCCGCCACGGCGAGCAGCACGACCAGCAGGATCGACGGCAGCCCGAAGAGCACATCGACGATCCGCATCATCGTCGCATCGATCCTCCCCCCAGCCGCTCCCGCGACCATGCCCCACGCGGTGCCGATGAAGACTGTCAGCGCCGCGGCGGAGAGGCCGATCAGGATGCTGATCGCTCCGCCGACGAGGCAGCGCGCCAGGACGTCGCGTCCAAGGCGGTCGGTGCCGAGCCAGCGCGCCGGGAGGGGATGGCCCTCGGCGCGAAGCTGGTCAAGCCGCGTCCGGTCGCGCTCGCCCGCGGGCCACCAGCGGGGCGGAAGGAGACTCGCGCTGAGATCGGCCGCTTCGAATCGACGCTGGGCGACGCCGCCCCCGTGGGGCTCGATGCGGGCCATCGTCCACGGCAGCGTCGCGAGACAGAGCACGAAGACGATCCCGAGCGCGAAGGCGCCGAAGGCAGCCGCGCGATCGCTGGCGAAGCGCCATGAAGGCCTCGCCCGGCGCACTTCGATCGGCTGCGCAACGTCGCTCACCGAGTGCGGGTCCGCGCTAGCGGTTGGTTGGCGGGGAGCCCGGGGCGTCGGTCGGCGGCGCGGTCGATCCGGCTGCGACTCCCGCCTCCGGCACGCCTGGCGGGGGCGGGGTCGTCGGGGCGCCGCGGAGCGTGGCGATCGAACGCACCAGATCGTCGATCCGCGCAGCCCGGTTGCCGGTGTCCTGCGTGAGCTGTCGGTGCTCCTCTTCGAGCTGCTTCTGAAGGGCCTTGAGCTGGAGATCGAGGGCGACCAGCTCGGCGGCGCGCGCCCGGAGTTCCTTGTCGACCTGTTGAGTCACCTTCTGGCGAAGCTCCTCTAGGAGCCGAGACGCGGCCGCCTCATCGCCTGCGGCGGCGGCGATTCGGTAGCGGCGCCCGACGTCGCCGACCTCGCGCTGGATGCGGAGCTCGTCGATCTTGAGGGCGTAGAGGTCGGGGCTTTGTTCACGGAGGACGGCGAGAGCCACGAGGCGCCGACCGTGGGTCCCGATCGCGCGCCGCAGCGCCTCCGGATCGCTCTCGCGGTGGTTTCGCAGCCACTCCGCCCACTCGGGGGCGATCGCCTCGGCGACTTCGATCAGCCCATCGACCTGCTCCGCACTGAGCGGACCGGCGTGCTGGGGCGCTGCGCCCGCGACGGCGGATGCCGATGCAGGATCCGGGTCACTCTCTCCCGCGGCGCGCGGCGCTCCGCCGACGGAAGCGCGACGCGACCGCGCCGCGTCTGAAGCCGGGCGAGGTGGACGCGCCTGCCGCGCGGAGTCTCGCGATGTCGACGGGGCGGCGGAATCGGAGTCCGCTGCGGGCTGCGGCGAGCGCCGCGCCGTCTCGACGGCAGCGTCGGACGCGACGAGCTTCTCAGGCGCAACGGAGGCCCCAGAGGCCGCCGAGTCTTCCAGCGCGCCGATCGCTGACGCCGCCACCCGGGCTTGGGCGACCGCGCCGCCGGCAGCGAAGATCACCAGCGCCGCGCAGCCGATCAGGGGAAGACGATCGACCGTCCGACCGAACGACCGACGGAGGCCGGACGATCGGGGCGAGCGGTGCAAGGAGAGCGAACGGATCACTCGAATCATGGAAGAGGGTGAGTGAGGAGCGCGGCGTCACCCGCACGCGCGTGGATTCGGCCGAGGGATGTTCGCCGCTGGTTCTGGCTTCCGGGGGGGCTTCCGGGGGGGGCTTCCGGCGAATAGGAGAGATCGGGCGATCGGAGGCCGAAGACGGCTGCCCGCTCGCTCGAATGCCGTGTTCCGCGCCGGCTCAGAGCTCGACGCGGCCTCGCGCGTCGCCTCCGAGCGCGGCCTCGCGGATCCGATCGAACTCCTCCGCAAGCTCGAACGCGTCGGTTTGACGAACGTCGAGCAGCGACGCGATCTCGCACGCGGGCTCGGAGCAGATCGGGAAGACCTGAAGGTTGGTGAAGGCGCCGGATCCTGCGGAGTCGGCGAGCGCCGCGCCGCGATCGTGCAGCAGAGCGACGAGGGCCGACTCGGCCCGCGACGATCCGGGCATTGCGAAGAGCGAGTCCGCGATCTCGTCATCGATCACCGCGTGAACTCCGGGCGACGCGCCGCGCTGGCTCTCGCCGCCAAACGGAGTCGCGACGACGAAGGCGAGCGCAACCGCCGCCGCCATGGCCAGCACCAACCGGAGCGATCGCTGGAAACCGTTGCCGCCCGCGAGCCCGGCGGCGCGGCCGCCGTTTCGGGCCGGCTGTGCGCCAGCCGCTTCGATGAGCCGCAGCGAGGGCGCCGGCTTCGGAAGATGGACTGCCGAAGCGCTGACGACCCGGTCAATCGCTCCGGGCGGGAGCTCGCGACCCAACCGCGCGGCGTAGTCGTCGAGCGCGTGCTCAAGCGACGCAAGCGACGGGTCGCGGGGCGGAGTCGCCTCCAGCGCGAACTCGGCAAACCCGCCGAGGTCGTCGTCTGGGGAGCGATGTTCCGGTCGGTGCTGGACCATGGTGGAGGGGAGGAAGGAGACAGGAGTACAACGCACGAGGGGAGGGGCGATTGCAGGGTTCGCTCGCGTGGCCGGGGCCGTGCCGCCGAGCCGCCTGTGGCGAGAGTGCTTTGTCCGCTCGTCCGCAGCCCGAATGACTTTCGCCACAGGCTGCTCGGTCCCTCGCGGGCCCTGCCCCGCCGAGTGCGGTCCCGCTCCTCCTCCCCACGCCGGGCCGCAAAGGTCACGCTCGGCCCAAAACCCAAAGCCCGAACCCAAACCCCGGAACCCGAACAGACTCCGACCATTGATCTTCGAGCATGGTCCGGGGCCGAGCGCTGACCTGGCGGATGCCCGCAGGGCGCGCCCATCGGCTCCACTGCGGAGCCCCTCCACGGCGATTCCGCCGCCCGGGACCGCGGTCCAACTGGCGTCGGACGTCCGCGCTGGAGCGGCGTGCGGCGCCGGCGGGGCGCCAGCGCGACGGTCCGACAGGCCCCGAACGTGAGGGAGCCGACGGACTTGAAGGGCGCGAGCCTCGACGCGGTGAAGCGCCGCTTCTGGCGACCGCGCCACGAGCCTGGCTTCGGTCGCGTTCTCGTGATCCCGAGCAGCGCGATCACGGCTTCCGCTCCAGCAGGTCGCGCAGCTTCCGGATCGCGCGGTGATGCCGCGCCAGCACCGTGCCGAGCGGCTCGTCGAGCACGTCGGCGATCTGTCGGAAGCTCAGGCCGCCGGAGTGCCTGAGCTGCACGACGCGCCGGTCGGCGGGCGAGAGCTGCTCGATCGCGCAGTGGAGGGCGCCGAACTCCTCACTTCGTTCGAGCGCGCCCGGAGAGCGCGCGGCATCGGACGCCACGCCGCGGCCGGAACCGGCGCGATCGGGCCCCGCGAATGTCGCCAGGACGGACTCCTCCGTCGGCGCCGCATGCCGGCGGCGACGCCGTTCTTCGTCCCGAAGGCGGTTGAGGGCGATGCGGAAGAGCCACGCCTCGAAGCGCCCGTCGTCGACGTAGGAGCCGATCTTCGCGGCCACGGTGCAGAAGGCGCTCTGGACGATCTCCTCGGCAAGCTCCGGATCCCCGCACTGCCCGCGGAGCACGCCGAAGACCCGCGGTGCGCAGCGGGCGACGATCTCGCGCCACGCCGCCTGATCGCCGCCGGCCGCCGCCGCAAGCAGCGCCGCGGAGATCGGATCGGGACGATGCTCACCGGGTGCGTTCGGCACGTGCGAGTGCGAGGGGGATGCGGCGCTTCGCCGCAGGCGTCATCGGAACTCCAAGAACGCCGAGGAACCCGCGGCCCCTGCTGAGGTCGCGCGTGCGCGCGGAGCGTCGCCTGGGTGAGCAACGCCGCAACGCACTCGCGGTGTGCTGCGGCCCTGCGGTGGCCATCGTTGGTCGCTGCGTCCGGCTGACCTCGGCTGATTCGCGCTGCGTCCGGCTGCGATCTGATCCGCTTGTGCGGCGCTCGTGGGCGACTCTTGGGGAGACTCTGGGCGGCTTTGGGGCGGCTTTGGGGCGGCTTTGGGGCGGCTTTGGGGCGGCTTTTGGGCGGCGTCACTCTGACCGCACTTGCGCGCCCGAAGCGGCACTGTAGAGGAACGGGAGGGCGATTGTCCCTTGCGGCGACGAGCGGACACGCCTCGGTGACGCCGGTCCCTGCCGCCTCCGCCGTGATCCGCTCTCCCCGACCACCGACCGCCGCGACGGATCGCACGCCGTCCGAGCAGCGCCAGCCCGACTGAGTCGCCGAGCGGCGTCTCTGAAGGCAACGCCGCCCCTGCGTTCCGCCCGCTCCCTCCTACCCGATCCCCTCGTCGAGATCCGGTCCACCGCCGTCGCGGAAGTTGTCGACCGGCCCTGTCGGGGGACCGCCTCGAAACTGCGATCCCGCGGCGCCGTCGCGCCCGGTCCAGCCGCCGGGCGCGTGCGCCGAACCCCCGCCGCGGTCGCCCCCCTCCGCCGGCGCGCCGCGGGATCCCGCACCGGCGGACCCGCCGCGCGGCGCCGCCTGCGCTCCGCCCGGGCTTCCCGCCCAGCTCAGGTTGAGGAAGCGCGTGGTGCCGGAGTCCCATCGCAGGTTGACCACGCCGGTCGGGCCGTTGCGCTGCTTTGCGAGGATGAGCTCCGCAACGCCGATCTTGGCCTGGTTCGCCGTCAGCCACGCCATGTCGCCCTGGTGGTAGTAGTCCTCGCGGTGAAGCATCATCACGACGTCGGCGTCCTGCTCGATCGAGCCGCTCTCGCGGAGGTCGCTCATCCGCGGGCGGTGCCCCTCGCGCTGCTCGGCGGCGCGGTTGAGCTGGCTGAGGCAGACGACCGGCACGCGCAGTTCGCGGGCCATCGCCTTGACGCCGCGGCTGATCTCGCTGACCTCGATCTGCCGGCTCTCCACCCGCCCGCCGACGGACATGAGCTGGAGGTAGTCGATGATCACCGCCTCGATGTTCATGCGCTCGCGGAGCCGCCTCGCCTTCGAGCGAAGCTGGAGGAGCGTGAGTCCCGGCGTGTCGTCGATGAAGATCGGCGCCGAGGAGAGCTCGCCGCAGGCGCCGAGCAGCCGTCCGTAGTCATCCTTCGAGAGCATCCCCCTGCGCAGCCGGTGGCCGTCGACGCCTGAGCGCGCGCAGATGAGCCGCTGCACAAGCTGCTGGCGGCTCATCTCCAGCGAGAAGATCGCCACGGGGGCCCCGCCGGAGGCGATGTTCTCCGCGAGGTTGAGCGCGAGGGCCGTCTTTCCCATCGACGGACGGGCCGCGAGCACGAGCAGCTCTCCCGGCTGGAAGCCGCTGGTCATCTCGTCGAGCTCGTAGTACCCGGTCGCGATCCCCGTGACGTGGCGCCCTTCGTTCGCCTCGATCTGCTGAAGGGCGTCCTGGATCAGCTCCGCGAGCGACGACGCCGATGCCTGCTCGGTGTCCTGCGCGATCGCGAAGATCCTCGCCTCCGCCGACTGAAGCAGCTCGCGCGCGGCAAGTCCGGCGCCGTGGGCGTCGACGAGGATCTCGCCCGCGGCGTCTATCAGCGAGCGGAGGATCGCCTTGTCGCGGACCATCCGCGCGTGCTCGACGGCGAAGGCGGATGAGGGCACGGAGTTGCCCAGCTCGACGAGATAGTCCAGTCCGCCGACGGACTCGAGCACGCCGCGGTCGAGCAGGCGCTGGTGCAGCTTGACGATGTCGACTGCGTTCTCACGGTCGTAGAGCTCGACCATGTGGCGATAGATCGTGCCGTGGGCGGGCCGCGAGAAGTCATCCGGCCCCTTCAGCACGGCGATGATGTCGCCGACGACGCGATCGTCGAGGAGCATCGACCCGAGGACGCTCATCTCCGCCTCGATCGCGTGCGGCGGGATCGTCTCGAGGAGCCGCGATGCCTCCCGCCGCACCTGCTCCGGCGAGGGTCCGCGCCAGGAACGGCCATCGCCGTGGCGCCCGCCGCGCGCGTGCCGCGAGCCGTTGGCGCCCTCGGTGCCGTCATCAACTCGATCGTGAAGCGACCCTGCCATGGCCTCCATGCCACCATCGCCGGAAGGCGATGCGGTTCAATGCACAGATTGTCCTGCGCGCCACGGCGCCTGATCGCCGGGGCAACGCGTTCTTGCGCGCCTTCGGGAGACGGCCCGCGTCGTCTCGCGTCGGTGCGCAGCGTGCGGTCGCGTCAGCCGCGCCTCTGCGCGCTGGCAGCTTTCGCGGCATCCGTCCTCGGCATCCGCGCCGCTTCAGGGCCCGGGCGCTCGATCAGGCCGTCCGGTCAGTCCGACGAACCCGTTTCGACCCGCCGCAGCGCCGGGGTCTCAGTCGCGGGCGCCGTCGTTCTCTCCGACGGACTCCTTCATCAGGCGGCCGACCTTGAACTTGACGGTCTTCTTCGGCGGAACCTGGACGCGCTCGAGCGTCTTGGGGTTCTGCGCCAGCCGCGCCCTCCGCTCGCGGATCTCGAAGACGCCGAAATCCCGAAGTTCCAAACGCTTCCCGGCCGCGAGCTCGCCGATCACCGCGTCCAAGAACGCCTGAACGGTCTTCTTGACCGCAGCCCGCTTCTGGTTGGTCCCGGTGGCGATGCGATCGATGAGCTCTTTCTTGGTCGTCGTCGAGTGGTTCATGACGGTTCCCTCGCTGTTGGCGTGCCGACACGGCCGCGCAACCGACGTTCCTGACGCCGGTTCCCTCCCCAACGGGTCCGCATCGCCTCGACGCGGATGCCGATCTTCACCGCCGAGGCTGACCGAGTCAGAGTATCCCCCCCTCGGCGCGAAGGGTCAAGCCCAAGTTCGCCACGATCAAGCGGTTAGAGCGACTCCAGAATCGCCCTCGGTGACGGCTCGCGCACGCTCCTCCCGCCGACGCCGCAGGATGGCCCGTGCCGGGCTCCCGACGAGCCCCCGCCGACGCGCCGGGCCCGCCCTTCGCTGCGCTCGCGGCTCGCCAGAGAGCCCGTCCTGCCAGCGACGAGGGACTGCCCACGACGGACGGGCGACGCGAGACGGGCGACGAGCGCCGCGGGTCGGCGCTCGTCGAGTCCCCCTTCCTGCGGCGATCGCGACCCGAGGCCGTCACGCGTCGCGCGCCGCGGTGTGCGACTCGACGGACGGGACCGCCGCCTCGGTCCTGAGCATCCTTCGGATCACCTCGCGGCTGCCGAGTCCCTCGCGCCACCCGAGCACCTTCACTTCGATGCCGAGTTCGCGCGCAGTGCCGTACTCGTTGATCGCCTCCGGGCGGTAGTCCCCTCCCTTGACGTAGAGGTTCGGGCGGATCTCCCGCAGCAGGCGATCGACCGTCGGCTCGTGGAACTCGAGGACGTAATCGACGCAGCGCATCTCGGAGAGAATCTCCAGCCGCTCGGGGATCGGAAAGACCGGACGCCCCGGTCCCTTCTGGCGCGCCACCTCGGCGTCGGCGTTCACCGCGACGACGAGGATGTCGCCGAGCGCCTTCGCCTCCCGCAGGTAGGCGACGTGGCCCGCATGGATCACGTCGAAGCAGCCGTTGGTCATGACGACGCGCCGGCCGTCGTGGCGATGCACCTGGAGCTCGAGGAGGAGCTCCTCCAGCGCCAGCGACTTTGTGCTTCCGAGCGCGCCCTCGAGGCGCATCGCCTCGCGCCGGACCTTGACGAAGGGCACGGCGCAGGCGCCGAAGAGCTCGACCTCGAGGCCGGCCGCGGCGTTGGCGAAGCGCACCGCCTCGGGCCATCCGAAGCCGTTCGCCCGCGCTCCGGCGAGCGCCGCGAGCACCATGTCCCCGGCGCCGGTGACGTCGTAGACCTGCCGCGCCACCGTCGGAACGTGCGCCGGCTGCTCGCCGCGCTCGACGAGCAGCATCCCGTCGCGGTCGAGCGTGACCACGACCGCCTCGAGCCCGAGGGAGTCGCGCAGCCGCTCGATCTGCGCGAAGGCCGAGGGGTCGTCGACGGAGAGCAGGGCGCCGCCGAGCGCGAGCCGGGCTTCGGTGCGGTTGGGCGTGATGACCGTCGCGCCGCAGTAGCGCCGGTAGTCGTCGATGGCGGCAGGATCAACGAGCAGCTCGCGGCCGCGAGTTTGGCAGAGCGCCGCAAGCTCGGCGCAGAGCTGCGGCGTGCAGACGCCCTTGCCGTAGTCCTCGAGGCAGACGACGTCGACGGAGTCCAGGGCGGCCTCGATCCGGAGCAGAAGCGTCGCCGTCATCTCCGGGTCGAGCGGCGCCCGCGACTCCTGATCGAGGCGGAACATCTTCTGCGGATGGCGGTGCTGGGCGAGGCCGACGATGTTGCGCTTCACCGTGGTCGGTCGCGATCGGTCCTCGACGAGCATCGAGGTGTCGCAGCCCATCGCTCCGAGGCGCTCGCCGAGAAGGCGACCCTCCGCATCGGCGCCGACCACGCCCGCGCAGCGGACGCGGCCCCGCAGCCCCTCGATGCAGAGCGCCACGTTGCTCGCGCCGCCCGGGACATCGACGATGCGATCGATCGCGAGCACCGGAACCGGCGCATCGGGGCTCAGCCGCTCCGCGGCGCCGTAGATGTGCTGGTCGAGCATGAAGTCGCCGACGACCAGCGCGGAGAACTCCGAGTACTCGGCAAGCCGCCGGGCAAGCTGCATGGGCTGAGTGTAGTGGCGGCAGGATCGACCGCCCGCCGCCGGGCGCGAGCCTCCCGGCGATCGAGGACGACCGCGCTCTCGACGCGGAGCGCCGGGCCCGGGGCACCTCTCACTCACGGCCGGCGGAACGCTGCGCCGCCGCGAGGACGATCTGCGCCAGCGCCTCTTCGCCCTCGATCGGTTCGATCTCGAGCTCGGGGACGGCGACCGGCGCGCCGAGCCGCGCCCAGTCGGCCGCGCGGAGCTTCACCCAGTCCTTTCGCGACACGACCAGCGCGTCGACCCCCCCGTCGGCGCCCCGGGGGCGCGCACCGCCGAGGTGGCCCTCGAGGCCCCGCAGGAACGCCTCGTCGAAGCGCTGATGATCCCGCGCCGGCACCTGCGCGGCGATGAGCGCACCGGATGCCTCGAGCTGTTCGAAGAACGCGGCGGGATTGCCGACCCCGGCGCAGACCGCCACGCGCCGCCCGCGCAGCCAATCGAGCGGCAGCAGCTCGCACCGACCCGTCGGCGCGTGCATCGCCAGCCTCCTCCAGACGTGCCGGAGCCAAGCGATCGGCGGGCGGCCATGCAGCATGGCGATCCGATCGGCCAGCGCCCCCCCCGTCGCCTTCGCGCGGGTGACGATCACCGCGTCGGCGCGGCGCAGCGCCGTTGCGGGTTCGCGCAGCCACCCGCACGGCAGGAGCGCGTCTTCGAGGGATGGACGAGTCGCGTCGACGAGGACCAAGTCGAGATCGCGCCGGAGGCGCCGATGCTGAAAGGCGTCGTCGAGAAGGACGACGTCGAAGGTCGCGCGATCGATCGACGCGATCGCCCGGCGGCGGTCGGCCCCGATCGCCAGCGGTGTCTGCGGGAGCAGCTCGCGATACTCCAGCGCCTCGTCGCTTCGCTCGGGATCGGCCGCAGAGGCGTAGCCGCGCAGCGCGATGAGCGGGCGATGGCCCGCCGCAATCAGGCGCCGGGCGATCCACGCCGTCACGGGCGTCTTGCCGGTGCCCCCGGCGACGACGTTTCCGATCGAGATCGTCGGTCGTCCGAGCGCGGCGCCCGCGCCGAGGCGGTCGTAGACGGCGTTGCGGGCGCCCACCGCAGCTCGGTATCCCCACGAAAGCGGCCTGAGGATCGCAGCAGGAACGCGCGGAAGCGGGCCGCTTCGAGCGACGCTCACGCCCGCGGCTCCGGCGGCGGATCCGATGCGCCGCCGCCGCCGGCCTCCGCCGGCGGCGCGACCGCGGCACCGCCGCCTTCCGTCCCGTCAGCGGCGCCGGTCCGCGCCGCCGCAGCGCGCATCCGCCGGCTGATCTCGGCGGGATCGTCGCCGAGCCGCCGCGCGGCGAGCTCGGCCATCTCCCGCGCCATCGTGCGCGACGCGTCGAGCTGCTCCTTCGCGTGGAGGCGGAAGGTGTTGAATGCGTCGACGACGGCGAGCAGCACGACGATGGCCAGGAGTCCCACCGCGACCGTCCAGGTCTCCGCGTACCGCCGCGGTTCGAGATCGGGATCGACGAAGCTCGCTCCGGCCACCAGCATCGGAAGCAGGATCAGCATCCCGACGATCGAGATCCGGCGCAGCCGCCGCCGGCTTGCGGGAACCCCGTCGCGCCCCTGCCACCACCAGAGCCATCCCAGCGCCGCACCGCCGATGAGCGCACCGGGAACCGTGATCGCGGGGGGCGCGTGCACCGCCGCGAGCAGGGCGCCTCCGCGCTCCGCGCATCCGGCGCCGAGGAAAGCGACGGCGCTCGCGATCATGCCGCCTCCGAGGGCGCATCGGCAGCCAGCGTGCGCGCGAGCAGCCGCATGGGGAGGCCTGTGACCGTGGTGGGATCGCCCAGACAGCGCAGCGGCCATCCCGCCGCGACCCGCTCGTCGAAGTTGTAGCCGCCCGCCTTCCCGCGCCACGCGCCCTCGGCGACGTACTCCTCGATCGCGCGATCGTCGAGGTCGCCGAGCAGCACCGTCGAGGAGTCGACGATGACGTGCCGTCGGCTCCGCTTCGGCTCGAAGAGCGCCACGCCGGTGTGGACGCGGTGAGCTCGCGATCGGAACGCGCGAAGAGTCGCCCGACAGGCCTCCTCGTCGGCAGGCTTGCCGATGATGCCGCCATCGAGGTCGCAGAGCGTGTCGGCGGCGATGATCCAGAGCGCGCCGGGCGGCTCCGCGACCTCGCCGGCATCGCCCGCCCCGAGCTCTCCGCGCATCCGGAGAGCGGACGCCACGCGGCGGGCCTTGAACCACGCCATCGCCATCGCCCACGCGGCGGGAGCCGCCCCGCGCCACGGCACCGTCGTATCGTCGAGATCGGCGGGCATCACGTCGGCCGCAATCCCCGCCGCGCGGAGCAGCGCTCGCCGCCGCGGCGACGCGCTGGCCAGGATGAACCTGCGGGCGCTCACGCGCGGCTCCCTTCATCGCCTGCGGTCCCGATGACGGCCGTCGCCGTCGCAGCGGCGACTCCCGCGCGGTCCGCAAGGACGCGATCGATCATCGCGACCACCTCGCGGACGGAAATCGCCTCCATGATGCGCGCGGCCGCGGGGTCCTTGAAGCTCAGGCCGGGCGCGTCGTCGTCCAGCGGTGGCCGGATCACCCACTCGCGGCGGCCATAGGGCCCGACCAGGTCCGGATCGGTCGGACCGAAGAGCCCGACGAGCGGTCGGTCAAACCCGACGGCGATGTGCAGGGGCGCCGAGTCGTTCGCGACCACCAACGCAGCCCCCGCGATCAGCGCCATCGTCGCGCGGAGATTGGTGCGTCCGACCAGGTTCACGACCGCGTTGCGCAGGGGCGGCGGCGGGAGTGCCTCACCGACCTGCGTCCGCTCGCTCTGGGAGCCGATCAGGAAGATCCGCGAGAAGCCGCGCTCGACGAGCGGCCCTGCCAGCTTCGCCCAGTGCGCCGCAGGCCATCGCTTGGCCATCCATCGAGCCGTGGGGGCGAGCACCGCGTAGGGCTCCTCCGCCGCCAGGTCGATCTGCCGTCGATAGCGCTGGAGCCACGCCGCGCCCGCAGGCGGCACCGCGAGCCGGACGTCCTCCTGCGGCACGGCAGCGACGGGCCGGATGGCGCGGTGCTCGTCGGCCTGCGGCTGACCGGCGGCGCGAGTCGGTTCGGCGCGGCGGCCCACCTGCGGCGCGGAGTCGGCGGCCACGGCGAGGGCGAGCATCCGATCGACGGCGTGCAACGTCCGCGGGACCTCGACGCGGCGGTTGTACCCGAGCCACCCCGCCTCGCGGGCATCGGCGTAGCCGACGCGCAGCCGCGAACCGGTCGCCCACGCAATGAGCCCGCTGCGCCCGAGACCCTGACAGTCGATCACAAGGTCGTAGCGCGTGCGCCGGAGGGCGACCGCCCAGCGCCAGATCTCCGTCGCCAGCGCGGGCGACCGCCAGAACTTCGCGAACCGCGCCCGCGGAAAGGGGATCGCCGCCGTCAGCGCCGGATGGTGCGCGATCGCGTCGACGTACGCCTCATTGACCACCCAGTCGATCCGCGCCCCGGGGTTCCCCCTCCGCAGGCTCGCGAGCACGGGAACCGTCCGACAGACGTCCCCGAGCGCGCTCGGCCGGATCAGCAGGATGCGTTCGAACGACGGCATGGGCCTGAGCCGGCAGTATAAGGAAGGGCGGCGACGCATCCGGTCCGCCGGAGTGGGCCATCGCCCCCAAGGCGCCGAGCCCGCCCGCCGCAGTGCGCGAACCTCGGTGGCGCGACTGAATCGGCGGCGCCCTCTCCGCCGTCGCGCTTCAGCGAGTCCCGACGTGATCGGCGTGGAGGAGGACGCCTGAAGCGGCGTTTCACGGCGTCGAAGCTCGCAGCTCGTCTCGACATTGGGGGGCTTGAAGGCCCGCAGCGGGGCCGTCCGCGCCCCAGCCGCGTCGCTTCTCCTTCTGAAACATCCACTTCGGACGACCTCGCGACGAAGCCAAGGGGCGCTGGAGTGCTCGGACCGACGATCCCCGCGCCACCGACTCCTTTCTCCGGACGCGCTGCGCCTCGCCGGCTCGGCTCCCGTCTCTGTGGTCAGGGAGCAGGTCTGCACACGCTCCGCACCTGTAGCCGCGACGAGCACGACGCGACCTCTCCCCGAAACCCCGGCCGCCAGAACCGGCGACGCGCGATCTGAGCATCGCGCCGACCTCGACGCGCACGACGCGGTCCCGACCTGCGACCGCACACGGAACGACCGCCCATGCTCATCCTGCGCGTGATCCTCGGTACCGTCGCTCTCCTCTTCGGCGGCGGCTTCGTGGTGCTCGCGCTGCTCGGCAGCGCCTTCCGCCAGTCCTTCGGGGCCTCCGGACATGGCCCTCTCTTCATCGGACTTCCGGCGATCGGCGTCGCCATCCTGTTCGCTGCGATCCTGTTCCCGGGAAGCCGGCCGCTGCTCCACGTCGCCGCCGTCACCGCGCTCGCTCTCGCGGCATTCTGCCTCTGGCAGATCCTCGCCAAAGGCGAGGCGCCGCTCTGGATCGCGGTGGCATATCTCGCAGCGTGGCTGCTCTACTACTGGCTCGCCGCCTGGCGCGGCGTCGCGGCCGCGTCCTGAACGGCGCCCGCAACGTCGACCCCGTCGATCGCACGTCATGAAGCACCTGCTCGTCGCCGCCGCCATTCTCGCGATGCTCTGCACGACCATGGTCACGCTGATGGCCATCGTCTTCTGTCTCGGCATGGGCGCGAACGCGAAGCCGCCGGAGATTCGCGCGCTCAAGCTCTGGATGCTCGGGCTCTTCCTGCTCGGGTCGGCCGGTGTCGGGATCGGCGTCTTCCTCGTTCGCGCCGGACACCCAGGCTGGGCGGCCGGCGTCAGCGCCGCGCCCTCGGTCATCATGGTGACGATCCTCGGAGTCGCGCTGATGCGGTGAGGACCCGGGCACGCGATCGCGCTGCGGATCGGCTCGGGAGGCCGACGGCGCGCGAGCGCTCCGGCGCCGCGCCGGAAGCTCCGCTGACTTGGCACCAGCGGGCAAGTGGCCCGCAGCGCGGATTGGCTCCCGCCTCGGTCACCTCGCGAGAGAGCTGAGGTGGGCTGAAGCGCGCCGGCGCCGGAGGACCGACGATGGGCAGGATCCGATCGGTTATCCGGTGCGTATTGGCTGTCGGGACATGGTGATGCGCACGACGCGGATCATCGCTCCCGACCTCGCAGGCAGGCCGCGGCGGCGCTTTCGGAGCTTGGGATTCGCCCGATCCACCGCCTCCCCGTCCTCCTGTGACGTCTCCGCTCTGCGCAGGCCCGACTGGCCCGACTGGTGTTCGTCGGCCTCCGAGCCTAACTGGCCAGTCCAGCCCGGCCACCGAACATTGACCGAATCCGGCTCTCTTCCAGAGCACGAGAGCGCGGACCGCGGCAGTCGCCTGCGTTGACGAGCCGACAGCCCTCCGCGCGGCCGCTCGCTTCGAGGTTGCAGGGTGATCATCGAAAGGCCCGTCCCCATCCTCGACGCTGAGAGATGCCGGCACTCCCGGCGGCGCGCCTTGCACCAAGCGGCGTGCCTGCTCTGGAGGACTGAGGGGTCTCCGATGGCTCTCAAGTCGCGGCAATCACTGGTCCGAACCCGGAGATGAGTTGACCGCGGTCGCGGTCGCGGCGATATTCGCACTTCGCGGAGGAGCCGCATCGAGCATCGCTGCGAGTGCTCGTGCCCTCTGGTCGCGCGGGCTGCCAGGACGCGCAGCCAAGTTTCCCGCTCGCCGGACGGATGGCCCGGTGCGGGCGCTGCGAGTCACGGGCGACTGCGAAGAGGGGGCGGAGGCATGAGCCTCCGCCGCTCCCGTTCATGGATCCCACCCCGCGGATCCCGCTCCGCTGACCCCGATTCCCGGATCCCGTTTCACAGCTCCCGGCTCGCCCGACCGCGGTCCAGCGACGACGATCGACGCCGCAGCCGACGGACGACCGACCTCCTCCCCCCGTCCACCCGCCCTTCAAGAGGCCCCCCTCCCCACCGTGAGCGAACCGAACAGACAGGATCGCCCCGCGAGCTCCGGCCCGGACTTCCTGCGCCTCGCGGAGAGCGGCGAGGGATCGACGCATCACCTCGGCCTGCCGGCACCGTCGCGCGAAGGAGCCCAGTCCAGCCGGAGCGAGAAGGGAGACCGCGCCGATCGATCGGCCGCCGGCGGCTCGGCACGCGTCGATGCCGCCTCCGGGAGCGCCGCGGCGTCCTTCTTCGCAGGCGACGCGAGCGGCGAGAGCGCCCGCAGCGGTTCGGGCTTCGACACGCTCCTGGGCAAGCTCGTCATCGATCGCGGCCTCATCACGTCCGAGGAGCTGGACCTCTGTCGGTCGCTCCTTCAGGAGTCCTCCGGCGGAGATCGGCCGCGCACGCTCTCGGATGTCCTCGTCGACAACGAGTTCCTCACCCAGCGCCAGCTCGCGCGGCTCCGGACCGACTTCGAGGCCGACCGGACCAGCCAGAAGATCCCCGGCTACCGCATCCTGAAGAAGCTCGGTTCGGGGGCGATGGCGACGGTCTTCCTCGCGCGGCAGCTTTCGCTCGACCGGCTCGTCGCCATCAAGGTCCTACCGAAGAAGTTCTCCAGCAACCGCAAGTTCATCGAGCGGTTCTACAAGGAAGGCCGCGCCGCGGCCAAGCTGAACGACCCCAACATCGTCGCCGCATATGACGTCGGCAGCGCCGGAGACCATCACTACTTCGTGATGGAGTACGTTGACGGCGAGACGGTCTACGACCGGATCGTGCAGAAGAAGCGCTTCTCGGAGAAGGAGGCGCTGGAGGTCATCAGGCAGGTCGCTTCCGCGCTCCAGCACGCCCATGAGCGCGGCTTCATCCACCGCGACATCAAGCCGAAGAACATCATGCTGAACCGCGCGGGAACGGTGAAGCTGGCCGACCTCGGTCTCGCCCGCGCCCTCAGCGACAAGGAGGCCGCCGAGGCGGAGAGCGGCCGCGCCTACGGCACTCCGTACTACATCTCGCCGGAGCAGATCCGCGGACAGGTCGACATCGGTCCGCCTGCGGACATCTACGGACTCGGCGCGACCTTCTACCACATGGTGACGGGTCGCGTTCCCTTCGAAGGCAAGAACCCCTCGGAGGTGATGCACCGGCATCTGAAGAGCGAGCTCGCGCCTCCGGATCACATCAATGCGAGGATCTCCGCCGGCTGCGCCCAGATCATCGAGATGATGATGGCGAAGGACGCGCGGGATCGCTACCAGAACGCCGCCGATCTCACGACCGACATCGAGCTCGTCCTCGATGGGAAGCCGCCGCACTTCGCCCAGAGCAAGCTCGACCTGTCCCACGTGGTCCATGAGCTCAAGACCGCGCCCGCAGTCGCGCCGAGCCGCGGCGACATCCCCAGGCTGCGGAACCCGGCAGCCGAACGGTCGCTCCTGATCGTCCTCTCGGCGACGCTGATCGTGAGCCTCGCGGCGAACGCGGGACTGCTGATCGCGCTGCTGGTGAGATAGTCGGGCTCTCCGCGCGGCGCTTTCGCCAAGCGGCCGTCGGCGGCCGGGCGATTCCCCATTCCGTCCCCCGGCGATGCCGGCCCGCTCGGCGGCGCCGTCCTCGCTGCACAGCGGACGGCGCCGGGCGGATGACCGCTTCCGCGGCCGTCGTCGGCGCGCTCAGCCCTTCGCGTGCGCCTTCGCCCAGTCGTCGAGGAAGGTCTTCAGGCCGACGTCGGTGAGCGGGTGCTTCATCACCTGCTGGATCACCTTGAAGGGGACGGTGGCCACGTCCGCGCCGATCATCGCGCAGTGCACCAGATGCATCGGGCTGCGGATCGACGCGGCGAGGATCTTGGTCTGGTAGCCGTAGTTGTCGTAGATCTGCCGGATCTGCCGGACCAGTTCCAGGCCATCGGTGGCGACATCGTCGAGGCGGCCGAGGAAGGGACTGACGAGGAACGCTCCGGCCTTCGCGACCATCAAGGCCTGGAGCGGCTGGAAGCAGAGCGTGAGGTTGGTCCGCACGCCGCGATCGCTGAGCGTCTTGCAGGCGCGCACTCCGTCCTCGGTGGACGGAAGCTTGATGACGATGTTCGGGGCGATCTTCGTCAGGGGCTCCGCCTCGGCGATCATCCCGTCGTGCTCGGTGGCGACGACCTCCGCCGACACCGGCCCCTGGACGACGGCGCAGATCTCCTTCAGCCGGGTGTGGAAATCGACGCCCTCCTTCGAGACGAGCGACGGATTCGTGGTGACTCCGTCCAGCACGCCGAGGCCGGCGGCGCGCTTGATCTCGTCGAGGTTCGCGGTGTCGATGTAGATGTCCATGGCCGGAGTCTACGAGGCCGCAGCGATCGCCGCAGGCGATGGAGGCCTGCTCGCCGCCGGGCCTCGGCGTGCTGGGTTCAGGGCGCGCAAGCGCGGAGCGATCCCGGCACGGCGGCGCTCCGCGACGGCGCGGTCGGGTCCCCGCGCTCCGGCGCCTCGGAGGGCCGCGCCCCGCACCGTGCAGCCGCCCTCCCCCGGAAGCGGCGACTGGGTCGGCGCCCTCGGGAAAGGACGCGATGGGCTTCGCAGGCCCGCCGCGAGCGCTTCGATCCGGCAGCGCGGTGGTACGCTCCCGGCATGTCGGCACCGCTGGTCGGCATCATCATGGGATCGCGCTCCGACTGGGAGACGATGCGCCACGCAGCCGAGATCCTCGAGCGGCTCGGAGTGCCGCACGAGACGCGCGTCGTCTCGGCCCACCGCACGCCCGAGCTTCTCTTCGAGTATGCCGGGACCGCAGAGTCCCGCGGGATCGAGGTGGTGATCGCGGGTGCCGGAGGAGCGGCGCACCTTCCGGGAATGACCGCGAGCAAATGCGCCCTGCCGATCCTCGGCGTACCGGTCGAAACCAAGGCGCTCGGCGGGCTCGACTCCCTGCTCTCCATCGTGCAGATGCCGGCGGGCATCCCCGTCGGCACGCTGGCGATCGGACGGGCCGGCGCCGTCAATGCGGGGCTGCTCGCCGCGGCGATCGTCGCTCGCGGTCGGCCGGAGATCCGCGCTCGGCTCGAGGCGTTCCGAAGCGCCCAGACCGCGGCGGTGCTTGCAGGTGGCGATCCGTCGAAGGACGCGGCGACTGCGGCTGAAGCCGCCGGGACCGCGGAGCGCGCTTCATGACGCTCATCGCGGTCCTCGGCGGAGGGCAGCTCGGCAGGATGCTCGCCCTCGCGGGCCACCGGCTCGGGCTCCGCTTTCGCTTCCTCGATCCAGACCCAGACGCGCCGGCCGGGCAGGTCGCCGATCTGATCGTCGGCGCCTATGACGACGAGGCCGCGCTGCGCAGGCTCGTCGAGGGCGCGTCGGCGGTCACCTACGAGTTTGAGAACGTCCCCATCGCGGCGGCGGCGTTTCTCGAAGGGCTCGTCGGCGGAGGCACCGCGGCCGCCCGCCTTCGACCCTCTTCGCGATCGCTCGAGGTGGCCCAGGACCGCCTCGGCGAGAAGGAGTTCTTCCGCTCCATCGGCGTTCCGGTCCAGGCGATCGCGGCCGTCGATGATCGCCCGTCGCTCGAGAGCGCCCTCGAGCGCGTCGGGCTGCCGGCGGTCCTCAAGCGCCGACGCCTCGGCTACGACGGAAAGGGGCAGGCGGTGATCCGCGCCGCCGACGAGCTGGGCGCGGCATGGCGGCGCGTCGGCGAGGTGCCGTCGATCCTCGAGGCGTTCGTCCCCTTCGAGCGCGAAGTCTCGATCGTCGGCGCCAGGGCGCCGGACGGCAGCACGGCGGTCCACGCGCTGACGGAGAACGTCCACCGCGAGGGGATCCTGCACCGGTCGGACGTCCCTGCGACCGACGAGGCCGCGCTCGGCGCCGTCGCCGAACGGCACCTTCGGACCGCGATGGAGGCGCTGGAGCACGTCGGCGTGCTCTGCATCGAGTTCTTCGTCCACGACGGGAGGCTCATCGGGAACGAGATGGCTCCGCGCGTGCACAACAGCGCCCACTGGACCATCGAAGGAGCCGTGACCAGCCAGTTCGAGAACCACCTGCGCGCGATCCTCGGAGTGCCGCTCGGAGACCCCCGCGCCCGCGGCGCCGTGAGAATGCTCAACCTCGTCGGCGAGACGCCGAGCCTCGCGGCGCTGCTGAGCGATCCCGAGGCATCCGTGCATCTCTACGGCAAGGCGCCTCGGCCGGGACGCAAGCTGGGACATGTCACGTGGGCGGCGGCGACCGGGCGCGATCGAGCGCCGTGACGGGCGCCCTCTTGGACGACGCCGCGGGAGGAGGATGCCGAGGCAGGGAGCCGGGCGCCCGGTTCATCCGCCTCGCTTCGGCCGTGGTCTTGCGGGGGTCACCACGCAGCTCGGAAGATCGCGATGGCCTGGGCGCGCTGGCTCCAGAGCACGAAGGCCGCGGTGATCGCCCACGCGAGGCCGAGGGCGAGGCGAACCCGTCGCGGCCCGACCCCGATCAGCACGATCGAGCACGCGGCGGAAGCGATCGCCAGCCACGCCGCGGAGCGGGCCAGATCGGCCCGCCGGGCGAGCCAGAGCGCCTGCGGAACGGTCGGCGGACCGATCACCGCGAGCAGAATGACGACGCCGCCGAGCGCCGCTGCGACGGCGCCGACTGCCACCGACCACGCATCGAGGCCCGGCGTCGCTCGGCTGCGTCGATGGGATCGTCGGAGGGCCATGAGGGCATCGTTGCCGACGATTCCGACCGACGTCGCAGGCGGCCGCGTCGGTCCGTCCACTTCCGGCGTGCGCTCGGAGGGAGCCTCTCACGGCGCGTGGCGACTCCTGAACGGACGCCGCAGCCGCACCGCCGCAGTACACTCGCGGCATGCGATGCCGCCACCATGCCGTCACGGGCGCTCTCATCGCCGCGTTGCTCGCCTCGGCGATCGCAGGGGGAGCCGCGCCGTCGGTGCAGGCGGGCGCGGAGGAGCGCGGAACCCACGAGGCGCTTGGCATGTGCCCGGCCGGTGCGACCGCGACCGCCGACGCTCCGGCATCGACGGGATCCGTTCCGGCGCCGGGGGCGTCGCCGAGACTGAACGAGCCGGCTCCGCCGAAGGAAGCGGGCGCCGCACCCGCCGGGGGCGCACCCTCGACGCCAAGCTGGCGCGCCGGCGACGATCGGCTCCCGCCGGGGCTGGCGCTGCGCCCCATTCGCGTCTTCTACTGCACGCACTCCGCAGGCTACCGCCACGAGTGCCTGCCGCTCACGCGGCGGATCGTCGAGCAGCTCGGCATCGACGTGCCGTGGCTGGTGACCACGGTCAGCGACGACATCGCGGAGCTGACGCCGAACCTCCTCTCCGGGCCGGATGGCATCGATGTCCTGATGCTCTACACCTCCGGGACACTGCCGATGACCGACGCGCAGAAGGAGGCGCTGAAGCAGTTCATCACCGACGGCGGCGGGCTCGTCGGCGTCCACTCGGCCAGCGACACCTTCCACGACTGGCCCTGGTTCATCCAGACGCTCGGCGGCGAGTTCGACGGGCATCCCTGGAACGAGCTCGTCGGCATCAACGTGAACGTCACCGACCACCCCGCGACCTGGGACCTGGGCAGGCGATTCGAGATCGCGGACGAGATCTACCAGTTCAAGAACCTCAGCGACGACATGCTCACGCTCCTCTCGCTGGACACCGAGAGCGTGACGCACGGCCTCGTTCCGGGGCGGCGCTATCCGCTCGCGTGGACGCTGCGGCGCGGCGGCGGAGCGAACCTGGGGCGCGTCTTCTACACGGCGCTCGGCCATCGCGACGAGGTCTGGCGCGACCAGCGCTTCATCAATCACCTGATGGGCGGCGTGCTCTGGGCGTCGGGCCGGCTGGATGCCGCGCCGACCGCCGAACCGCCGACCGCGGGCGGCGCGACCGATCTCTTCGCGCCCGAGCCCGTCCCCGATCCCGCCGGGCCTGAGCCGAACCCGCCGGAGTGACCCGGGTTCACCCTCGACGAGGTCGCATGACGGACGGACATCGGAGGATCCTCGAGCTCCGGCGGCTTCTCGGCGAGGCAAATCGCGCGTACTACGTCGACGCCGCGCCGACGCTGACGGACCCTGAGTACGACGAGCTGCTCGCCGAGCTCGCTGCGCTCGAGCGCGAGCACCCGGAGCTCGACGATCCCGAAAGCCCGACGCGTCGGGTCGGCGAGGAGCTCCTCGGCGGCTTTGCGACCGTGCGGCACGCCGTCCCGATGCGGTCGATCGAGAACACGTACTCGATCGAGGATCTCCGGGCGTGGGGCGAGCGGGTGCGGAAGGCGCTCGACGCCTCCGACTCCGCCGCACCGGAGGAAGCCCCCGGGCTCTTCCCGGCCGGCGCCGCCGGACCGGGCCCGGATCGTCCTTCGGGCGCGAGCGACGGGGCCGCGCAGGTGGAGTTCGTCTGCGATCCCAAGGTCGACGGCGTGGCGATCTCCCTCCGCTACGAGGGCGGCCGGCTCGCGCTCGCCGTCACGCGCGGGGATGGCGAGCGCGGAGACGACGTGACCGCCAACGCCCGGGCGATCCGCGCCATCCCCACGGTGCTGGACGGGAGCCGACTCGGCACAGCGCTCCCCGACGTGATCGAGGTGCGCGGCGAGATCTACATGCCCACCTCCGAGTTCGAGCGGATCAACCGCGAGCGCGAGGCCTCCGGCGAGTCACCCTTCGCCAACGCGCGGAACGCGACCGCAGGCACGCTCAAGAACCTCGATCCGCGCATCGTCGCGGCGCGGCGGCTGCGGTTCGTCGCGCACGGCCGCGGCGAGATCCGCGGGCTCGACGTCTCGACCCACCACGAGCTCATGCGCCGCCTCGCCGCGCTGGGCGTGCCCGTCTCTCGCGACGCGGCGCGCTGCCGCGGCATCGAGGAGACGATCGCGGCGGTCGAGCGCTTCGCGGCGCGCCGGACATCGCTCCCCTTCGCGGTCGACGGCATGGTCGTGAAGGTCGATCGCTTCGATCTCCAGGAGCGGCTCGGCGCCACGGCGAAGGCGCCGCGCTGGGCGATCGCATTCAAGTACCCGGCGGAGCGCGCGCGGACGCGGATGCTCGCCATCGACTGGCAGGTCGGCAAGGGCGGAACCCTCACGCCGCGGGCGACGATGGAACCGGTCTTCGTCGCCGGGAGCACCGTCCGCCATGCGACGCTGCACAACATCGAGGAGATTCACCGACGCGATCTCCGCGTCGGCGATCTGGTCGAGATCGAGAAGGCAGGCGAGGTCATCCCGCAGGTGATCCGTCCCATCGTCGAGGAACGCCCGGCTTCGGCCGCGATCGTCGAACCGCCGCCGCGCTGTCCCGCCTGCGGCGGCGCCGTCGAGCGCGACGGCCCGAAGCTCCACTGCACCAGCCCGGAGTGCCCGGCGCAGTTCCGCGAGCGGCTCAAGTGGTTCGTCGGTCGCGATCAGATGGACATCGACGGCATGGGCGAGAAGCTCGTCGATCAGCTCTGCGACGCGGGGCTGGTGGCGCACTTCGCAGACCTCTTCGGGCTGCGCCGCGACGACCTGCTCGGGCTGGAGCGGATGGGCGCGAAGTCCGCGGAGAAGCTCCTCGCATCGATCGAGCGGGCGAAGGGGCGGGGGATGGCGCGGGTGCTCGCGGGCCTCGGCATCCGGCACATCGGCTCGGCCGCCGCGAAGACGCTCGCGCGGAACTTCGCGGATGTCGAGGCCCTCCTGGCGGCATCCCGCGAGGAACTGGAGGTGCTGCCGGACTTCGGCGCCATCACCAGCGCCTCGCTGCACGCGACGCTGCACACGCCCGCGATGCGCGAGACCTTCGTCCGCCTGGAGAAGGCGGGGGTCGACCTCGCCAGTCACTCCTTTCACCCCGGCCCCCGACCCGGAGCGGGGCCGCCGCACGCCGCGGTCGGCGACCGAAGCGCCGGCGCGAGCGCTGCGCCGGCCGGCGGCGGACCCTTCGCCGGTCGCACCGTCGTGCTCACCGGGACCCTCGAAGGCTGGAGCCGCGACCAGCTCACCGAGCGCCTCGAGTCGCTGGGCGCCCGCGTCGCGGGGAGCGTCTCGAAGAAGACCGGCCTCGTGATCGCCGGCGATTCCGCCGGAGGCAAGCTGGAGCGGGCCCGCGAACTGGGCATCGAGGTCTGGGATGAACCGCGGCTGATGAAGGAGCTTGGTCTCCCCGAGGCGTGATGCGGCCCTCCCGATCCAGCCGGGATGCGGGCCCGACGGCGAGCGGGACGACCCCCGGCGGCAGCGAGCTCCGCGATCCGATCCCCGCGGCGCGGAGTCGCGCCGCCTCAGGACTTCGGCGAGGGTCGGGTCGCTTCGCTTCCCGCGCCGACTCGAAACGCCTCCAGCGCCTCCTCGACCGCGAGCCGCGACGGCAGCGGGCTGCGACGCTCCGCGCCATCGGCGGCAACCTCCCGAAGCACCCATCCGCCCCCCTGCGCGCCGGGCAGCCGCATTCCGACGACGATCCGATCGGCCGCGAGGACGATCTCCGATGCATCGATGAACGACTCCCCCTGCGGCTCCGGGCGGCGCTCGCCGTCGCGCATCATCAGCTCGTAGCGGGCCTCGCCCGGCGCATCCCCGCCGACGCTCAGGCGCACGAACCAGCTTCGATCGCCGAAGAGCACCGGCTCCCCCTCGACGCGTTCCGGCCGGGGGAAGAGCGTTCCGCCGAGGATCCACGCCAGCACCGCCGCGAGGACGAAGAAGATCAACGCCTTGATCGCAAGGCTGCGGAGGCCGAGGGTGAGCTGACCCATTCGAGGCGATTCTACGGAAGCCGGTCGCGCCGACCCTCGCGGCGGCGGGTCGCCTCGGCCGAGCGCTCGCGCCCGCGGGTCACGGCGCGACGTCGAAGCCCTTTCCCCACACCAGCCACGCGAGGAAGAGCGCCAGCGCGATCCGGTACCAGCCGAAGAGCGCCATCCCGTGCTTCGAGAGGTAGCCGACGAGCCACTTGACCGCGATGGCGGCGGAGATCGTCGCCGTGACCATGCCGAGAAGCACGGGAGTCCAGCCGCCGAGCTGGTCGATGAAGCCGGCGCCGTGCTGGTCGATCGACTTCGCGAGCTTGTAGAGACACGCCGCTCCGAGCGTCGGCAATCCCAGCAGGAAGCTGAACTCCGCCGCCTCGCGCGGCCGAAGTCCGACCACCATGCCGCCGACGATCGACATCATCGAGCGGCTGGTTCCCGGGACCATCGCGACGCACTGCATCGCGCCGATCGCCAAGGCCTGGCGCCAGGAGAGCTGGTCGATCGTCGTGAAGCCATCCTCGCGGGCGAAGACCCGGTTCTGCCAGCGGCGGATTCCCAGCAGCAGCACGCCGCCGACGAAGAGCGCGATGATCACCGGAACCGGCCGGAAGAGATGCCGCTCGATCAAGCCGTCGAGGAAGGGACCGACCATCGCCGCGGGCAGGAAGGCGACGAAGAGATTGATGAGGAGCCGTCGGCCGGCCACGTCGCGTCCGGCGACGCCGCGGAGCATCGAGAGGACCCGCGACCGATACAGCCCGGCGACGGCGAGGATGGCGCCGCCCTGGAGGATGATGTTGAAGGCGTCCACGGCCGCCTTGGTCTCTGGGGGACGATCCAGCCCCAGAAGCCATGCCGTGATGATCAGATGCCCCGTCGAGCTGATCGGCAGATACTCGGTGACGCCCTCGACGAGGCCGAGTATGACGGCCTGAAGCGGCGTCATCGGCGGTCCTCCGGGCAGGCCGCGGAGACCGATTCCGCAGATGGCGATCCGAGCCAGGGCATCCACGACCGCACCACGGCCCCGGCGCGATCGATGGGGTCCTCCGCCGCGCGGCGCCGTTCCGCTGCGAGCCATCGGCCGCCAGCGCGCCGATCTGAGGCCATCGCATCGGCGAAGCCGCCCCCGCGGATCTCATCGAGGAGCTCCCGCATCCGCGCCCGGACGCCGGCGTCGACGATCCTCGGCCCGGCCCGATGCGCGCCGAACTCCGCGGTCTCGCTGATCGCCGCGTACATCCCCTCGAAGCCGCGCTCGAAGAGCAGGTCGACGACCTGCTTGAGCTCATGGACGCACTCGATGTACGCCAGCTCCGAGGGATAGCCGGCCTCGACGAGCGTCGCGAACGCGGCTTTCGCCAGCTCCATGGCGCCGCCGCAGAGGATCGCCTGCTCGCCGAAGAGGTCGCTCTCGGCCTCCTCGGCGAAGCTCGTGCGGATCATGCCCGCTCGGCCGCATCCGAGCGCCGCGGCCCACGCGAGCGCCAGCGGCTCGGCGAGCCCGAGCGCTCCGGGCTGATGGACCGCGAAGAGGCAGGGGACTCCCGTCCCCTCGAGGTAGCGCCGCCGCAGCGCCGGACCGGGCCCCTTCGGGGCGACCATCGCCACGCCGACCGAGGGCGGTGCGGCCACGAGCCCGAAGCGGATGGAGTAGCCATGGATGAACCCGAGCACCGCACCCGCTCGCATCCGCGGGATGAGCTGCTCCATGCAGAGCGGCCCGTGCTCGGCGTCGGGAACGGCGACGACGACCAGATCCCCGGCGCTGGCGCCCTCCGCGACGGCGCACGTCGCGAAGCCCTCCGAGGCCGCCCTCCGAAGCGACGCCGAGCCATCCCTGCCGGCGATGGCGACGGCGACGCCGCTCTCCCGGAGGTTCAGCGCATGGGGGCGCCCCTGATTGCCGTACCCGACGATCGTCACGCGCCGCCCGCGCAGCGCCGCGATCCAGGACTCGGAGCGGGATCCGCCGCCGGCGTCGCGGAACACATCGAGCGTTCGGGACGCCGCGCCGCGCGACGATCCTGCGGGCGCTGCTGGGGGCATTCGCGACGGCTCGTCTGCCGGAGCTTCGGCTGGAGTTCCGCGCGGCCTGCCGGGCGACTGACCGGACGACTGACCGGGCACCTGACCGTTCGACATGGACCGCGGAGAGTACTCGACCCGCGCGATCCTTGCGGCCAACAATGGACGCATCGTGGGAACCCTCTGCGAGATCATCGCCCCGGAGCGGGCCATCCTGGAGCAGCGAGGCGTCAGGCCGACGCGCCAGCGCATCGCGATCCTCGCAGCGCTGCGGGCCTGCGTCGGGGAGCACCCCACCGCAGAAGAGCTCCATCGGAGCATCAACGCCGATGCCGACGAGGCGCACTCGCCCCGCGGCATCCGCAGCCGGCGCGCCATCAGCCTCGCCACCGTCTACAACACGCTCGAGACGCTTCAGCTCGCGGGACTTTGCCGCGTCCTTCGGACCGCCCACGGCCGGCGCTGGGACTCCGGCACCCACGATCATGTCCATCTGCGGCTTGCCGACGACAACTCGGTGGAGGATCTGCCTGCCGAGCTTGGCCGACGGCTGCTCGCGGCGATCGGGCCGGAGCTGCTCCGCGCGATCGAACGCGACCTCGGGGTCACGGTCGACGGAGTCTCAATCGAGCTTGAGGGCCGCCGCGCGCCGCGTTCCCCCGTCGAAGTGAGCCGGCCGGAGGCGGATGCTCCGCGGCGAGCGCAGGCTCGGACCCTTCTTCAGCCGACCTGATCGCTTCGGCGCCGGGGGAGGCGTCCGCAGGCGGCGGGCATGCTCGGCCGCGGGGGACTCGGGACCGAGGCATGCCTCCAGTTCTGCGATCGCCTCGGCGATGAGCCGCTCCCCCGCCGCCGTCTCGCCAAGCGCGCTTAGCGCGGCGCCGTGCACCGCCGTCGCGGGTGCCGCCAGGACGGGAGCGGCCGGAAATCGCGCCCGCAGCGCGGCGGCGGCTTCGTCGGCGATCGCGCTTGCCTCGTCGGCGCGCCCCGCCGCAAGCAGCGCCTCGGCGTGGCTCACGGCGATCGACCGCGTCTCGGGATGGGTGCTCCCGAGCGACGCCGCCGCGCTCGCAACGGCCGACTCGAGGAGCCTCCGAGCCTCCTCCGGCTCGCCCGCCGCCAGCCGCGCGGCGCCCGCCCGCGCGAGCGCCCGAGCGCCGAGGGGGTGGGTTCTGCTCACGCCGAGATCGATCACGACGAGGGCCTCCTCCGCGAGGTCGCGGGCGGCCTCCGGAGCATCCGCCGCGACCGCCAGCGCGGAGCGCGCAAGCAGCGCTTCCGCGAGCCCCTCATCACGAACTCCGGTCGTCCCGCGCAGGACCGCGATCGCGCCATCGAGCAGGTTCTGCGCTTCCTCGAAGCGGGCTCTCCCGCCCTGCGCCGCCAAGGCTCCGGCGAGCGTTGTCATCGCATACGCGCTCTGCGCGTGGTCCTGCCCAAGCACGGCGATCCGGCCTTCGAGCGCCTCCCGCGCCAGCGGCTCCGCATCGGCGGGTCGTCCGAGATCGATCAGCGTTCCCGCGACGTTCAGGGCGCTCGAGAGCAGCGACGGGTGCAGCGGCTCCAGCCGCGCCCGACGAAGCTCGAGAATCTCGGTTCCAAGCGCGAGCGCGTCGTCGTAGGCGCCCAGGAGCCGGCGCGCATAGGCGAGGTTCGCTGCGGAGCTCTGCGCCACGGGGTGGTCGGGAGGGACGATGCCCGCCTCGAGCGCTCTCGCCTCGTCGAGCATCGCCACCGCCTCCGAGAGCTGCCACAGTCCCAGATGGGCCGTGGCGAGCCCGATCCTCGTGATGATCGCGAGTTCGGTCCGGTCGTTTCCGAGCGCTCGCGTGACCTCGAGCGACTGCCGGAAGTCGAGGACGGCCTGGTGGTAGTGCCCCTGCGCGACCCCGATGCCCCCGAGGTTGTTCAGCGCCAGGGCGGTCGACGGAAGGCCGTCGTCCCCGGCCGCATCCGCCGCATCGAGCGTTTCAAGCAGGATCGACTTCGCCTCCTCGTATCGGCCCCGCGCGCGGAGCACGTCTCCGAGCTGGCACATCGCGTTGAGGCGGTCATGCGGAGAGGTCGGGCTCTCCACGCGCCGATGCAGCTCCACGCTCCGGCGCAGCATGGACTCGCCCTCCGCCAGCAGCCCGAGCCGCACGTAGGTGAACCCGACCAGATGCGCGACCAGCGCCGAGACCTCGGGATCGCCCTCGTCGCGCTCCGCGAGGAACGTGCGGGCGTGGTCGAGCACATCGCGCGTGGAGACCTCGCGCCCCTGAGCGTGGCTCGGATCGGACGCGACGATCAGCCCCGAGAGGATCGAAAGGGAGCGTTCCGAGCGGCGCCGCTGAAGCTCCGCGGCCTCGTAGCTGCGGGTCGCCTCGACGAGCCGCTCCTCGGCGACGCTCCGCGCCTGCATCGCGGCCCGGGCAAGGGTCACCGCGAGCGCCGTCGCCGCGAGCATGGTGGCGAAGGCGAGTGCGACGCCCGCGACGAGCCCCCGGTTGCGCCGCGCGAACTTCGCGAGCTGATAGAGCGTGCTCGGAGGCCGCGCCTCGATCGGCCGATGCTCGAGAAACCGGCGGAGATCCGCCGCGAGCTCGCCCGCGGTTCGGTACCTCCGAAGCCGGTCCTTCTCCAGGCACTTCGCGACGATCGTGTCGAGGTCCCCCCGGAGTCCGCGATCGAGGGCGCGAAGAGGCGTCGGCTCCTCCTCGCCGACCATGCGGACGGCCTCCGCGATCGATCGGTCGCCGACCGCCAGCGGGAGCCGTCCCGCGAGCATCTGATAGAGGACGACGCCGAGCGAGTAGATGTCGCTGCGCCGATCGACCGCGCCCGGCGCCCCCGAGACCTGCTCCGGGCTCATGTAGGGGAGCGTTCCCACGACCTGTCCGATCTCGGTCTGGAAGGTCGTCGTCGCAAGCAGCTCGCCCGGCTCCTCCGCGCGACGGGCGATCCCGAAGTCGAGGATCTTGGGAGTCCCGAACCCGGAGCTTCCCTCCGCGCCGACGGTCGTCGTCCCGCCGGTGCGCTGCTCGACGAGGACATTGGCGGGCTTGAGGTCGCGATGGATGATCCCCTGCGCGTGCGCGTACTCGACCGCATCGCAGACCTGCACGAAGAGCCGCACGCGATCCTCGACGCTCAGGCCGAGCTCCCGGCAGTGCTCGGTGATCGTCCGGCCGCGGATGTACTCCAGCGCGAAGTAGGGCACCGGCTTCGCGCCGCGCGGTCCGTCGAGCATCGCGGTCCCGGCGGCGTAGATCTGCGCGATGTTGGGATGCTGGAGCCGTCCGAGGAGCTCCGCCTCGCGGCGGAATCTCCGGAGCACCTGCCGACCTGCGAGACCGGGCCGCATCACCTTCAGCGCGACGGTGCGCCGCGGCGCCTCCTGCTCCGCGAGATAGACGACGCCCATCCCGCCTTCGCCGAGCACCGAGATGATCCGGAAGTCGGCGATTCGGTCGGGGATGCCGAGCCGGGATTCGTGGCCGACGTCGCAGTCGCCCAGCGCCTCCGCGACCACGGACTGCACCGCGCGCGCGGCTTCGGCGATGTCGACCGCCGGAGCGTCGGCATGGCCGAGGAGCGATTCGACCTCGCCGCGAAGCGCGTCGTCGCCTTCGCAGCGCGCATGGAGAAAGTCGACCCGTTCCGCCGGAGGCAGATCCAGCGCCGCGGCGAAGAGCTCCTTCACGCGCGCATGGCGAAACGGGGTGGGATCGATCGTCGACACGGCGAAGATGGGCGAGCTGCCCGCTCGTCAGTACTGACTCTCTGGACGCCCCGTTCGCGGCCCGCCTCGAGCGGGGCTCCGACGAGGCGACCCGGAGGCGCGGAGTGCGCTCCGGCCGAGGCGCGACCGACCGACGATCATCCCGCGGCGGATGCCTCCGGCCCGCGCGTCCTCACTTCAGCCGCGGATCCGGTCGCGACTCCTGCCTCAACTCCTCTCTCAGCTCCACTTTCAGGTCCCCTTTCAGGTCCCCTTTCGGGTCCACTTTCAGGTCCACTTTCGGGTCAGGGGCGATGAGGCCGCTCGGGAGCGCCGCCCCCGATCGCCGCGCGCGGGATGCGGACGGCGATGAAGTCCTGCTCGTGCACGATGCGCCGACCGCCATCGAGGATCCTCCGGCCTTCGAAGAAGAGCGACGTGATCGACTGCATGTCGAGGGTGCGCGGGACCAGGCCCCCCTCGTCGAGCCTGATGGTCCCCGCGCCGCGGCCTGAGAGCTTTGCCACGCGCACGTTCCGGATCTCAGGCCCGCGCGAATCCTCCAGCGCCTGGAAGGGCTCGCGGGTCGCGTAGCTCCGCCTGACGTCGATCGTCGAGACGCCCTCGTCGATGGACTTGACCGTGTACGTCGTCTCGACCATCCGGTCGACTTGATTGCGCCGCTCGTCGACCGTCGCCTTCCAGCTCGCACCGACGCCGACCGGAACCGAGGGAGTCGGCGGAAAGAGCTCGACCATGCCTCGGATGATCCGGTCGAGAAGCTGCGGCACGCTGCCGACGTCGGGGCCTGCCCACGTCGCGCCGGAGACCGCCTCCGCGCTGCGTTCGACCTCCTCCGCCGCGTCGTCGCCCGACACGGTTGTCGACTCCATCGTCTCAAGGAGCTCGCGCGGCACCGTGACCGCGCGAAGCGTCCCGTCCGCCCGCCGTTCGAGGGTCAGCGCTGCGCCGCGGAGGCGCTCGAGCGAGCGCCGCGTGGCGGCGACGGCGACCGGATCGTGCGAGGGCATCGTCGAGAGATCGAAGCCCGCAATCGTCGCCAGCACCGCCGGCGGCCCGGACGGAGGACCGCTCGGGGTTTCGGACTCGCTCGGGGAGTGACTTGGGAGATCGGCGCCGTTCGAGCGCAGCTCGCCCCGTGGCGCGCCATCCTGGCCCGCGACCTGAAACGTCACCGAGACGTGCACCGGGAGCGGACGTTCCGCGAGCACCCGGGCCTCCTCGACGAGCACGTTGAGCAGTCCCTCGATCGTGAACTCGACGGCGACCCGCTCCCCGCTCCGCTCGGGCGATCGCAGGAGCTTTCGGGGCTCCTCGCCCTCACCGAGGAGCTCGATCGTCGCCGCCGGGAGCTCGATGACGCTGTACCGGGGGGGCGCCTCCGCGGGGGGCGAGCCCGCCGCCGGACCGCCGAGGGCGCCGGCAAGGAGCAGCGCCGCCATCGTCGAGATGCTTCGCGAAGATCGCATGGACCGATCGTAGATCCGCGGGAGGAGGTGGTCCGCTCGCGTACGCTCTCGACCGCATGTCGGCCGGACCGCGCCCAGTTCCTCACCAGTCGGCGCTGCGCGGGACGATCACCGTCGTGATGACGCTCGTGGGATGGTCGAGCGTCCCGCTTTTTCTCTACCACTTCCGGGACCAGATCGACTTCTGGACGAGCAACGGCTGGCGCTACGGCTTCAGCGCCCTGCTCTGGCTGCCGGTCCTGCTGGCGGTTCTCGTGCGCGGCCGGCTTCCGCGCGGTCTCTGGGTGGCATCGATCGTCCCCAGCGCGGTCAACGCGGCGGGCCAGGTCTGCTTCACCTGGGCCCACTACTGCATCAACCCCGGAATGGTGACCTTCGGGCTGCGCACCCAGCTCGTGTTCGTCGCCATCGGCGCGTGGCTCCTGTTTCCCTCCGAGCGCGCGGTGATCCGGACGCGCGGCTATCTCCTCGGGATGGCGGCCCTGCTCGTCGGGACGACGCTGGTGCTTCTCTCCGGAATCGACGGCGGCCCTGCGGAGGGGGAGAACCGACTTCTGGGCGTGCCGCTGGCGATCCTGAGCGGCCTGCTCTTCGCCGGGTACGGGCTCTCGGTGCGCCGCTTCATGTCGGGGTTCCATCCGGTGATCGCCTTCGCCGCCATCTGCCAGTACACCGGCGGAGCGATGGTGGCGCTGATGTTCCTCTTCGGCGACGCCTGCGCGGATGGCGCGTTCCTCGGCCTGCGCGGGATGACGGCGCTTGAGATGAGCACCGAGCAGTTCCTCTATCTGCTGCTCTCTGCGGTGATCGGGATCGCGCTCGGTCACGTCTTCTACTACATCGCCATCGCCAACCTCGGAGTCGCCGTGGCGGCGGGCGTCCTCCAGCTCCAGCCCTTCCTCGTCGCGCTCGCACAGATCCCGCTCTTCGGCGCCGTCCTCGCGCCGACGCAGTGGGCGGGCGGGTGCCTCGCGGTGCTCGGAGCCCTGGCGATGCTCGAGATGCAGCGGAGAGTCTCGGCTCGCCGCTCCGCAGCCGGTGCTTCCGCTCAGGCCGGGCCGTCGGGCGCCGAGGCGATCGCGCCGGAGGAGCCTCGCCGCGCGCGGAGCCGCCGCGCCCCGAGGGACGCCAGGTAGACCGCGCCCGCCGCAATCACGATCGCGGACTCGGGGCTGATCCGCGTGCCGTAGACCGCGGCGCGCGGAAGCGTCGTCAGCAGCATGCTGAGGACGATCGAGGTCCAGACGATGGCGCCGATCCGCGCGAGGTGCTGCCCGGCGGCCGCCGCGGGGAGAGTCAGGAGCGCGAGCACCAGGATCAGGCCGACGACCTGCACGAGGCAGATCACCGTCAGGGCGACCATCGTGAGCAGAAGCAGGCTCGTCCCGAGGACCGGAACGCCCTGGAGCGCGCACTGCTCTTCGTCAAGGCAGATGGCGAGGAAGCGCTTGTGGAAGAGGAGCACCGTCCCCGCGATCGCCGCCACGAGCGCGAGCATCAGGCGGACGTCCGGCCAGTCGACGTAGACGATGCTCCCGAGGAGGTAGCCCATCAGCTCGGACTCGTAGCCGGGCGTGAACTTCATCAGCAGGATCCCCACCGACATTCCGATCGCCCAGAGAGCGCCGATCAGCGTGTCGACGCGCTCCGATGCGCGATGGTGGATCGTCCCGATCAGGAGGGCCGCGGCGACGGCCGCGATCATTCCGCCATGGATCGGACGCAGCCAGCCCAGCGACTCCGGCGCGGCGAACCTCAGGTAGATCGCCGCTCCGACGCCGCCGACCGCCATGTGCGCGATCGCCCCGGCGAGGAAGACGATCCGGCGGACGATCACGTACGGCCCCACCACGCCGCACGCCACCGACGCCAGCAGCCCCGCGAGGACGCCGGTGAGCAGGTGAGGGGCGTCGCGGACGTGCGACAGGTCGCGGAAGAACTCGATCATGGCGCCGCCCCGCGCGCGCCGGGAGGCTCGCGATCCGCGTGCCCATGGGCGTGCACATGCACCCCGTGGCCGCCGCCGCACCCATCATGGCCGATCATGCGGACGCTTCCTCCGTACATCGCCGCGAGCGTCTCCCCGGTGACCTCCTGCGGTCGGTGGACGCTTCCCCGCCGGTTGAGGCAGAGGACGCTCCCGACCTCGCTTGCGACGAATCCGATGTCGTGCGTGACGATCACGATGGGCATCCGCTCGTTGAGCCGATGGAGGAGCTCCGTCAGGTCGCGCTCCGCCTCCGCATCGACGCCCGCCGTGGGCTCGTCGAGGATCAGGAGCCGCGCATCGGCGCAGAGCGCTCTTGCGATCAGGACGCGCTGGCGCTGCCCCCCGGAAAGGGACGCGAGGGGGCGCTGAGCGAGTTCGGCCGTGCCCGTGAGAGCGAGCGATGCCAGCGCCGCCTCGCGATCGCTGCGCGGGAAGCGCCAGCCCCAGGAGCTGCGTCCGAGCCGGCCCATGAGGACGACGTCGAGAACGCTCGCCGGCGCCGCGAGGTTGATCGAAGCCCGCTGAGGGACGTATCCCACGCTCCGCCGCGCGGCCCGCGGCGGAGCGCCGAGGACGCGGACGGAACCCTCCTGCGGATCCAGCAGCCCGAGGATGATGCGCACAAGCGTCGTCTTCCCTCCCCCGTTCGGACCGATGATCCCGACGAAGTCGCGCCCGCCGACGACGAAGTCCACCCGGTCAAGGACGGCCCTCGGCCCCTCCCGCGGGCTGAAGGAGAAGCTCACCCCGCGCACGTCGATGGCAGGAGGATCGCCTGCGCCGCTCATCGGCAGCGCTCAGCGATCGTGCGGGCGACGGAACGGAGGTTGGAGTCGACTTCCTCGACGAGCGGATCGATCACGACGACGCGCCCGCCGATGCCGCGGGCGACGACGTGGGCCGCGCGGCTGTCGATCTGCGGCTGGACGAAGATCGTGTCGACCGCTTCCCTCCGCGCCAGCCGCTGAAGCTCCACGAGCTCGCGATCGCTCGGCTGCTTCCCCTCGCGCTCGATCGGGACCTGGGTCATCCCGAAGGCGTCGGTGAAGTACCCCCACGCGGGGTGGAAGACGAACATCGGGCGGTCGCGGCATGGGGCGAGGATGCCGGCGAGCTCCTCATGCAGGGCGTCGAGCTCGCGCTCCAGCTTCGGAAGCGACTCGGCGAGGTGGTCCTCGAGATCGGGCCACGCGGCAGTCAGCGCGGCGGCGATCGTCCTCGCCTGGATCGCCAGCGCTCGCGGCGCCGTCCAGACATGCGGGTCGGCTCCGTCCACCGAGCAGTCGTGGTCATGGTCGTTCCCGTGCGAGTGACCTTCGAGCGCTCGCGGCGCGACTCCGGCCCGGCAGTCGACGACCTCGACGCGACCGCGCACGCGCCGGAACCAAGGGGCTCGCTCGTGCGGGAGTCCAAGCCCCAGGTAGAGCCGGGCGCGGAGCACCGCGCTGGCCTGAGCATCGGTCGGCGAGAAGGTCTCGTGGCTCATCCCCGGCTCGACGAGGACGATCACCTCGACGCGATCGTCGATCAGCTTGCGCATGAGCCATCGCTGCGGCGGAACGCATGCGACGACCAGGCGACGCGCCTGCGGAGCGGCCTCGCCGGATTCGGACGCCGCCTTCGGGCCGGGCTGCTCGCGCGGCCTCTCAGACTGCTGAGAGTCGACGGACGATCGCTCGACGGGCGGCGGCGCCGTGGCGCAGGCCGGTCCCCCGAGCCAGCCCAGCGAAAGCAGAATCGCTGTGCCGAGCGCTCGCAGGCCCAGGGCGCATCCGGCGCTTCGGCGTCGACCACTCCTGTCAGTTCGCATGGGAAGATGATAACCGATTCTCAACAAGGCGACGCTGACCGCTCGGCAGCCGGTCACCCGGCGCCCACTCACCCGGCCCCCGGCCGCGCCTCGATCGCGCGCAGGACCGCCTGTGCGACCGCGTGCCTCGAGCCGCGCTCGGCCATCACCTCGCGCTCCGCGAGAGCGCGGTAGATGGGGAGGCGCCGGGCGAGGACGCCCTCGATCTCATCGATCGGGTCGCCCCCGGTGAGCGAGGGCCGACTCTCGGGGTTTCGGCGCATTCGACGAGCCAGAAGTGCCACCGGAGCCAGCAGCAGCACGATGATCGCCTCGCGCCTCTCCCGGGCGACCTGAAGCCGCCGCCGGACACCCTCCACCATCGGAGCCCCGCCGCCGAGCGCGAAGACGACCGGGCCGCTTCGCTCCGCATCGTCGAGCACTGCCGTGACCCCGGCGGCTTCCGCCTCCCGCCAGCGCGCCTCGCCGTGGGTCGCCCAGATCTCGGCGACGGTGGCTCCTCCGAAGCGAGCGCGGAGAGTCCGATCGAGGTCGACGAAAGGCCGCCCGAGGCGCGCGGCGACAACCGCGCCGACGGCGCTCTTGCCGACTGCACGGGGACCGATCAGGACGATCGAAGGGGGCGTCGAGGAGCGTTCCACGGCCGGGATCGCGCCAGCGACCGCCGACTCGCTCAGCGAACGCCGATGCGACGGCCGAGACGGCGCTTGCGATTGATGATCTTCCGGCCCTTCCGCGTCGACATCCGCGCACGGAACCCCACGGAACGGACCTTCTTGATTCGGCTGACCTTGTGGGGATAGTGCATGGCGTACGGGGAAGGGGGAGTGTGCGACGAGCGACTTCGACGAGCGACGTCGGCCAGCGACGCTGCGGCCGCCTCACGGGAGGCGGCCCATCGAGCTTCGCTGCGGCCGCCACGCGGCTCCGCGCCGCTCGCACCGGCGGGCGGCGCTTGAGGGCGTCCTCGGCGGAGCCCGCGACCGACGCGCGGCAGGCTCGATCGAGCCTGTGCTGACTCAGGCCTGAAGGCGGCGAGTATAGCCGAGGCCGCGCCTGCGGACGAACTCGGCCAGTGAGCGTGATCGGCGAGCGCGATCGGCGAGGGGTGGATGACCGATTCCGCGGTCTGACCGAATCCGCGGTCGCTCGTGCGCGGCCCTCCGGGCCGCTCCTGCCCCACCGGACTCCCTTCGGACGACTCTCGGCACCGGAGCAGGTCGGGTGCGGCGCGGGCCGAGTCCGGCGCCGCCGCGGCCGAATCGGACCTCCCGCCCCGAGGGGAGTCGTCACCCATCCGCGCGCTGCGGAAGGAGGACGCCCCGGGAGCTACGCCCCCCTGCGACCAAAAATGGCTTGCCGCAGACCCTGCCGTCCTTCATACTTCGGCCATTGAGCGTGTCTTCCCCCCGCCGGCCGCCCGTGCCGCATCGCGCCGCACCTCGCCGCCCGGGTCGACGAGAGGAACTCCCGCTCATGTTGGTTGTGAACCCGACCGGTCCCCGCGTGGGTGTCCGCGTCTCGCTCACGTCCGGCTCCGCTGCCCACCGACGGTCGCTCCCGACCACCGAGTGCCGGAGGGGCCGCTCGGCCTGAGGCTTCGCCGCACGGTCCCGGATCGACCGGCGAAGGTCGCGCAGGCCGCCGAGACGAGGCGCCATCGCAGGCCCGATCGGATCTCGGGAACCCATGATTGAGCCCGCCCTGCTCGCGGGCCGCGGAAGGCAACTCCAGCGATGAACGATGTGACTCTCTTCGAGCAGGCCTTCGAGGCGCTCGGATACCGCTTCCGCGACGTGCGCCACCTCGAGACCTCCCTCCTCCACGCCTCGATGGCGGGGACGCGCGTCGAGAGCAACGAACGGCTCGAGTTCCTCGGCGACGCAGTCCTCGGGCTCGTCGTCTGCGAGGCGCTCTTCCGACGCTTCCCCCACCTGATGGAAGGCGAGCTCACGAAGATCAAGTCGGGCGTCGTGAGTCGCCGAGTCTGCGCCGAGATGGCGCACGAGATGGGACTCCCCGAACTCCTCCGCCTCGGAAAGGGAATGAACGGCCGCTGGGACTTTCCGATGTCGGTCGCCGCTGCGGTCTTCGAGTCGGTCATCGGCGCGATCTTCCTCGACGGGGGAATCGAGCCCGCCCGCGAGTTCATCCTCAGGTCCGTCGGGCCAAAGATCGACCAGGCCGTCCGCCTCGGTCACCAGTACAACTTCAAGTCGGTGCTTCAGCAGACGCTTCAGCGCATCGGCATGCACGCGCCGCAATACCTCGTCCTCGACGAGAAAGGGCCGGACCACGCGAAGTGCTTCGAGGTCTGCGTCGAGAGCGGCGCGAGGCGCTTCGAGCCCTGCTGGGGCCCCTCGAAGAAGGAGGCCGAGCAGCAGGCGGCCCTCGCGGCCTTGATAGAACTCGGCGCCGCCGAGATGGACCCGGGGGGCGACGTGCGGCTGCGGCGCGGCGAGGTCCCCGCGACCGTGGCGGGATAGCCCGCCTGCGCCGACATCGAAGCGGGCAGCTCGCTCCGCTGCGCCTGCGGGAACGCCGGCACGCCGGACGGGACGACCGCGGAATCGCGATGCCGCGACGCACGCGGAACGCCGGTCGCCGGTCGCGAGGCCCGCCGCGGCGCCCCGCACCGTTCCCTCCGGCGAGGTCCGTCAGCGCCGGGCGTGATCGCGCGAACCGTCGACCGATCGACCCCGAAGCCGAGCCTCGGCCTCAAGCCAGTTGACCACATCGTTGCCGCCGCGCTCAAGCCAGATCAGGTGCGCCTCGCGGGCGATGTCGTCATGCGTCGGCTCGCGCAACCCGCCGGGCCGCGCGACGCCCGTCGCTGGAGCGCCCGCTGCGCCGCCGCCTGGCTTCACGCGCCGGCCCCGCTCCGGGGCTGCACCGCCCGATCCCGAGACCGCCGCCGCGTCGTCACCCGGATGCGGCGGCGCGGCGGGCGCCGCCGACCGCGTCGCCTGGTCGCCCGCAGGGCCTCGACGGGCACCCCGACCCGGATCGGGACCGCCGCGCTGGTCGGTGCTTCTCGGCGAACGCCGTGCGCTGGACGCCTCGCGGCCGATCTCTCGTGGCATGATCTGCTCCTCCGGTGAGACGGGGGTCAAGAAGCCGGCGGCTCGACGATCGCTCGTCGCGGAGCCCTCCGACAGGCCGATCCTATCCGGCGGTCCCCCGGTCCGACGAGCCGACTCCGCGCGCTCCGCGCACTCCTCGGCCGCACCTCGCCGAGTCGCCCCGCAGCGCCGGCCTCCGATCACGCCTTCGAGTGCCGGACGATCGATCCCTCGACGAGGAAGATCACGTCCCCGGCGATGTTGTTCGCGAGGTCGCCGATGCGCTCGAGCTTCTGAGCCATCGAGAGGATGTCGATGATCGCCTGGCTCGCCTCGGCGCGACGGGGCATCTCGTCTCGGGCCCAGTAGAAGACCTCCTTGCGCAGGTCGTCGACGCGTTCGTCGGCTGCCCGCACCTCGCGGCAGAGCGCGGCATCCTCGTTGCTCATCGCCGCCAGCGCGTCGGAGAGCATCGCCCGCGCCGCGTGCGCGAGATCGACCAGCGATCCCGGGAGCTCGACCGTCGGCAGGATGTTGACGTTGATGACCCGCTTGGAGATGCTCCGCGCGAGGTCGCCGATCCGCTCGAGCTGGCTCGTCACGCGCATGACTCCGAGCACGAAGCGCAGGTCGGATGCGACCGGCCCGCCAAGCGCGAGCACGCGGAGGCACTCCGACTCGATGTGCACTTCCGCGTCGTCGATCTCCTTGTCGCCGCGCTTGACCTGCCGGGCGAGCTCGACATCGCCGGTCTCGATCGCCTCGGCGACCATCCTCACGCGCTCCTCGACGATGGCGCCGAGGGCAAGTGCCTCGCGGCGAATGGTGAGCAGTTCCTTGTGAAGATCGATGGCCACTGATGGCTCCCTTTCGCGCCGCGGCGCCTCAGCCGAAGCGGCCGGTGACGTAGTCGCGCGTGTCTCGGCAGCGCGGGTTCTGGAAGATCGCCTCGGTCGGTCCGTACTCCACGAGCCTCCCGAGGTACATGAAGGCCGTGTAGTCGCTCACCCGGGCCGCCTGCTGCATGTTGTGGGTGACGATCATCACGGTGTAGACGCCGCGAAGCTGCCCGATGAGCTCCTCGACCTTCGCGGTCGCCACCGGATCCAGCGCCGAGCAGGGCTCGTCCATGAGCAGGACCTCGGGCCGGGTCGCCACCGCGCGCGCGATGCAGAGACGCTGCTGCTGGCCGCCGGAAAGCTGAAGGGCGCTCTCGTCGAGGCGGTCCTTGACCTCGTCCCAGAGCGCCGCCTCCCGAAGGGAGCGCTCGCAGACCTCGCGCAGGACGCTCCTTCTGCCCTCGCCGGCGATGCGGAGCCCGTACACGACGTTCTCGAAGATCGACTTGGGGAACGGGTTGCTCTTCTGGAAGACCATCCCCACCCGCTTCCGCAGCCCGATCACGTCGGTCTCGGGCCCGAGCACCGAGGTCTCGCCGATCGTCAGGACGCCGCTGGTGCGGACGGAGTCGATCAGGTCGTTGAGGCGGTTGACGCAGCGGATCAGCGTGCTCTTGCCGCACCCGGAGGGGCCGATCAGGGCGACGACCTTGCCCACGGGCACGTCGAGGCTCACGTCGTGGAGCGCCTGCTTCTCGCCGTAGTGAAGGCTGAAGCCGCGGATCTTCACGATGTGCGGCACGTCCTCGGCGACCTCGGCATGGACGACGGTCGCAGTCGGGCGGTTGGCGAGAATCGCCGCGATGACCGAGTCCGACCGATCGTCGGCCGAGACGAAGCGGCTCGCGCGCTCGGCGAGGATGCTCGAGGGGGCGGGATCCGCGTCCGGTCGCACCGCCACCGTTCCCGCCGCGTGGGGGGCTCCGGTGACGGCGCCGCGATCGAGTTCCCTGGAGGGCATCAGAAGGCTCCCGTGGCGTACTTGCGCCGGAGACGCTCGCGGATGACGATGGCGCCAAGGTTCATGGTGACCACGAGCGCAATCAGCAGGAGCGTCGTGGCGAAGACCATAGGTCGCGCGGCTTCCGAGTCGGGCGACTGGAAGCCGAGATCGTAGATGTGGAAGCCAAGGTGCATGAACTTCCGGTCGAGATGGAGAAAGGGAAAGGTCGCGTCCAGCGGCAGGGTCGGAGCGAGCTTGACGACGCCGGTGATCATCAGCGGCGCGACCTCGCCGGCCCCTCGCGCCATCGCGAGGATCATCCCGGTGATGATCCCGGGGGCGGCCGCAGGCAGCACGATCCGCTGAATCGTCTGCCACTTGCTCGCCCCGCACGCGAGCGAACCTTCGCGGACGCCGCGGCTGACCGCAGCCAGCGCCTCCTCCGTTGCGACGATCACCACCGGCACCGTCATCAGGGCGAGCGTCAGCGACGCCCAGAGGATTCCGCCCGTCCCGAAGACCGGGCCCTCCGAGAGACGGAAGAACAGCGTGTCGATCGATCCGCCGACGAAGTAGACGAAGAAGCCGAGACCGAAGACGCCGAAGACGATCGACGGGACGCCCGCGAGGTTGTTGATGGCGATCCTCACCGCGCGGACCGTCGGGCCGTCCTTGGCGTACTCGCGGAGGTAGATCGCCGCGATGACTCCGAAGGGCGTCACCGCGACGCTCAGGATCAGCGTCATCACGAAGGTGCCGAAGAGCGCCGGGAAGATGCCGCCCTCGGTGTTCGCCTCTCGCGGCTCGTCGACGACGAAGCTCCACATGTTCCCCAGAAAGACGCGCAGCCGGCCGAAGAAGCCGAGGGCGTTCGGGCGCTCCGCCGAGACGATCTCCCCCACCGGAATCCGGTGCTCGCGGCCGCTGTCGATCCGATAGGTCAGGGTGTCGGCGTGCTGGGCGTCGCGCAGGGCCCGGCTCTCCGCGGCGAGACCCTCGTAGCGCCGCTCGAGCTCGGCGATCCGCGCCTCGATCGAGGCCACCTCCGCGGGATCGGGCGTCGCGGATGCCTCGATCCCGCGGCGCCGCATCCGCAGCGACTCGATCCGCCGACTGAGCCCGCCGATCTGATCGCGCTCGATGGCGCGGATCTCGGCGCGGCGGTGTGCCGCGGCTCGGATCGCCCGCTCGAGCGCGTCGATCCCCCCCTCGGAAGCGAGCGAGAGCGGCGGCTCTCCGGCGATGTCCAGTTCGAGGGGCTCGACGAGCGCTGGCCCGTACTCCATCCGCTCCAGCCGCAGGATCCCGCGCGGATGGCTGATCCGCTCGATCGCCGACTCCGGCAGGTACATGAACCCCATGCCGTTGAGGTCGCGGTTGCCCACCTGGAGCCGGAGTTCGGTGCCCGGGTCACCCTCGTCAACTCCTGCACCCCCTTCCGCGTGGGCCGCGCCGCGGATCTCCTGCCGTCCGAGGATGTGGGCGACGACGACGTCGCGGCCGACCCGCTCTGCGGCGGCAGGAGTCAGCTCGATCCGCGCCACGCGCTTGGGCCAGAACGCCTCGAGCCCCTTGAAGAGGATCAGCGCGAGCAGCGCGGTGATCATCGTCAGGCCGATCGCCAGCCCCATTCCGGTCAGGAAGACGAGCGGCTCGCCCCCGTCGATGCGCCGACGGCGGCGCGTCGACGGTGCGGGGCCCGTGGACTTGGTGATGGAGCTTTCGGTCGGAGACATCGCCGAGGAGCGCTCAGATGGTGCGGAAGCGTTCGCGGAGATGCTGGCGGAGCACCTCGGCGACGGTGTTGACCGCGAAGGTCATGAGAAAGAGCAGCATGGCGCCGAGGAAGAGCGCCCGATAGAGCGTCCCGTGATGGGGCGCCTCGGGCAGTTCGACGGCGATGTTCGCGGAAAGCGTGCGCATTCCGGAGAAGATGTTGAAGTCCATGATCGGCGTGTTGCCCGTCGCCATCAGCACGATCATCGTCTCGCCGACGGCCCGGCCGAGTCCGATCATCAGGGCGGAGAAGATCCCGGCCGACGCCGTCGGCAGCACGATCCGCACCGCCGTCTGCCAGCGCGAGGCGCCCAGCGCGAGCGAGCCGGACCGGAGGCTCTGCGGCACGTTCGAGAGCGCGTCCTCCGCGATCGTGAAGATGATCGGAATGACCGCGAAGCCCATCATGAAGCCGACGACGAGCGAGTTGCGCTGCTGGAAGTCCGCCCCGGTGAAGGCGGGCCACCAGAGCCGGAAGTCCGCGATGCGCCGACCCGGTTCGGCCGGATCAGGCACGGTGAAGACGAGCCGTTCCAGCAGCGGGCCGCCGATCCAGCCCAGCGCTCCGGCGACGAGCAGGCCGCAGAGGAGGACCGTCAGCTCGCCGAAGAGCCCCGCCCGGTTGCGCACCGCCACCGGCGCAGCGGACCAGAGCAGGCCGAGGACGACTCCGGCCGACGGGATGAGCAGCAGCATCAGCAGGACGCTCGGCACGCGCGTCTCGATGATCGGCGCCAGCCAGAGCGCGGCGAGGAACCCGAGGACCACGGAGGGAAGCGAGGCCATCACCTCCATCAGGGGCTTGACGAAGGCGCGGACCTTCCAGTGGGCGAACTGCGAGGCGTACATCGCCGCGGAGACCGCGATCGGCACCGCGAAGAGCAGCGCGTAGAAGGTCCCCTTGAGCGTTCCGATCAGCAGCGGGACCATCGACAGCTTCGGTTCGAAGTCGTCGGTCCCTCCCGTCGACTGCCACTCGAAGCCCGGCCGGTCGGCCCCCTCGTACCAGATGCGCCCGAAGAAGGCCCTCCAGCTCGCCTCGGGATGGGGATCGGAGAGCGCATAGACGTGCAGCCGGGAGGACTCGTCGACGAAGAGAATGCGGTCGTTCTTGCCGCTGATGGCGACCAGCCGGGGCGCGAACGGGAGCTCCTCCTGCCAGCGGATCGACTCCGTCGTCGAGAACCGAAGCGATGCGAGCGACCCGGCGACGACGAGGAATGCCTTCGTCCGCGTGCTCTTCGTGTACGCCGAGACGGGCCCGGGGAGCGGCGGAAACTGCTTCGTCCGGCCCCATGTCCGGACGCTCTGCCCTTCGGGAACGAAGAGGCTGAAGACCCGGTTGGTCCCATCGACGCCGACGAGCGCGAGCGAGACGTCCCCGAAGATGAACTCGGCCATCGAGATCCGCGGGTCCGGCTGATCCTCGAAGGGCGAGAAGCGCTGCCGCAGCTCGAATCCGGAGTCGACGGCGAAGAAGTAGTCGATCTCCCCTTCATCGGTCACGACGAGGAAGCTGTCCCCCTTCGAGCTGGCGAGAACCGCCTTCGGGGTGCCGCCGACGAGAGGGGTCGCATCGAAGGCGCCGCGCACCTCGATCCTCCCGGCGCCGACGAGCGTGCGCCGCTGCGTGAGCACCACGGCGCGGACCTCGAGCTTTCCCTCGACTTCGACGATCGCGGCCGCGACCTTGTCGCGCCCCGAGTCCCCGTAGTCAACGTCGAGCACGCGCCCACGGCCGCCGCCGAGGTCGATCGGAGCGCCGACGTTCACCTCGGGAACCACGCGCCTTCGGCCGTCGTCGAACTCCGCCCGGTAGTTCACGTCGGCGAGCGCGAAGCTCCCGTCTTCGAGACCCAGCGCGATCGTCCCGGTCGTCGGCCGCAGATGCGCCGCCGTGATCTGCGCGCCGACGCGCCCGGCGAGATCGATGGACTCTGCGGGCGCGTCGCCGACGAGGTCGATGAAGGTGAGCGTCCCGTCCGCCCCGAGGAATCCCGGGCGCTCCGACCACTCGTCGACGAGCATGAGCCGCGCCCCGGGGGGCGCGCGGCCGCTGGAGGCGAGCTCGACCGCCGCGCCGCGGAAGAGCGGCAGGATCTGCCAGAGGATGAAGACGAAGATCCCCAGGACCGCGACGATGATCCCGATCCCGCCGAGCCGGATGATCAGCGACATCGCCCGGTCGAGCAGGAGCACCGAGCGGCGCGTTGCAACGCGGGCGCCGGCCGGCGCTGGCGTCGCCCTGTCGAGATGGCTCGGTTCCGTGCTGTCGGACATCGGAGGAGTCGCGGGTTCGGAACAGGTCGCGTCACGGTTCCGCCGCGCCGGTCTCCCTCGTCGCGGTGCGCCGCGTTCAGTTCAGCGCCGCGAGCATCTCGTCGACGACCGTCTTCGGCATCGGGAAGTACCCATCCTTGACGACGATCTGCTGGCCCTCCTGCGAGAGCACGAAGCGCAGGAACTCGCCGGTCAGGCGATCGATCGGCTGGCCGGGGCGCTTGTTCACGTAGATGTAGAGGAAGCGGGCGAGCGGGTAGTCGCCGGAGAGGCAATTCTCATACGTGGCGGCGAAGTGCTCTCCTCGCGGGCCCGCCGAGAGCGGCACGGCGCGGACGCTCGCGGTCGCGTAGCCGATGCCCGAGTAGCCGATGGCGCCCAGATCCGCAGCCACGCCCTGCACCACCGAGGAGGATCCCGGCTGCTCCTTCACGTTGCGCTTGAAGTCTCCCTTTCCGAGGGCGACCTCCTTGAAGAAGCCGTAGGTGCCGCTGGCGCTGTTGCGGCCGAAGAGGCTCATCGGACGGCCGACCCACGCACCGGTGAGGCCGAGCTGTCCCCAACTGGCGATGTCCGCCGGGGCGCCGAGCTTCCGGCCGCTGGAGAAGATCGCGTCGACCTGCTGAAGCGAGAGTCCCTCGACCGGATTGTCCTTGTGGACGAAGACCGCGAGGGCGTCGATGGCGACCTTGATCTCCGTCGGCTTGTAGCCGAACTTCCGCTCGAAGGCGTCGATCTCGCTGTTCTTCATCTCGCGGCTCATCGGCCCGAGCTGCGCGGTGCCCTCGATCAGGGCGACCGGCGCGGTCGACGAGCCCTTGCCCTCCACCTGGATGTTGACGTTCGGGTAGCGCTGCCTGAAGCCCTCCGCCCAGAGGGTGAGCAGGTTGTTCAGCGTGTCTGATCCGATCGAGTTGAGGTTGCCGGTGACGCCCGAGACCGGCGAGTAGAGGGGCAGGCTCGGATCAACCTCGACAGACCGGGCTGGCGCAGAGGCCGGGGCCGCCGGGACCGCCGGGGCCGCGGGGGGCGCTTCGGCGGCGCGCGGGAGGGTGGCGCCCTCCGATGCCGAAGGCGGCGCCTGCGCCGCGCCCGCGAACAGCGCAATGCCCGCGACGGCGAGGCCGAGGAGGGGGGGGAGGAGCGTGTGGATCTTCATGGGCGGATCTCGGGCGAGGATGGGGAGGTCGGCGTGCCGAGCGCTGTCCGAGCGCTCACAGGGCGGTTCGCGGAGGGCCGGTCGCACCCGCCTGCGGCGCTCGGCGTGTACGCGCGGAAGAGCATCCGCATCCAGATTCGAACCAACGCGCTAAGGACGCGCAAGGCGGGTGCCGACAACGCGTGTTCCTCGATGGCGAGGCACGCACGTCGCGTCGCGCGGAGCCGCGATTGCGGCCGACCTGGGGCGGCGTTGGGGTCGCAGGAAGCCCCAAAATGGAACGAGAATAGGCCATTCAGGAGGCGCGCGCCGTGTACCGCCGCGTTCAGCAGGACGGCGCCGGCCCGATCAGCTCGTCGAGCCGCGGCGGCGGCTTGCGGAGCGACGTGCGAATCCACCAGCAGTTGACGACCAAGTAGGTCAGACCGACGAGAAGCAGCAGCGAGACCGCCGCGTAGAGCGTGCTTCCGAGGTGCTCGACCAGACCGATGCGCCGCCACTCGCCGATGGCGTTGGCGAGGTTGCAGGCGGCCATGATCACGATCGCCCAGATGAGCAGGTCGATGCTCTGACGACCGCCGCGCGCGTTTCGGTAGGCCCGCGAGCGCAGCCCGACGATGCCGAGCACGCCGCTGAATCCCTTCAGGGCGAGGATCGCCGCCGGCGCGGCGACCAGCTCGATCGGCGAGAGGAAGACGCGCTCGGTGACGCCGACGCCCTGCGCCAGCACCGGCAGCACCACCGCGACGATCCACGCGAGCTGACCATGGACGGCGCGGCGGACGTATCGGTGCGCCTCCCGCGCCGGCTCCTCCGCGGGCGCCCGCGCGAGCAGCCAGAGCCACCAGAGCGCGGCGATGCCGACGAGCGCCGCGACGGCGCGCGGGGGGAGCGGGAGCGGCCAGGTCATGTCGCTCGCCGACGTGGTGATCAGGGCGAGCGGTCCCAGCGCCGGTGGCACGATCACGAGCCCGGCGCCGAGGAGGTACGCAATCGAAAGCCCGAGCAGACCATCGCCCGTGCCCTCCGGATCGCGAAGCCTCGGAAGGGCGCTCGCTTCGGGATCGACCGCCTGCGTCACGGTCTCGACGACCGCAAGCCCGCACTCCGGACAGCGACCGACGAGCGGCAGCGCCTTGAGGTCGTAGCCGCAGCCTCGGCAGTGCAGTTCGGCCGCGATGATGGCGCTGCGCTCGCTGACGATGGGTCGATCGCCGCGCGGCGCTTCGGGCGAGCGAGACGGCGCCGCCGGACCTGGACCGGCGAACCACCTCTGCTCATCGGGGCGAAACTCCACCCTGCCGCACACGGGCCGAAAGCGTACCGCAGCGTCGCCCGACGTGCTGCGGGACCGAGGCGCCGCGCTGGCGGGCCCCGCCGCTCGACCGAGGGGCGCGGGGGCGAGCCCGCCGCGCCGGCTCGGCCCGAGCGGCCCTCGAACGCGGGCCCCGCCGCGACGCGGACGATCGTCGGGCCCGTTCGCCGAACCCCTTACAATCGCGGCCTCAATGAGCTTCGAGACAATCGACCGCCTCCGCAGGAGCATCACATCCGTCTACATGGGCAACGCCCAGGCGGTCGATCGGCTCATCGTCTGCCTGCTCGCCCGCGGACATCTCCTCATCGAGGATGTCCCCGGAGTCGGCAAGACCGTCCTCGCCAATGCGCTGGCCAGGTCGATCCAGTGCACCTTCTCGCGGGTTCAGTGCACACCGGATCTCCTGCCCTCGGACATCACCGGCGTGAGCGTCTACGACCGGGATCGGGGCGTCTTCGAGTTCAAGCCGGGGCCGGTCTTCGCCAACATCGTCCTCGCCGACGAGGTCAACCGCACCACGCCGCGGACGCAGTCGGCGCTGCTCGAGGCGATGAGCGAGGCGACGGTCTCGGCGGAGGGGCAGGTCCACCACCTCCCGCAGCCCTTCATGGTGGTGGCGACGCAGAACCCCTACGAGTTCGAGGGGACCTACTTCCTTCCGGAGAACCAGCTCGACCGCTTCCTGATGCGGGTCAACCTCGGCTACCCCTCGCCGGATGACGAGTCGCGCATCCTTCTCAAGCAGCCCGCGCGGACGACGCTCCCGATGATCGAGGCGGTGATGACCGGAGAGGACGTCGTCGAGCTTCAGTCGCAGGTCGACGCGGTCAGGATGGACCAGTCGCTGGTCGACTACGTCATCTCGCTCGCGGTGGCCACGCGCGAGAGCGAGAATCTCCAGGTCGGCGTCAGCCCCCGCGGCTCGCTCGCGCTCGCACAGGCGGCGCGGGCGACGGCGGTGCTCGCCCGGCGCGACTACTGCGTTCCGGAGGACATCGTCTCCAACGTGATCCCGGTCTGCGCCCACCGGGTCATCAGCAAGACGTACATGCACGCCGGAGACACCCTCACCACGCGGCGGATCATCCAGCAGGTGATGGAGACGGTCCGCTCGCCGGCGTGAGGGCGGCGCAGCCGCCGCGCGCGGCGCGTCGAGGTCGTCGGTTCCGACCTCGACGCGCGCTCAGACGCTCCCCCTCCGCTCGCCGCCGGCGGACCTTCACCGTCGCCTGCCGTCCGGGCCGCTCACTCCTCGACCTTCCACGCGAGGCCCTTCGCGGTCCCCTGGGCGCGGACCGCCTGCAGAATCGCGGTGATGAACGACTTCTCGCCCGCGCCCTGCGCCTCGCGCCGCCGCTCGGCGAGGTGGCGGGAGCGCTCGTCGCCGAGCTTGGCGATCTGCGCACGGAGTTCGGCCCGCTGCGCCGTGAGCGCCGCGACGTGGTCGGCTCGCTGCGTCGGCGTCATCGCCCGCATCGGCTCGGGGAGATCCTCCACCGCGACCGACTCGAGCTTGAAGTCGGGGTTCTGGCAGGCATCGACCAGATCCCACGCGGCGCAGTCGTAGAGCTCCCCCGCCTTGGCGAGCGACCGCCCCGCCATGACCGTCGGACCCATCTGCGCGGTGTTGGCATCCTGCGCAGACTGGTTCGCGGCGGCCTGCGATCCGCGGGCGCCGAATGCGAGGTAGGTCGAGTTGATCTCGGTCCCGAGCTTCGCGAGGTCGGCGTCGAACGGCGTCGTCGCGGCCAGCACGCCGGAGGACTGATCGATCGCGGCGAAGTGCCCGTCTGCGATCGATGCGATCTCGCGCCATCCGGGAGCGACCGAGTCGCGTTCGGGGCCGCAGTAGATCGAGTTGACCGTGATCCCGCGGCCGACAAGCGATCGGGCCGCCTCGCGGAAGCAGACCTCGCGGTCCTGATCGGCCGATTCGTTCCCGGCGACGATCACCATCTGGAGGAGCGGCGGCGCCGCGCCTCCCTCGGCGCCGCCGCTCTCCGACGGACGCGTCCACGAGAGCTTCGACTCCGCGACCGCGAGGGCGCGACCGACGTACTCCGTGCCGCCGTGGGTGCGGAGACCGAAGAGCCTCATCGAGACCGCATCGAGATCGTCGGTGAGGTCGAGCTCGAGCTTCACCCAGCCATCGGCAGCCGCATGGGCGTTGTTGCCGAAGCTCACGATCCCGACCCGCACCGTCGGGGCGGGAACGGCGAGCGCGAGCTCGTTGACGACGTCCCAGAGACGAGCCCGGGCGGCGTCGATCAGCCGATCCATGCTGTTGCTGGTGTCAAGGCAGATCGCCAGCTCGACGATCGGCCGCTCGGCGATCGAAGCGAGGGCGACGGAAGAGGGCTTCGACGGCGCCTTGATCGAGGGATCGTCGATCGACGGCGGGCAGCCGACGGCGACGAGCGCCGTCGTCGCCGCGAGCGCCGCGGCGACGGCGGAGAGCGACCGCGGAGTCGCCGGGCGATCGGTGCCCGAGCACGACGCGGAGCGTGAGCGAGAGCGGAGCAGAGAGCGAGTCGACATGACGACCTCCGTGAAGTGTGCGCCGGCGGTGCCGGACGCGGGTGAGTGAACTGTCCCAGGGAGCCTCGGCACCTCGGACGCACGTCGCGCAAGGTGCCGAGAGAGATCGCACGCGTCCGGGCCGCGCTGCGATGCGAAGGACTGGGTTCCGCGGCCGTGGGCGGAAGCGGGCTGCGGTCGGGTGCCGCCGAGTGCGACGGCGGGCCGCATGCGCCCGCGCCGTCGCGTCACGACGCGTTGTGAACGAGCACGGTCTCGCCATCGAGATCGAGGTAGAGGTCTCCCCGCAGTCCGAGGATGGCCTGTCGTCCGGCACTGATGAGCGCCTCGACCAGGGCGGCGTACTCCGGCGAGCCGAACTCGATGGTCCGCGCCGGCGCGGTGCGCCCGGCGGCGATCACGGCACCGTCGAGCCAGGCGTCGCCGCGACGGAAGAACCCCCGATCGGCGACTTGGCAGACCTGCATCGTCGTCACCGTCCGGAGCTGGGAGTCCACGAAGCAGTTGTCGAGGTTGAGCACGGACTGGGCCTTCCGCTCGTTGTAGTTGAGCGCCTGCGCGACTCCCGCCTCACCGCTCCGGGCGCGGGTCGCGAGGGCATCAAGCGCTTCCGTCGCCCTTCCCTCGATCTCACGCCGCGCCATCGGCACCGCAGCGTGCCCTCCGGCGGCATCCGGCTCGACCGCGAGGAACGAGGTGTACTCCGTCAGGATGCCCCAGCGCAGCGAGATCGCCACGATCTGTTCGACGAGCTCGCGCATCCTCGGGTCGCCTGCGGCGATCGGTCCCCCCGGGGCGCCCGGCGCCGTGAGCTGCCGGACCTCGTCGGCGAGCGCGGCGATCTGCCGCGTCGCCCAGAGGCGCCCGACGAATGCGTTGCGGAGCGTCGCCTTCGAGGGATCGACGACGACGGTGGCGGCGACGCGCCCGGGCTCGGCGCCGGCGGCGAGCATCCCCTCCAGCCGGAGGGACAGAGGCTCCTCGCCGAAGTAGCGGCCGAGGACGACGAGCTGATCGCCCGAATGGAGGTCCGGCAGCGCAGCCGGCAGCACATCGGCGATGCGTCCCGGCCCCAGGCTCCGAAGCGTCGGAGCGAGCAGCGCCGCCCCGTCGAGCACGCGGACGAGGCGCTTGGACGCCATCACGATCGAATCGCCGGGAGCGACATACGTCGTGCTTCCCCGGGTCAGATCGCCGATCCGGTCCAGGAGCGGCGCGTTCACGTCGAGTCCGACTCCGAAGGCATGGACGCGGCGCTCGTGGCGGTTGCCCCGCTCGACCGCCGCGCGGATCTCAGACTCGATCGTCCGGCCGACCGTGGGGATGCCGTCGGTCAGGAAAAGGACGGTCCGCACCGCCGCCGGGGAGGGCGCCTGGCCGAGGCACTCGACCAGGACATCGTGGATGTTGGTGCCTCCGCCGGGCGACATCCGAAGAAGGAACTGCCTCGCCGCTGCCCGGCTCTCGTCGTCGACGAGCCGCGGCGCGTCGTAGAGGGAGCTCACGGAAGTCGAGAAGTCGACGACGTTGAGGAAGTCGCCGTCGCGCAGGGCGTCGACCAGCGCGAGCGCCGCATCGCGCGCCTGGGCCAGCTTCTCGCCCCTCATGCTCCCCGAACGATCGATCGCGAGGATCAGCTCGCGCGCCGCGCGCGTTCCCTTCTGCGTCGCGCTCGCAAGCGTCGGGTCGAGGCCTCCGAGAACGAGGAAGTGCCCTCCGCCGCCGGCAGGATCGGGCGAGAGCAGGACGGTCGCGGAGAGCCGCCGGCCATCGGCCGAGGGCGCCCGCAGCAGGCTGAGCCGGAAGGGCCCGGGCACGGGACGGGGCGAGAGCGCCGTGATCGCGAGGCGATGCTCATCGATGCGGCGAACCTCGAGCGGGTGAGTCGGCGAGTATGCCTCGACGATCGGACGCTCGCTCGATGCGTCGACGGTGATCGACCAGGCGGTGCCCGGAACGGTCGTCTCGCTTCGCGGAAGCAGGAGATCGACACGGTCGCCGTCGACCTCGAGCAGATGCTCGAAGGTGATGCGGATGCGCTGCGTTCCGCCGGCGGGGACGGGAAAGACACTCGATCGGACGAGGTTCCAGCCCGCGAACTCGACGAGGGCGGGATCCTCCACGCGGCGGACGATCCGGTCGTAGATGAGCCGCGCCTCATCGCGTGGAAGCAGCTTCGCCACCCCTTCGCTTCCGAGGCCTTCGAGCTCCATCCCGGTGACGGCGGCGTGGAAGGGAAGCGGAAGGAGGACCACCGACTCCGCGATCCGCGGTCCCGAATTGCGCAGGAGAAGATCGATCGTGGTGCTCGCGACGACCTCGCGGATGGTGGTCTCGAGCGCGACGCGCTCGATGGAGACTTGAGTGGACGGCGGCATCGGCGGCCTCCGTCGCCCGGCAGTCAGGTGCGGAAGCGGCTCCGACGATCGGACCCCCCAGACCTGCGCGGTGGGGACGACGAGAAACTCCGCATCGAGCAGGTCGCCATCGCCGAGCGAAGCCGGCCCATGTCCGACGCGAGCGCTCGCCCCGTGAGCGCCCGCGGCGGAAGCGGATGCGTCCCCGGTCGTCCCCCGCGGCGCCGCGAACTTCGCCCTCGCTTCGCCGGTCGCGGCGGCGCCCGACTCCACCGGCACGACCATGCCGAGAAGCGCCAGCGCGATGATCGCGATCGCCATCGGCCGCAGCCAGCGAACGCCCCGCGATCCGCCCGGGCCCGCCGCGCCGCGCGGCGCCGTCGCCGCCGCGGCGCCGGAGATCCGTCTGGACCGACCGGGATCGCAGCGCATCGCCGGCGTTCTGGCGGGCGCATCGATCGCGGGACGGAGGCCCGCGGACGGCTGGGCTGAAGTCAGAGGCTGCGCTTGAATCGCGGGCTGTGCCCCGCACAACGGACGGCTTCGCTCGGTTGACGTGGCCATGGCTGCTCCGTGAGGTCGGTTCCTGTGCCTTCGATCCCCTTCCCCACGAAGCCCCGAAGGCCCGCAGAGGATCCGAGAGACACAGAATCAGACGCCCACGACGCCCCCGGGAACGTCACGGCGGCGCAACGGCGGCCGCACGCCCGGTCACCGCGCGTCGCGCAGCGCCGGGTCCGGAACGCCGGCTGCGGCAAACCCCGCCGCCCTGAGCAGGCAGGCGTCGCAGCGGCGGCACGGCGCGCCGCGCCGCCCCGGGTCGTAGCAGGTGCGGGTGAGCCCGAAGTCGACGCCGAGCTCGATTCCTCCGCGGACGATCTCCGCCTTCGACATCCGCAGGAGCGGCGCCCGCACCCGGAAGTGCGCGGCGCGTCCGAGCGCTGCGTCGGTGACGCCGTCGCGGGTGGCGAGGTTGGCGAGGCGCTCGAAGGCGCGCACGAAGGCGGGCCGGCAGTCGGGATAGCCCGAATAGTCGACCGCGTTGACGCCGATGAAGAGATCCCGAGCCCCGACCGACTCGGCGAGCCCGAGCGCGCAGGAGAGGAAGATCGTGTTCCGCGCGGGAACGTACGTGACCGGAATCGCATCGCCGACGCACGCCGCGCCGCGTCCGCGCGTCGAACCGGAACCGCCCTTGGGGACCGCGATCGCCGCCGTCAGCGCCGAGCCGCCGATGGCGCGGAGATCGATGCGGAGGACGACGTGGCGCTCGGCTCCGAGGAGCTTGGCGACCCGCCGCGCCGCGACCAGCTCCTGCCGATGGCGCTGGCCATAGTCGAAGGAAAGCGCGTGCACCGCGAAGCCGGCGCGGCGCGCCATCGCGAGAACCACTGCGGAGTCCATCCCGCCCGAGAGCAGGACAACGCAGGGCCGCGCTGCCGAGGCGCGGCGAGGGCCCCGCGATGCGGGAGCTCCGGTTGCGTCGCCTCGCGGCGCGGAGGGGCTCGGACGCCGCCGGCGGCCGCTCTCCTTCCGCGACGACCCGCGGCGTTCAGACATCGAGGTTCTTGACCTCGAGCGCGTGGCGCTCGATATAGGCGCGGCGAAGCTCGACGTTCTCGCCCATCAGCGTGGCGAAGAGCGCATCTGCCTCGCCGGCGCTCTCCCAGTTGACGCGGAGGAGCGTCCGCCGCGCGGGGTCCATCGTCGTCTCCCAGAGCTGCTCGGCCTCCATCTCGCCGAGACCCTTGAAGCGCTTCACCTCGATGCCGCGCCGACCGACGTCGTGGAGCGTCCGGAGGATCGCCGGGACGTTCGCCGCCTCGACCAGCTCGGTGCGGGACGGGGCGGGCTGCGAAGCCGTCGCGCCTCGCCGGTCGGCCGCGCCGTCGGAGCCGGCCGGCTCGTTCGGCGAGGGATCACCTTCGGCGTCGCCGGCATCGGGCTCAGGCTCGTCGGCCTCCGCGGCGCCGACAGCCGCCGCGCTCTCGGCCCGGCGCCGCGCCGCCTCCGCGGCCTTGAGCGAGACCCTCACCTCCCATGCATAGCGGGTGGGGAGCTTCTCGCCCGTGACGGACTCCTCCTGCACCAGCGCCCAGTCTTCGATCGAGACGCCGAACTCCGCCAGGCGCTGGAAGAGCCGTTCGAGCTCGCGGTTCTCGTGGAGCTCGCGCAGCGTCGCGCGGCGCAGGCGGTCGACCTCGGCGCCCCCGCCAAGGTCGTCGAGCACCAGGCCGCGGCGCTCGATCGCCTCGCGGGCCTGCGCCTCGGACCAGCAGAGAAGCTCTCCCTCCGGCCACTGGAGGTGGTGCGTCGGGAGCCGCTCGGCGCCCTCGGGATCGCTACGCCTCGCCGCAAGGAGCTCGGCAAAGGGAATGCCGCGGCGCTGCGAGACCGTGACCAGCTCCTCGACGCGCTGGATCGCGCGGAGCAGCCGCCGCAGGTCGTCGCCGTCGATCCGGCGCACGACGGCGCCCGCGTCGTCGCGGAGCGCGAGCACCGCGTTGCGCAGCGCGAGGTCGGCGAGGACATCGGCCATCTGCCGCTCGTTGAGCACGTACTCGCGGGTGCGGTTCCTGCCCGACACCTGCTCGACGAGATAGAGCGGCGGCTGGGCGATGAAGATCTTTCCCTGGCGCACGAGCAGCGGCATCTGCCGGAAGAAGAAGGTCAGAAGCAGCGTCCGGATGTGCGAACCGTCGACGTCGGCGTCGGTCATGATGATGACCCGCCCGTAGCGGAGCTTCGAGATGTCGAAGTCCTCGCCGATGCCGCACTGAAGGGCCTGGATCAGCGTGCGGATCTCCTCGAACCCGAGCACCTTGTCCAGCCGCGCCTTCTCGACATTGAGGAGCTTCCCGCGCAGCGGCAGGATCGCCTGCGTGACATGATCGCGCCCCCCCTTCGCAGATCCGCCTGCGGAATCCCCCTCGACGATGAAGAGCTCGGTCGCCTCGACATCGTCGCTCGAGCAGTCGGAGAGCTTGTGAGGCATCCCGCCCGAATCGAGGGCGCCCTTGCGCTTGATGAGCTCGCGCGCCTTCCTCGCCGCCTCTCGGGCCTGCGCCGCGAGAATCGCCTTGAGGCAGATCCGCCTGGCTTCCTGCGGGTGCTCCTCGAGCCACGCGCCCATCGCCTCGCTCACCGCCGCCGAGACGAACCCCTCGACCTCGGGGTTCAGCAGCTTCTCCTTGGTCTGGTTGTTGAACTGCGGCTCGGTGAGCCGGACGGAGACGATCGCGGTCAGCCCCTCGCGCAGGTCCTCGCCGCTGGGAACGAGGTCCTTGAGGAGATTGGCCCGCTTCGCGTAGGCGTTGATCGTCCGCGTCAGCGCGGTCTTGAACCCGGCGACGTGGGTCCCTCCATCGGGATTCGGGATGTTGTTGCCGAACGCGAGCAGCGTCTCGTTGGTGGCGTCGGTGTACTGAAGTGCCAGCTCGAGCGTCATCCGCCCGTCCTCCGACCGACGCGTGAATGCGACGCACTGACTCACCGCCGTCTTGCTGGCGTTGAGGTGCTCGACGTACGCCCGGAGGCCGTCGCGGCTGTGGAAGGTCTCTTCACGCTGCTTGCCGCCCGCATCGACGCGCTCGTCGACCAGCCGGATCGTCACCCCGGCGTTGAGATACGCCAGCTCGCGGAGGCGGTGCTGGAGCGTCTCGAAGCGGAACTCGGTATCCGGGAAGATGATCGGATCAGGGCGGAAGCTGATGCGCGTCCCCGAGCGCGGGGCGCCCGAGTCCGCGGGCGCCTCGCCGACGACGTGGAGCGGCTTGACGATCGCGCCGCGGTTGAAGGAGATCATGTGCGTGCGCCGCTCCTTGACCACCTCGACCTCGGTCCACTCGCTCAGGGCGTTGACGCACTTGACGCCGACGCCATGGAGCCCTCCCGAGACCTTGTACGCGTTGTCGTCGAACTTCCCCCCCGCATGGACTTCGGTCATGATGACCTCGACCGCCGGACGGCCGTTGATCGCCGGGTTCTCGTGCTTCATCGGGTCGACCGGCATTCCGCGACCGTCGTCGATCACGGTGCAGGAACCGTCGACCCCGAGCCGGATCGTGATCGTGGTCGCGAAGCCCGCCATCGCCTCGTCGATCGAGTTGTCGACGCACTCGTAGACGAGGTGATGGAGGGCGTTGAGCCCCGTCCCGCCGACGTACATGCCCGGTCGCTTGCGGATCGCCTCGAGGCCCTCGAGGACCTGGATCGACTCGCTGGTGTAGGCATCGGCGCTGGGGGTCTCGGCTCGATCGGACATGGACCCTGAGTGTACGAGAGGATGGTCCGGCGACGGTGGCGAAGGTGTCGGGGTGTCGGGGGTTCCCTGCGCCCGCTCCCGCCGCGGACGGCGCCGCGAGCACAGCGACCGGCCCGGCGTTCACCGACGCCCGCATGCCCGGCTGCGAACCGCGTCCTCCGTGCCATCTCCTCCGTGCCGCCGACTTCGGCTCCGCAGGGTCGGTGCCGACCGCCACACGGTTCCGTCCACGCCGAGATCTTGGCCCGGTCGGCACGTCGAGACTCCACGGTCACGCGCGGCTTCGCGCTCTTCAGGCGCGGGCCGGGTTCGAGGCGCCCTTCGGTGGTCGATGCTCGCGCACGAGATGACATGGTCGCGCCGGCGTCTCGCAGAGCGAAAGCCGCATGGCCCGGCGACTCAAGCCTTGGAACGCGACGCCGTACAGCGTCTCTCGGAGGGAGCGGCCCGTGCGGGATCGACGCCGTCGCAGGCGGACCGGTCAGTCAATTCATCCTGACACCTTTGTACCCCCCTCGGTCGTTTCGCCCTGCGACTGCGCGCTGGGCCATCCGGGAATCGACCCGACGCAGAGCCCGGTTCCGGGGTCACGCTCGAGGATGGCGGTGGCGGTTCGCAAGGACCGAGTGCAAGGGGCCGTGACGCGGAGGAGCCGGCGGAGGCTCCAGCGCTCCACGCCGCGCTGATCGTCACCCAGCGTCGATGCTCGCGGCGACGTCGAGCGCTTCGAGCAGCGAGGTCTCCACCGCAGGGAGCAGCCAGTTGTCCTGGTTCGCGAACCAGATCCGCCCCGCGATCGGGCGGCGGAGCTTCTCGGGCAGGCCATCCGCGATCGCGTTCGGCGCCGGGATGGGCATCGCGTGACCCCATCGGCTCATGCGGATCTGATGGATGCTCCGCTCGTCGACGCCGATCAGCGCGACGATCTCGCGGAGCTGCGGTGCCAGCGCCGCGGCGTGTTCCTGCCACGCCGCGGGGCCGATCAGCGCGAAACGTGCGCTCGGCCACGGCAGCGCCCAGTAGAGCGTCAGGATCGTCGACCCGCCTTCGCCCGCGGCGGAGGCCCCGTAGCCGCCATCGAGCACGTCCATCACCTTGATCGCCTTCTCCGCGGCGCCTTGGTCCATCGGGAAGCCGTCGCCGCCGAGAAGGAAGAGGTCGTAGAAGCGCCTGGCCGCGGCGCGCTCGACGAGGACGTTGACGACGGCGTACGCGCAGGTCGTGACCTGCTGCATCGCCTCGAACTTCTCCGCGTCGAGCCGCGGAAGCTCGGGAAGCATCCACTTGGCGACGAACTTCGCGTTGGCCATCACGACATGCCGGGCGCGGAGCGAACGGAACGTGCCGAAGGGCGCTTCCTTCGTCGGCCGTCCGGTCGACCACGTCACGCGGACACCCGCGCCGTCGAGGCGGACATCGACCACCTTGGACGCGGGGCGCAGGATCGATCGGCGCTCCGTGCGCTCGGCGGCGCGAAGCGACCTCCAGAGCCCCTCCGCCAGCCCCGCGTTGCCGCCCGGGAGCACGATCCGGCCGAACTCCTCCGCGGCGATGAAGTTCCAGCCCGCGGCGGCGGAGATCTCCTGCCAGCCGACCCCGAAGCTGGAGTAGCAGTACGCCTGGATCGCCTCTGCGAGCCGCTGAGGCAGCGGGCCGCCGAGGCGATGCTCGACATCGTCGCGGAGCGAGGCGCGATCAAGCTCGAGGATCCACCGAGCCTCCGGTCGCTTCGGAACCGGGATCTCCGGGTACTCGTGCCCGAAGAAGCGGACCAGCTCCGCATAGCGCCGCACCACGGAGCGCTCCTGCGCCGTGAAGCCCTCCCACTCGAGGATGTCGCGCACGATCGCCCCGTCGATCTCCGCCGAAAGCGCGCCCTCCGCGATGGAGGGGCCTTCCCCGCCCCAGAGCCCGATCTCGCGATACAGACGCTCCAGCTCGCTCCCGGGATCGGGCACGATGAAGTACGCGCTGCCGAGGCTGCACGCCGTCCCGCGCCAGCGCTCGCCCGCCGCGACGCCGCCCATCCGATCGCGCATCTCGAGAAGCGCGATGCGGCGATGGCGCAGCGCGTGGGCCGTGGCGAGCCCCGCCAGTCCGCCGCCGACGATGGCGACGTCGACCTCCTCCGATGGCGCCGGCGGCACACCACCTTCGAAGCAGTTCTCGCACTGGTGGAAGGGCAGCGCGTCGTCGGAGAAGGAGTCGCCCGTCCACCCCTCGGCGAAGGGAAGCCCATCGACGATCGTCGATCGAAGCGTCGAGGCGAGGTCGAGAATCGGGGCCCCCACGCCATCGGAGGCCGCGACACCCGCTGGGTGCGCCGCCGCGGCGACGCTGCGAAGGACACCCAGCGGCCGAGCGGCGCCGACGCCGAGAAGCCCCAGTCCGGCGGCCCCGAGGCCGGCGTGGAGGAGCGCCCGGCGCGAGAGGAGCGGCGGGCTGTCCGGCGACCCGCCGACTCCGGGCGCGAGAGCGGAGGAGCTGGCCGCCGTGATTCGCTTCGAGCGATCGGGATGAGTCATCGGAGTGCTCCTGCGGACGTGGCGTTGCGTGACCGGTTGGCTATCCGCCGCTCCAGAGCCGCGTCCATGCGAGAAACGCATCCATCGCGGCCGGGACGACCGGGCCGCGGAATCCGATGCGGTCCGCGGGCGAGACCCCCTTGAGGTTGTGGCTCGTCGCCGGGACGACCACGAAGAGGGTCGTCGCCGCAGGCTCGCGGGCGACGAGCCACTCGGCGAGCGGACGGGCGTCGCGCACCGGCGAGACCTGCGCATCCTCGGCGCCGATGAGCACCAGCGCAGGCCCGCGGAGGGCAGCGCACTGCGCGGGGAGATCGACCTGCATCAGCTCGCGCAGGAGCACCGCGGTCGTGGGGTTGAAGAGCGGACGCAGGACTGGCGGCGTCTCCGCCGGAAGCGGTCGGTCGTCGCGGACGGCCGCGAGGGCCGCATCGAGCGCCTCGAGTCCCGCGAGTTCCTCCGGTCCGAGGGGGCGACCGGTGAGCTCCATCGGGCGGCGGATCTGCTCCCTGAGGATCTCATCGATCGGGCGGCCCGGCGTGGCGAGGAGGGCGACGCCCGCGGGTGGCTCTCCCGCGGCCGTCCTGCGCGTCGCGACGCCGAGCGCGATCAAGCCGCCCTCGCTGTGGCCTGCGATCGCGGTGCGCGCTCGGTCGATTCCCTCTGCCGCCCGCATCGCCGCGAAGGCACCCTCGGCGTCACCGACGAAGTTCGCGAAGGAGAAGAACCGTCCGAGCTCTTCGAGATCGTCGGGCCAGAGGTCCGCATAGGCGGCGAGAGCGCGCTTGTCGAAGCGGAAACTCGCCACTCCCTCGTCGGCAAGGCGCTCCGCGAGGAGGCGGAGCAGCTCGATGCGGAAGATCGGCGGCTGACTTCCGTCGCGATCGGTCGGTCCCGATCCGGGAATGAGCAGGACGGCGGGAACGCCCTCCGCAGGCACCCGCGCGGGGCGCAGGAGCGTGCCCACCAGCTCGATCCCGCCCGCCCCCTCGAAACGCAACTCCACCGCCGTCGGCCGCGGTGCTTCGGGGTCCTCCGGATCGGCGTCGTCGGACGGGTCAGCGGTGCGCCCGCGCTCGATGGCGCCCGCAGCGGGTCCGATCTCCGATGGCGTCGCAGCCTGGGACTCGGATGCTCCGAGCGCAATCACGAAGGACCATCCGACGGCGATGGCCGCGCTGCGCGACCAGCTCGCCAGCCGAGGCACAGACCTCATGCCAGACCAAACCCCGTCCCGGATGCCGTCCCAGGATGACGACCGACGGCCGGACCAGCACGCGGACCACCCAGACGACCGACTGCCGGCCCCGCCGTCGGACGACCTGCCGAGCCGGCCGTCGGAGTTCGACGCAGAGCCGCCCGTCACCCTCAGCGACCCGGTCAGCGTCCCCATCCGCTCGATCGACATCGTCACGCCTCCTTCCTGCGCAGCGGCAGCCAGAGCTCCCCGAAGATCAGCAGCAGCGCCACGACGGCGCCGAGGTTGAACAGCGCTCCTCCCGCGACGATGCCGTAGACGAAGCGCGGATCGCTCCGCGCCGCCCACCATCCGCCGATGTCGAGCAGGAGTCCGAGCCCGAGCGCGACGCCCACCAGACCGACGAGCCCTCGCCACCAGCGGGTGAGGGCGAGCATGACGACGAAGAGCGCCGCGATGGCTGCGAGGGTCGTCGCGTGGGCGTGCGTCGAGGCGATCAGGATCGGATAGGGCATCGGGTTGATGTTGATCGGGAACGCCACCCTCGAGACCGACTCCCAGTTGTCGAGGATCACGCCCGCGCCCTTGGCGAGCGCTTCCGCGCGCGCGTGGCAGGCGAGGCAGTCCGCCGCGATCAGCTCCGACGGGGCCTCGTCGCCGAGATCGAGGTTGTCGTAGTCGCGGCTGATCGCCGCGGAGTCCTTCGAGAGCCACGCGATCAACGCGGTTCGCGTGGCCGGAGCCAGCGCCTCCGGATGGCCGCCTTCGAGGGATGCCCGCAGGGGCGATGGCACCGAGACGCCGTGATAGGTCCCGATCAGGTCGAGCATCGAGACGCCGGGTGCGCCGTCCTTGTTCTCGTGCTTGATGCGGATGTACTCGACGGGGCCCACGGGCCGGTGGCAGAGGCCGGGGGGCGGCGGGGCCAGGCGGGGACGGCGGGGCACGGGAAGCGTCCGGCGCCGGAGGGGCTGGGGGGGTTCGGGAGCATTCTCCCGATTCCCGCCGCTGCGTCCAACGCCGTCCTACCCCGCCACTGCCATCACCGCTTCGTGCGCCTTGATCCCGAAGAGCGTCGACTTGGCGCCCTCCGCGGCGGGGCAGGCGGGCTCCGTCCGCTCGAGGCACGCGCGGAGGAAGTCCTCCAGGGCGTAGTAAAGCGACGGATTCGGCAGGCCGATCCCCTCCTTGAGCTTGCCCTGCGAGGCGAGCTTGGTGGCATCCGCGATCAGCGTGATCCCCTCATCGTTGTGGAACTGCTGGCGGTTGGCGTAGACCTCCCACCCCTGCGTCGGGGCGTCCGCCTCCTTGAACATCCAGCCGTGGCTCCACGCCAGCTTGATCGTGGCGTTCTCGCCGAAGAAGACCTCGTGCCGTCCCTCGTAGCTGCTGGCGAGGGAGCCGAGCCAGAGCATCCGGGCGCCGCCGGCGAAGGTGGTCACGAGGTCGACGGTGTCGGGCATCCTCCGACCGTCGTCCCAGAGCCGGATCGACCCTGCGCCGATGACCTGCTCCGGCTCCTGACCGGTGTACCAGCGGGCGACATCGACCTGGTGGGAGAAGAGCTCCCCTGCGAGCCCGGTCGAGACGGCCGGATCGAGACGCCAGTTGACGGCGCGCTCGCGCGCCGGGTCGCTGGTCGGAAAGCGCCATGATGTCTTCTGCATGTGCTGCGCGCGGATGGCTGCGAGCGCTCGCACCGCGTCGGAGCGGAAGAAGGTCCGCGCGAGCCTGTACACCGGGTTTGAGCGGCCTTCGAAGCCGCAGGCGAAGGTGGTCGCGGCCTTCCCGGCAGCCTCGGCGATCGCGGCCGTGTCCTCGACGGTGCTCGCCAGCGGCGCTTCGCAGTAGACGTGCTTGCCCGCCGCAAGGGAGTCGATGGCGATCTGCCGATGCAGGTGCGTCGGCGTGGCGACGACCACCGCCTTCACGTCGTCGCGATCGAGCGCCTCCCGGTAGTTCTCGACGCCCGCCGCCCCCGCCGCGCGGCCGAGTCCCGATCGCAGGCGACCTGCGTCGTTGTCGCAGACGACGACGACCTTCGCGGCATCGAGCTTGGTCAGCTCTCCCATGATCGCCCGGCCCTGCCGTCCCGCACCGATGACAGCGAGGCCCATCGGCTCGGCCGCGCGCGGCGCTGCGGCGAGGAACTCGGGCATCAGGGCGACCGCGGCGAGGCCCGCGGTGGAAGCGATGAAGTCGCGGCGTGGGAGTGACATCGGTTCGGAGCGTACGCGGGGGGCCGCAGGGAGTGCGTCGGAAGGCCGCAGTCACGCAGCCGGCAGTCGCGCGGTCGGCGCTCCCTCGGCCCGCAGTCGAGGCCGGGCGGCAAGCGCGATGGGATGTCGACACGACCTCCGTGGCCGACAGCGCGACGGGCAGCCGAGCGCGCGTCGTCGTCGGGCGTCAGAGCGCCTCTCGGACCGCTGGCGCAGTCTCCCATCCGAGCACGCACTCGTAGGCGGCGTCGAGCCCGGATGGTCTGCTTCCGAGAAGAAGCGCGGGCTTGGTCCATGCGTCGCAGAGCGCGCAGAGCGGACCTGCGATGGCGACCTGCGCCGGCAGCAGGGCGATCGGCGCCGGACGGCCGCGCCTCGGATCGACGATGTGACTCCGCCCGCCGACGACGCGGCCGAAGGGCGTCGAGACGGCCAGCGCACGATCGCGGAGGTCGATGGCGCTCGCCACCGGGCGATCGGACGGTGCGAGGGCCGCTCCGCGCGATCGCATCCGGGCGCTCGCGCCGCGGCGCTCCTTCGAATGCGATCCTCCCGCAGGCGCGAGCTCGATCCGCCACCCCGTCCTTCCCGGCGGCGCTCCGATGGTGACGACCGCGCTGCGCCCGCCATGCAGCAGGGCGCAGCGCACGCCGTGCTCGCGGAGCGTCGCCGCGGCGAGGTCGAGGGCGTGACCTTTGGCGATTCCCCCGAAGTCGAGGCTCGCCCCGCGCCGCAGCGTGACGGTGCGCGTCGCCGGATCGAGCGTGTACGGCGGAGCACGTCCAACGTCGCGATTCTCCAGCGCGCTCCCGGAGCTTCGGGCGGGTCGTGCGCCGTTCGCGGAGCGATCATGAAACCCCGACCGCTCCATCGCGGCGCCGACATCGGGATCGAAGAGCCCGTCGCTGGCACAGCGCACCGACTCTGCGAGGGCGAAGAGCGCGAAGAGCTCGGCATCGAGCTCGACGGGATCGCTCCCGGCGTGCCGATGCAGGTGCGCCAGCAGGCTGTCGCGCCGAAACCGGCTGAGCCTGAGATCGAGCGAAGCGATCCCGTGCAGCGCCTCTTCGGCGATGCTGCGCGCCGCCGCCTCGCCCCTGCCGTCGTCGCCGAGGACGGCCTCGAACCGGGTTCCCATCGCCTCCGCGGCGAAGCGGAAGGCCGCTGCACCGGCCGGGAGACCATCGGCTCCGTCGCCGCTCCGGGCGCTCGATGCGGGGGTCACAGCCGGCGGGCGGTCATCGTGGCGGGGTCGAACGCGTACGCGCCGCCATCCCAGATCGAGCGCGACGCGAGGTCGACGACGACCATCACCTTCGCGCCCTGCTCGACGTCGCTCATCGGGCGCTCGCGGGTGCGGACGCTGCGGAGGAACGCGAGCCGGTGGACGTCCTGGTCGTTGCCGATGTCTTCGCATTCGACGCGCATCTCCTCGACGCCTTCGTCGACGTAGATGCGCTCGGGACGGAGCTGGCAGTGGCGGCCGCCGAGGTAGAGGTTGGCGCGGTGGCCGCGGATCAGGGTCTCCAGACCGACCTCGTTGCAGGTGCTGCCTGCGACGATCATGGTGTGGTCGTTCTCGAACTCGATCGTGATGTTGATCTGATCGTGGTTCTCCATCTTCTTGTCGACGTAGTGCCCGCCCGAAGCGGTGACGCGCGTCGGCCAGCCGGCGTCGACGGCGTACATCAGCGGCGTGAGCACGTGGACGAGGAGGTCGCCGATGATCCCCGTCGACCACTTGCGGTAGCGCCGCCAGCGGGCGTAGACCTCGGGATCCCACGGCTGTTCGCCGAGCGGGCCGCACCAGCGGTTCCAGTCGAGGTTGACGCCGGGCTTCCACTCCGGGTCGATGCCGTAGTAGAGCCACTCGCCCTGCTTGCTGTTGCGGCAGTAGCTCGTCTGGCTCCAGACCGGCTTGCCGATGGCGCCCTCCTTGATGAGGCGTCGGGCGGCGGCGTACTTGGGGAGCTGCGTCATCTGCGTCCCGACCTGAAGGATGACGTCGGGGTTCGCCTGCGCGACCTGCCAGAGCGCCAGCGCGTCGGGGAGGTCGAGCGTCATCGGCTTCTCGACGTAGACGTCCTTGCCCGCGAGGATCGCGTCGATGGCGTTCCTCGCATGCCAGTGCTCGGGCGTGGCGATGATGACCGCGTCGATGTCCTCGCGGCCGATCAGGTCCGCGCAGTCGCGGTAGGCGCCGACGTCAAGGTCCCCCTGGGCCCGGCGGCAGATGTCGCGGGCGCGGGCGGCGTTCTTGTCGTTCACGTCGGCGACCGCGACGATCTCCGCCTTCTCGCGGCCCTGTCCGACGAGGCTCAGGATCGCCTGGCAGTGCCCGGTCCCCATGCCTCCGGTGCCGATCACGCCGAGACGGATCGGAGCGTCGTCGGCGACGCGCCGGACCGGCTTGCCCTTCGGCGCCGGCGTCTTCGGCGGTGCGGCGACGACGTCGGCGTTCGCGCGGGACCCGGTCGCGATCGCAGCGGCGCCGAGCGCGGTCGCGGCGAGGAAGGCGCGTCGCGAAGCGCCTCGGGTCGCACCGGAAGACGCGGTGCGGCCTGGGTCGTTGGAGTTGGCGGGGCTGGCGTCGGTGTGCTCTGACATCGGGGAGGACTCCTGAGAACTCCGAGCGGCGCCGGCGCGGGTGCTCGGCGCCGCGAGAGGGGTATTCGCGGGACGTGTTCGCTCGCAGCGAGCGTCGATCGAGCTGCGAGGGGGCTTTCGAGGGAGGCCCGACCGCTCCGCCGAGCGTGTTCGACGGACGTCAGAGGCCTACGGCGAGCATAGCGGAACTTGTTCGCGGCGCCCGGGCGTGCGCGTCGCAGAGGGGGGCGGCGCGGCCGTCCACGCACGACCGCGCCACCCGATAACCGGGCTCAGCGGCCGCTCAGTCGCTCCAGAGCGCGACGAGAATCCCGACGTCCCCGCCGTCGACGATCCCGTTGTTGTTCAGGTCGCCCGGGCCGGCGGTCCCCCACGCGGCGAGGAGGAGCCCGAGATCGGCGGCATTGACGACGCCATCCTGGTTCAGGTCGGCGGGCGAAGGCGGCGGCCCGTGACTCCACCAGAAGCCGGGGATCAGACCCTTCTGGATCGTGCTGGACTTCCAGCGGCCGATCAGCCCGTAGTCGCCGGTGTGCTCGAAGAACTCGATTCGCACGCGGTGCTTGCCTGCCTGGAGACCGATCACGCCCGACTTCTCCGTCATCCCATGGAGGCCGTCGTGGTCGACGACGACCTGATCGCCGATGGAGAGCCGCGATCCGTCGCTGCTCTCGAGGTAGAGCGTGTAGATGTCGCTGGTCGGCGCCTCGAGATAGCCGGTGAAGACCGCAGCGACGTGGTCGGACTGGCCGGAGAAGAGCACTTCGCCCGAGCTGGCCGGGAAGTTGAGCAGCACGACGATGAAGTTCTGGAAGAGCGGCGTGAGCTGGGTGAAGTCCGGCAGCGCGGAGATCGGCGGCGTGAGGTAGACCGAGGTCCGCAGGCCCGGCGTGGTTGACGGGGGGTTCTCCGGCGGACGGAGCTCGACGATCGAGATCGAGACGTTCGCGCTGTCCGCTGCGCCGAAGGGGTCGACGATGGTGTAGGAGAACGAGTCGGTCGGCACGTTGCCGGGAGGTGCCGTGTAGAGCAGGCCGTCGCGTCCGCCGGGAAGGCAGCCGAGGCATGGCGCGACGGATCCTCCCGCTGCCGTCTGGGGAGGCAGGTTCGCGAAGGTGAGCGGATCGCAGTTGAGCTCGATGTCGTTGGCGAGCACGTCGAGCACCGTCTGCGCTCCGGCCTGGGCGTACAGGGCGTCGTCGTTGGCGATCGGCGCCACCTGCTCGCCGGGCCCGAGGCAGCTCGCGTTGTTGCGGAAGGAGACGATCGTGCTGATCGTGCTCGGATTGAACGAAGTCACCACCCCGGAACATCCGGAGATCGCGGAGCACATGATCGAGCACTCCGGATCGGCGTTGCAGTGCCCGGCGCTCCAGTTGTGCCCGAGCTCATGCGTGACGGTGGCGACGCGGAGGACGAAGTTGTTCGACCACTTGCCCTGCGTCAGTCCGTACGCCTGCGCGAGGTTGCAGACCACGCTGAGATAGGCGATTCCGATCGTCGAGCCGTTGAGGTTCCTTCCCGTCATCAGGTGCGCGACGTCCCGGACCACCGACTGCTGCTGGGCGTTCCAGTGGTCGCGGAACTGCGCGAGCAGGGCGCTCGGTCCGCTCGTGGTGTACGGATCGGGCTCCTGCGTGCGCACGATCACCGTCGTGAGCAGATAGGAGATCCCGGTGTCGAAGAGGTAGATCAGCTCGACCGCGTTGAGGATCGCTTCGATGTCGGCGACGGTGTTCTCGACGGAGGATCCGTTGGCCTGGAAGTACTCGACGTCGGCGTCGAAAGCGATCCGGCAGACGAAGTTGCAGGGATCGACGTCGCCCGCGACGCCGCCCTCCGGCGGTGCGGCGACGCCCGGGGGAAGCAGGCCGCCGGCGCAGCTTCGCGGGGCCGCCGCGATCTCGTCGGCGGCGTAGACCGCGTGCAGCGGCGCGGCGTCGCCGTCGGGATCCGCCGCGATCGGCTGGATGCCCCAGACGCGCCCGTCGAGACGGATGAACGCGTGGATCGCTCCCCCGCGGATGCTCGCGGCGATGCCGCTGCCGGCCCGGCCCGGGACGACGCCGCGCCACGTCGCGGGCGCTCCGGGCGCCCGCGCCTCGGCATCGAGCCCGTCGACCCCGCGCACCTCGAAGCCCGGCGCCCGCAGCGAGCGCGGCGCGAGCACGAACTCCACGATCTCGTCGCCGAGGGACACGCTCAGGCGCATCGAGCCCGCGGCGTCACCCCCGGCGCCGCCGGCACGAATGCTCGGGAGCAGCGCCTGGATCGAAGCGGACCCGAGATCGAGGTCGGCTGGAGCGAACGGCGCCGGCAGTCCCTCGGACGGCGCGGCGAAGCGAGAGGTGGTCGCGATGTACGCCGCCGCGTCGGTCGTCGTGGGTGACTGCGGCGCTTCATGGGCGCAGGGCGACTCACCCGACTCGGCGCCGTGATCGCACGCGCGGGCCGACGAGACGGAGCAGAGCGTCAAGAGCGAGGCCCAGAGCGGGAGGAGCAGCGACGCGCATCCCGCGGCCATCCCGGCGCAGCTTCGAGCGCGCCGAGCGCCGCAAGCAGTTCCGGCCGGGCGGATCCCCCCCAGAGGGAGCGCGCCCCGGAGCGAGCGTCGGTCGAACGATCGGAAGCGCGGCAGGTGGGAGGTGGAGAGAGCCGGAATCGCAGGGGCGAAGTTGCTTGGCATCGGGGATCATCCTCTCAGACGCTCCCCGGCGAGCGGTCCAACTCTGTTCCTCCGGACTGGTGCGGCACCCGATCTCGCGCCGTCGGACGGCGCTGGACGCCACTGGTGATGGGACCGCCGCGCACGTGCGGCGGTCCCGGAGAGGCGCAAGATACGAGAGTCCGCGGAGCGATGGAAGCAAGATCGGTCACGAGCCGGCGGGCGCCGTCGCCGCCGCCCACGTTCGCGGCGGTCAGTGCGCTGCGGGCCCGATTCTCGGGGGCCAGCCCGCAGCCCGTGCACCGTGCAATCTGCCCGGGCGAGATCTCCGGATCAGCCTCGGCCGCGCAGCGCCGCGATCGCGTTGCGCGAGCGCACTCCCAGCTCGACGACCCGGTCGAATCGCTCGCGATCGCGGTCGTCGAGCCGCTCCCACTCTTCGCGATGAAAGACCGCCCAGCGTCCGGAAGCGGGGAGCGTCGACGCGTCGAGGCCCTCGGCGACGTACTCGACGGGGATCTTCGCGTACCAGAAGAGCTCGGGGCCGGTCATCACCCAGAGCCCCGAGCGCACCGGCCCATCGTCGCCCACCAGCGCGCGAAGCTCAGCAGCGGCGTCGACCGAGGCGACGACGCGGCGCACGCCGTTGCGTTGATCCGTGAAGGCCCATGCGAGCAGGAAGACGAGGCCGAACGTCGCCAGCGCCGCCGCGCCTGAATCGCGCCGGACCCACAGCAGGACCGCCACGGGTGCGACAACGATGCTCCCGGCAAGCGCGATCCAGGAAAGCGCTCCGGCGGATCCGCGCGACGCGTTCACAGCCACCAGCGCGACGATGCCTGCGGCGAGCCCGATCGCCGCGATCGTCCCGGCCTGGCGCACCCGCCGCCGCTGCGGCTCTCCAAGTTCCCCGCGCCCGTGAGCCGTCGCCACCGCAGCCGCAAGCAGCGCCAGCGGCGGAAGCACGATGTACGCATAGCGGGGATTGTCGACCCCGCCGGGGATGCCGATGAGCAGGGCGACCAGGACGGAGAGCGCGACCGCCATCGCCATCCGCAGCGCGGCGCGATCGCGGCACGGCAGGTAGCGCCGGTCGATCGACGCGGCAAGGGTCGCGGAGAGCGGCAGCGCGAGAAGCAGCGCGATGATCGGCACGACCGCGCGGTATGCGACCGAGGAGACCCCGCCCGCGCGATCGGCAGCCTCTGCGACTCCGCTCCAGTCGAAGGCCTCCCCCGCCGCCGCGAGCCTCCGCAGCGCGACGAACGTCCACGCCGCGAGGAGCGCGGTGCCGCCGACGAGGATCGCGCCGACCCAGCCGGCCGCTCTGCGCCTCGCGCCCTCGGCGAGCCAGATCGCGCCCGCCGCTGCGGCTCCGACGATCGTCAGCGCGGCGGGACCCTTGACCAGGAGCGCCGCTCCGAGCGCCGCCGCCGCCGCCACGGCGAGCGCGAGCGAGCGGCTCGCCGGCGCGCCGTCGTCCTTCCGCTCCTGCCGCGGACTCTGCAAGCGGCGTCCGATCTCGAGCAGGAGCAGGGCCGCGACGATCGAGAAGAGGGTGTTGAGCGCATCGACGTCGGCGCTGCGCTGCTGTGCCCAGAGCGGCACGATCGCGAGGCAGGCGAGACCGCCCACGATCGCGGCGGGTGCGCCGAACCAAGCGCCCGCCGCCAGCGCGACGACCGCGGCCAGCAGCGCCCCCGAGAGGACCGAGGGGAGCCGATAGGCCCACGGTTCGGTCGAGCCGGAGAGGACCTCCGTCGCCGCGAGCGACCAGTAGTGCAGCGGGGGCTTGCGGACGTACGGCACGCCGTAGAGCCGCGGCACCGCCCAGTCGCCGGTCGTCACCATCTCGTGGGCGGGAACCGCGCGATGCGGCTCGGTCCGCGCCAAGGGCGAGGCGTTGAGCCCCGGGAGCAGCATCGCCAGCGCGACGATGAAGGTCGCGGCAGCCGCGAGGAGTGCCGGAGGGAGGACGGCGCTGCTCACTCCTCTTCGCACTCCGCGCCGCGCTCCTCTTCGCTGCCTCGCCCACTCCCCTCCCACGCCTCTGCTCACTCCTCTTCTCACTCCGGGAACCGGGGCAGCGGATCGGGGACGCGCTCGAGGACGCCAAGCTCGACCAGCCGCTCCGCGAGCGTGCGCATGTTCGCGTTGAGGTAGCGCGGGAGCGTCGGGTTCTTGGGCTTCCAGTTGTAGCGGATCATCTCGGCTCGGGCCTCCTCGACGGAGGCGCCCTCGACGAGAACGCGGTACATCGCCACGACGCCGCCGGTGCGATACGTCCCCGCGGAGCAGTGCACCAGCACCGTCTCGCCCGCCTGCCGGGCCGCGACCATCCGGGCGATCGCCTGCGCGTACTGCTCGATCTCCCCGGTGCCGTCGCCGATGAGGGGAAAGAGGGCGTGCTCGATGCCCAGCCGCGCCATCGCCTCCGCCTGGGCATCGGCGGAGGCGGTCTCCTCGTCGTCGAGATCGACCACGACGGTCACGCCATGGGTGGCGAGCGTGCGCTCGACGAGCGCTGGATGAAGCTGGCCGCTGCGGAAGATCGCGCCGGCGCCGGGGCCATCTGCGGCCGTCGCTGCCGCAGCGGCGTCCGCCGGCGCGTCGACCACGCCCCAACGCTTGGGAATCAGCCGGTCCTCGAGGACATCCTCCCAGAGCCATATGCCTCCGCCGACGATCCCGACGATCGCGCCGACGACAATCCACGTCCGTCGCGCAGCAGCGCGCGCGGGGTCGGTCGACGGAACTGAACGCGTGTCCTGGGTGGGGTCATCCATCGGTCGGTGATGCTCGCTGGTCGGTCAACTCGATCCGGTCACGGCCTGCTCCGAGGTCGCGCGCGGCCCCGCCGGGGCGTGCCGAGGTCGCGCAGGGCCGCGGTCGCGCGCCGCGCGCTGCGCCGCTCGAAGCTACTTGCACGGCCCCCAGTTCGAGAGCAGGATTCCGAGGTCGGCGCCGTCGACCTCGCCGTTGCCGTCAAGGTCGGCCGGGCTGCCCTTCGCCGGGCCCCACGATGCGAGCAGGATTCCCTGATCGGCGCCATCCACGACCCCGTCGCCGTTGAGGTCCCCGAGGCAGGAGCGCTTCGCAGGGATCATCGCGTAGGCGCGGACACTCCCGTTGAGGACGCCGGTGCCGACGATCACGCCGTCCTCGCTGATTCCCAGCGCCGATGAGGAGGTGTTCATCGTGAGGTCCCAGCCGCTCCCCGGTGGCAGCAGGTCGCCGAGCACGTAGGTCGTCGTCCCGTCATGGAGGAAGGGAACGGCGAAGAGCCCCGAGGCCACTCCGACGACCCATCCGGCGGAGTTCACGCCGCGTCCCGTCCCTTGCGACGTGCCAGGCGGCAGCGGGATCTCGACCATCCCGCCGCCATCGCTCCAGATGAACGGCGTGCCCGCGCCCTGATTCAGCATGCTCGAGCCGACGACGTGACCCGCCTCGCTCACGTCGAAGGCGAGCGCGCCGTTGCGGCCGGGAAGCGCGCCGACCGCGAAGGCGACGTTGGTCGCGGTGTCGAGGACGTAGCCGACGTTGACGGCCGCGTTGTTGGGATCGATCCCCTGCCCGACGATCCGCCCAGCGTCGTTGATCGCGGTCGCACTGCGGAGGAAGCTCCCGTTCGCCGTCGTCTGCGTGATGACCATCGCGGTTCCGCCCGCGCCGCCCTGGTAGAGCACGCCGAACTCGGTGCTGCCCGAGCCGACCGATCCGACCGCGACGCCGTGCGCGTTGATGTCGTTCGCCCGACCCAGCGACTGGCCGGCCGGAAGCGGGAGCTGGGCGACGTTTCCGCTCTCCCAGATCAGCGGCAGCGGGCTGGCGCCGAACGCCGTCGTCGCCCCCGTGCCGACGACTACGCCGGCCGCGTTGACCCCATTGCCGGCGCTGAAGGGGCGCGCCGGATTCGCGAGGTTCGGCAGCCCGACGAGGCCGCCGATCTGCGTCCAGGAGAAGGCCTGCGTCGGGTTGCCGAACGAGCGGCCGGTCGCGATCCCGTTGACGGAGACGCGGAACCCCTGCGAGGCGGTGTCGCCGGGGTTCACCAGACCAAGATCGAAGATCGCATACTCGGGAGGACCCGCGAGAGCGCTCCCGACAACACCTGCCGCGACGATCGCGGCAGCGACTCGGACGTGCGGGGCGGCGGGAGCCAAGTGCGATCGGAAAACGGGTCGGCGCGGCATCGACGAGTTCCTCGGGTTGATCGGGTCACGGCGCGGCTGGGTGCTGCCGGGGGGACTCTCAAGGGTATCGACCCGCCGTCCGACGACCCCGATCGGAAATCGAGAATCGTCGAGCGACCGACGCGCGGGCGATGATCGCGTCGGGCAGCGCGAAGGCCGCGCAGCTCCGCGCGACCGCGGCGCCTCGGGCAGGATCGCGGCGGGACGCCCTCCCCGCTGTGCCTCCAACGCGGTGAACTCGATCGCGAAAGCATCCTCATCGAGGACGCGCCTGCGCCGAGCGATCCTGTGGCGCCGAGGGACAGACTCGCGATGGGGATCGGGACGGTTGCTGGCACCAGCGGCGCCGTCGACGACGCGGGAGGGAGCTGTTCCGCCCGGAGTGACGGTCGGGCCGAGAGTGGTCAACGGCAGCGGCGCACTGAACTCGCGGTCGGATGGCGCCTGGGAGGCGCCCCGGGGCGCCCGGGAGGCGCCGAAACCGCCGGCGGCGCCGAAACCGTGCCGGAGCCGCAACCGGCGGCTCGAGAAAGCGCCCTGCGATGCATGCTCGATCGGTGCGGGCCCGTGATGCTCCGATCCGATCGCGACTTCGCACCTTCCGTCTGCGGCGTGTGCTGTGGGCGACGCGGATTGACTTCAGTGAGTCCCCGCGGTCAGGACCGAGTTCGCCGATCGAATCCGCCGTCCGATGACCCGCGTCGCTGCGCGATCCTCCGGGCGGGGACCGATCGCCCGAAGGGCGGCTGAGGGAGCGTTCGCGCGGAATGGGCCCGCGGATGATGGTCCCCGGGGGCTGGGCCCGGGGGCTGGGCCCGGGGCCCGGGGGCTGGGCCCGGGGGCTGGGGGCTGGGTCCGGGGCCGAGTGCTGGGACCGTTGGCCCAGAGAACCAGAAAAGCGGGTGAAGGGACTTGAACCCTCGACATTCACGTTGGCAACGTGACGCTCTACCGCTGAGCTACACCCGCGCACTGCCAGCCGCCGAGACTCCGGTTTCGACGTGATTCGCGGGGGCGCGAAGCCAGTCGAGTCGTCAGGGGGCGGGCGAGACGGGGAGTATACCGACGCCGGCGCAGGGGACAAGCTCAACGGCTGGAGTGCGGTCCAGCGGTGCTGCGGTCCGGCGCTGGTCAACCCCCGGTCCAGCCCTGATCCGCCTCCGTCGCCAGCTCCGGTCTGATGAGGCGGCCCACCGCCCAGACAGACTTCCAATCGGCCGTCTCACCGCAGGCAGCCCAGCGACGAAACGGGATCGGCCTGCGGCAACCGCGAGCGGGAGTCGTGCTGGAGCCTGCGCACGGACACACGCTGCACGTGCGCACGGACACACCCTGCGCGTGCGCAAGGACACACCTCGCGCGATCGCGCCACTCGACGATCGATCGTTATAAGACTATCGGCGCCGCCCAGACTGCGCACGCTGCCGGGACTCCGCGCGTGCGCAAGGACACACCCTGCGCGTGCGCAAGGACACACCTCGCGCGATCGCGCCACTCGACGATCGATCGTTATAAGACTATTGACGACCGCCCGGACTGCGCGCGCTGCCGGGACTCCGCGAACCCCCCGCGCGCTGACCCGCTCCCAGGCGGCCAGCGCTCCCTCGATCGGGTGCGGCCGATCCGGCGCTCCTGCACTGCCGCTCCCGCCGACCTGGTCGCGTGAGGTTGGTCGCAGACGCGCCGACGCTTCGCTACCGCTCCAGACGCTTCGCTACCGCTCCAGACGCTTCGCTACCGCCCGAGGCGCTTCGTTACCGCCCCAGGCGCTTCGCTCGCGGGCCAGACGCTGCTCCAGCGGGCCAGACGCTCCCCTCCCGCGCCACATGAAGCGGACGGCGTGGGCGGCGCGGAGTTCCGCGGCCTCGAAGCGCGGAACGGCGCGGACGACCGCGCCGGGCTCTCGCAGCGCCGCCCGAACCGCGTCGATCCCTGCGCGATCGGGAGTCACTCCGAGTTCGACGTCGCTGCTGAGCTCGCTTTCGCCCCTGCACGACAGCGCCCGCCCGACGGACCTCGACCTGGCGCGAGCAGCAGTTCGCGAACGTCACCGGGACCACGTCGGGAGCGCGGGAGGCTTGCGAGCGGCCCAAGCTCCTGCGCGCAGGGCGGGCTCATGTCCCGCGGCAGACGCCCTGCCGCTCTCAGCTACCCTCGCCCATGCCCTTCACCGTGGTGCGGTTCGAGGAGACGCCGAACCCCAATGCCATCAAGTGCTGGCTCGATCGCCGGATCAGCGACGGTCCGCAGAGCTTTCGTGACCGCGCGGCCGCGGCGAAGGACCCGGTCGCAGCGGCGCTCTTCGACGAGGCGGGAGCGACCACGGTCCTCTTCCTCGACGACTGGATCACGGTGAACAAGCGCCCCGAAGACGGCTGGCCGGCGATGCGGCGGCGCATTCAGCAGGTCCTCGCCAAGGCGTCGCCTCAAGCGGCGATCCCGGCGCCGTGACGGCGAAGTCCAGAACTCGAGCGGCGCGGAAGCCCCCGGCATCGCCCGCCGGGAGCTCTCCCGACCCGGTCGACCCGCGCCTCATCGCCGCGAAGCTCGAGGACTGGTTCAAGAGCGCCGCGCGCGATCTGCCGTGGAGGGGGTCCGGGCGGTCGCCCTACGCGGCGCTGGTGAGCGAGGCGATGCTCCAGCAGACGCAGGTCGCGCGCGTGATCGCCCCCTTCGTCGGGTTCATGCGCCGCTTCCCGACGCTCGAGTCGCTCGCCTCGGCCGACGAGGAGAGCGTCCTCTCGGCGTGGCGCGGATTGGGGTACTACCGCCGCGCCCGAAACCTCCACGCCGCGGCGCGGAGGATCATCGCCGAGCACTGCGGCGCCGTTCCCGAGGATGTCGCATCCCTTCGGCAGCTCCCCGGCGTCGGCCGCTACACGGCAGGCTCGATCGCCTCATTGGTCTTCGGACGGAGGGAGCCGATCGTCGACGGCAACGTGTCGCGGGTGCTCCTGAGAATCCACGGCGCCGACCTCGATCCCGGCGCGCCGGCGACCGACGCGTGGACGTGGGAGCAGGCGCGGCGGCTCGTCGACGCGGCGGGCGATCCGGCTGTGCTCAACGAAGGCCTGATGGAGCTCGGGGCTCTCGTCTGCGTTCCGGCAAGCCCCCGCTGCGAGCGCTGTCCGCTCTGCGAACCGTGCGCCGCGCGGGCGGCGGGGAGTGTCGAGCGGATCCCCCGTCCGCGGCGCGCTCCGGCGCGCACCGCGGTCGTCCACCACGTCGTCATCGTGCGCCGCCGCGGACGGCTGCTCGTCGAGCGACGACCTGCGACCGGGCTCTGGGCGGGCCTCTGGCAGCCGCCCACGGTGGAATCCACGCGGCGGATCGCGCCGGATCGCGTGGCGGCGGCGCTGCGCATCCGCCTCGAGCGGATCGAGCGCGTCGCGAGCTTCGTGCATCTGACCACCCATCGCGAAGTCCGCGTCGTCGTCCACCGGGCGGACCTCGGCGCGACGAGCGCGGCGCCCGACGAGGAGACCGCGAGGCCTCGGCGCTGGATCGGCCGCCGCGAGCTCGACTCGATCGCCATGAGCAACGCTGCGCTCCGCGCGATCGCGCTCGCGGAAGCGCGCGGGGATGGCGCCCGCGGCGAGTAGCGCTCCCGCGCCGCGCGCACGAGGGCGCTACGCGATCTTCGAGCCGGGGGCGACCATCACGTCCGTCTTCGCGGAGACGGAAGCGGTTCCCGGATAGCTGATGCGACCGTGATAGATGGCGCAGACGCTCTTGATGATCGACTCCTCGATCAGGGTCAGCTCGCGGAGCGTCAGGTCGCACTCGTCGAACTGCCCGTCCTCGAGCCTCCGGCGCGAGAGCGTGCGCACAAGCTGCTCGATGCGCCCGGGCGTCGGCTCGGTCATGGCGCGGGTGGCGCTCTCGACGGCGTCGGCGATCATCAGAATCGCCGCCTCGCGCGTCTGCGGACGCGGTCCCGGGTACCGGTAGGCGATCTCGGAGACCGACTCTTCCCCCTCGCCGGTCGCCTCGGCCCGGCTCTTCGCCGCGTGATAGAAGAACTCCACGAGCGTCGTGCCGTGATGGGTCTCGATGAACTGCCGGATCGACTTCGGCAGGCGATACTCCTTCGCCAGCTCGATGCCATCCTTGACGTGTCCGACGATCACCAGCAGGCTCATCGTCGGACTGAGGCGGTCATGCTTGTTCAGCCCGCCGACCTGATTCTCGACGAAGTACTCGGGCTTGTTCATCTTCCCGATGTCGTGGTAGAGAGCGCCGACATAGACCAGAAGCCCGTTGGCGCCGATCGCCTCCGCCGCCGCCTCTGCGATGTTGGCGATCTGGAGCGAGTGGTTGTAGCTTCCGGGAGCCTTCTGCTGGAGCTGGCGGAGCAGCGGCTGGCGCGGATCGCGAAGCTCGGCGAGGGTCAGGCCCGTCGTGATGTCGAAGGTCTTCTCGAGCGTCGGCATCACGCCGAGCATGAAGAACCCCGACGCGACGCTGGCGCCGGCCGCCCAGAGGGCGCCGGAGAGGGCGACGGTCCCCGCGTCGGGGACTCCCGCGAGGCGCACGAGGCTCGCGAGTCCGATGCCGACGCCGACGACCAGCGCGGTGACGACCGAGGCGCGGATCAGCGCCCCGCGGTGCCTCACTTCGCCGAGCTGGACGATCATCGCAGCCGAGCCGCATGCCATCGCGACGAAGAAGGACGGTCCCCGCTCGAGAAGCACCGCTGTCACGAGGCACTGGATGCACACGACGAACATCGCGAAGCGCCGGTCGTATGCGAGGGCGACGATCGTCGCGCCGACGATGCAGGTTCCGGTGGCGACCGGAATCAGGAGCGAGGGCAGCTCGATCGTCGCCGCGAGGGCGATCCCCGAAAGCCCCACCACCAGCGCGAAGAGCCCCGCGACCCTCGCCGGACGCCGGCAGATCGCGGCGTGAAACGCGACGAGGTAGGTCCCGAGCAGCGCCATCAGCATCGCTGAGAGGCCGAGGAAGCCGCCCTTCATCAGCCAGAGCTGGCGTGCCGGCGCGAGGGCGAAGTACTGCTCCGCCTCCTGCGTGGCGAGCTGCACCTGCGTGTCGGAGAGCGTGTCGCCGCGCAGGAAGATGAACTCGCCCGCCGCGTGGGTGCGAAACTGCTCGGGCACCCGCTCGACGGCAAGCTCGCGGCGACGCCCGGTCTCCACGTCATTGAAGAGCAGCGTCGGCCGCGGGTCGGCAAGAATCGGCGCGACGATCATCGCAAGCAGTTCGGGGTCGTCGACGCCGACCTCGACGGCCTGCCTCCTGACGAACTCGACGAGAACCCGCGGATTGCGGTCGAACGGCGTCGCCTCGCCGTCGACTGCGAACTCGACGCCAGCGGAGATCGCGCTCGGCTGCTCCGGCGTGACATCGGGCGGCGGGAGAAAGGCGATCGCGCGCGGAGCGCCCGGACCGCGCGCGACGTTGAAGTCGACCGGGTCGAGCAGCGGATTGCGGATGAGCCGCTCGAAGAGGAGCCGATCGACCCATCGGCGCCACTCCTGATGACGGGCCGGAGCGATCTCGGGCGCGAAGGCCTGAAGGCGGTCGATCCGCGCCTTGTCGAGGCCGAACGCCTGGATCACCTGCGGCTCGATCCCGTCGACATCGAGCCTCCCCGCGACCTGCCGCGGCAGGTCGTGGAGCTGGTCGGCGATTGCCCTCAGATAGGCGACGTTGGCGACATAGACGCGCGGCGCGGTCTTCCTGGCCTCGTCGCGCGCCAAGGCAGTCGCGTTCGGGTCCGCCACGCGGTAGCCGATCCGCACGACGCGGCTCTCCGCAGCGACCTGACCGACGGCGAACTTGGGCGTCGTCACGGACCAGTGGAGCAGCACCGCCAAGGCGACGGTGGCGACGCCACCCGCGACGAGGCAGTTGGCGATCTCAGGCTGGCGGAGGGCATCGCGGACCGCGCTGACGGGGCGCGGGAGCGTTCGCCGAATTCCCTCCCGGCGCTTGGCGGTTACGCCTTTGCGAGGCCTGAAGAGACGCGAGACGAACTGAATCATGCGGATGAACCCGTTCGCCCCGGCCGCGGATCGCTTCGGCGAGTCGCTGGGCCGGACGGCGAGGAACCAGCACGGCAGGGAGGGACGGACGCACGAGCCGCGAGCGGCCGCGTGTCCGCCCTCCACGCCGAGCAGCTCGATGGAGTTTCGCCACCGGCTGCCTGCGGGGAGAGAAGCAACCATCGTACCGAGCGGGGGATTCCGTCAACCGAGCGCTCACGCGCCCCGTGGCTTCCGCCGCGGTCGCCCAACGTGGCTACCGCTGGCTGCGAAGCCGCCTGGCATCGGGGTGCTGGGGCCGCTTTGCTCGTCGGTGGGGCGACCGGTGCCAACACCTCGTCGGTGAGCAGATAGAGCCGTCGATCTATCAGAGAAATCCGTGCTTTCGACGCAGATCAATGCGCATTCGCTGCGGATCGAGGTTCGACCAGCACACCGTGTCGCCCCCCGGCCGCCGCTCCCGTCGCTCGAGCCCGCACCTTCGGGGCCCCCCGGGGGCCTTCGCTGCGGACGCGATGAGCGGAGGTCGCTGCTCTGGCTCGCTGGTCGTGCCGGGAACGCCTTGGAGCTTCGGCACGGCGCCGGGGTTCGCACTCATCCCGGCCCCTCCGACGAGGCGGCGCGGGCGAGCGGCGCGGACGAACGCGAGCTCAGGAAGCTACCGTCGGCGATCGAGCAGAGTCGAGGTCCATCCACTCCCGCGCGGAGCCAGAGGGCTGTGCTCCTGACTGCCGCGCTCGCGGCGGCCGCGTCCATCGGCTGTCGGGCGCCGATGTCCGCCACGGCGACCACGCCGCTTCAGGGCGACATCGTCGGAACCGTCGCGGCGGTCGGCGAGCGCGAGCGCGCGGAGCTGGTGGCGGCGATGCGCGCGGCCACGCCTCCGAGTTTCGTCACATGGGAGATCGTGCCGCCCGCCACCATCCGGTGGTCGGATCTGCCCGCCGCAGTCCGGGCGGCGGCGATCGCCAATGACGCCGCCGTCGCCCGAGCCGACGTCCAGCCAGACCGCGCAGTCTTCAGGCTGCTCACGCTCGACGGACGACCGGGATGGCTCGAAGTCCGCCGCGTCGCCGCCACGACCCCGCAGTCTCCGGTCGCGGGGGCCGCCGACGGCGTGGCTTCGGCCGCGAATGCCCCGACTGCGGCAAGCGCCCCGAACGCCGCGAACCCCGCGAACCCCGCGACCGCGGCGCGACCTTCGGAGCGTCGGCGCCACACGCCCTCGGACTCAACGACGCCGGCGTTGCCGACGGAGTGGATCGCATCCGTCATCATCGGCGACGCTGTCCGCCAGCCCGAGATCGAACGCGCGATCCTCGACGCGCTGCGCCGCAGCCTTGCGGCGCCCCCGAGGCGACCATCGCTCGACTGGATCGAGCCGCCGCGAAGCGCAGCAGACCCCTCGGGGTCAACACCTCACGCCGGACCTCCGAGGCGCCGCACTCCGCGCGCTCAGAACTCCGGCGGGACCGGCGCGCGCTCCCCGAGAGCCGCGCCGATCCGCGTGCGCGGCAGGGGGCGCGGGACGCCCTCCGAGCCGACCGCTATCGCCGCCCCCCGCCCGCTGCTTCGTCCCGTGCGAGTGCCGCGGCGCCGATCACTCCGGCGTGATCCTCGAGCGCCGTGAGGAGGATCTCGCAGGAGCGCAGCCTCTGAGGAAAGACCACCTCGTCGAAGGCGCGGCGGATCAGCGCGATGAACGGCTCGCCGATCGCCTCCGTGGCGCCTCCGCCGACGACGACGGTGTCGATGGAGAGCAATGTCACCACGTTGGCCGCTGCGATTCCGATGAAGCGCGCGGCGTGCTCGACGACGATGGTCGCCGCCGGATCGCCCAGCTCGTACGCCTGGGCGATCTCCTTCGAGCCGATCCGGCCGTTGTTCTCCTCGCGGAGCTCGATCAGCCGCGACTTCGGGTACTTCCGCAGCAGGAGCTCGATGTTGTGGACCATGCCGGTCCGCGACGCATGCTGCTCGAGCGTCGTCTTCGCCGGGCCGCCATCGGGGAAGATGATCGTCTGCCCGATCTCGCCGGCCGTGAAGGAGGGCCCCCTCCAGAGCTTGCCGTCGAGGACGAGGCCTCCGCCGACGCCGGTCCCGGCCCAGACTCCGAGGCAGTTCGACCTTCCCTTCGCCGCTCCATGCCGGACTTCGCCCCAGACGGCGACGTTGACATCGTTGTCGACGACGACGGGCCGGCCGAAGCGCTTCGTCAGGATCTCGCGGATCGGCACGTCGAACCACCGGAGATTCGGCGCATCGATCACGACGCCGCGGGGGATGTCGATGGCTCCGGGAACGCCGATTCCGACTGCGTCGACATCGGCGAGATTGACCTTGGCCTCTTCGCACGCGCGGCGGACGGCCTCGTCGAGCCGATCGACCACGCCATCGAGGCCGACCTCCGCCTTCGTCTTCCGCTTGCAGTCGCCGACGACCTTCCACGCCTGATCGACGACGCCCGCCTGCATGTTGGTGCCGCCGAGATCGATGCCGATGACGTAGGAACTGGAAGCCATGCGGAGAATCTAGCACTGCAGCGCCCCTTGGCTCCGTCGCGATGCGGTCGGAAGCCGATGTTCTGCAAGAAGAAGCGAAGCCGATGGGGCGCCTCCGGCCCCAGTGCGGGCAATCATCCCCCCGTTCGCCACTCCGTCAGGCCCCAGCGACGCGACCCTCCGCGAGCGTCCGCGCGCCGGAGCACATCCGCCCCCGGACCCCGCAGCAGGCGCGCAGGGGCGCTGGAGTGTCACGGCCTCCGGGAGGAGACTCGTCGCGGAGGCCCGCTGTCGCGCCGGGCTCGGAGCAGTCCGCTCAGCCCGGGATGGGAGCGCGCCGGCCGGAGTGCCGACGCATCTCGCTCACGCGCTCAACCGGAGGCTGATTGCAAGCCCCGCGATCGTGCTCGCCCACAACGGACGCCTCACACGGACGCCTCACACGGAAGTCTCACCTGGTTCGATGCCTCGCGCCAGGACGGAGCTCTCCGGAGCGCCGCGACGGTCGCGAGCGGAACGACGTTGGCGATGAGGACAAGTCCCAGCTCTCGCATTGCCGAAGTCCCCCGTCGGAGCATCGACCGACGACTCTCCCACACTCCGCATCCTCGCCGGGCGCGCTGCTCGCACACCGGCGTCTACCAGCACCCCGAGGCGCATCCCGCGCGGGCCCCGGCGGTGCAGGAAAGTAACGCGCTGACGTACGCGGTCAGCGCTGCGGCTTCGAACGGCAGCAGTGAGGTCATGCACGCGATCACGCACGGAGGCGCGCCGAGGCACCCGACGAGGTTGACTCTTCGGCCGATTCCATCGCCTCGCGTCGCCGATCCCGGTTGGTGACCCGAACATCTGCCTGCTTGCGCTTCGCCCTTCACGCAGGCATCCCTGCTCACGCGGCCATGGACGCCCGTAACCCGCGGCGAGCTTCGACGCAGCAGAACGCCGCTTCCGGACGCCGCAGCCGGAGACGAGGGGCGCTGGAGCGCGAGCGCGTGCTGATCCGCGACTTCTGGGCGCCGTACGACTCGGTGCTGCTGGAGGGTCGGGGCGATCACCAGCGCTGCCTGGCGCATCTGCTGCGCGAGCTCGACGAGGTGGATCTGCGCAGACCGCCGGGCAAAGCTCCGAAGGCGGCCCGCGAGTGGGTCGAGTTCGCGAAGATGCCGAAGCGCCTGGCGAAGCGGCTCGGGAAGTACCAGGACACCTTGTTCACCTTCCTGGACCGCCCGGAAGCGGACTGGACGAACAACTTCGCCGAGCGCCAGATCAGGCCCGCGGTGATCCTGCGCAAGAACGGCCAGTGCAGCCGATCGGAGCCAGACCCGCATCATCCGTTTCGAAGATCAGTCCTGACACTCGGCTCTCGCGCGCGGCGCAGGCTCGACGTCGACGCGCCGATCAGGCGATCCGGACGCTCCGCCTGCGACTTCCGCCGGACGGAGTCACGCGGGATGTCCGCCGACAACGTGGGGCATCACACCGCTGCGGGCAGCGGACGCTGCAGGCGGCCGAAGAGCTGCTCCCGCTCTTTGCTACGGCTTGCAGCTCCACGCCCCGAGCAGGATGCCGAGATCGTCCCCGCCGACCACGCCGTCACCGTTGAGATCGGCGCCGGAGTCGTCGCTGCCCCAGAGGCCGAGAAGCAGAGCGAGGTCGGCGGGGCCGACGGTGCCGTCACAGTCAAGGTCGCCGGGCGCACCGAGGGGCTGCGCGATCAGCGAACAGCCGGAGGGACTGCACGCTCCCACCACGGTTCCGTCGTTGCGGATTCCCAAGAGCTGCTGCGCCGCGTACGGAGCATCGAGCAGAGTGTTGAGGTTGACGACGACCCCGTCCTTGGCAATGGCCGGAAGGAGATCCGAAGTGCCCTCGAGGATGAGGTACCCCGCAGCCACGCCATCGTCGTTGAGGTCGCGGATTCCCCAACTGGAGGCGCCGGGCGGTGGGTACCACACGTCGAGTGAACCAGTCCTGATGTCGTAGATCACTCCTGCGCCGATGCCGGTGCCGGACATCGTTGCGCCGACCAGTCCCGTGGCGGTCGCCGACCATGCCTGACTTCTCACGAACGGGGGCGGCGGTTCGATGATCGTGAGTTCGTCGCCATCCAGCACGAACGCACGGAGCGTCGTGCCGCCGCCTGCCGCCACCGCCGTCTGCGAGACGTTGCCCACAATCACGCCATTCTCGCCGATGTCGTTGCAACGCGACGCCGACCAGCCCGGAGGCTGGATCTGCACCTTGCCCGTCTCCTCCGACCAGAAAAACCCGCCGTCTGGAAGGTTGGGACTTTCGCCGAGTCCGAGGCCCTCGTAACCGACCACCTGATTGAGATCGTTGATGCCAAGTGCCTCGCTCCACGTACCTCCCTGCGGCTCGATCGCGAAGATCTCGTAGCCACCGGAACCGTTGGGCTTGTACACGTGGGCGATCGTCTTGAACTCAAAGTTCCACGTCACGAACATCCAACCGTTGTTGTTGATCCCGACCACAAAACGACTGCCGCCCGCGCCGGTGGGCTTCGGAATCAGCGTGAACCCGTTCTCGACCGACCACGTGCAGGGGATACGAGTTCCAAGAATGGCGATCGTGCCGATGGCGACACCCTGATCGTTGATGCTCATGAAGGTCAGAAACTCACCCCAAAGCGACGATATATCCGGAGGGGTGACGGCGGTGGTCTCGAATCCGCACGGGGGGAAGGCCGGCGGGCTTGCCCCGGCGTCGACGGGCGATGTTCCAGCGAGCGAGAATCCAACTACCCCCACCGCGATGCAGTGCCACCCGAAGCAACGAGCAGTCCCACCGATCATGGCGCGCGATCTCATTGCAGAAGCTCCAGCCACTCGACCATCTCCTCGAAGGGCAGCGAGACCAGCCACTCGATCAGCGCCGAGTAGTTCGGGAACTCGAGCAGTTCCGCGAGCTCGGCGAGGCTGAGCGGACCGGTGCTCTCCATCGAAGACGAGGACGACGAGAACGACTCGGTGTCACAGGTCCTCGGAATCCCCCACTTGCCGAGAAGGGCGCCGAGATCTGCACCGCTCACGATGCCGTCACAGTCGAGGTCCGCCGCGCAGGGCGGCGAGGTGCACTCCCCCCATGCCCCAAGGAGCGCGCCAAGGTCAGCGCCATCGACGACTCCGTCGTCGTTCAAGTCCCCCAAGGCACAGAAGCCGAAGAGCTCGAACGCACCCATGTCGATCGTCGGAACGCGGACGCCGATCGACCCCCGGCGGATCCGGGGATCTCGGGCGATCTCGAACGCTTCCTCCCCGGTGTTGCCGTCGCCATCGACGTCGAGAAGGTCGAATTCGAGCAGGGCGTCGACGTCATTCAGCCCCACGTCGATGCCCGGCGAGCCCTCCTGAAGTTCGTAGTTGTCGAGCGAATCGTCAACGAAGTCCGGCTCGGCGTCGATGTTGCCTGTTCCCGAGTACCCACCCTCGACGTTCGAGTACACGACGACCGAGGGGATTCCGGCGATCTGAGCCGGACCGAGCGAGCCGGTGTTCCCCCAAAGGATGCAGTTGTAGATCTCCAGCCCGCTGCCGCCGATCTCCGAGGGCGTGTGAACACCGCCGCCAGACGCGCCAGCCAGGTTGTTCACGATGGTGCAGTTGACGATCCGTCGGGGCACTACCGAGAGCGACCCCCGATCGGCGATCGCCCCACCTTGCTCCAGCGACCCCGAACACGGATCGGGGCCAGGGCATGGGATCTCGACCGATCCGTTGCGATAGAAGAGACTGGTCGCGATCGTGTAGACGTTCGTCGCGAAGATCGCCCCACCCTCCTTGGTCGCGTGGTTGTGCGCGAAGGTCGAGTTGACGATCTCGACCAGTTCGAACGCGATGAAGCTGCCGCCCTGCCCCTGCCAGCCGATCGCACCTCCCGCGGCAGCTTCGTTGTCCCGGAAGAAGCAGCTCACCACCTCCAGCCCACCCTGCTCGATCAGGAGACCGCCGCCGTTGCCGCCGCTTCCGCCGCCGTTGATCACGGTGAGGGTGTCGAGTCTTCGATCACGCCCGGTGCCGTGAGACGTGACGACGTGGGCCGACCGCGTTGGCAGTATCCCGCCCAGTCCGCAGAACTGAGGCAAAAGTGCCACTTCGACACAATCCATGTCCCATGCGGTTTCGCAGCAGCTCGGAAGCGTGGCGCAAACCTCGGTGCAGCAGCCCGGATCATCACAGCCTGGTGTGTTCTGTTCCTCCGCACACGAGCCGCTCTCTGGATCTCCGCAGCCTTCAGTGGGCACGATGTCGAGCATTCCGTCGAGGATCGTCTCGTTCGAGCCGAGAACGCGTTGGGAGAGCGCAGTCTCCGTTCCCGCGAAACCGCCATACAGCTTGACGCCGTCGCGAAGGGGGAACGTGGAATTGCTGAAGTGATCCTCGGCCAAGGCCGGCTGATAGCTTCCACCCGCCACCCACACCTCCCAGCCCCCAGTGGGAGGAAACTCGGTGTCCTCGATGAACTCGAGGCAATCCGCAAGGGAGTTGAAGGCGGTTGACCAGGACGCGCCATCACCGTTCGGTGACGCATTCAGCTTGACGTGCAATCGGACCTGTCCGACCGCCGGAACGACGATCATGATGGCCAGAAGCGCAGCGATGCAGCGAGCCCTGAGGAAGTGACTGTGCCGGACATGTGACTCTCCCGTAGAGGTGGACACCGCTGGCGCGGTGCCGGGGGGTCGAGTGAGCGGGTGCACGCGCCGATGGCTCGATGCGCGCCGACCGAATGCTCAGAGAGTGTACCGCGCAAGTCGAGTGCGAGCAATCAGAAGGTAAACAAAGGTGTTGATGGCTCTTCAGCCGATCCCGGTTGGTGACCCGAACATCTGCCTGCTTGCGCTTCGCCCTTCGCGCACGCATCCCTGCTCACGCGGCCATGGACGCCCGTAACCCGCTGCGAGCTTCGACGCAGCAGAACGCCGCTTCCGGACGCCGCAGCCGGAGACGAGGGGCGCTGGAGTGCGAGCGCGTGCTGATCCACGACTTCTCGGCGCCGTACGACTCGGTGCTGCCGCAGGATCGGGGCGATCACCAGCGCTGCCCGGCGGATCTGCTGCGCGAGCTCGACGAGGTGGATCTTCGCAGACCGCCGGGCAAGGCTCCGGAGGCGGCACGAGACCGGGTCGAGTTCGCGAAGATGCCGAAGCGCCTGGTGCGCGACGGCGTCCTGCCTGCGCTGCCGTCGCGGGTCGTGGCGGCGGACTGAGGCGCCGCGACGGCGCGGCACGGCGACAAGGCTCCGGGCGAGGCCCGCATCAGCCGGTCTCAGGATCAGGGAACACGCGCCTCTCGCGCGAAGCGCAGGAGCCGCGTCGAGGTTCCCCGTCGCGCGGCCCGGGCGACCGATCTGCGACTCCCGGAGGATCGACTCGCGCCGGAGCGACTCGCGCCGGACATCCGCTGAACGGCGGAGACACCGCGCCGGCGCGGGCGACGTGTGTTGCAGACAACTGAGGAGCTACGTCGCCGCTTTGGCTGCTATGGCGCGCCGAATGCCTCGACCGACTCGTCGTAGATGGAAACGGCGATGTGACCGCTCCCCGCTCGCCGCTCTTTCACGAGCGGAAGCGCCTTCGTCCACGCGGCTTCGGCCGCGACCGAGTCGCCCGAGGCACGCTCGATCAGCGCCATGAGCGGCCACCCGATCGCGGCGCGGTTCTCGGCTTCCTCGGCCGAGTCACCCGCCGCCGGCCCGTCGAGGAATCGTCGCAGCGCCGCCCGCGCCTCTGCGAGGGCGCCGAGCCGATACTGCGCCAATGCGACGGCGATGTCCCACGAATCCCACTCGTCGGGGCCCGCGCGGCGGATCGACTCCACCCGCGCCAAGGCTGTCCGCACCGACGGCTCATCGCGCTTCGAGTGCAGTTCGCCGAGCGCGTCGCTGACCATCTGACTGCGGTGATCCCCGCGGCGTCGAACGTGCTCGAGCGCAGCCTCCCGGAGTCCCTCCGAGAGCGGCATCGAGCCTGCGCGGAGCGCTGCCTCGACCTGCCGTGCGGTGACATGCGCTTCATAGAGGTCGTCAACCGTCGCGCGGATGCGGTGAACCTCCGCGCGTCGCATCGCCAGCCCGCTCGACGGCGCGGCGCCGTCGAGGATCTCGAAGGAGCGATCGCGCCCCGCGATCAGCAGCGCCGCGGAGTCGCGGCACGAAGCGATTCCGAGGACCTCTCCGACCCCATGGGCAATGACGGCCAGGACATCGCCTCGCTCGGCGTCGCGAACCTCGATCCGTCCGCGCCCCATGGCAATCGCCAGCCGTCGTCCGTCGCCGGTGAAGGCGAGGGCCTCGACGTCGCCCGATGTGACGCTCCCGCGCCAGCGGAGCACGCCGGTGCGGCGCTCGACGACGACGATGCTCCCATCGCTCCCGGCGATGGCCGCAACGGCGCCATCGTCGGTCGCTGCCAGTGCGACGGGCATCGCGTCGAGGGTCACGAGCGTGCGGACGCTCGACTGGCCATCTCGAGCGAAGAGGAGACCGCGGCCTGCGCCTCCGCAGGCGATCAGGGCCGGCGAGGCGCCGCCTCGTTCCAGGTCGTGCGGCAGCGCCACGATCGCAGCCGCAGAGAGGCCCTCCGAACCGGCGGCAAGCACCTCGCGATGGCGCAGCTCAAGCGTCTGACCATCGAGCTCGAGGAGATCGACCCCCCCCTCCGGGACCTCGGCAACCGCCGCGAACAGGAGCGCATCGCCGTCGTGGCTCCATCCGAGCGCGGGGTAGGGACTGGTCTGGATTCGTCGCTCGCCGATCACCTCGTCGCCGCGCCGTCGCAACGACTCAAGCGCACTCGTCGCGGCGATCGCGAGGGGGAAGTCCCGTCCCCACAGCGCGACCTGCGCTCCCGCCCGATCGATCGCGATCCGGTCGATGTAGCGGTTGCCGTAGTTGCCCACCGCGAGCAGTTCTCCCGTCGCCGCATCCCAGGTGCGGACGAAACCCCAGCCGGAAGTGGCCATCACGCACGACTCCGCCGCGACTGCGCCGGAAATCGTCGCGACCCTGCTGAGGGAGTCGACCACGATCGGCAGCGGAAGCGGGGGCATGAACCAGAGCCTGACCTCGCCGCGCGCATCGCCGCTGGCGAGAAGCGCGGCCTCCGGCATGAACGATGCCGTCGTCACCTCCGCGCGATGGCCGAGGAGCCGCGCGACCACGCGTCGCTCGCTGCGGCTCCAGAGAAGGAGACGGTTGGCCTCGCTGACCGCGACTCGATCGGCGTCGCCGACGATGGCGAGCGCGATCCGATAGAACCCGACGGCCGCGTCGATCGCCTCGGTGCGGCGGGCGCGCAGGTCGGTCAGGAGCGCCCGACCGTCGGTCCAGGCGCCGGACAGGACGACCCCCGCCTCGTGATCGAGGGTCGCCCTCTCGAAGACGAGCTCGAGATCCCACGTGCGAAGCTCGCCGTCCGCGGCGAGCTCGACGGTGACATGGTCGTTGAGGCCGCGGCTCACGAGCGCCATCACCGTGCCGTCGCCCCCCCGCCCGATGACGAAGGGACTTCCTTCGATCTCGACCCGCTCGATCTCCCTCCCGTCGTCCAGCGCCAGCCGCGCCAGCGCGCGCGGACCGCAAAGTCCCACGGTCGCGCTCCCGCGCTCGGAGTCGATGGAGCCGGGACCCGAGACCGCCTCCGCGAACCGCCAGCGCTCCGTGCCATCCGCACCGAGCGAATGGACGGAGTAGCAACGCAGCGGCTCTTCTCCGCTCCGCGTCGTCGCGAGGATCGTCCCCGAGGCGGCATCAGCATCGAGGGTCACGACGGCGCCCTCGAGCAGGGCGAGCTCGCGCGTCGATCCATCGGGCTCGATCCTGACGATCCGACCATCCTCTCCTCCGCTCAGGAGAGCGCCGTCGGCGAGGGGCCGCAGCGACCGGACCGGGCCATCGTGGACCTTCACGGCGAGCAGGCTGCCGTCGAGGCGCGTCGAGACGTGCCCCCACTCCCAGCCGCGCTGCACCGGATCGGACGCCTCCAGCATCGCGTGCGCGAGCTCGACATCGCCGTTCCCGAGGGCCGCCAGGGCCGCCGCGATCGAGGCGACGTAGGCCTGCCGCTGCGCCCGCTCGGCGCTTTCGAGCGCGGCGTCGCGCTGCCGCTGCGCCTCCATCAGGCTGAAGATCGCCACCGTCAGGGCGAGCAGGACCGAGGCCATGACGGTCGCGGCGGCGGCCACTCCGGCGCGGTTGCGACGGATGAACTTCCCCAGCCGATAGCGCAGCGTCGGCGGACCCGCGAGCACCGGCGCACCTTCGAGGTGACGGCGCACATCGGCGGCCAGTTCGCTGGCCGAGGCGTAGCGCCGATCGCGCTCGCGGGCCATCGCCTTGCCGACGATCCAGTCCAGGTCGCCGCGCACGCGGCGGGCAAGCTGTTCCGGCGCCATCGCGCGCCGCGCCGCGATCTCCGCACGGCGCTCGGGATCGAGCCTGGCGATGCGCGAGCTCGGGCGCGGCGGATCCTGCTCCGTCAGCCGCTTCTGAAGCTCGGCGAGGCCGCAGCGCCGAAGCTCGGTCGATTCCAGCGGCAGCGTCCCCGCGAGGAGCAGGTGAAGCACCACGCCGAGGGCGTGGATGTCGGTTCGCGAGTCGACGTTCCCTGGATCGCCCGCAGCCTGCTCGGGGCTCATGAACTCCGGCGTGCCGATGAACTGACCTTCCAGCGTCGCCGGGGCCATCGGACCGCCGAGGCTCGCGGTCTCGTCGTCGCCGCGGGCGCTTGCAAGCGCCTTCGCGATGCCGAAGTCGATGATGCGCGGAAGCGGTCTCTCGCTGCCCGCGACGCGCGAGACGAGGATGTTGGAGGGCTTGAGGTCGCGGTGGATCACGCCGCGCTGATGCGCATGCTGAACGGCATCGCAGACCTCGATGAAGAGCCGCAGCCGGGCGGGCACGTCGAGCCGCTCGCGATCGCAGAACTGGTCGATCGGGGCGCCGTCGACGAGCTCCATTGCCAGCCACGGGCGCCCCTCGCCCGTCGAGCCCGCGGCGAGCATCCGGGCGATCCCGGGATGCTCCATCCTCGCGAGCGTCTGCCGCTCGGACTCGAAGCGCGCGACGATGCGGGGGCCATCCATGCCCGGTCGGAGCACCTTCATCGCCACGGCGCGGCGGACCGGACGGATCTGCACGGCGCGGTAGACCACGCCGAAGCCGCCTTCGCCGATGCGCCCCTGAATGACGAAGTCGCCGATCTCGCGGCCGATCAGCGGATCCGCGCGGTCGGCGGCGTCGGGCTCCATGAACCGGCCGAGCCCCTCGTCGAGAAGCAGCAGCCGATCGACTTCGGCGCGCAGCGCCGCGTCTGCTCCGCAGCGTCGACGAAGCTGCTCCGAGCGCGCGGCGGGATCGAGCTCGACCACGTCGAGGTAGATCTCCTCGGCGCCCGCCGTCCGGGCGCGGTCGTCTGCGCGGCTTCGTCCGGACACGCCGCGATCGTACTGGATCGCTCAGCCCTCGTAGGAGGTTCCCCGGACGCGCCGCGGCCGGTCTTCGTGGACTCAGGGAGCTCGCGGACTCCCGAACGATCGGAGAGCGTCCTGGAATCGACCCGACGCCCGCCGAGCGGCATCCGGATCGCTTCAGGGCATGCCGATCCGGGGCGTGCTGAGCGCCCGACGCCCTACCGCACGACGATGAGAACCCGCTCACCCGCACCGAGCCGAATCCGCCACTCCTGCGCATCCGGATCGAGCGCAATCGCGCCGACCGCGCCCGCGTCTCCGGCGGCTCCCGACGACGGAGCGGGGATGCGCAGCGCCACCAGCCTCTCGCCCTCGGCGAGCGTCGCGATGAAGGGGTTCCGCAGGCGCAGCTCCCCATCGCGCGTCGCCATCGCCGCACATTCGGTGGTGCGCCCGCCGCGCCTGCGCGCCGAGATCAGGAAGCCCCCCTCCGCGCGGAGGCCGCCGAACTCGACATCCGGCCAGCGGCGGGAGACGGCGGGGAAGACGGAGATCGCGCCGGCGCGCGACCGAAGCAGCATCTCGTGAACGGCCTCCATCGCGAGGAAGTTGCCTTCGAGCGTGAAGGGGCGATAGGTGAAGTCGCTCAGGCCGTTCCCCGACTGGTCGCCGTTGAGGTGGAAGCCGTTGATGCCGATGAAGCTCAGGTACTTCTCGAGGTGATCCAGCGACTGTTCGGCGCGGTCGGCCCTGGCGCACATCGCCGCGAACCACGAGAAGCTGTAGCCGACCCAGGCCCGCGTCCCCTGCGCCGCGATCCGGTCCAGCGTGGCCGCGATGATCGCCTCCTCCTCGTCGCCGCCGTCGGTGGCGAGGAGTCCGAAGGGATGGATCGCCATCGCGTGGCTGAGATGTCGATGCGACATCGCGCAGGGCTCGCCGCGCGCGAACGTCAGGGCGCCCTCGGCGACGTCGAGGGGCTCGAGGCGCTCAAGCGCGTCGCTCCAGAGGCGCACGTCCTCGGTGCGTCCGAGCTCCTCGGCCATGGCGCGGTTGGCCTGGAAGAGCGCAGTCATCGCCGCGAGGTCGTAGTTGGAGTTCGGCGCCAACCACGCCCGCGGCGAGTTGTCGTGGATCTCGGGCGAGCTGCTCAGCGGAAGCCGCAGGACGACTCGGCCCGGGCGATCGCCCGACGGCGCGGTCTCGACAGGCTCCAGAAGGGCGAGCAGCCCGCGCCCGATCTCGTCGCAGAAGGGCGCTGCGCGATTGCGGAGGAACTCCGGGTCCGCGGTGAAGCGCCAATGTCGCCAGAACTGCCACGCGATCCACGCGCCGTTGGTCGGGCTGAGCGAGTGCTGCCCCCAGCCGCCGAGCGGAGCGCCGTTGAGGGCCATCACGCCGGGGATGACGGCGCAGCCATCGGGCAGGCCGTAGAACTCGTGCGCGAAGCGCCGGTAGCGATCGAGCAGCGACCAGTTGAACTCGATCCACGTCGCGCCTTCGTCGATCAGGTCCGCGACGAGGTACGCGGCGTAGGTCATCTGGGTGTTGAGGTTGTTGTGGTAGTCGCCCTTCCACGGCGGCAGCCCGCCGTCGTCGACGGTCCAGAGCCCCTGCAACGGCATCGGCGGCGCACCCGGACCCGCCGCGGCCCGATAGAGGTAGGCGCAGAGGTCGTACTGCGCCTGGATCCGCGCATCGGGGAGGCGCACCCACGCACGGGCCGCAGGCGCGAAGCGCCCGGCGCGGGAGCGGGCGAGCTCGGCGCCGTCGCGCACGGTCTCGATCGCGCGTCGTCGCGCCGCGGCCCGGTCGGGGTCGTCGACGAGCGCCGCGGCGACGGTCGCGCGACGCGGCTGCTTACCCGTCGGACCCAGGATCGACCTGAGCGCCGCGACCGCGTACGCGGGCCCCTCCGGCGTCGCCTGGGCGAGCCATCGGAGCTCGCCGTCGGCCCCGCTGGCCGCCGCGTCAAACCCGAGCCGGTCAAGGCCGGTCGGCCTGACGATGCGCACCGCCGCCGGCTCGAACGCGCCTGTGAGACGAACCAGCGGCTCGTCGGGATGGACCTCCACGCGGAGCGGCAGGTATCCCTTGCCATCCGCGAGCCAGATCGTCGCCTCGCCATCGGAGAGATCGAGCGAGAAGTCCACGATCGTCGTCCCCGGCGGCAGGTCGATCTCGACGCGACCGCCGGGGAGCTTGGTCGGATAGGGCACGGTGTCGTACGGGGCGTCGAAGAGGCGGATGTGCTCGTCGTGCCGCCCCTCTTCCTTCAGCCGTCGCATCGTCGCCCAGGTCCAGTCCGGCCCCGTCACGACCTCCGGTCGGCGGAGATCCCAGAGATCGGAGCGATCGAGGGAGAGCCGGATCGTGCGGCCCTCGCCCCAGAGCAGGACGCCGAGGCGACCGTTGCCGAGCGGCAGCCCGTCGTCGGAGCGGCGGATCGCCCCTTCGATCGTGATCCGCTCAGGCGATGGCGGCGGAGCCGCAAGGACAGACCCTGCGACCACCTCGACCGGTGAAGCAGCAGGCGCCGCGGCGCGTGCGACGGATGAGCCCGCGGCAAGGGACGCATCGGTCGCAGCGAGCCCGCCCCCGATGCCGGTGGTCGCGAGGGCGACCAGAAGATGGGTCGAACGCGTGCGGCGCATCGGCGGCCCGTGCCTCGCTCTTCGGCGCGCGCGACGAAGCGGAACCGACCCGTCTCGAAGAGGGGCGCGCGCCGTTCGGGGAGCTGGAGATCATTGGACGCGTGCCCGGAGCGATGCAAGTGCGGCGAGGTCAAGTCGCCGGTCGACCCTCCCGTGCCACCGACTCCGCGCCTCCGTCCTCCGCTCCACCGACTTCGGCTCTGCCACGTCGGTGGCGCACCCCTCCCGACCTCGCAACACTGCGCAGCCCCGGGTGACCCCGCGCAGATCCACGACCGCCTGGCCATCGCCGCTCCGAGCTCCCGGAGCGGAACTCGGTGGCATGGCACAAAACGGGCTCCCGGCCGCATGGGTTCCTGCCGGTTCGCGCGGGACGAGAACCGACCGCGCGATCCCGGTCGACTCGTCCAGTACGATGAGGCGATGCTCAGGGAGGTCCCGTCGCTTGAGCAATGGTGGCAGTTCTTCGGGTCGTTCCACCCGATCCTGGTCCACTTCCCCATCGGGCTGCTCGTCGCGGCGTGCCTGCTGGAGTTCCTGCGCCGTCGGCGCGGAGAGCGCACGCCGAGCAGCGCCGCGACGGCGTGTCTCCTGCTCGGGACGCTCGGCGCCGCCGCGGCGGCTCTGGCGGGCTGGTCGAGCGCGGAGCGGGCGGGCTACGCCGGGACCACGCTCGACTGGCATCGCTGGGCGGGCGTCTCGGCGGCGGTCGTGAGCGCGGCAACGCTGATCGCGTGCGGCATCGCGTGGTGGCGTCCCGGACGTCAGGCGCTCGTCTGGCATCGCTTCATGATGGTCGCGCTCGTCGTCGCCGTCGGCGCCGCAGGACACCTCGGCGGAACGCTGGTCCACGGCGACTGGTTCGGCGCCGCGCTCGCGCGACTTCGATCGCCCGCGTCGGACTCAGGCCTCGCCCGCGCGGCAGCGCCCACCCGAAGCCCCGGTCGGGAGGTGTCGGCGCCACCGGAGCTCCACGCGGTGCTCGCGCTCTTCGGCACCCGCTGCACGAGCTGCCACTCGGGCGCCGAGCCCGCAGGCGGCCTCGCGCTCGGTTCGCGCGACGCGCTCCTCCGCGGCGGAGACTCGGGGGTCCCCGCGATCGTTCCGGGCAAGTCGCAGGAGAGCCTGCTGCTCCGCCTCGTGCGCGGCGACGACCCCGCGCGGGTGATGCCACCGAAGGGTGCGCCCCTCTCTGCGGAGGCGATGGCGACCCTCGCGGCGTGGATCGACGCCGGCGCCCCGTGGGAGGAGGCGACCGACGGGCCCCACTGGCATTGGGCGTACCGCGCCCCGGTGCGACCGAACCTCCCCGCGGCGGAGCGCACCGAGTGGCCGCGCACACCCATCGACCACTTCGTCCTCGCGGCGATCGAGCAGGCCGGACTGTCGCCGAGCGCCGAAGCCGATCGCGCCACGCTCCTCCGGCGCGTCACCCTCGATCTGACCGGCCTTCCGCCCACGCCCGAGGCGATCGATGCCTTCCTCGCGGACGATCGCGCCGACGCCTACGACCGCGTCGTCACCGCGCTGCTCGACTCTCCCGCCTACGGCGAGCGGATGGCGCGGCCGTGGCTCGATCTCGCCCGCTATGCCGACACGCATGGCTACGAGAAGGACAATCGCCGCCAGATCTGGGCCTACCGCGACTGGGTGATCGACGCGCTGAACCGCGATCTCCCCTACGACCGCTTCACCGTCGAGCAGCTCGCGGGCGATCTGCTCCCGGCGCCGACGATCGCCCAGCGGATCGCGACCGGATTCAACCGCAACACGATGATCAACGAGGAGGGCGGCACCGATCAGGAGGAGTTCCGCGTCGAGGCGCTCTTCGATCGCGTGGCGACGCTCGGAGCCGTCTGGCTGGGAACGACGCTGAGCTGCGCCCAATGCCACGATCACAAGAACGATCCCATCAGCCACGAGGAGTACTTCCGGCTCTTCGCCTTCTTCAACGACGACATCGAGGAGGTGCGTCGCCTGAGCTCGATCGAGGCGACGGCCGAGGGCGGGATGCTCGAGATCCCCGCGCTGGCCGACTGGGCCCGCTACGACGCGCTGGCGAGCGAGCTTGAGGCCGCCCAGGCCGAGCGCGCGAGGCTCGAAGCGAACCCCCTCGCCGACGCGTCGGCGCTCGACGCCGCGCGCGGGGTGGTGGAACGCCTCGAGAGCGCCCGCAGGGGTCTCGTCGCCGGCACGACGCTGGTGATGCAGCGCGCCCCTGAGCCTCGGGTCACGCGGGTGATGAACAAGGGGAGCTTCCTCGACCCCGGCGCCGTCGTCACGCCGGACGTTCCCGCGATCCTGCCGCCGATGAGCGCTCCACCGGAGGCGCGCGACCGGCTCGCGCTCGCCCGCTGGCTCGTCGATCCCGCCAACCCGCTGGTCGCCCGCGTCGCGGTCAACCGGATGTGGGAGCTGCACTTCGGCCGCGGCATCGTCGAGACCAGCGAGGACTTCGGCGTGCAGGGCGATGCGCCGAGCCACCCAGAGCTCCTGGACTGGCTGGCGACCGAGTTCGTCCGGCAGGGCTGGAGCATGAAGCAGATCCACCGGCTGATCGTCACCAGCGCGACCTATCGGCAGTCGTCGCAGGTGACGGCCGAGCATCTGGAGCGCGACCCTCGGAATGTCCTGCTCGCGCGCTTTCCCCGGCAGCGCCTCGAGGCGGAGATGCTCCGCGACGCGGCGCTCTCCATCGGCGGGCTCCTGAGCCCGAAGCTGGGAGGACCGAGCGTCTTTCCGCCGCAGCCGGAGGGAGTCTGGACGATGATCTACTCCGCCGACCGCTGGACCGAGAGCGCCGGCGAGGACCGGTTCCGGCGCGGCATCTATACGTTCTGGCGGCGGACGGCGCCGCACCCGTCGCTCACGAGCTTCGACGCACCCAGCCGCGAGATCGCCTGCACGCGCAGGCCGCGGACGAGCTCGCCGCTCCAGGCGCTCATCACCCTCAACGATCCCCAGTTCGTCGAGGCCGCGGCAGGGCTCGCGCGCCGCGCCCTTGCCGAGGGCGAGCCTGACGACGAGGCACGGATCGTCGCCGCGTTTCGACTCTGCACCGCCCGGCCGCCGACGCCCAATGAGCGCGCACGCCTGCTGGCGTTCCTCCGCGCCGAGATCGCGGCCTTCGCGGCGGCGCCGGAGAACGCCGCGGCGCTGCTTGATTCGCTCGAAGCCCTTCGCGGCATCGGCATTCCCCGATCGAGTGACGCCGCTGCGGCGCTGCCGGGCTCCTCCGGTCCGACGGCCCCCGAGTGGGCGGCGTGGATCGTCCTCGCCAACCTCCTGCTCAACCTCGACGAGACGCAGCACCGTGGGTAGACCTCTCATGGCAGGACCGGCGAGCGCCGACCTCCTCCGAATCGGCATCGCGTTCCCTCATCCCTGAATCAGCGCCCGGAAGCCTGGCCTCCCAGCCCCATGACCGCCCACGACCCATATCAGTGCGACCGACGCGTCGACGGCGGCGACCCAGCCGGCCGCGGTTCCGAGATCGATCGCGCGTGCGGCGCCGCCGACGGCGCGACGGACCCGCTGCGCAGCGCCACGCGCCGCCAGTTCTTCCGCAACTGCACGCTGGGGCTTGGCTCCATCGGTCTCGCGTCGCTGCTGGCGGGCCGCGCCAGTGCAGCTCCCGCACTCGGCGCCGGCGCAGGCCCCGGCCCTGCGGGAGCTCTTCCGCCGAACGCGCTCGCCGCGCGGGCGCCGCACTTCGCACCGCGCGCGAAGCGCGTCGTCTACCTCTTCATGAACGGGGCGCCGTCGCAGCTCGATCTCTTCGATCCCAAGCCTCGGCTCGTCGAGCTCGACATGACCGAGTGCCCGCCCGAGTTCCTCGACAAGGAGCGCTTCGCCTTCATCCGCGGAACGCCCAAGCTCCTCGGATCGCCCTACCGATTCGACCGGCACGGCAACTGCGGCGCATGGGTCTCGGAGCTGCTCCCGCACACCGCGGGCATCGTCGACGACATCGCGATCGTCCGCTCGCTCCAGACGGATCAGTTCAATCACTCGCCGGCGGAGCTCTTCATCAACACGGGCTTCGCGCGGCCGGGGCGACCGAGCATGGGATCGTGGGTCACCTACGGCATCGGCAGCGAGAGCGAGGATCTCCCCGGCTTCGTCGTGCTGCTCTCCGGCGGCGGCCAGCCCAGCGGAGGACACAGTTGCTGGTCGGCGGGGTTCCTCCCCACCCACCATCAGGGGGTCCAGTTCCGCGGCGGGGCCGATCCGGTCCTCTTCGTGCGCAACCCCGAGGGCATCGACGACGCCTCGCGGCGCCGGGCGCTCGCCGCCCTCGGCGACCTCGACCGCATCCGTCTCGGCGCCCTCTCAGATCCCGAGATCGCCTCGCGCATCGCCAACTACGAGCTCGCCTATCGGATGCAGTCGAGCGTGCCGGGGCTGACCGACATCTCGGACGAGCCGCAGGAGGTGCTCGATCTCTACGGCGCAGCACCCGGCCGCAGCACCTTCGCCAACAACTGTCTCCTCGCCCGCCGCCTGCTCCAGCGCGGCGTGCGCTTCGTCCAGCTCTATCACCGTGGCTGGGACAGTCACGGCACGAGCCCTGACGACGACATCGTCACCTCCCTGCGGAAGCGCTGCGACGAGACCGACCAGGCCTGCGCCGCCCTCGTCAAGGACCTGAAGCGACTGGGAATGCTCGAGGAGACCCTCGTGGTCTGGGGCGGCGAGTTCGGCCGGACGCCGATGAACGAAGCCCGCAACGGATCCACCTTCCTCGGCCGCGACCATCACGCCCGCGCCTTCACGATGTGGTTCGCCGGCGGAGGCGTGAAGGCCGGGGTGACCATCGGCGCCACCGACGAGATCGGCTACGACGTCGTCGCCGATCCCTGCCACGTCCACGACCTCCAGGCGACCATCCTCCACCTGCTCGGGCTCGACCACCTGCGGCTGACCCACCGCTTCCAGGGCCGCGACTATCGGCTGACGGATGTCCACGGGCACGTCTTCACGCCCCTGCTGGCCTGACGCGGCCCGCGGCGCGCGGGGAGTGCGCGGTTCGGACTTCCTGCTCGCGCCCGCATGCCCGAGTCAGCCGGGGCGCTCGGAGTCACGAAGCAGCCATGTTCACCTGCACTCCTCGAAGCCTCTGTGCCTGGGACTTCACCCTCGATGGACCTGGCCACTCCGCCGTGACGGAGCTGGATCGGATGGGCGAGGGCGGGGCGGCCACGATCGACGGCGCGGAACACAGGATCTGCAAGCACGGCATGTTCAGCGGCCACTGGACGATGTGCTCGAAGTACGGGACCGTGGCATCCGCCACGAAGGCGAACGCACTTGAGCGGACCCTCGCGATCTCGACGCACGCCGGCGACGTGCGGCTGAGCGCTCACTCCGCATTCGGCCGCACAATGCTCCTCGGAGGATCGGGCTTCGACGCTGAGATCGCCCCGGTCCATCCCTTCACGCGGCGAGCGACGATCACCGGTCTGATCCCGGACTTCCCGATTGCCTGCTTCGCGTTCTGGCTGACAGCGCTGATGTGGCGCCGCGCGGCGCGGAGCAGATCGTAGCTTGCGCAAGGGCGGCTTCTCGGCGCGCGACGCCCTCCGTGCCGCCGGCATCAACGGGTCCTGCCCGACCGAGATGCACAAAGGCGTCCGCCTCGCACCCTTCGTCGATGTGTAGCCGCCCGCCTGACGACGCGCGCCGATTGACGAGCGAGCGGCCGGGATGACCGCGCCCTCGCGGTCCAGTCTGCCGAGCCTCCTGCTGCGCCCGCGGGGCCCATGCCGGGAGGCGCGATCGCCTGCTCGGGGCCGTCGGCGCCCGATCTGCGATCACTGCGCCGTCGGCGTTCCCTGGACGATGACGTCGGTGTAGAGGGCGGCGTCGGCGGGGAGGAGCGTGGGGTTGACGTCGTAGGCGAAGCCGCGCCGGGCGAGGTCTTCGCGGACGGCGGCGAAGATGCCGAAGGAGTCGGGGGCGACGCGGAAGCTCACGACATGAACGCTCGGATCGAGACCCGCGATCGCGCGGGCCCACGCGGGTTCGGCGGCCAGCGCAGCCGGACCGCGGACGACGACGCCGCCGTCGGCGCGGAGGGGGACGCTGCGCTCGATGAAGAGGGTCCCGTCCGCCCAGCAGTCATGGACGACACAGGTCGGCCCCGCCGCCAGATCGACCGCATCGGGGTTCCATGTGCAGTAGACGCGGCAGGGATCGGCGCCGGCGGTGCGCCAGTCGTTGACCACGTACGCCCGGCCGCGCGAGAGGACGATCTGCGCGGGGAACGTCCGGGCGACGTCGCGGCGCCGCGGCGTGCGGAGCGTCCGCTCGGTCAGCGAGCGCAGCGCGTCGCGCTCGGCGACCAGCGCCGCCAGCTCGAGCTCGAGGCCCGCGCGCCGTTCGGCGCCCAGATCCGCGTCCTCCTCCAGTTCGCCGATCCGGCGCTCGTACTCTGCGGCGATGACGCGGCGCCGGTCGAGCTCGGCCCGCGCCTCCTCGTCGCGGCGCGCCGCCTCGGAGACGAGCCCGGCACTCGCGAGCCGGTCGCGCAGTCCGGGCTCCTCGATCCGGCGTCGCAGCGCCGCGATCTCGGCTCGCAGCGCCTTGACCTCGGCGGCCGTCGCCGGGGCCTCCCCGGTCGAGGGCTCGGCGCGACCGCCGGCGCGGACGAGCAGCGCCGTCAGCAGGGCGATGAAGATGATGGAACCGAAGAGGTTGCAGACGACATCGAGCAGCAGCTCGAGGCTGTCGCCCGAGCGCCCGCGGCGGCCGCGCATGCGGCGGGCCCGCCTCATCGCGCCCCCCCCCGCGCAGGGGGCGACCCCGCCGATGGCGCATCCGGCGGCGCGCCGGTGCCGGTCGGGCTCGCCGGAGAGCGCGGACCCTCGGGAGCGCCGCCGCGTGCTCCATCGCTTCCGGAGCCGGCGGGGCGCCTCGCGCCCCTCGGATCGCTCTCGCCGGCAGGCGACTCGAAGAGCTCCCCTGCGGGGAACTGGTCTGTCGTGGCCTGATCCTCGGCGATGAGGTCGAGCCCGGTGCCATGCGCGCTCAGCGCCGGATCGGCAGCGATCGCCGCCTCGATCGCCCGCCAGGTCGCCAGACCCGAGGGCTTGAGGACGATCAGCGGGTAGCGCTCGCGCCACCTTCGATCGCTGCGGATCGCCTCGATCACCAGCCGGGCGCGAAGCTCCGGCTCGCGGGCATCGATCGCCATCGGCGGCTCTTCCGGCGAGGTGGAGGAGATCACGATGCGCCCGCCGGAAACCTCGATGATCCGCGGGGGGCGCTCCGCCTTGTCGACGATGTAGACGATCCGGCTGCGGCGGCGCAGGTCGCCGAGTTCGCCCTCGAGTTCGTCGCGGAGGCGCATCAGCTCGACGACGTCGAGGACCGCGGGCCGCCCCCCGGCGGCCTCGGCCAGCGTCCGGAGCTGCGCGTGCAGCGCCTCGATGCGCAGCCGCGCGAGATCGAGATCGCCTTCGATCGCCCGGCGCTCGGCCCGCCGCGCCGCGACGGTCGCCTCCGGCTCGGGGAGCGCCGTGAGCATCGCCTCCAGGGCGCGGAGCTCGTCGCGACGGCGCTCGAGCTCGCGCAGATCGACCCTCTCCGGGCGGTCCGACGGCACCGAGGTCACCCGCAGCGGCGACGCGACGACGTGGAGCACGAGGATCAGCGTCACCACCATGATGACCCCGATGGTCGCCATCATCAGGTCCTGGAAGGAGAAGAAGGTCGCGGGCGAGTCATCGCCGCCGCGCCGTGCGCCGCGGGCCATCGCTCACTCCCCCGCCGTCCGCGCGACGCGCACGCGGCCGACGACCTCGACGGCGCAGCGGCGGCGGATGTCGTCGAGGAGCGACTCGTCGGCGCGCCGTGCGAAGGTCTGAAGCAGGTGAATCGCCAGCGCCGCGACAAGCGCCTGCCCGGTGGTGACGAAGGCGGTGTCCAGCCCGCGCACGACGCCGCCGAGCTGGCGCGTGAGCTGCTCGACGTTCGCCCCTCCTCCATCGTCGAGGATCGTCCCGAAGCTCGAGATCGCAGCGGTCAGGCCGATCACGGTGCCGATGAAGCCGAGAACGGGGATCGCCCAGATGAAGCCGCGGAGCACGGTGTATCCGCTCTCCATCGCGGCCTCGTCGTGCGCCGCCTGGGACTCGAGCAGCTCGTCGACATCGCCGATGCGACCGAAGTTCCGTACCCCCTTGAGGGCGATGAGGACGCGCGCGAGCTGGATGAAGCGGTCGGGCCGATCGACCTCCTCCTCGATCGCGGCGATCACCCGTCCCGCGGTCTCGGTGGAGAGCACGAAGGCGGAGTCCCCCGGCATGAAGCGGTACTCGAGCGCGCGCCGCTGGGCGGCGATCTTTCTCCACTTGAAGAACAGGATCGAGAGCGACCAGAGCGAGAGGAACGCCATCGGGATCGGGATCCGGCCGAAGCCGGTGAGCTGGTGCCAGACGACGGCCCCGACGGTGCTCTCGCGGAACAGCCATGCGACGCCGTAGAGGATTGCGATCGCCACCGCCGCCACGATCAGGGTCGTCACCGCGTGCGGGGTGGTGAAGAGCCCCGAGGGCAGACCGAGCCGCGCTTCCGGGTCGATGGCAGCGTAGCGAAGCCGGTGCTGCGGCTCGGCGAGGAAGGCGCTCCCGGGCGGACGCGCGGCGAGGCTGGCTTCGGAGGATCGACCTGCGTCGGTGGGGGTCATGGGCATTTGCTCAGCGGTCACTCCCGACAGGGTCTCGCATGGCACGGGTCGCGCGCGGGGCCTCGGGGATTCAGAGACGCACAGGCCCGTGCGCGCCGGGCTGCCGGGAGTCGAGGGAGCCCGAGGGCTTCCGGAGCGCTGCCGACGAGCGGAACTCCGAGTCTCGCTCGTCCGTTCCGATCACTGACCGAGCCGTCGGAAGAGCATCGTGGCCTCGGGCGGCGCCGCACCAGCCTCGACCAACCCCTCGCCGTCGACGATCCGGACCGGCGCGAACATGAACCGCCCGCGTTCGCCGGGTCGGGGAACGATGATGAACCCTTCGCCGGCGCCGGAGAACTCCGGGGTCCGGCGGATGCCGTCGGCGTCCGCGAAGAGAAGGGCGCCCGCCGGCGAGCACGCCGCGAGATCGTCCATCAGTCCCGCCCACCAGCGTCCGAGGGCGGCGCGTCTCGGCTGCGGCGCCGGAAGGCCCGCCAGCGCCGACTCGGCTGCGCTCCGAGCGGCCGCGGCGGGACCGCTGCGGAGGTCGTTGGACCTGCCTGCCCAATCGAAGATGAGCGCTTCGCGCCAGCGTCCCTGAAGGGTGCGCAGCCACGGTTCCATCGCGGCGAGCAGGGGATCCGCGGCGGTCGCCGCCACGTCGCGCCACGCCTGCCAGAGCTGGGCGAGAAGGTCGGTCGCGAGCAGCGGATCCTCAGGCGCCGCCCGCTCGACCGACTCGACGAGGCCGAGGAAGGCCTCCATGAGCTCGATGCCGCTGCGCCCGAAGAGCGCGGGCAGCCCGTCGGCGAGCGCGACCGAAGCGAGCACCGGCACCGACGGGCCCGCGGGAACAAGACCCGGATCGCCGCGCGGCGAGAGCTGGCCCGCCGGTCGTCGAAGATCTGACTTTGTGGAGAGCGCCTTGTCGAACGGCCCGGCGCCGGGACGGACGTAGATCGCCCCGCCTCCCTTCAGCGGCGTCCGATGCAGGTCCTCGAATCCCAGCGCGCGGATGGCCTCGACGAGCGCATCGCCGCGCGTCGCGGAGCCGTCGCCCGCGTGATGCTCGAGAAATCCGCGCATGGTCGCCGCAGGGCGCTGATAGGGCGAGTCGGGGTGCGTCTGCTCGTGCAGCGCGAGCACCGCGGCGAGCTCGAGCGCCGCGATGCGCGTCGGCGGCCGCCACGGCCCCTGCGATCCCGATTCGAGGGCTCGAGTTCGCAGCTCGCGCGGGCGGACCACCTCGCGCCAGTGGCGCACGGCCCGGCCTGAACGGGCGGCGTCCGCCACGCGCTCGATCGCGGAGAGGCGTCCGATCTCGGCGAGGACCTCCCCGACGGCGGCGAGGTCCTCGAGAATCCGCGCCGCGTAGGCATCCTCGTCCGGGGGCGGGTCGTCGAGGAAGTCGAGCAGGTCGCGGGCGCGGTGCATCGCCGCGGTCCTGGCGTCGATGGACGCGAGCTCGCCGTCGATCCGCCGCAGCTCGACGCCGATCTCGGCCGCCTCCGCCGGCCCCGCCTCGATGGCCAGCGCTGCAAGCTGGCCGCGCAGGCGCGCCGTCTCGCCGCGGTGCTCGTCCCAGCGCCGCACCGAGGTGCGTTCCGCGTTGCTCCAGCGGCTGGGAGGGACGCGCGCGGCGAGCTCGGCGCGCAGCGCGCTCCACGCCTCGCGCGCCGCGGTGCGCCGCGCCTCCACCCGCCGCGCCGAGAGCTCCTGGTGAATCGCCTCGAGGCGGGCGAGCTCGCTCCGCTCCTCGACGGACGCCGCCGCGGGAGCAGCGCCATCGAGGGCGCCGCGGGCCGCGACCATCGCCCGCTCGTCGATCATCACTTCCGGCCGGTCGAGGATCGCCGCGGCCTCGCGCAGCCGCGCGCCGACGTCGTCGCGCTGCGCATCCCACCGCGCTCCCTCCGTCTCGGTGCGGGCGACGGCCGAGATCAGCCGCGCGTTGCGCCCCGGGGGAAGCTGCCCGACCAGCGATCGGGCCTCGGGGACCTGACCGTTCGCGAGGAGGCTCTCGAGCCGCTCAGCCAGCCCGTCGAGGCGGCGGCGCTCGATGCCCTTCGAGAGCGCGTAGAGCCCGGTGGCCGCAGCGACGATCGCCGCCGCCACGACGATCGTGCTGACGAGGCGCGCACGGCGCCGCCGGGAGTCGCGCTCGGCGGCGAAGCGCGCGGCGACGCGATGCTCGACGGCCTGCGCGAGCGGCCGATCGAAGCGCGTCGACGCCGCGTAGGCGCGCTCGATCTCGGCGACGGGCCGATCCTCGTCGAGCACCCGCTCGAGCCGATCGCACGCCTCGGCGAAGGCTTCCGCCTCGGCTCGCTGCGCGGCGCGGGCGTCGAGCCAGGCGAAGCTCTCGTGCACGCGACGATCGAGTTCGGGATCCTCGCCGATCTCCATGCGCCGCAGGGCCGCCTCCCACTCGCCGCGGAGCGACGTCAGCGCCGCCTCGTCCATCGACCCGGCGGCCGCGTGGATTCGCTGCTCGAGGTCGTCCAGCTCCGCCGCCGAGGCCGCCCGCACCGTGCGCTCGTAGGCGGCGCTCGCGGCTCCGGCGATCGCTTCCGGGATCGCCCGCGTCCAGCGACCTTCGCGGAACTGCCGCCGCGCCGAGGCGAGCGTCTCGATGTCGCCGAGCGACTCGGCCTCTTCGAGGATCTCCGGGGCGCGGCGCAGCGCCTCGGTCTCAAGCTCCCTCAGCATCGCGCCGAGCGCGGGATTCCTCGCGTCGGCGCGGCGCACGGCGCGCAGCGCCTCGAGCCTCTCGAAGATGCCCCGCCGCGCGAGGCAGGCCCGCCGCCACGCCTCCAGCTTGGGGCGGATCCTGGAGAATCCCGCGACGGAGCGCTCGATCGCGTCGAGATCGGCGCCGTCGAGCCGCGCGGGCGGACCGCCTCCGGCGCGCTCGCAGAGCGCCGCCCAGCGCGGCGCATCCTCGCCGAGGGAGAGCTCCGCGACGTCATGAAGGAGCCGCGAGTCCTCGGCGAACCCGACGGCCTCCGCGACCAGCCCGCGATCGAGCCAGGGGCGGCAGCGCGCCAGGCGCTCAGCGACGGAGGCGACGGCTTCGTTCCAGCGCTGGAGCGCCGGGAGGATCTCGCCGCGCTCCGCAGATCCGCGCGAGAGGATGCTGCGGACGTTCCGCGCCGCCGCCTGACAGTCGACGAAGGTCATCGCGCCTGCGCTCCCGGATCGAGCGACTCGGACGGATCGAGCGCAACGCGCTCGGGCCGGAACGCATCGCGGATCACCGGCGTCGCAGTCGCGACGATCGCCGCGAGCAGCGCAGCGACGGCAACCGCGGCGGCCCCGATGACCCAGCGCGCGGAGTAGGCGCGCCGCCGATGGGGCGCCGACGCGGACGCCGACGGCGCTGCGGGCGCGACGCGCCGCTCCGCGGTCGCCGCGGGCGGCGCAGGCGCCGGACTCCTCGCGGGCACCAGGATGCGCTCGCGGGCGGCCGCTGCGCGATCGCTCCGCGCGGGAGCGCTCGCAGGCAGCGGCTCGACAGGCTCCCCCGGCATGCGCGCGCTCTCGTCGAGCGCCGCTTCGATCGAGGCGCCCTCGCGCGCCGCGCGGGAGAACGCCGAGTCCGGGGCGCTCCCGGCGACTTCGATGATCAGCGTGCCGGGTCGGCGGCGCAGCTCGCCGAGATCGATCGCCCCGACGTCGACGAGGCGGAGCCGGCTCTCGACATCAGGGCGCGCCCGGCCGTCGCGATCGCAGAAGGTCAGCTCCCAGCGCCGCGCCGCGGGCACCAGCGCGACCATCTCGTCGGCCAGCGCAGGCGTGTCGAACCCGCGCGGCAGGACGACCGCGACGGTCGCTCGCGCCGCCTCGAACGCCGCCCGCAGGAGCTCGCCCGCCCAGCCGGCGTCGCCGACGAGGCGCTCCCACGTCGCGCACGGCGCCGGCACGCGCGGGCGGGCCGCGACGATCGGACCGAACGGCCGCTCCTCGGGGGGGCCATCCCAGCGATCGAGGAAGGCAGGAAAGTCCGCCAGCGCCGCAGCCGGCCCGGCCGCTGGCCGTTCGTCGGCGCCGAGCACGACGTGGTGCGCCAGACGGTTGGGCCGGCCGGTGTGATCCGACCCGCAGGGGACGATGCGGCTGAGCACGCTGTAGGCCCGACCCGCGAGGTGGACGATCGAGTGCCCGTGCAGAGCGCCGCGGCCGCCCTGCCGCGCCTCGGCGTTCGGCGTGAGATCGAACGCCGAGAGCGATTCGAGCACCTCGCGCAGCGCCCGCGGCAGGCCGGCGGTCTCGGCGACGGTGACGAAGCCTCCATGGGCGGAGTGCAGCCCCCGCGGGGCCGAGGTGTGGATGAGCTCCCAGGTCATGCCCCGCGCTCCTGGGACGACCGCTCGGCGCATGCCAGAAGCATGAGCAGGGGCACTTCCGCCCAGCGCGGCTGGATCTCCTTCGCGGGAACTCCGAGCGACGCGCCGCGCTCGCCCTCGATCCAGATCGGCGAGCGGCCGAGGGCGCTGACCGGCACCAGGCGAGGATGCTCGAACGCTGCGTTGAGGGCGGCGGCGATCTCGGGCGAGTGCGCCGCGAGCAGCGCCGAGCAGCGTTCATCGGCCTGCCTCAGCCGCACCGCGTCGAGCCCGAGGGGCTCTCGCCTGGTCTCCGCGCCGCCGGCCTCGCGCGAGAGCGCGGCATCGGCCTCCCCGTCGCGCTCCGCGTCGCCGCCGGCGACGCGCGAGAGCGAGGCCGCCGCCACCGCCGCGGTCTCCCGTCGAAGCGACCGAAGCGGAGGAGACGCGAGGTCGACATCGGGGAGCAGGTGCTGCCAGAGATCGGCCTTGGTCAGCGCCACCACGACCGGACGCGCAATCCGCGTTCCGGACTCGATCCCGCTCAGCCTGCGGATGCGCCCTGCGGCCTCGGTGACGACCAGCTCCTGACGCTCGGCGATGCGGATTCCGGCGGCTCCGTCACCAACCCCTGCGGCGCGCCGGAAGCGGTGGTCCTGGAGGGGGTCGAGGACCACAAGGATCGCGTCGCCGCGACCGAGATGTCCCGTCGCATCGCGGGCCGCTCGATCGCGCCCGGGCAGGAAGTGCTCTCCGGCGTTGTCCTGGAGCACGAGGAGGCGCCGCTCGCGGCCGGCCCCGACGACGAAGAGCAGCGGCACCGGCAGCGACTCGACCTGTCCCTGCACGAGCACCTCGCGGTAGAGGCGCGAGCCCCCGGTCTCCGTCTTCGGCAGCACCGGAATCGCGAAGCCGTCGCGCGCCGCGGCGCACGGGAGGAAGAGCGCCGATTCCTGCGCGTGCAGCGTCGCGTTGAGGGTCGGGTCGGCATCCTCGAACTCCGGCCCGCCCGCGGCCGCGAGGCGACGAAGTCTCCACGTCGCCGCCGCCAGCAGGTGAGACTTCCCCGACGCCGGAGCGCCGATGGCGGAGACCATCAGCGTTCGCAGCTCGAGCGCCGCGTGAGGCAGTTCGAGGTGACAGCGCGGACACGCGACGCGCGAACAGAGAGCGCCCTCGGGATCGAGGGCGCGGCCGAGCCCGTCAAGGCGCGTCGGGTGAAATCGAAGCGACTCGTCCGGCCCGAGAACCGGATCGCCGATCAGCGCCGCATGCTCGGCGATGAAGCAGGCAGCGCCGGGATCGAACCGGTGCCAGCAGGAGGGGCAGGTGACCACCGCGATCACGGAGGACTGTAGTGATGCTCGCGGGCTCGCCGAACGTGAGAGCCCGCCGACGCGGCCGCTACGATCGCGTCCACCTCGGCCGCATCCCCAGTTCGGTGAACTTGACCGCCCAGTCGACTCGAACCCGCCTCCTCCCCGTCCTCCCGATCCTCGGTGCGGGGCGCTCGCGCGCGGAGCGCCTGCGCATCCGAAGCGTTCATCCGCCTCGGCGCGCCGTGCGCAGCGCTGCGCTGCTCCTGGCGGTTCTGGCCGGCCTTGCGGCCGCCGCGAGCCTGCTCGGCGCAGCGCCTCCCGCGGGCCAGGGTGCGCCGCCGGCAACGACCCCTCGACCGACCGGCACGGCCGCGACGCCGCAACCCGCGCCTCCGCCGGTGCACGTCCTTGAAGGACCCCCGGCGCCGCTGCCCGAGGTGACGCTCGAACGGCTGACGGAGGCCCGCGACCGGGCCGCGGAGCGCGGCGACCTCGACGAGGAGGCGAAGCGGCGGCTGATCGAGCTCTACGAGCGGGCGCTGCAGCACCTCGCGGCTGCGCGGCAGTACGAGGAGCGGCTCCGGCTCCATGCCGAGCGCCGGGCGGAGGCCCCGGGGACTCTGGAGCAGGTCCGCGCCGAGCTCGCGCAGCCGCCGGCGACGGCGATCGATGTGCCCGAAGGAGCCACGCTCGCGGAGCTGCGGCGGCTCCGCGACGACGCGGAGGCGAACCTCCGGCTCGGACAGGACCGCCTCGCCGAGCTGGAGCGCGAGAACGCGGTCCGCACCGAGCGGCGCGCGCAGATTCCCGGCGAGCTCGCCGCCGCGCGCTCCGAGCTCGAGGAGGTCGAGTCGCGCCTTGCGGCGATGAGCCTCGCGGGAGTCGTCGGCGAGCTGGGGATCGCCGAGGGCGACGAGCTGGTCGCCCGACAGCGCGCGCTCACGACGCTCATCGAGGCGCTCCGCGCCGAGCAGTCGACCGACGAGGCCCGCGCGGAGCTCGAGCCGCTCCGCCGCGAGCGCGCGCAGCGGAGGATCACCGCGCGCGAGGCGGTGCTGCGGGAGTGGCGCACCGCCGTCGATCGGCGCGTCGCCGCCGATGCGGAGGCCGATGCCGCCGCGGCCCGCGCGGCGCTGGAAGCGGCTCCTCCCGAGGTCCGGGCGATCGCCGAGCGGGCCCTGGACTTCGTGCGCCGCCGCAGCGGAGAGGACGGCCTGATCGCCCGCAACGCCGCAGCCCGCGACCATCTCGCTCGCGTCGAGTCGCAGCTTCGGACGATCGCGACCGCGTACGAGCGGGATCGCGAGCGGGCCACCTTCGGCGGAAACGTCGGCCTCAACAGCGCCCGCATGCGGGCGCAGTACGCGGCGCTTCCGGCGATGAGCTTCCTTCGCTCGGGACAGAACCGGCTGCGGGCAGCGCTCGCCGAGACGCAGCTCGAGCTCGCCGAGCTCGAGCTCGAGCGGTCGAGCCTCCCCCCGCCGTCTATCCGGCGCGATCAGCTCGTCGCGACGCTCTCGGAGACCGTCTCGCCGGACGTCCTTGCCGCGCTGCGCGATGAGCTTGGCGGGAGGCTCGTCGAGGAGCGCGCAGGCCTCGACGCCCTCGTCGAGGCCTATCAGGAGCGGGAAGAGTGGCTGCTTCGAATCCAGGAGGCGCTCGACCCGCTGGTGGCGCTCACCCGCGTCTACGGCGACTTCATCAGCGCGCGGATTCTGTGGATCCGCAGCATGCCGCCGATCGGGCTGGGCGACATCCGCGATGTCGGACGTTCGGCGGCCTCGCTTCTCCGGGGCTCGACATGGACGGTCCTCGGGCAACGGTTCGTGGAGAGCCTCGGCTCCAACTCGCTGCCGGCCGCGGGGATCGCGCTGCTCTTCGGCGCCTGGCTGTTCCGGCGGCGCGCCATCCAGCGAACGCTCGACGGCATCGCCGCGCGCGTCGCCAAAGTGCACACCGACCGCTTCGGGCTGACGATCGCCGCCGCCGGGATCACCATCGGCGAAGCGCTGATCGCGCCCTCGATCGTCTGGTGGCTCTCCGCGCAGCTCCTGCCGCCGACGGAGGCCGGGGCCGCGACGCCCCCGTTTCCCGACGGGGCGGCCGACGGCCTCGCGCGGGTCGCCTGGGTGCTTCTGACGCTCTCGCTGCTGCGCGGTCTCGTCCGTCCGTCGGGTCTCGCCGCGGCCCACTTCCGCTGGAGCCCCGCCAAGATCCTGCTGATTCGCCGGCAGCTTCGCTGGTTCACGCCCGCCGTCCTCCCGCTCTCGTTCATCATCGGCGCGACCACATGGTCGTCGCGCGAAGCCGGGGATGATCCCCTCGGGCGGCTGGCCTTCCTGATCGCGGCGATCCTCGTCGCGGTCCTCGGCGGCAAGTTGCTCCGCGGCGTCGATGGCGTGCTCGCGGGCCTCGCGGCGGCGGAGCCAGGTCGGCCGGGGCAGGCGAATCCGCAGGCGGAGAGAGGCTGGATCGCGCGGTTTCAGTGGCTCATCCGGGCGGCGGTCGTCATCCTCCCTGCGAGCCTCGGCCTCCTCGCGGCGCTCGGCTGGTTCGCGACCGCGCTTCAGTTCGGCGAGAACATCCTCGCGACGATCCTCCTGGTTCTCGGCGCCATCGTCGCCCACGGCCTCGTGCTGCGCTGGCTGTACGTCGCCCGGCGCCGGCTCGCGATGGAGGAGGCCCGCAAGCGGCGCGCGGCGATGCTCGCCGAGCCCGAGGAACAGGGGCAGGTCGCCTCCGCGGAGGGCGACACGGTGCAGATCGAGGAGCCGCGGATCGACCTCTCGGCGATCGACGCCCAGACGCGCACACTGCTGCACACGGCGCTGACCATCGGCCTCGTGCTCGGAGTGCTCGGAGTCTGGGCGCAGACGCTGCCCGCATTCGGGATGTTCGATCGCGTCGAGCTCTGGCCGCGCTTTCTCGCCATCCGCGAGGCCGACGCGGTGCCGCCCGCGGTCGCGGAGATCCTCGGTCCGCACGCGGCGAGACTGCTTGGCACCGAGGCGGGACGCCCCGCGCCGCAGGCAGCGGGCGATGCTTCCCAGGCGCGTGCGCAGGGGACGCCGGGTGCTCAGGGGAGCTCGCCGGCCCGGGGGACACCCGAGGTCTCGCCACCCAGCGCCTCCGGAACGCCCGGGCTCGCGTTCCCGATCCCGGGAGTGCCTCCGGCGAGCACCGCGCCGGAGCAGGCTTCCGCGGCGACCGGCGGCGTCGTGACGCTCCGAAACGTCGTGGTGAGCATGATCGCGATCGTGATCACGGTGGTCCTTGCGCGGAACATCCCAGGACTGCTGGAGATCGCGATGCTCCAGCGCTTCCCGATCGAGCCGAGCGTCCGCTATGCGATCACGGCGATCTCGCGCTACGTGATCTCGGTGGTCGGCACGGTCGTCGCATTCGGCGCCATCGGCATCGGCTGGTCGCAGGTCCAGTGGCTGGTCGCGGCGATCACCGTCGGCGTGGGCTTCGGCCTTCAGGAGATCGTCGCGAACCTCGTCTCCGGCGTGATCATCCTCTTCGAGCAGCCCATCCGCGTCGGCGACACGGTGACCGTCGGCAACGTCAGCGGAACGGTCACGCGCATCCGCATGCGGGCGACGACGATCACCGACTGGGACCGCAAGGAGCTGATCATCCCCAACAAGGAGTTCATCACCGGGCAGGTGATCAACTGGACGCTCTCCGACTCGACGCTGCGCGTGGTCATTCCCGTCGGCGTCGCCTACGGCTCGGACGTTGCCAAGGTCGAGAAGCTGCTCGTCGACGTCGCCCGCGCCAACCCGGCCGTGATGGGCGACCCCGCACCGGCGGCGCTCTTCATCGGGTTCGGCGAGAGCTCGCTCAACTTCGAGCTGCGCTGCATTCTCCCCTCGCTCGAGGGCCTCGTGCGGGTCCGGCACGATCTGAACATGGCCATCGACCGGGCGTTCCGCGAGGCGGGCATCGAGATCGCGTTCCCGCAGCAAGACCTGCACATCCGGGGGATCGAGGGGACGATGCGGATCGAGCGGGCGCCCCGGGCGCGCGCGGAGCCTCAGGGAGATCGCTCGGAGCAGGTCCAGGACCGTCCCTCGATTTCCTTCGTCGCGACCGGATCGCGCACCGATCCGACGCACTGAGCGCGGGCCGCCGCGATCGACCCGGCCGCTCGCGGTCTCCGCATCAGCTCGTCGTGCAGGGTTCGCGCCGGCGGTCCGCGGCGCGAGACTCTCTGGAGGCCTGCGAGATCGGTAGACTCGCCATCATGACCCCACCACGTGTTCATGGAAGAACCGGACGGGTGCGCGAGGACCTCCTCGCGACGAGGCCGATTGCGCCGCTACCCATCGGCTTCGCCGCCACTTCGACCGGAGCGGGCGCTTCACGATCTGAGTCGGCGCGGTCGGGGCGCCGGCGTGCGCGGGACGCCGGAGCGCTCGCCGCGGCCATGACGCTCCTGCTCGCGGGCGCGGCGTGGGCGTGGACGGCGGCGGCCGACGCGGCGCCCTCCGGCCGACGGCCGGACAGCGCTGCGCAGCCTCGGCCCGAGATCGGCCCGGATCTCGAGAGGGCAGTCAGGTCGGCGCTGCGCGCCTCCGGCCTCGACCGTGCGACGATCGCGGTGAGCGTCCGCGATCCGGCGACGGGTCGCGAGCTCGTCGAAGTCGCCGGAGCCAGGCCGATGATCCCGGCGAGCAACATGAAGCTCCTGACCAGCGGCGCTGCGCTGCACCTGCTCGGACCGGAGTTCGCCTTCGAGACCCACCTCTGCGCCGGACTGAGCGAAGTCGATCGGTCGCGCGCAGAGCGGCTGATCGTCGTCGGCAGCGGCGATCCGGGGTTCGGCGATCCGGCACTGCTCGAGCGGACGCGCTGGCGCGACGCCTCCGGCGCCGAGCGCGTCGGCATGACGACGGACGAGCTGGTGGGGATCTGGGTCGAGGCGACCGTCGCAGCGGGTCTCCGCTCGGTCGGCACGCTCGTCGTCGACGACCGCGTCTTCGACCGCGAGCACTTCCATCCGGCATGGCCTGCGGGCCAGCGGCTCCAGCGATCCTTCGCGGAAGTCGCGGGGCTCAACGTCCAGGTGAACGTGCTCCGGTTCCTGCTCCGTCCGGGGAGCGGCCCGCACCCCGAGATCGTCGCGATCCGCCCGGCCTCGCCCTGGCTGGAGGTGCAGAACCGCGCGACGACCAAGACCGGCAAGAGCGACCAGCACGCGCCCGCGATTGCCCGCGCCGCCGATCGGAACGCCTTCACGATCCAGGGGAACGTCAAGTTCGCCGCGGTCGATCCGATCGAGATCCCGCTCCGCGATCCCCCCCGCTACTTCGCCGAGCTCCTGGCGCACCGCCTTCGCGCCGCCGGCGTCTCCGTCGATGCCGTGCGCCTCGCCGACGCCGACGATCCTCGCGCCATCGAGGGCGGACGCCTCGCACCCGGATTTGCCGGCATCGGACCGATCATCCGCACGCCGCTGGCCGAGGTGCTGCTCCGCTGCAACACCAACAGCCAGAACGTCCACGCGGAAGCGCTCCTCAAGCGGCTCGCGCACGCCTCCACCGGACGACCCGGCGCATGGAGCGACGGCGCCGAGGCGATCCGCCGGGCGGTCTCCGAGCGCCTGCCCGATCACGACCTCGGCGCCCTGGCCATCTCCGACGGCTCGGGTCTCTCGCGGGAGAACCGCCTCTCGGCGTCGCTGCTGACCGAGTGGCTCGCGTCGTTCGAGCGCGATCCCCGGCTCGGGTCGCCGCTCTTCGACAGCCTCGCGATCGGCGGCGAGACCGGAACGCTCCGCCGACGCTTCGGAGCGCTGTCCGGCTCCCCGGTCTCGGTGCGCTGCAAGACCGGCTACATCCGCGGGGTCTCCTGCCTCGCGGGCTTCGTCGTCGCCGAGGACGGCTCGCGGCTGGCCTTCGCGGTTCTCGGCAACGACCTCGTGCGCGCCGGCGAGGTCGACAGGATGAAGAAGCTCCAGGAGGCGGTCGTCGAGGCGATCACGGCCGCCCAGAGCGCCGCGCCGCGCCGTGCGAGCCGGTGAACCGCGACGGCGATCGGCAGCCGGCGCCGCCGAAGAAAGCGTGAATCTTCTCACGATCGCGCAGGGCCCCGCGCGCCGCGCCGCGTCGGAAGTCGTGCGGTGAGCAGGACGAGCGCTGCGCCGAGGGGGGGCTGCGGTTCGTAGCCCGCGCCTTGGACAGGCGGATCGCGGTCACTGCGGGGGAACTTCGCTCTGTCGGGCGACGAACCGACCGTTGGCTTTCGGCAGCGCCTCCGCTTCGACTGTCCGCTCTGACGGCGACGACGGAACCGGAAGCCCGGCGGGAGGGCGCGGCGTTGCACGGCGCTGCGGTCGGCCGTCGTTTCCGTTCACCCCGACGGGGAGATCCCCATGGCTCACAAGAGAAGGAACGCGACCGCGGACGACAGCGCGCCCGCCCCGGCGACCGCGTCGACCAACGGTCGGTGCGTCGCCCGCGGAGCGGGAGCGCAGGGCCCGATCGTCGCCGATCACGGCCGCTACCACGAGCTGCTGGCGATGGCCAAGATCTACAACGACTGGACCCAGGGGCAGCTCGCGGACGCGCTCGGCAGGGACGAGCACAACCTCTGGCCCAAGGGCGGCGTGCTCCGGATGGACATCGTCGTTCGTCTCGCCCGCGCCCTCGACTGGCCCCTCTTCGCGGTGCTCGAGGACCTGACGTTCCATGAGCCCGAGTCGGACGAGGCCGCGCCCGAGCGAACGCGCGAAGACATCGCCACCCACAACGAGCAGTCGTTCCAGGCCTATCTCGAAGGCCGCTACGCCGACGCGCTGCGCCATGCCCGTGCGATGCGCCGGCGCGCCGAGGGCCCGATCGACCGCGCGAAGGCGCTCCTGCGAGAGTCGCTCGCGTGGGAGGCGCTGGGCCGCTACAACGCCGCCTCGGAGTCCCTCCAGCAGGCGCTGCTCGAGCCGATCGCGGATCGGCGCGTCACCATGCGCCTCCGCTGCAATCTCGCGTGGTGCCATCACGCGCTGGGCCTCGCGTACGAGGGCGAAGGCGTCGCCGCCGGGATCATCGAGGAGCTGGCGCACGATCCCTCCGACGACGCCGAGGCGCCGGGATGGATCGCCTATGCGCACTTCGTGCGCGGTCTCTGCCTGAGGCTGCGCGCCGAGACGCTCGCCGATCCCTCGCTCGACATGCGGCCCGGCGCAGCGGACGAGGCGACATGCGTCGCCCGCGCGAGGCGCGGGTCGGCGCGGCGCCGGGCGCTTCCGCTGGCCCGGCGCGCCATCGAGGATCTCGATGCGGCGCGGCGCGGTCTCCGCGCGGTCGCGCTGCTCAACGAGCTGCCTTACTACGACGGCCTCGCGCGGATCGCCGACGGGGCGATCCTCGCCCTGGAGACGCTCCTCGGCGAGGTCGCGCCGGAGGCCTGCATCGAGCGCGTGCTCGATGAGCTGGAGTCCTGGGTCGAGCTTCCTTCCGGCGGCGGCATCGACGCCGAGGCGATCGGATGGTGGTGCATCTTCGCCTGCCACGTCGTGCTCCGCGAGATCGATGACGTTCCGACGCGCGAGCGCCAGCTCGCCATCCTGAGCAACAAGGCGACCGAGGTCGCGGAGGCGACCGCCAACTGGTCGCTGCGCGAGCGGGTCTTCACGGTCGAGTTCCTTCGTCGCGCCGGGGGCGCCGAGCGCGCCGAGCTCGATGTCGACGACGTCCGAGTCCTTTCAGGGGTCATGGGCCGGTTTCCTTCCTTCCGTCGCCTGGGCTGGGTTCTGGTCCGGCGCGCCTTCACTTTCGGTCGAGCATCCCGATGAACACCGACACTTCCATCACTCCCCGACGTGACGGCTTCCGCAGGGTCACCGCCGCCCTCGCCCTGCTCGCTCTCATCGTCCTCGCGGGCCCGCCCGGCGAGGCGCACGCGATCGAAATGACCGCGCGGACGGCCGCGCCGGCGCCGCCGGCGGCCCTCGGACCGGCCCAGCCGTCGCTGCCGAAGGCGCCGCCACCTCCAGCGGAGCAGGCCCCCATCCTGTGGAATGGCGGCTTCCCCGGGATCGTCCCGGGGCAGATGATCGCGTACCGAGGAAGCGCGGATGTCGGCACCTCGATGCCCGCTCCCCCGATGCCGATCCGGCGGCTTCAGATGCTCATCGCTTCGCAGGCGCTCTGGGCCTCGTGGAACTCCTGCGGATTCCTCACCGGCATGAGCTTCGCCGAGTGGATCGCCGCCTTCGGTCCCGGCGCTTCGCAGATCGTCGTGCAGCCGCGCGTGCAGGCGCGGTAGGGCGAGCGGGCGCGCTTCCGCGCCTGCTTCGGCTCCGTCCTCGCCCGGCCCGCCAGCGCAGCCTGCGTGCAGCTCCTGCCCGCGCGCTGCCCGGCGCGCCGGGTCACGCGGCGCCGATCGCCTCGGCGACGAGCAGCACCGGATGCACGGCGCGCCGCCCGGTGCCGTCGTGGATCTGGTGCCGACAGCTCGTGCCGGGCGCGCAGATGACCGCGTCCGCCGGGGCTGCGCGGAGCGGCGGAAAGAGCGACTGCTCGCCGACGGCCATGCTGAGGTGGTAGCGGTCGGCGGTGTAGCCGAAGCTCCCCGCCATCCCGCAGCAGCCCGAGTCGATGACACGGAGACGGTCCCCTGCGATCCGGCGCAGCAGCCGAGCGCTGCTCTCGCTCCCCCAGAGCGCCTTCTGGTGACAGTGGGCGTGCAGCAGGACCGGGCGTGACCCCGCGCCGGTCTCGCCAAGCGCCGGAGGGCGGCGATCGGCCCGCGCGGCATCAGCGGCTTCGCGCCGCTCCCAGGCGAGATCAATGTACTCCTCGACGAGCCACGTCCTCGCCGCGAGCGCCCGCAGCGCCGCGACCGCGGGTCCTCCGGCAGCGAGCTCGAGCTCGAGCCAGTCATCCTTGATCGCGCTCACGCAGCTCGGCTCGCACCCGACGACGGCGATGGCGCCGAATCGGCGCGCCGTCGCATCGAGCCCGGATGCCGTCGCCGCGACGGTCCGCGCGGCCTGTCGCATCAATCCGACGCTGATCTGGCTCCGGCCGCAGCAGCCGACGGCGGCGGCGGCGACGAACCCGCGCCCGCTCAGGAGCGCTCCGCCACCCTCGCCGGGAAGCAGCACGCGATGGCCCATCGCTTCGAGGACACGGATCGCCGCGGCCCCGACTTCCGGCTCGTTGTAGAGCGTGAAGCAGTCGGGGAAGAGGATCACCGTCGGGGCATCGGCCGGAATCTCCGGGAGGTCGGAAGCGCCGCGCAGGCGGGCGCGCTCGCGCTCGGCGAACCAGACCCGCAGCGAGGGCGCGAAGGAGGGAATCGTCCTCCCCGGGGCCAGATCGAGCAGGCGCTCGGCAAGGCGCCGCGCGATCGCCGTGCGGCCGATGCGGTTCGCCAGCCCCGCCGCGATGGACCCGAGGCGGTTGAGGAGGCGCACGTTGCCGAAGACGACCGTCTGAAGCGACGGGCGGGCGGTCTCGTGCCGCTGTCCCAGGTACTCGGCCTTGAGCTTGCTGATGTCGACGTTGCTCGGGCACTCGGTCTTGCACGCCTTGCAGGAGAGGCAGAGCCGAAGGGTCTCGAGCGTGCCCGGATCATCCCAGCGCCGCGCTGTCGAGCCCGGCGCGCGCGCGGCGTCCGCTTCGCCCCCCTCCGACCGCGAGCTCGCTGCGGGATCGAGCTGACCGGTGATCGCCAGCCGGAGCGCATTTCCTCGCCCGCGGGTCGCATGCCGCTCGTCGAGGAGCACGCGGTAGCTCGGACACATCGTGCCGCCCGGGAGGAGCCGGCGACAGATCCCCGCGCCGTTGCACATCTCCACCGCGTGGCCGAAGCCATGTTCGCGCTCGTAGCGGAAGAAGGTCGGCGACTCCGGCACCCGCACGAACGCGCTCTCGGGCCGGACGCGGAGGTGCGCCGTGACCGGACCCGGGGAGACGATGTTCCCGGGGTTCATGCGCCCCTGCGGATCGAGGATCGCCTTGATCCGTCCGAACCCCGCGCAGAGGGCAGCGCCGAAGTAGCGCTCGAGGAAGGGCGAGCGGACGCGCCCGTCGCCATGCTCGCCGGAGAGCGCCCCGCCGTAGCGGACCACGAGGTCGGCGATCTCCCCCGCGATGGACTCCATCCGACGAAGGTCCTCCTCGTCGCGGAGGCAGATCAGCGGACGGATGTGCAGGCATCCGACGGAGGCGTGGGCGTAGTACGCAGCCGTCGTGCCCGCGCCTGCGACGATCGAGCGGAACTCGCGCACGAACTCCGGAAGCCGCAGCGGATCCACGGCGGTGTCCTCGACGAAGGTGATCGGCTTGCGCACGCCGGGAACGCCGTGCAGGAGCGGCTCCCCCGCCTTTCGGAGCTTCCACGCCGCGAGCATCGCCGCCGCGTCGCGATGGAACGCGATCGCCGCCGCCGGCAGCAGCGCCCGCAGGGCGGCGAATCCCGACTCGATGCCCGCGGCGTCGTCGGCGAAGTACTCGACGTAGAGCACCGCGCCCAGGGCGCCGTCGGACGTCCTCGGCATGATCTCGACATAGCGCCGGTACTCGCTGTTGGCGAGCGCCATCGCGATCACCACGTCGTCGACGAGCTCGACCGCAGCCGGGCCGGTCTCGAGGATCGGCCTGAGCGACTCCAGCGCCGCATCGACCGATGGGTAGGCGACGACCGCAAGGCCCCGCGCCGCCGGCCGCGGCACCAGATCGACCTCCGCCTCGACGATGGTCGCGAGCGTTCCCTCGGAACCGCAGATCAGGTGGGCGAGGTTGACGCGATCGAGCGTTCCCGGCGTCGATCGCTCGATCTGGTCGAGGAGGATGTCGAGGTTGTATCCGTCGACGTGCCGGCGGATGCGCGGATAGCGCCTGCGGATCTCCGGCGCCAGCCCGCGGACCTCCTCGGCGACGCGCTCGCTGATCGCGCGGACTCGAGGATCGCGCTGCGACGCTCCCTCTTCGAGGCGCAGCTCCGCGCCGTCGGCGAGCAGGACATCGACGCGGCGCAGGTGCTCGACCGTGCGTCCGTACCGGAGCGACCATGCGCCGGCGGAGTTGTTGCCGATCATGCCGCCCAGCGTCGCGTGCGAGCTGGTGGCGACGTCGGGCCCGAACATCAGCCCGTGGGGAGCGGCCGCTGCGTTGAGCTGGTCCAGCACGACTCCGGGCTCGACCACCGCGCGGCGAGCGCTCGCGTCGATGGAGCGGATCCTCCGGCAGTGCGCCGAGAGATCGAGCACCACGGCGACGTTGACGCTCTGCCCCGCGAGCGCCGTGCCGCCGCCGCGCGGGAGCAGCGCGACGCCGTGATCGCGGCAGACCTCGACGGCGCGCTTCGCATCCGCGGCATCGAAGGGAATGACGACGCCCAGCGGCTCGACCTGATAGATGCTCGCGTCGGTGGCATAGAGCATCCGGTCATGCCGACCGAAGCGGACCTCCCCGCGCATGGCTGCGGCGAGGTCGCGCGCGACGCGCTCGACCGCGGGATCCCCCGGCGCCGGTCCGGCCCGAGCGGAGGCACGGCGCCCGGGGAGCACGGGCAGCGGGATGGATGCGCTCTCGACGGGCAAGGCGGGGACGCTGCGGTGCACGGTGCGGTCGACCAGTGGAGTCCGGGAGAGTGGAATCGGGTCGCGCTCAGGTTCCTGCCGGCTGCGGCGCTTCCGGCGCTCGCGGCGCCCCCGGCGCCCCCGGCTCCCCCGGCGCGGCGATCGCACCGCGGATGGCGTCGATGAGCCGCTGCTTGCCTCCGCCGCCGACGAGGACCGCGTGGACCAGGCCATCGGCGCGGACCACGAAGATCGTCGGGATCCCTGCGATGTGGAAGAGTCCCCCCGCCTCCGAGCGCTCGTCGAGCGCAACCGGGAGCGTGTACTTCTGAGATGTCCAGAAGCGCCGGACGAGATCCCGTCGCTTCACCGGGTCCGTCTCCTGCTCGAAGACGTTGACCGCGTAGACCTCGACCGGCGCGCCTTCGGCGCGGAACAGCGCCGCGACCTCGTGGAGCCCGGGCATCGCCGCCTTGCAGGGTCCGCACCATGTGGCCCAGAAGTCCAGCACGAGGACCTTGCCTCGCGCGGTTCCGAGATCAAGGGCGCCGCCGTCGAGAAGCGGCAGGAAGAGCGCTGGCACCTCGGCGTCGAGCAGCGGATGCACGGGGAGGCCATCGGCCCCGATGCGCTGCCGGCCCTGCGCCGCGGTGCGGACCGCGGCCTGCTTCGGCAGCGCCGCCATGAGATCGACCATCGTGCGCAAGCCGGGGTCGAAGGCGAACGTCGCCGCATCCGGAGCCTCCTCAGGCCGGAAGTACTCGAAGGAATGATCGCTGCGGATGCGCGTCCCCGCCGCGCTGCCCCCCGCCCCCTCCGCGATCGCCGTCATCGAATCGAGGAGTCCGGTCTCCGGATCGACGACGAGGTCGATCGACTGCCGATCGCTCGCGAGACGGAGAACGCGGACCGCCCGTCCCTCGACGACCTCCTCCTCGACCGCGACCGGCAGCACGTCCGGCGCCTGCGGATGGAGTTCCCTGAGCACGCCCGCCGGATCGGACGCCCCGAAGGCCAGCGCAAGGTCGGGAAACGGCAGCGACCGGAAGGAGCGCAGCAGCGCGGTCAGCGGCGCCCCGCCATCGCCCTCCGCGAAGTACGCGCCTTCGTTGCTCTCGTGGATCGCGGCGACCTCGCCCCCGCCCAGCCAGATCGTGAAGCCCCTGACCGAGAGGAGTCCCCGACGCCGGCCATCGACGATCGCGTGCAGCAGTTCGGCATCGACGCTGCGACTCTCCGCCGCGACATCGCCGTCGGAGGCGCCGATGGTCGTGGTCGTCCGGACGCGGAGCGCCGGGATCGCGCGGTACGCCGCAATGAGCTCCGCGAAGGCCGCCGCCGACGCCGCATCGATGAGCGGCACTCCATCCTCGTCGCGCGTCGGACGGATCGGCGGGCGGTCGCGGGGCATGCGCTCCGGCGCCGGGCGCTCGGAGATCGACTCGGTCGGCGCGGAGTCCCCGATCCCCTGCGCGCCGGCTCGCATGCCCGATCCGTGAATCGCGGCAGCGACCGCCAGAGCAGCCAGAGCACGAAGAAGCGGAGCGCCCGGCACGGCCGCAGCGAGGGGCAAGGCACGCTGAAGTGCAGAGTCGTTCGGCATTCGGGGGTTCCGGCGGGGCGATCGGGACGAGGCACGATGGTAGCGAAGGGCCTCGAGCGCCCCGGCGTCCCTGAGCCCGTTCCGGCGGCGGATCATGCGATTCCGGTCTGCTTCTCTCCGTTTCCCCTGCGCCGAGACTCCGCGAAATGCGTCTGAGTGCTCGACAGGCGAGACCATGCCAGCTCTCATCGTCATCGTCTCGGCCCTCACGACCGGGCTGCTCGGCCTCCTCGGCACGGGGCTCCTCGCCGGCGCGTGCGTGCGCTGGTACAGCATCTCGAGCGCGGAGGGGAAGTCGGGGTACTTCGTCGTCCTTCTGGCGCTCCTCGGAGGGATGCTCGGTCTCGTCGTCGGACTTGCCGCGTCGATCGCTGCGCAGGCGGCAACCGAGCGCCTCGCCGGCTGGACGGCCTGGCTCGCAGCGGTCGGCGCCACGGTCGCGCTGCTGGCTGCCGCGACCCTCTTCGCGTGGCTCGGTTCGCTCGCGAGCGAGCGAACCGACGGCGCGCTGGCGACCCTCGAGGTCGAGGCGCGGCTCCCGGCGGGATCGGCGGCGCCGGTCGCGGAGCTCGGAGGCGACAACCTCGCGTCTCTCTCCGCCGACGCGCTGGGCATCCGCGCGGTGATGTACGCCGGCGGCGCGGACCTGGCTGCGGCCCGGCAGGAAGCGGGACGGTGGATCGTCCCGCTCGTCGTCCACGTCCACCTTCCCCGAAGGGAGGTGGCGCGCCTGGAGGCCGAGGGAGTCGAAGCCATGCGCCGGTCGGTGAAGGGCAGGGCCCTGCTCTGGCGAACGGAGACCTTCGACTGGAGCGAGTGGACGCCTGAAGCGGCGGAGACCGGACTCGCGGTGCGCTTCAGGCCGCTCCCGCAGGCTTCTGAGCACCTTTCATCGCGCCCCGCGCAGGTCGCCCGCTCGCCCGTGGATCCAGCGGCGCCGCTCGCCGGGCGGGGGGCTGGGACGGCCGCGATCGCCGATCCCGAGACCCGCGAGGGGACGCTCGCCGCACTCCTCGCGACGCCTGGCGGCCGCGCTGAGGTCGCCTTGCTCGCGCGCGACGCCGATTCGGCCGTCGCAGCCGCCGCGCTGCGCGCGATCGCGCACGATCCCGACCCGGCGGCCGAGTGGCTTCCGACTCTCGTCGATGCCGCGGCGGAGATCGAACGGAGGCTCGGTCGAGTCGTCGCCCTGTCGCTCGAGGAGGATCCGTCCTTCCTCGGCGCGGCCGAGGTCGGAGCGCGCTTCAGCGCCTGGATGGCGGCGGCCCGCTCCCTGCGCAGCCGCGACGCTGCGCTCGCGGAGGCGGCCCTCGCGCCGCAGCTCGCCCGGATCCTCGACCTGGCGCGACGGCGCCCGGAGAGCATCGTGATCCAGCAGGACATCCGCCGCGTGGCGAGCCACTTCCTCCATGAGTGGACGGGCGCGCCGCCGCATCCAGACGATCCACCGCCGCGCTGAAGGGCGGCTGCGGCAGCGGACCCCGCCCGAGCTCGGCTCCTCAGCGCGCGCCCGCACCCGGAGGCCTTCGCGGTCGGTCGGATCCCTCGAGGCGCCGCAGGGCCGCCAGCGCGAGCGACCGCAGCTCCTCCACCACTTCAGCGTCGTCGCGCATCTGCGTCAGGGCTTCGATCAGGGCGCCGTCCGACTGAGCGCTGATGCGCTCGCCGTGGTACGCCAGTCCGGCCGCGATCGCGGCGAGGTAGAGCCGGGCGCCCAGGCGGCGGTCCGCAGGCTGCTCGCCGAGGAGACGCATCGCCTTGAAGCCATCCTTGGCCCGGCGCAGATCCGCGATCGGAGTCAGAGGGTCCGTCAGCAGCGCAACGGCCCCCGCGCAGCCGGGAACGAGGTCTTCCGCGAGCCAGTCGGCAGCGGTCATGGCCGGCTCGTTCCGCGGCCGCAGAGCCCAGCGCATCGACGTCCAGTCGGCGCGCTCGCCTCCTTTCGCGCGGTCGTCCCGATCCCCGCTCATCCACGCCGCTCCATCATCGCGACGATCTCGACGAGCTCGGCCTCGATCTCGGTCGCATCGAAGACCGTCGAGGCGATCTCCTCGCGGAGCGCCCGGGCAAACCGGCGCTTCACGGTGACGACGAGGTTGGCCGCATGGGCGGCATCCGGAAGCCCGGTGCTCTCGGCGAGCGTCCCGTAGTCGATCGGATCCGTCCCGCGCATGATCGGGTTGACGATCCGCGCTTCGAAGAGCGCCCAGTGCCGCGTGAGTCCGTCGCGACGACACTCCGCCTCCACGCGGCGCAGCACGGCAAGCATGAGCGTGCGGCTCCACGCCTGCTCGAAGGCGGCCTCGGGGGTCGCTGCCGAGGCGTCCGGAGGATCGACATCGAGCTGCGGATCCGTCGCGGATCGCCCCCGCTGCCGCAGCGGCGCGCGGCGCCGACGGGTGCGCTCCTGCGCGCGGACGTAGTTGCGCAGGCTGACCACGAGCAGGCTTCGGAAGCGACCGCGTGCCGGATCGGCACGGTGGAGGAGGCGTCGAGCGAGGATCACATCGGCGACGAAGCCCTGCGTGAGATCGGAGGCCTCCTCGACGTCGTAGCCGAGGCGCCGCACGAAGGCGAAGACCGGAGTCCAGTAGCGCCGGACCAGCGAGTCGAGCGCCGCCGTCGCGCCCTCGCCTTCGCCGTGGAGGCGCCCGAACATCGACCAGTCGGTCGCCCCGGCAGGGCCGGAATCTGCCGCGTCGCGTCGTTGCATGGTCAAAGTCCGCGCCCTCCTCCGCCCGCGGCCTGGTCGCGAACCGATCGCCTCCCGCCGCGCGGTGCGACCAGCCTACCGCGCCGAGCGCCGCGGCCCGCAACTTCGGACGACCGAGCGTCCTCTCCGCCTTGCCGCACACGGCGAAGGTCAGCCGGGCTGCGAACGGGCGGGGAGTCGCGACTCTTCGAGCCCCAGCCGGCGACGCTTCTCCGTCCACTCGGCCAGCTCGCGCTGGTTCTCGCTCGCCAGCGGAGCGCACGAGCGCAGCGCCTCGACCTCCAGGCGCGTCAGGTGCATCCCGTCGAGGCGGTAGTCGACGAACGCTTCGCACGCCACGGGAACGATCGGCCGGATCAGCTCGAACATGGCGTCGGCATAGTCGCGGATCTCCTTCTGCGCGTGGGGGTCCATCCGCAGCGAGAGAAAGTGGAAGATGTTGTGGAGGTCGCACTTCCAGTACCACTCGGTGTAGAGGCTCACCGGCAGGGCGGCGCGGGCGAGCTCGCGGGCGAGCCCCTCCTCCGTCAGCGCCGAGTAGTCGCGGTACCCCGCCTCGGCCCGATCGAGCAGCGCGAGGAAGCGCTCGGCGGTTCCGGCGTCGACCGGTCCCTCGCCGCCCTGGCGATTGGTCCGGCTCTGGCGGCGGATCTCCTCGACGTTCGGCCGGTAGAAGCGGTCCGGGACGATCGAATACCGCGCCGAGTACTCGTTGACGTTCGCGGTTCGATGACGGATCCACTGCCGTGCGACGAAGATCGGCATCGCGATGTGGAACTTGAACTCGACCATCTCGAAGGGCGTGCTGTGGCGATGGCGCATCAGGTAGCGGACCAGACCGCGATCCTCGTTCACTTTCCGAGTCCCCTCCCCGTAGGAGACGCGCGCCGCCTGCACGATGGCGAAGTCCGCGGTCTGGCCCTCCGGAACCAGTCGAGGCATCGCATCGACGAGCGCGATGAACCCGTGCTCGTGAACCGGCAGCTCGACGCGGAGCGCTCCTCCCATCACGTCGACGAGCGGAGCCTCCGGCCGGGTGATGCGGGGGCTGCCGAACGAGGAGGTCGATGCCGGTGTCGTGGTCATGGGAGCGATGCGGGTTCGGATTCGCGGCGGCAGCGGAGCGGCGGAGGATGGAGAGCGGGAGGGCGAGACGCGGAGAGCGAAGGAGAGAAGCCAGCCGGTCCTCGCAGCCTGTGGGGACGGGCAACCGGAATCGGGACGCGCGGACTCTGCGAGACTGCGAAAGAGCGCGAGAACGGGGGCGAGAGCTGGATCACTCCGTCCCGGCTGCGAGCCGCTCGGCGCACGTCGCCAGCCGCTCCGTGACCTCCTTGACGACGCCATGCCGGACGGGTCTGCCTCCCGCGGAGAGCGTCGGCGGGACGCCCGGATCGGCGGGCCACTCGACCTGCACCCGCGCCAGCGCGGCCCGCAGCGCGAGGCCGGTCGGGGCACCCACCGAGAGCGCCGCGAGCTCCTCGCCGAGTCGGCGGGCCGGAGCAGCCCGGCCTGCGGAGCCTCCGACGCTCGCGGGATCCGCGGATGCGTCGGCGGCCGCGCCGGGCTGGCCGCTGCGCGCGGCGTCCCCGGTCGGCGCTCCCTCCACCGCCCCTCGCGCATCCACGAACGCCTCCAGCGCCTGCGGCGAGCGCGGGAAGGCTGCGTGCGCCTCCGCGTAGGCCTCGATCGCCACGCCGACGAGCCGGATCTGATCGGTGAATCGCACCGCATCGCGGCGGACCTTGATGGCGACGACGAGCGAGAAGAGCAGCGTCGCCACGATCACGGTCCCGAAGCCGATCAGGAACGTGCGCGTCGAGATCGTCGGCACCGGCTCAGGGCCGCGGTCATCCGGGGAAGTGGCGTTCATGGCAGGTCTCTCATGGGCGAACTCCCAGAGCTCGAGTGGCGGCGCTGGAGCGGGCGCTTGCCAGGTTGCCTTTTTCCGAGTGCCCTCATCGCCGGTTCGGCGCCGGCGCCGCGCCAGTCCGCACCGGGCGCCGGCGCGGATCGACGCGGGGCACGGCGCTGAGGAGCGAACGCGTATACGGATCGCGCGGATCGCCGATCACCTGATCGCGCGACCCGATCTCGACGATCTTGCCCGCGAACATCACGGCGATCCGGTCGCAGACGTGATCGATCACGCCCATATCGTGGCTGATGAAGAGATAGGCGAGCCCGAACTCGTCCTGGAGGTCCTTGAGCAGGTTGAGGATCTGCGACTGGATCGAGACGTCGAGGGCGGAGGTCGGCTCGTCGCAGATGATCAGCCGCGGACGCAGCGCGAGGGCGCGGGCGATGCCGATGCGCTGGCGCTGCCCGCCGGAGAACTCGTGGGGATAGCGGTCGATGAGCCCGCGGTGGAGCCCGCAGCGCTCGAGGAGCGACTCGACCTCCTCGCGCACCGCCTCGCCGCGCACGATCCCGTGAACCTCCAGCGGCTCGCCGATGATCCGGCCGACGCGCATTCGCGGGTTGAGGGATCCGCCGGGATCCTGAAAGACGATCTGAAGCTCGCGGCGGAGCTGGCGCATCTCCCGATGAGGGAGGGGGAGGATCGACCGACCGCGATAGCGCACATCGCCCGAGGTCGGTGGAACCAGACGCAGGATCGTCCGCCCCACGGTGGTCTTGCCGCAGCCGGACTCGCCGACGAGTCCGAGCGTCTCGCCCTCGCGCAGGTCGAAGGTGACTCCATCGACCGCCCGCACGTGCCCGACGACGCGCCGGAGGACTCCGCGCCGGATCGGGAAGTGGGTGTGGAGGTCGTCGACTTCGAGAATCGTCTGGCGATCCGGAGTCTCCTGACGACCGACCGAGCCCTGCGCGCCGCCGTCGGGGATCGCGATCGTCGTTGCGCCGACGCTCATCGAGGTCATCGGAGCGATCCTACTCGGGCGGCGGCCAAGCCCGCGCCGGGGCCACCCGCGCTCGCAGACCGGAACCGCTGGTCGCCGCGGGCAGCGTGAGCCGGTGAGGAGCGCGGCCGCGCGGTGCGCATGGTCCAACGGCCGGAGGCTCGTCGCTCGATCCGCTCGCTCCGCATGCTCGCCGCGGTCGACGCGATCCGTCGCCACGCCTGCGGACGCCGGGCGCGATGGGCCCGTCGGATCCTCCGGGCCCTCCGACACTCGGGCGCTTCAGTCCAGCGGGCCTCTGGCACTGTGGCTCTCTGGGCCTCTGGCCCTGTGGGCCGTTGGGCCTCTGGCCCTGTGGACCGTCTGGGCCTCTGGCCCTGCGGGCCGTTGGGGGCCGAACGCGGGTGGCTCCCAGCGAGCCGCACGCCCCCGCGACAGACCGACCGCGGATGCCGTACGCTGGCCTCCGATGCGTTTCGCCCTCGTTGACGCGATCCTCGAACAGCAGTCGGATCGGATCGTGACGCTCAAGAACGTCACCCTCGCCGAGGAGTACCTCGGCGATCACTTCCCCGGCTTCCCGGTGCTTCCCGGCGTCTTCATGGTCGAGGCGATGGTCCAGGCCGCGCGGCGGATTCTCGAAGCCCGCGGTGAACGGCGGTTCGTGCTCGGAGGCGTGAAGGCGCTTCGCTACGGCACCTTCGTCCGTCCGGGGGAGAGCCTCCGCATCGAGGTGCTCTTCGAGCGCAGACTTCCTGACGGATCGGTCCAGTTCAAGGGGACGGGCCGGCGCGTGAAGTACGGCCTCGCGGCGACGGCGGCGGAGGCCCGCAGCGACTCCGGTTCGAAAGCGACGCCGGCGCACGGCGACGGCGCTGCCGGAACGGCGCCGGACGGAGGGAGCGTGACAGATTCGACCGCAGGCGGCGACACGGCGGTCGCGGGCCGGTTTACCATGCGTCCCCTTCGGAGCGGAGAAACCGCCCCCAAGCCCCCAGGGGCCCCCGGGGGCCCCCCTTGACTGAGCCCGTTTGCCGCTGAACCACTGAACGACCGCTGCTCACCCGAGTCCGTCCGGCATTCGACGGGCTCGCTCGGGAGAGGGCGGGATGGAGACCCACGATGGCGATGAGTCGGGATGAGATCTTCGAGTCGGTCCGAGACGTGCTGGAAGACGCCCTCGGCGTGGATCGCGACGAGATCACCATGGATGCGTCCCTCACCGGCGACCTCGGCGCCGAGTCGATCGACTTTCTCGACATCGTCTTCCGACTTGAGAAGAAGTTCTCGACGCCGGAGAGGCCGTTCAAGATCGAGCAGGGCGAGCTCTTCCCCGAGAACCTGATGAAGGATCCGACCGTCGTCGAGGACGGCCGCTTCACGGCGAAGGGGATCGCGATGCTCAAGGAGCGGATGCCGCACGTCGACTTCGCGGCATTCGAGGCAGACCCCGACGTGCAGCAGCTCTCCGAGCTCTTCACCGTGAAGAGCCTCGTCGACTTCGTTCAGCGCAAGCTCGCGGCGTGACCGCCGGGCTGCGCCGGCGGCAGGGGCGGGAGACTCGCCCGCCCTTGGCGCCGCGTCGATCGCGTCGGCCGCTTCATCCCCGAGTCCCGCGGCGAGAGTCGCTCAGGCTGCCCGCTCCCATCGTCATGCGCTGGCTCTGGATCGATCGCGTCCTCGTTCATGAACCGCGGCGCCGCCTCGTCGCGATCAAGGCGGTCTCCCTCGCGGAGGAGCATCTGCACGACCACTTTCCGAGCGAGAACGGCCTCGAACCGTTCCCGGTGATGCCCGGATGCCTGATTCTCGAAGGGATGGCCCAGACGGCAGGCATCCTCGTCGGCGCCGCCAGTGGCTTCCGCGAGAAGGTCGTCCTCGCGAAGATCTCCTCCGCATCGCTCACCGACGACGCGCTCCCGGGGATGCTCCTCCGCTACGAGGCGATCATCGATCGGATCGACTCCACCGGCGCAAGCACCACCGGCGTGGTCGATGCCCTCGACCCGGCCGCGCTCGCCGGGACCAGCTTCGCCGGGACGAGTTCGGCCCGGACCAGCTCCGCCGAGCCACGCTCAGTCGAGACGGCCGCGACCGAGCGCACCGCACACGCTGCGGGGGCGTCCGCTCACGAGGCGAACGCGGGCGCTGCGGTCGGTGCCGTTGCCCCCCTGAGCGGGCGCGATGACGGGGCATGGCGGCGGATCGCCACCATCGACATGCTCTTCAGCCACCTCGACCGGAATCTCTCGGGCCAGGACTTCCCCGAAGAGAACTTCGTGTTCAGCGAGAACTTCCGGACGATCCTCGCGCAGCTCGGCGTGACCTGAGCGCGCCGGCCACCGCGCCCCCCCCCGGGGGGGGAGGGGGGGTTACGGGGGGTAGGGAGGGGACGGGAGGGGAACGGAGGGGAAGGGGCGGGGGCGGGGTGCCGCTTCGAAGAGCGTCGAGCGCAGCGTCCGGCGACGACCTTCACTCGCTCAGGGGATCCTCGGCGATTCGCAGGAGCGGGGCCCGGGCGTCATCGCGCTTGCGGCGGAGGAACTCGATGACCAGCGGCGGCACGATCGTCCTGAGCGTCTCCAGAGAGCCCCCCATCGAGGCGATCTGGCGGATCAGGCTGCTGCTCGTGTAGGCGAAGCTCTCGCCGGTGACCACGAAGACCGTCTCGATGCCGGCAAGGTGACGGTTGGTGATCGCAAGCTGACACTCGAACGCGAGGTCGGTGACATTGCGGATGCCGCGCAGGATCGCCGAGGCGCCGACATGCCGCGCGAAGTCGACGGTCAACCCGGTGTAGTGCTCGACGCGGACCGCGGCCGCGCTCGGCTCCCGCTGCTTCAGCTCCTCGACGAGCTGCCGAGCCATCTCCAGCCGCTCCTCGAAGCTGAACATCGCGGGCTTGTCGGGATTGCGCCCGATGGCGAGGATCACCTCGTCGAAGAGGCGCCGCCCGCGCTCGAGCACGTCGAGGTGGCCGAGCGTGATCGGGTCGAAGGACCCGGTGTAGATCGCAAGATGGCGGGTCACGGGGGCGGATGGTAACGCCGCGAGCGCTCCTCAAAAGCGCCGCAGCGGGTTGAGCACGATGTTGTCGCGGCCAAGCACGAGCGCGTCGGCGATCTCCACCGCCTCGCGGAAGGACTCCGACGCCTTCTCGACGTCGTGCGCCGGGGCATGGACGCGCCCCGCCTCCAGGTGCTCGGCGGTGACGATCGCATCGCCGCAGACGACGATCGTCGCGCTGCCCGAGGCAAGGAGCAGTCCCGCCAGCCCCGGCGTCACGCCCGGAAGAGGAAAGAGATCGACGCCCTCCGCGAGGCGATCCGGCGCCGCGACGATCCGCTGCACGAGTGCGATCTCCCCGGCGAGCATCGCCACCAGTTCCTCGTCCCCGGCCGCATGGGCCTCGTGCATCCGCTCGACGAGCCCGACGCCGATCGCCTCGCGCTCGGCCTCCGCGACGAGCCACTGCGCTTCCGGGAAGAGGTCGAGCCCGCGCCGGTGAAGCGGGTTGAGACAGGTGAGGAAGACATGCGTGACGTCCCGAGGCTCGAGGCCGCTCCGCTCGCGCAGTCGAGCCTGAAGCACCTTCGCGGGGAGCGAGGGATCGACGAGAATCCGCGCATCCTCCGAGCGGATCAGCGTGGTCGTCGCGTGGCCGGGGCGGACCTCCCCCTTCTCCTGCCAGAGCGGGTGCGCCGCGAGGGCGCCGATGGAGATCACGCGCAGGTCGGCCATGAGGCTCGGCGAGCGTAGCCGACCGGGCCCCTGGTCGCGCCGAGCCGCCCAGCGCCTCGCGGCTTCGTCGCGCCGCTGCGCGGGCGAGCGGTCGCGCGAGCGGGCTCCTCGCGATCCGGCGAAGTTCGATCCTCTCCGGAGTCAGACATGCGTTGATCGCCGCAGCGAGGGCGACGCGACGCGTCCGCCGGTCGTCGCTTGCACAGGCTGCCAGCGCTGTAGTGCTCGATCGAGCGAAGCGGGCGTCCCTTCGGCGATCTCCGGACCCGCTCCACGGCCTCGCTACCATCGCCCGATGTCGACGGCCCCCGCCGACCGCGCCGCTCTGATCGGGCGGCCTTCAACCGCACCCGGCGCCGCCGATGCGTCGACCGAAGACGAACGCCCCGGGCCGGTCACGCTGCGCACGCTCCAGCGGCGCCGCGCGTCGGGACGGCGCTTCGCATGCCTGACCTGCTACGACGCGACGACGGCGCGATGGCTGCGGCGGGCGGGCGTGGAGGTGCTGCTCGCTGGAGATACGGCGGCGGAGGTGATTCTCGGGCTTCCGGGGACGATCCACGCGCCGCTGGACTTTCTCGTGACGATCACGGCGGCCGTCAAGCGCGGGGCGCCGGAGTGCCTCGTGATGGCGGACATGCCGTTCATGAGCTATCAGGCCGACGACGCCGAGGCCCTCCGCAACGCGGCCCGCTTCATGACGCAGGGATCCGCCGACATCGTGAAGCTTGAAGTCGACCGGAGCTTCGTCGGGCTGGTCTCGAAGATGGCCCGGGCGGGGATCGCCGTCGTCGCCCACGTCGGCTCGCGGCCGCAGCAGACCAAGCTCCGCGGCGGCTACAGCTCGGTGGGGCGATCCGCGCGCGAGGCGCGGACGGTCATCGACGATGCGGTGGCACTGGCGGAGGCCGGCGCGAGCCTCGTGCTCGTCGAGGCGGTGCCGATCGAGGTCGCCGAGCGCCTCGTCGAGCGGGTGGGCGTGCCGGTGATCGGCTGCGGCGCCGGGCCCGCGTGCCACGGGCAGGTCGTGGTGCTTCAGGATCTCCTCGGCCTGACCGAGTGGCAGCCCGCCTTCGCCCGGCCGATCGTCGAGCTTGGCGGACCGCTCGAATCGGCTGCGCGCGCCTGGGTCGACCGGGTGCGCCGGAATGAGCTCGGGGAGCACCCGTATCGGATCAACCCGGAGGAGCTGGCCTCGCTGGATGCAGACCTGAAGGCACGAGCGGGTTCGAACGGCGGAGCCTCGCCGGGCGGCGGGACGTCGTAGTCGGGTCGGCCCGGAGCGTTCGGCCGTCGTCCGGGACGAGGGACCGACCGGCGCGCACGCCGAGCTGCGAGCGAAGCGCGCCGGCCGACGTTCATCGACGCCGGGCTGCGCGGCCGCGCGATGGGCTCGAAGTCGCTCGAGGCGAATCCGGCGACGCGCGGCAGGCGACCGGTGGAAGCGCGCAGCAGTCGTGTCGGCGCAGCGAGTGCCGACGCACGACGACCCGGCGCTGCGCTCGAGGCTCGTGAGGACGGGCCGAAGAACTTCGACGTGACCGCGGCCGGGGGTCCTCCTCGGCGGCGGCGTCTACTCTTGACCCTCGCCGACGCCGAGCCCAGCCGCGCGTCGACGGACGCGCGCTCGGCGGCCCCCTGCCCCATCGCCCGCGCACGCCCGACCTCGCGCTGACCGACCGCCATGCCCGCGACCGACCATCGGAACTTGAGCGACGGCGCGGCTCGTCCGCGGCGTGCAGCTTTGGACACGTATGGCCCCACCGTCCTCGTCGCGGCGGTGGCGGCGGCGGTCCTCCTGCTCGGACCGTCGGTCGTGAGGCGGCTCGCCGATGAGCGGACCGACGCCCGCGTTCGCCACGCCGCCGCGCGGCTCGGGGAGGGCTCGGTGCTGGAGGCGTTCAACGCCGCCGCCGCCGACGTCGCCCGGATGGTCGAGCCCTCCGTCGTCCACGTGAGCACCGCCGCGACGATGACCGATGCAGGCTCCGGCCGCTCCGTGATGATGACCTCCTCGGGGTCGGGCTGGATCTTCGACCGCGAGGGGCACATCGTCTCGAACGCCCACGTGATCGACGGCGCCGAGCGCATCGACGTTCAGCTTCACAACGGAGTCCTGCGCCGGGCGACGGTGGTCGGTCTCGATCTGGCGACCGACATCGCGGTCCTGAGGATCGAAGCGGATCGGCTGGTTCCCGCGACGCGCGGGCGGAGCGAGTCGGTGCGGCAGGGCGACATGGTCTTCGCCTTCGGCTCCCCCTTCGAGTTCCGCTTTTCGATGTCCTCAGGCATCGTCTCCGGCCTCGGTCGCTCCGCCGGGCTGACCGACGTCGACTTCGAGAACTTCATCCAGGTCGATGCCGCAATCAATCCCGGCAACTCCGGCGGACCGCTGACGGACATCCGCGGTCACGTCGTCGGGATGAACACCGCAATCGCGACCAACCGCGGGTCCACGACGGGAACGCAGGGCCAGTTCGCGGGCATCGGCCTCGCGATCCCCATGGCGATGATCGAGTCCGTCGTCGCGCAGCTCATCGCCAAGGGCGAGGTGGACCGCGGGTTCATGGGCGTCCGAGTCGGGGAGATCGACGACACGATGGCCCGGCTGCTCCAGTTCGAGGGGCGCGGCGTCGTGGTTCGCCAGGTCGAATCCGGGGGGCCCGCCGAGCGCGCCGGGCTGCGCACCCGCGACGTGATCACGCACGTCGACGAGCAGCCCATCAGCCTGACGACGCAGATTCCGGCGATGGTCGCTTCGCGGCAGCCGGGCGACAGCATCAGATTGCGCATCTGGCGCGGAGGGAGCGGCGAGGCTCCCGGAGGCAGTGCGGACCTTGACATCGTGCTCGACAAGCTCGACCCGGCGCTGCTGGCGGAGCGACCCTCGAGGGCGCTCCGCCGGTTCGGAGTCCTCGAACTGGTCACCGCGAGCGGGCTTCGCGCAGCATCGATCGGAGCCGCCGTCCAGCGCGGCGTGCTGGTGACGGCGGTCGAGCCGGGGTCGCATGCGGCGCGGACGCTCCCAACCGGCTCGGTGATCGTCGCGGTCAACGACCAGCCGGTCGCGACGGTCGATCAGCTCTACGCGCGGCTCGCGCGCATCGCCGGGCCTCGCTCGGTGCCGAGGATGGTCCCCCGGGTGGTGACGGTGACAGCGGTCGCACCCGACGGCCAGCGGCTGAGCGTCACCGTTCCGATGTGACGGAGTTCCTCCGGCGGCTCGGAGCCGCGAAGCGTCTGGTATCCCGCGACCGAAGCGAGTTTCTCTCTTCCCGGAGACCATCGCTTCGGTCGCTTCTGGTATCCCGCGACCGAAGCGAGTTTCTCTCTTCCCGGAGACCATCGCTTCGGTCGCTTCTGGTATCCCGCGACCGAAGCGAGCTTCCCTGGGGACAGGGACGCCCGGAGAGCGGCGACGCGCGCGGACGCGGTCCGAGCTCGACCCGGCGAGAACGGGCGTCCGAGCCGGACCCCCACGGGGGGCGCGTCGGAGGCGTTCATCGAGGCTGCGGCCGATTCTGTCCGCCGGGCTCCCGGGAAGCCGATATCCCCTCGAATGGCTCGGTCTTCCCGTCAGGCCAGGAGCACTGTTCCTGCGCGCCCCCATCGCCGCGGCGCCTCGTCCACCGAGGCGCTCGTCCAGCCCGCCATTGCGCTGCCGCTGCGCCGCGCCCTCTGGCTGGTGGCGGCGACGCTCTGGGCGTTCGTGGTGCTCTCCTTGGCGACCTTTGATCTCGCCGACTGGCCCTCCGAGGTGGTCGCCGTCCATCGGCAGGTCACGGCGAACGCGGGCGGCTCGCTCGGGGCCCTTCTCGCGTGGCGGCTGATGCTCCTCTTCGGGCCCGCCGTCTGGGTCCCGGTGATCGGCGCGGGAGCGCTGCTCGGGTTCATCGCGGCCGGCCGGCCGATCGGACACCCCGTCCTCCGCGCCGTCGGATCGCTGATCTTCATGGTGGCCTTCGGGGGCCTGCACGCCCTCTGGCTGGGCGATCTCGGCGGGGTTCCTGGAGTCAGCGCCGGGCTCGCAGGAACTGCGGCGGCGCAGGAACTCGCGCAGCGCTTCGGAACCCCCGTCGTCGGCCTCACGCTGGTGGCCGCACTCCTGATCGGGGCGGTCACCGCCGCCGACGGAGTCGTCATGGCCCTGCCGCGGGCGACCTGGCGCACGCTCCGGGCGGTGGCGGCCACAACCAGGTCGGCGAGCGATGCGGTGGCCGGGGCGGCGCGGTCGGTCAATCCGGTGCCCGCCCTGCGCAGGCTCGCCGCGCTGCGCCGCCCAGCGCCCGCGGTCGCCGTGGGCCGGCGGATCGGAGAGGACGGGGCCGGAGACGAGCAAGGCACGGAAGCGGGAGCGTTCGATGCGGCCGGTTGGACCGAGGCCTCCCCCGCCGAGCGGTCTCCGGCCCTCGACGAAGAGGCCGCAGCGGCCGAGCACGAGCACGAAGACGAGTGGCTCGGGGAAGACGACGCATGCGCGGCCGAGGCGGAGATCGAAGAGGCCGCCGAGGGCGACGACGAGGAGACGGACGAGGAGGATCCGGCGGACGATCGGTCTGACGACGGGCTCGGCGCGGAGGAGGACGAATCCGAGGATGAGGGCGACGCGCAGCGCCGCGAGCCGCTCTCCCACGACGAGCTGCGCGCCAAGATCGCGCGGCTCCCGGTGCGCATGACCAGCCGCCCCAGCACGGTGGCGCGCGACGAAGACATTCCGAGGCAGGCGCCCGCCGACGGATCCTGGGAGAGCTACCGCTTCCCGACGCTCGAGCTGCTCGACGACCCGGAGACCAACTACTCGGAGAAGATGGAGGCGTTCGTCCGGCAGCAGGCGGAGGTGCTCGAGGAAACGCTCCAGACCTTCTCGATCGACGCCGAGGTCGTCGGCATCGAGAGCGGTCCCGTGGTGACCCTCTTCTCGGTGCAGCTCGCCCCGGGGACGCGGGTCGCGCGGCTTCAGACGATCTCGAGCGACATCGCCCGTTCGCTCCAGGCCCAGAACATCCGCATCCTGCCCAACACGGCGGGCAAGACCACGGTCGGCATCGAGGTGCCCAACCTCCAGAAGGAGAAGGTGCGCCTCAAGGAGCTGATGTCGGGCGGGGCCGCCGAGGGGATGGCGCTTCCGATGTTCCTCGGCAAGGACGCCTCGGGAGAGCCGCTGGTGGCCGATCTCACGCGGATGCCGCACATGCTCATCGCGGGCACCACCGGCAGCGGCAAGAGCGTCTGCATGAACTCGATCATCATGAGCTGGCTGTACACGAAGCGGCCCGACGAGCTCAAGCTCGTGCTCGTGGATCCCAAGATGGTCGAGATGAGCCAGTTCGCCGACATCCCCCATCTCATGTGCCCCGTGGTCACGGAGATGGGCAAGGCCTCGGCGATCCTCGAGTGGGCGGTCGATCGGATGGAGGAGCGCTACGAGCTCCTGCGAGAGGCAGGCGTGCGCGATCTCACCGGCTACAACGCGATGACGGAGGAGGAGCTCTGCGAGCGATTCGAACCGACCAACGACCTCGAGCGGGCCAGGATCCCCAAGAAGCTCCCTTACATGGTCTTCGTGATCGACGAGCTCGCCGATCTCATGATGACCAACAAGGAGGTCGAGCACTTCATCGTCCGCATCGCCCAGAAGGCCCGCGCCGTCGGCATCCACCTGATTCTCGCGACGCAGCGGCCGCAGGCGAACGTGGTGACCGGCCTGATCAAGAGCAACATGCCCTGCCGCGTGAGCTTCAAGGTCGCCTCGGGCATGGACAGCCGCATCGTCCTCGACAGCAAGGGCGCCGAGCTCCTGCTCGGTCAGGGCGACATGCTCTTCCTCAACCCCAAGACCAGCGAGATCCGCCGCGCCCAGGGAACGCTGCTGACCGACGGTGAGATCCGCCGCGTGATGCGCTTTCTCAAGGAGGTCGCGGCGCCGAGCTTCGAGCGCTCGCTGCTCTCGCTGCGCTCGGTCTCCAAGGACGACGAACCCGCAGGCGAGCTCGACGCTTCGGAACGCGATCCGCTCTTCGACAAGGCAGTCGAGATCATGATCGAGACCGGGCGGGGCAGCGTCTCGCTCCTCCAGCGCCGGCTGGCGATCGGCTACAGCCGGGCGTCGCGGCTGGTCGACCAGATGGGGCTTGCGGGGATCCTCGGCGACCACAAGGGATCGGTCGCCCGCGAGGTGATGATCACCGCCGAGGAGTGGCAGCAGATGAAGGCCCTCGAGGAGGCCGAGGCGAAGGCCGGCACGATCTTCGAGGAGGACGACGGCTGACGCCGGCGACGAAGTCGCGGAAGGCGATGGGGAGGGCGACCGGCCTCCGTCGCCGGTCGCCCTCCCCGGTTCAGCCTCACTCGCCGCAGGCGCCCCATGCGGAGAGGAGCACGCCGAGGTCGGAGCCGTAGACGAGGCCGTCACCGTCGAAGTCCGCGGGGTGACCGAGATTGGGACCCCACGCGGCGAGGAAGATCCCCAGGTCGGCGCCGTCCACGACGCCGTTGCCGTTGAGATCCGCAGGGCAGCCGAGCGAGATCGGCTCGCCATAGATGAAGTCGTCCATGACGACGACATCCTCGCCATAGAGCAGATCGTCGACGTTGCCCGCGAGCGGCGCGAGGGTGCCGGAGTGGATCACCACCGAGGCGATGCGCTCGGCGCCGGTCATCACCACGCCCGCGAAGGAGAAGCCGGAGCTGCCGCCGACCGGTGCGAGCACGGTGGCGAGGTGCGCGCCGAGGGCGTCGAAGCACTCGATCCGCGCGGAGCCGAGAATCTCGACGCCGTTGAAGATCGCGCCGAAGCCCTTGACCGTCGCCGGTGTGGTGATGGTCCCGGGGACGAAGAAGGTCGTCTCGGTGACGGTGCTCCCCACCGCAGTGAAGAGCCGCTGCGGCGAGAAGGCCTGGAAGGTCGTCTCGTAGGCGGGATCGATGTTGCCGAAGTTCAGCGGCGTGTTCGTCGGATTCGGCGTGCGCGCGCTCACCTCGAAGTGGGTGCCGTCGGTGGCGAAGAGCGCTCCGCGGGCGCGACCCGGCGTGGCGGCGTTGAAGAAGTCGCCGGGAAAGGCGTTGGGCGAGGAGAGCCCATCGGGCACGCCGTCCCAGTTGATCTCGCGACGACCGCCGCCAAAGGAGCCCGGCACGTTGCCGTTGAGCGGTCCGAGGGCGGCGCGGAACGCATCGAGCTCGGAGAGCACGTCGGAGGCGTTCGCGCCCCCCGCGGCGAAGGGAAGCGCTCCGGCACCCGCCGGAGCGGCAAAGCACGAGAAGACGAAAAAGGACGCGAGACCGATGGTGCAGCGGCTGCTCATGGGAGTTCCTTCAGGGTGATGGATCACGGATTCGGGCTCGGTGGATCGAGCCCTCCGCAGTCGAATGCGCCATCTCGCCGAAGGCGGGATCAGCATTCCGCGCCGTGAGCGAGCGGGCGCCGGAGCGCTCCGGCGCCGCAGCAGGAGGCGAGGGGCGCTGGAGCGCGAGCAGGCGCTGCACGCACCTCCCCGCAACAATCCGCCGTGTCCGGCTCGATCTCCCGGCCGTCTGGAACCCGCTGCCCTCCAGCGGAGTGGCCGCGCGTCGCCGAGCTCTTCGGCCTCGCGCTGGCGCTCCCCGCCGCCGAGCGAGCGGCGTTTCTGCTGCGGGAAGCTCCCGCGGAGCGCGATGCTGGAGTCCGGCAGGAGGTCGCGGAGCTGCTTGCGGCCGCGGGTGCCGTCGACGGGCCCGACGCCTGCGAAGCGACGACCGACGACGCGCCGCGGCCGCCGGGCGCCGGCGCGGAGGACGATCCGCTGATCGGGCGCACCGTCGGCGACTTCACCATCCTCGCCGGGATCGCCGAGGGCGGCATGGGCGTCGTCTACGCGGCGCGGCAGGCCTCGCCCGCGCGCGACGTGGCCCTGAAGGTCGTGCGCGGCGCCGTGCTCGGACCCGACGCCGCGGCGCGCTTCGTGCAGGAGGCTGAGCTGCTCGGACGACTTCAGCATCCCGGCATCGCGACGATCCACGCGGCCGGGACGTTCCGGCTGGATGCGTCCGATCCGTCGACGCAGCGCGCGTTCTGCGCGATGGAGCTCGTCCGGGGATCGAGGATCACCGATCACGTGGCGCGGTGCCGACCTTCGCGCAGCGACCTGCTCCTTCTCCTGGCGCTGGTCGCCGACGCCGTCGAGCACGCGCACCGCCGCGGCATCGTGCATCGCGACCTCAAGCCAGGCAACATCCTCGTCGATGACGAGGGACTTCCGAAGGTCGTCGACTTCGGCATCGCGACCACGATCGAGCGGCCCGCGGACTGCATGCCCCGCACCCGCGCGGGCGAAATCGCCGGCACGCCCGGCTACATGGCGCCGGAACAGCTCGTCGGCGATCGCGGGAGGGTGGGTCCGCGGAGCGATGTCTACGCGCTCGGGGTCGTCGCGTACGAATTGCTCTCCGGCCGGCTGCCGGTGGACGTCGCCGGCCTGAGCCTCACGGAAGCGCTTGAGCGGCTCCGCACGGAGGAGCCGGCTCCGCTCGGCGCGCTGCGGCCCGACCTGCGCGGCGACATCTCGACGGTCGTGGCCTGCGCGATGGCGCCGGAGCCGCAGCGCCGCTACGCGACCGCGGGGGGCTTTGCGGCGGACCTGCGGCGGATCGTCGAGTCGCGCCCCATCACGGCCCGACCGCCCTCGCTCGCCTATCGGATGCAGCGCTTCGTGGGCCGCAACCGCGGCGCGAGCGCCGCCGGCATCCTCGCGGCGGCCCTGCTTCTCATCGCGGTCGTCGGGACCACCGGCGGCTGGCTGATGGCGCGGCGCGAGGCAGAGCGCGTCCGGCGGGTCAACGAGGTGCTTCACGGCGTGATCGAGCGACTCGACCCGGGACTCGTCGGAGGAGGGACGATCTCGCTCGAGCGGGCGCTTGACGAGGCCGCGGCGCTCGTGACGGCGGAGATTCCGGAGGGCGAGGCGCTCGCCGTCGAGCTCCACGAGCTTCTCGGCGAGCGCTACACGGCACTGGGTCTGCACGACCGCGCCGAGCGCCACTGGCAGCTCGCGGAGCGGGCGGCGCAGGCCGCGGGTGTCGGCGGCGACCCGCTCGGCCGGGCGCGGCGGCTTGCAAGGCTCGCCAACGCCATCGCGGCCAGGGGCGACCTCGACCGCGGGCTCGTGCTGCTCGAGGAGGCGACCGCGCTGCGCAGCGCGGCACTGCCGCCAGGCGCCATCGAGATCGCCGAGAGCCTTCACAATCTCTCGGTGATCCGCCGGCGCCGCGGCGAGATTCGCCAGGCGCTGGCGGACATCGACGCGGCGGTCGCGATCGTCGAGCGTCATCAGCCCGGCCGGGTCGCCGAGCTCTCCTGGAGCCTCGCCCAGAGGGGAATCCTCCTCGTCGACCTCGGCGAGATCGACGCGGCGATCGAGACGGCGCGGCGAGCGCTCGTCATGCGCGACGAGATCCGCCCCGATGATCTCGCCACCGCGACGCTGCTAGAGCGGCTCGCGTTCGTCATCGCCCACGATGCGACGGCACCCGAGCTCGCCGGCGCGCTGCTCGAGCGCGTCCTGCGCATCCGGCGATCGCTGCTGCCGGGCAATCACCCGGAGGTGCAGACGGCCCGGTGCGCCCTCGCCGCGCGCCTGATCGAGCGCCGCGAGCTCGACGCCGCGGACCGCCTCCTCGCCGAGGCTGCCGAGGCTGCGGGAACCGTGCCCCCGGCGGTGCCGACCGTCGGCGCATCGGTCGAAGCGGAGATCGCCCGCTTGCTCGATCTCTCCCGCGCCGCGCGGGCGGGGGCGGGGATCAGCGGCTGAGCTCACGGTGCAGCCACGCGCGGGCCAGGGCCCAGTCGCGCTTGATCGTCGCCGTGCCCGCGCGCAGCACGGCAGCGCACTGCTCGACGGAGAGGCCGCCGAACCAGCGGAGCTCGACGAGCCGGACCAGCCTCGGGTCGAGGGCGGCGAGGCGCGAGAGCGCTTCCTCGAGGGAGAGCAGGTCGGCGCTGTCGAACGTTGCTGCGGTCGGCAGAGCGACCGAGGGGTCCCCGAGCTCCAGCCGCAGCCGCCCGCCGGATCGCTTGAGACGATGGCGGGAGCGGGCATGACCGACGAGGACGCGCCGCATCGCGATCGAGGCGAGGGCCATGAAGTGGCTTCGGTCGCTCGGCGCCGCGCGGTCGAGGCCGAGCCTCATCCATGCCTCATGGACGAGCGCCGTCGGCTGGAGCGTGTGGTCGCGGCGCTCGCGGCGAAGCAGGTTCGCCGCCTGCCGGCGCAGCTCGTCGTAGACCAGCGCGAGCAGCCGCTCGGCCGCCTCCGGATCCTGATCGCAGCGCGCGAGCAGCGCCGTCACGGGTCCGGGAGCGGGGCCCAAGGCGGGACCCGAAGTGCGACCCAAAGCGCAACTGGGAACGGCGCTGGGAACGGAAGCCTCGGGAGGCGAACCCGAGTCGGACGGAACGCCCGCGCCGCCCGTCGGACTCCGCGCGCTCTCCGGTCTCGGCGTCGGCACTGCCTCGGGCTCGGGCGCCATCGATCAACGGTACCGCGCCCGCGCGGACCCAGCCTGTGGCGCGAGCTTCGCGGCGGCGCTCCAGCGCCCGCTGCTCGCTCCCGGCCGGACTCGCTCCGGAGGTGCCGCGTCGCGAGCGTCACGATCCCTCCAGGCGCGCCCTGGTCTCGGCGATGCGGACGCGACGGAGGCTGGCGCGGACGCCGAACCAGGCGCCGAGCAGACCGAGCAGCGTCCCGCCGACGGCGCCGACCACGCCGATCGCCCAAGGCCGATCGAGCCAGACGCTCAGCGCGAGCAGGGCGCCGAGGAGCAGCGGAAGCGCGGCGCCGACCAGCCAGAACATCGTCCTGATCCGGCTCGTCCGCGCAGCGTCGTACATGCGCCGAAGTTCCTCCGAGCCGGACGCATCGAGCGGCTCCGGCTCACGGAGGGCCTGACGGATCGCGACCGGCTGGAAGCCCAGCGCCACCAGCAATGTGAGCGCGTAGACGATCGAGATGATCATCCATCGAAGCTGCTCCGACGGACCGTCGAAGGGCCGCGCCCATCCCCGGGCGAGGATCGTCCCGAGGAGGAGCGCGCCGAGCGCGACGACCGCGATCCAGTGACCGATGCCGATGGGGTTCTCGCGGGAGCGATTGACGAGCGAGGCCGTCCGCGTCGGAGAGCCGACGGCGTGCGGGCCGGCCCAAGCGGGGCTCCTCATCCGCAGCGCCGGCATCGCGAAGGCGAACCAGAGCGGGAAGAAGAGGAGCGCGCTGGCGTATCCCGCCCAGGAGAGAGCCGGGATGCCCAGCGATCGAGGGCTCAGGACGCAGGCGCCCCAGATGACGAGTGCGACCAGCGTCGCGATCCAGAGCGCCATGAGCCGTGCCGCCGCAGTTGCCCGATCCGCGTCCGAGGCCGCGCGGTTCGGCGTGCAGTGGACGAAGAGCACGGAGAAGAGAAGCATCGCGGGCACGAAGAGCAGCAGCAGAAGCCGGATCAGGACGATTGCGGGGTCGGACATGGTGGTGCTCCGAGGGTGAAGTCGGCGGAACGCGCATGAGTCGCTCGTTGCGAACGATCGACGAGAGGCGAGCGTGGAGAATCCGAGCGTGGAGATCGATGACGTGAGGACGGGAGGACGGGAGGACGGGAGCGGGACGGTTGGAGAGGCTGAACCGGGCGCCGATCGACCGACCGATGGTCACGGCTTCCAGAGCGCTTGCACCTGTCGATCGACCATGGACCGGACCTCGTCGGGCGAGAAGCCCGCGAGACGCGCATCGGCGAGCGCCCCCGCGATGGTCGACTCGATCCTGCGGCGCTCCTCGGCCGGGCGCCCGCTCGGACGCTCGGTTGCCGAGATCACGACGGTGCCGCGCCCGCGCGCGGAGAGGATCAGCCCCATGTCGGTCAGCTCGCGGTAGGCGCGGGCGACGGTGTTGAAGTTGATGCCCAGATCGGCCGCGAGCTGGCGCACCGGAGGAAGCTCGTCGCCTTCGGTCAGCGTTCCGGTCGCGATCAGCCGGCGCAGGCCCGCCACGATCTGGTCGTGGATGGGAACCGGACTCGCCAGCGAGATCGAGAGCATGACCATATAGTATCACTCATTGATACATTGTCAAGGCTTGCGGTGCAGTCTTTTGGCGGAACTCTCCGTCCATCAGGGCCTCCGCTCCGCCAACGACAGCGCCCCCGCCATGCGGCGGGGGCGCTTGTGGATCCGATCGGTCTCCCGGCGGTCCCTGACCGCTCGGGTCTCATCCCCAGTTCGCGAGGAGGACGCCGAAGTCGGCGCCGTCCACGATGCCGTCGCCGTTCAGGTCGCCCGCGACGTCGCTCGTCCCCCAGAGCGAGAAGAGCAGCGCGAAGTCGTCGGCGTCGACGACGCCGTCGAGGTTCAGGTCGGGCGGCGCCGCCAGGCCCTTGAAGAGCGCGAAGGCGCGGGCCGCGGCCTTCTTCCCCGCCTGCGAACCGGTCACGCGGGCGGAAAGGTCGTCGACCCGCGGGTGGATGCCGCCGTAGATCCGCGAGATCGCCGCGTCATCGGCCGCGTCGTAGTAGGACGCGTAGATCAGCGTGAACGGCTCCGACGGACCGGACTCGAAGCGGAGCCAGTCGGTGTCGAAGACCTGCTCGTAGTAGCCGCCGGGGAAGAACTGGCTGCCGGTGATCGCGGTCATCGCCTCGGCGGTGGCGCGGCTGAAGGTGCTGTGACCCGAGGTGTAGCCGGCAAACGGCGGCGTCACGAAGTTCGATGCCTGATAGGGCATCCAGCGATCGCCGAGGATCCAGTCGACGCCGTAGAGCTGGTTCCGCGAGCTGTCGGGACCGATCTGGTTCGTCGAGTAGATCCCGACGATGCCCGGAACGCGCCTGAGCGCGAGCGAGTCGATCACCGCATCCCACGGCGCGACATCGAGCACGCCGTTGTCGAAGTAGTCGCACTCGAGGCCAAGATAGCCGTTGAACCCCGTGACGAGGAAGTGGGTGCAGTTGCCGATCTCGCGGAAGACGAACTGCGCCGTGAGGTCGGCGACGCCGAGCGTGTAGCTCGGCTTGGCGACGACGAAGACGCCGCTGGCGGGGATCTCATGGCCCGAGAGGTCGATGGCGACCTGAACGCGCCCCTGCGAGTCGGGCACCTTGGTCTGGACCTCGTCCCCGAGGACGACGTACCAGACGTTGTCGAGCGACGTCCCCGGCAGGCCCGCGATCTCGAAGTACTCGTCCGGGTCGTTGCCGGGCTGGTCGATCCGGATCTCGTTGATCTGGAGCGCCTTCGCCGGACGCTGGCCCGGATTGAGCGTTCCCGGGGAGTCGTCGGTCCCGGGGATGAAGCCGCCGATCGTCCACGAATTCGCCGCGTTGCGGTAGACGTGCCCGGGCAGCGGGCCGGTCGTCACCTGTCCCGAAGTCGTGCCGGCGGAGAAGCCGCCGGTCCAGCTCTTCACCACGATCGAGCCCACGTGATCGTTGACGCCGATGGGCTCGCCGGAGAGCGGCTCGTAGACGAGCTCGGCGAGATCGACGAAGCGCCCGCCGGGAAGCACGTCCTCGGGCTGGACCTGCTCGATCAGCCCGTCGACGAGCGGCATCCCCCACGGGTGGTAGTTGGGCAGGCCGGGATCCGAAGACTGCCCGAGCTCCGCGAGATGGCGCACGAACGAGATCGGTCGCGCCGAGTCGTACTCGCCCTTGTGGCCCCACGCGATGACGGCTGCGTCATGGGCTGCTCCCGCGATCGTCAGATAGAGCTTGACCTCGTACTCAAGCCGCGGAACCTCCTCGCCGACGCCGCCGATGCGGTACTCGAAGCCGGGAGTGTCCATCACGTCGTTCGCCACGACGTGCCAGTGGCCCGGAGGGGTCTCGGAGTCGGGCCCGTCGGCCCAGTACTCGGCGAGGATGCGCGAGTAGTCGGAGAGCTTCACGACGTTCGACGGATAGGGCTCGCCGGTGATCGGGTTGTTCCCGTAGCCGGGGTACTCGTACTCGCCGAGGGGGCTGTTGAACCAGACGCCCGGGGAGATGTCGAGCGTCTCGGTGAGCCGCGGATCCATGACCGCCGACTTCGCCACCATGTCGACCGCGTCGCTCTGGTGCTCGGGCTGGCCGAGCGTCCACGGCGGCCCCTGATCGATGTAGACCCCGTTGAGCGGATTGCGGTCGAGCGAGCTGAGCGCGAAGGTCGTCACGCCCTTCCAGTGCGGGCAGATGAACGACTGGATCGCCGCCCCGACGATCTCGCCGTTCTGGAGGACGAGAAAGTCGAAGGCCAGCGGCTGCCAGTTGCTCGGCTGCTCCATCACGGCGCCGGGGATCTTGAAGGGCATCGCGGTGTTCGACGGGACGTAGCCGTTGTTCGGCGCGTAGTTGCCCGTCTCGTTGGAGCCATCGACGAGGCAGAGCGCGAGCATCTGCGCTGCGATTCGGTTTCCGATCGCGGCGGGCGAATCGCCCGTCGTCGAGGTGAAGCTCGCGTCATAGCCGAGCTCGGCGAAGCGGGCGTCGAAGAACGCCTGGATCTGCGCGATGTTGGGACCGTTCCCAGGCACGAAGCGCGCCTTGAGAACGCGGTAGCACGCGTATGAGATCGCCTCGCGTCGAGCGGCGTCGACGTCGGCCGCGACGTGCTTCTCATGGAAGAAGACGCCGCGGGCGACGGGGTCGTACGACGCCCAGGCGTCGTACATCGCCGCGGAGTGGTGGAGGAGGTTGCGCGCGTGGACCGGGGGGCGGGGGGTGCTCAGGCGAATCGCCTGGAGGATCGTCTCATCCCAAGTCCGGGCGATGGACCACGCCGGGTCCAGTTCGAACGACGCGTGGGCGACGCGCGCGCCGAAGCCCAACCCGAAGCCCATTCCGGTGCTCAGCCCGAGGTCGGGCGCGACTCCCAGCCCGAGACCCAGCGCAGCGACAAACGCATACGCGTTGCGAGTGTTCTTCATCAACGTGCTCCTTGCTCTGAATGTTCTCTCTTGCGCGGAGTGCTTCGACTCCGTCCCACCACGTCAGCCGGCGTTCACGCTCGACATCGGCACCTGAGCCGGCCCGAGACGGTCGCAGGCCGCTCCGCGTCGCTTCCTTCGAAAGGACGCCGTGTCGTCTGCGCGCTGTCTGTGAACGAAGCCCTGCCGCGACCTCCCACGGGCCGCACCATCACAAAGCCAGCAGGGCTGGCCGAGCAGGCAGCGGCGAACTCGCGCTGAGCGAGCCATCGCACCCGCGTCGGCAGGCTACCACCACGCTCCGGTGCGTGCAAGACCGCCGCCGATCTGAGCTTGCACCGGCCGATCTTCGAGCGCGAAGCGACCGCGTTCTCGGGCGTCTCGGTGGCGATCAGGCCGACAAACGGCGCCGATGGCGTCACGAGCGAGAACCACCCGAGGGCGAGATGGCGCCGCAGCACCCGGGCTCCGGGCGGCGGCACACGGTGGACTCGGGGGAGGCGCTCCGCAGCGGCGGTCCCTCGAGGGCCAGCGTGAAGTCGCCCATCGACTGCTCGGCGGCAACCCCCGTCGCCCGCTTCCGCCTGCGGCTCCAGCTCCCCCACCGGCGCATGAGCGCGGCGCCGCCCGCTGCTCGCGCCCTCAGCGCGTCGACGCGAGCGCCGCCCGGAGCTGTCGCAGCAGCTCCGACCATGCCCGGCCGTAGCCGGCGGCGAGATCGGCGGCTGCGGGCGAGGGAATCGGCTCTTCGACGCGGAGCGACCACTCCGCCACCTGCCGGGTCATCGCCGCGAACTCGTCGAGCAGGACGACTCGAGCGGCGACGACGGCGAGCGGGCGCGAGTCGTCGCGGAAGTCGCCGTAGAGGGCGGTCACGCTCGTTTCGACCCGACGCGGAGCATCGGCTGTGCCCTCCGGGTCGACGACGTTCGCGAAGGGCCCGCGTCGCGCGAGGTCATCGACGAGCGCAGCGGTGAGCAGGCGATCCGGCGCCGCGACGAACTCGTTGTAGTAGTCGACGACGAACTCGTCGCGTCCCATCCGGTAGACGAACGATCGCCCGCTCGCCGGCGCCGCGACGCGGACCCGCGCCACGCGGACGGCGCCGCTCCGCACCGCAGGCGTGACCTCCTCGCCCGCTTCCTCGACGAGAAGTCCGAACCGCGCCCGATCCGGGTACGGCCGGTCGAGGCTCACGCATCCCGAGAACGCGGCACAGGCGGCGCACGCGAGAATGAGCGCAGATGACCGACGAGCGCCTGTCATCCGGCGCCGCTTCCGCGCCAGCGCGCGCGACGCGCGTCCCGGGAGTCCACCTGACCATTCGCCTGGCAATCTCATCACCTCGCTCCTTCCCCGCGTCTCGGCGCGGTGCCGGTCTCGGCTGGGTTGACCCGGGGCGGCGGCTCGCCGAAGAGCACGCGGGACGGGTTCCTCGTCGCATCGTCGGCGACTTCGCCGGCGCTCTCCAGGACGCGCCGGAGCGATGACACGATCGCCTCGAGATCCTGCTGCTGGCTCGCAAGGAGCACGTTGATCCGCCGCAGCATCGCCCGCGCCTCGCCCGCAGCCGGAGCCGCCGCCGCGGTCGCGTCGGCGAAGCCGTCGATCGCCGCGCGAAGCCGCGGGTCGTCGGCGAGCGCCCGGACCCGGGCGAGCGCCTCCTGCGCCGCCGCGGCGGTCTGCGGCAGTTCCGCGAGGAACGCGTCGACGTCGTCGCCGCGCTCCGTGACCAGCCCGCGTACGCGGCCCGTGATCTGGGCGACGTCGCCGAGCACGAGCTCGATCTCCGGGGCATCGACGATGGTGCGGAACCGGCGGTTGGAGTCGCGAAGCTCCCCGAGCAAAGCCAGCGCCTCGGTCTGGAGCGAACCGAAATCGAGCCCGGCGAGGCCGCCGTCGATCTTCACGAAGAAGTCATCGATGCGGTCTGCAAGCTGCGAGAGATCGAGCTGGTCGACCGCGTCGGCGATCCGCTGGGCGGTGTCGATGATCGTCGCCATCACGCTTCGCGCCGAGGGGATGTACGGAAACTCCGGTTCCCAGGAGATCGTCGGCGGCGGATTCCGATCAGGATCGACGAGCACCAGCTCGACGAAGACGACGCCCATCAGGCCCGCCGTGGCGAGGCGGGCCCGAAGCCCGCGCTCGACGAGCGCGGCCCGATTCTCGATCAGGCGATCCGTGAGCGTCGATCGGGCATCGAGCTCGAAGTCGACGAGGACGTATCCGCGCTCGATCGCGAGCGTCCGCTCGCCGTCGCTCGGACCCGGGTAGCGCTCGTAGACGAAGCCGATCCGCGAGACCCGGCCGACGCGGACGCCGCGGTGCTTGACCTCGGCCCCGACATCGAGCCCCTGGACGGACTCGACGAAGTAGCTCTCGACCATCACCGTCTGCCGGAGGAACGCGCCGGCGCCGAGGGCGATCAGCCCGGCGATCAGGAGCGTCGTCGAGACGATGACGAAGAGCCCGAGCTTGAAGGCGTTCGCCTGTTCGGTCATGCGCTGGCATCCTTCTGTGCCGGCGTTCCGGCTGGGCGTTGTGTTCCGGCCGCGACCGGCGTCGCGGCGGTTGGCGGACCGGCCGACTCGCCGCCGGCTCCCCGGTTGAAGAACTGCCTGACCCACTCATCCTCGCACTCATCGCGAAGCCATGCGGGGGTTTCATCCGCGACCTTCGTCTTCCGCGCAGCGTCGAGCACGACGCAGCGATCGGCGATCGTGAAGATGCTCGGCAGCTCATGCGTCACCACGACGAAGGTCATTCCGAGCATCCTTCGCAGGTCGAGGATGAGCTGGTCGAGCTCGGCGCTGGAGATCGGATCCAGCCCCGCCGAGGGCTCGTCGAGGAAGAGGATCTTCGGCTCCACCGCCATCGCCCGTGCGATCGCGGCCCGCTTGAGCATGCCGCCGGAAACCTGCGACGGGAGCTGCTCCGCCGCACGCTCGAGCCCGACGAGCCGGAGCTTGCTCAGCGCGATGGCGCGCCGCGCCGCCGGCGGCAGGTCGGTGAACTCCTCCATCACCAGCTCGATGTTGCGGCTGAGGGACATCGAGCCGAAGAGCGCGCCGGGCTGATACGAGACGCCGAAGGTGCGAAGCAGCGCCCTCCGGCGCTCGCCCTGGACCTGGCTGACGTCCACGCCGTCGATCAGGATGCGCCCGGCCGCCGGGCGATGGAGTCCGATCATGTGCTTGAGCAGCGTGCTCTTGCCGCACCCCGAGCCGCCGGCGAGGACGACGATCTCGCCCCCGTGGACGACGAAGGAGACATCGTCGAGCACCACGCGCCGTCCGAAGGCCGCGCGGAATCCCTCGACGCGGACGAGCGGTTCCTCCGCGCGATCGCGGACTGGCGCCGCCGCAGCGGCGACGGCGGGCGCGGCGCGGGGAGCGTCGAGGAGGTTGTCGCCGGCTGCGCCCATCGTGTGGTCCGCGGGTTCGTTCAGCTCGATCGCTGCCGCCGCGGTCGATCAGACTCCAAGATAGAAGAAGGTCACGCCGAGGATCCCGTCGGCGACGACGATGAGGACGATGCCCGTGACCACCGCGCGCGTCGTGCTGTCCCCCACCGCGCCCGGTCCGCTGCGGGTCTGGAACCCGCGGACGCAGCCGACCGCCGCGACGAGGAAGGCGAAGACCACCGCCTTGAAGAGCCCGCCCGCGAAGTCGACCCAGTCCACGGCGCGGAGGACCTCGTTGACGTAGAACGGGAGTCCGTAGCCCAGGGACGCCATGATGATGTAGCCCCCCGCGAGCCCGAAGAGCGTTGCGAAGATCGAGAGCAAGGGGGTCATCACCATCGCCGCGAGCAGGCGCGGGACGACGAGGAATCGAACCGGATCGACGCCGAGCGTGGTCAGCGCGTTGAGTTCCTCGGTGACCTTCATCGTTCCCAGCTCCGCAGCGAAGGCCGAGCCGGAGCGCCCCGCGAGGATGATCGCGGTGACGAGCGGCCCGAGCTCGCGGACCATCGCGAAGGCCATGAGCATCGGGATCGTCGACTCCACGCCGAGCGCCTGGAGCTGGCCCGCCGACTGAAACGAGATGATCAGCCCCATCAGGAAGCCGAGCAGGCAGACCACCGGCACCGCGTTGGCCCCCGCCTTCTCGCAGGTGAGCAGGACGTCGCGCCATCGGATGCGATGGGGATGGGCAAGCGCCCATCCCAGCGCCATCAGGAGGTGACCGAGGAAGGCGATGAGCTGCCGCAGGTCGCCGAGGATCTGCGATGCCGCGCGACCGACCTGCACGACGAATCCGGGCGCGTGCTCGTCGCTTTCGCCCGAGCCTTCGAGGAGCGCCCGGTCGAGCAGGCTTCGGAGGTCTTCCGGAAGGCCCTCGAAGGTCGCCGCCGCGCCGCGCTTGCGGGCGAGCCGATCGATCTCGACGAGAAGCCCGATGCCGGCGCCGTCGCAGAAGCGGATCGCCGATCCGTCTGCGACCACGCTCTCGGCGGTTCCGCGGCGCACTGCGGAGGTGATCTCATCCCAGCGGGGCCCGACGGAGTCGATCGAAAGGCGACCTGCCAACGCGATCGAGGTGCGGCCGGGTGCGTGCTCGATGCGGACCGCGAGCGTGTCATTCGGGAGAGCGTCAGCGGGCGCGAGATCGGTGCGTGGCATCGGACAGGCTTCGGCGATCGCGCGGCTCCTGGCAGGGTGGGTGAGACACCGAAGACCTCGTGGCTCGCGAGGGCGAGACTACGCACGCTCCGCAGGGCGAGGGTGGGCCGTGACTGCGCTGCCTGAGGTCGGCCGCAGCCTCACGTCGCGGCGTCGAGCCAGGGCGCCGGGCAGGATCCCGTCGGCGCCGCCTCTCCTTTCGACGATCGTCCTCGCGCGATCGAAATCCGTGAACATGATCTTGACAGAGGCTCGATCCTGAGGCATGTTGGAAGCATCTGTCCGGGTTGTTAGGCGGTTTCACGCGAGGGTCCGGGCGGGGGCTTCGAGCAGGACGTCTTCAGCTCTCGCCGGCCGATTCGCACTCGGACGCCGGTTTGCACAGGGTCCGGCCGATGGATGGAGAGTTCCAATGATCGGCGGATCGAGCCTTGGGGCGCTTGGTCCGTCCTTCCGGATTGCCGCGTTTGTGGTCATCGCTGTCGGCGCAGCCGCGTCCGGGACCATCGCGCTGGAGAGGGGCACACTGGACGGCCGCACACTGGACAGCAGCAGGCTGGGCAGCAGCCCAACGCCGGCAGATGCGGCATCTCTTGAATCAGCCTCCCCGAGCTCGAGCGGTCGCTTCGGATCGCTGTCGCAGCGCTCCGACGGGGCCGATCCGCCTCCCGCGCACGAAGCGATCGCGGATGGCTTCGGAGGCGCTCCCGGCCTGGCGTGGACGATCCCGAAATGGGCGAATGCCGAGCTTCTCGTCAGAGCCCTTGGCGGAGCGGAGTGGCTGCGGCCCCGCAGCCGGGAGATCGTCGCAGACTGGGTGCGCTGCCGCGACGAAGCGATCCGCGAGCTGCTCGAAAGCGCGGATGGCCGCCGGGCCGCCGCGCTCCTGCGCGGCGAGGTGACCAATCCCGAGGCCGCCGAACTGAGCACGCTGGTCGCCGCGTGCCGCGTCACCGCGAGGATCGCGCTTGCCGGATGCGCCTGCGATGACGCGCTATACGCTCGCGTGCGCGACGTTGCGGTGCAGGGCTTCGAGCGTCAGGACCGCGAGCATCAGGACTGCGCGGAACAGCGGGTGGACCAGGCGATCGCCGGCAGCGCCCGCGCCCGAAGCGATCCAGCCCGGGAGGGCGCGGGCAGGGAGATCGCGGGCCGTGAGAGTCCGCGCAGCGAGAGCCCGGGACGGGAGACCCTCTCGCATGGTGCTGAGTCCGCGATCGCGACGGTGCGGAGAGCTCGCGGCGTGCGCTGCGCTCCTCCGGGGGCGGAAGTGACCGGGCTCATCGATCTCTTCGCGGTCGCCGAGCGGATGCCCGAGCGCCGGATCGTCCGAGGTTCCGTCGGCGTCCACGCCGACGCGGCGCGAGCCGCACTGGCGGAGTTCAGGGCCGGCGCCTCCGCCATCAAGCCGAGTTCGGCTGAGCACCGCGCGTGCCCGCACCGGCGCTTGGCGCAGGAGGATGCGCCGCTGCCGCGGCCCGGAGGCGCACGCGAGAGCGCGGGATCCGCGGACGCTCCTCCCGGCGTCGCACGCATCGCAGCGCAGTACGAGCATCGCCTCGACCAGCTCCTCCGCCGCATCGAAGGCCAGGAGCGGCGGCTCCTCCCGCTCGCGAGTCAGGCACCCTCGATTGAGCGCGTCACGGAGCTCAAGGAGCGCGCGAAGCGGGAGCGGCGGCTTCTCGAGCTCGAGGCGATCCGGATCGCGAGAGAGAGCGCCGCCGCCGTGGCGGTCCACCTGGAGCAGGCCGAGGGGCTCTCCCCGGATGAGGCGCGGGCTCTCGGAATCGCGTGGCGCCGAGAGGTCCACTGGGCCGTCGCCCCTCGCCTCGTCGGCCCGACCCCGATCGACGCCGCAACCGCGTGGCTTCTCGAAGCGCCGGCGGAGACTCTCACACCCGAGCATGCCGCGTCCATTCGCTCGATCCTGACCCGATACGCCATCGATGCCGAGGCGCTTGAAGCCCGGATCGTCGACCTGGCCTTCCGAGGCCTCTGCGGACGCTGCCGCGCCGGCCTCGCGCCGGGCTCGCCTGCGTGGATCGCGGCCGAGGCCCTTGGAGAGCTTTGTCGGCGGACCGATCGCGAGCTCAAGTCGTCGCTTTCGCCCGAGGTCTACAAGGAGCTGCGCGCAGCGACCCGCGCGCATCGCACGGCAATCAACGTCGACCTGCTTCCGGCCCCTCACCTTCCCTGAACCGACCGGGCAACACGCCCAGAGAGACACGTCCGCAGGATGAGCCGCCGCGCCGTCACCTGAGATCAATCCGACCGGGACTTCGCCACGCAGACCGGGGCAGAAGTCATCCGGACTGGCAGTTCCTTCACTTCCGGAAAGGAGCCTTGAGATGTCCAGACTTCTGATCGCAACGCTTGGGTCGCTCGCAGCAGGAGTGCTCGTCGGCACCGCCGCGCCGCAAGGGCACATCCCGCAGCCCGGCCAGACTCCCATCATGCCGCCGACGGTCCAGCCCGAACCGGGCGTGCCGGCCCCGTGGACCGATCCGTGGTTCCACTCGTTCTGCCTTCCGCTCGGCTCGTGCAGCGAGCTGGGATCGAATCCCTGCGTTCCGGATGGCGGCTGCCGCGCAAACGAGGACGCCTCCGGCGCTGCGCTGGTGGCCACGTGGTGCGAGGGGTCGGGGCTCATCATGCAGTGCGGCGGGGGCTGGTCGCTCTTCGCCGACTGCGAGGAGACCACGGCCGACGCCTACACCTGCGGCAAGCAGTGGATGGCGAAGTGCCTCCCCAATGGCACTCTCGGGGACCCATCGCCAACGCGAATGACCTGCGATCGCCCGTCGTGCAGGAGGCAGTGATGCGCCGCATCCCCCGCCGCAGCGCCGCGAGGATGGCCGTCGTCGCCGTGGCGGCCGTGTCCGCCATGTCCTCCATGTCCGTCATGTCAGCAGCGTCCGCCGGAACGGCCACGCGACCGGCTGAGCACCCCGAGCGACCACCCACCTCCGTCGTCGACGTCACGGCGCCGTGGCTCGCCGATCTTCCGCGCCTGGAGCGTCCGCTGCGCTTCGTGGCGAGCTTCGCGTCGCAGCATCACGAGGCGCTCGCCGCGCCTGACGCGGTGATCGACCATGGGAGTCTCCAGCTCGAGGGTCTGGTCGCCCCCGATGGTCGCCTGGTGCTCTCGATCAGCTCGCGAGCGACGGGCGCCTCCGCGCCGGATGCAGCAAGCGCGGAGGAGCTCGCGTGGGATGGAACTCGGGCATGGCGCCGCCCCCGGGCCAATCCCGGGTGGCTCGTCGTCGACCGCGCCGACCGACCTCCGGTTCCGCCCCGGGCCGCCAAGCTCGGGATGCTCCTTCAGCACACGGACGCATTCGGCGAGCTCGCGTATGGCTCGTCCGCAGGCCAGAGCTCGCGGCGAGTCGCCCCTTCGGCCGAGTCGTGGAAGTGGTGCGATCGTGCGACCGTCATCGAGGAGGGGCCACTCCGAACGCTCGTTCTTGACGCCGACGGGAAGCGCTTCACATCCCGGTTCCGCTCCACCCTTTCCGTCCTTGACGGAGGCCGGGCGCGGCTGACCGAGTACCGGGTCGAGTCGATCCCGCGCGAGCCCGCCGGTGGCCCGGCGTCAGCGTGCGGCTCGATTCAGTTCCGCGAAGTCACGGGCTGGCGCGACATCGATGGTCATCCGCTCGCGACCGGGCTGCGCGGAGGGGGCTGCTCCGACGATCAACCCGGCGCCGCACTCGTGGGCGTTCGCACGACCGCAGAGGCAGTCCTCCGCGAGGCCGCCTTCGTCGAGGCCGATGAGTTCGAGGGGGAAATGGCCGAGTTTCTGCGGCTTCGGCCCGGTGAGCGGCTCTTCGACTCCTCGATCAAGCTGGTCATGCGCGAGGGCGATCGGAGGATCCATCTCGACGGCGTCGCCTGGGAACTCGCGGAGCCGCTGACGTCGCATCCGGGCGAGCGCCTCGGGGAGCTGCTCCGGTCCGCGGTCAAGGTCGCGGAGACCCAGCCGCCGCCGCGCCCGTCACTCCCGTCGCGCGGGCGCACGAGTCCCGGCACGGACGCCGGCGCAGCAACCCACCCAGGCGGAGCGAGCCGCGCCGCGCTGATCGCAGTCGGAGTCGTCGCCGCCGGAGTCGGATCCGCGCTGCTCGTGCGGAGCCGCCGGCCGCGCCAGAGGGGCGACCGCCCGGGACGGTCGGTCTCCGCGATCGCGGCGCGATGAGGCGGATCCGCAGCGCCGCCGCTCCGGAAGGGACGCATTCCTTCGCTTGGAACCTGGCCGTCGTGGCGGAGAGCGGCTCGCCGCGCGGCGCCGAGGAGGCGACATGGGCTCGAACGATCGACGCGCTGAGCGCTTCGTCGGCGCCATCCTGCTGGCGCTCGGTCTGGCGATCTGCGGGACGGTGCTCGGCCGACACCTTCCGGATGCGCCGCCCGGACGGAGCGACGGGCCCAGCGAGAGCGACTGGGATCCCGCCGAGAAGGTGGTCGATCTCGGCGTGATCGAACTCACACCGGCGGACGGGGAGGGCATCGCTCCGCGAGGCGCTCTCGTTCGCTCGCACCGCCTCTCGGTGCGCAATCGGGCGGACCATCCGCGTCGCATCGAGGAGGTGCGCACGAGCTGCGGATGCGTGGTCGCGCAGCACCCGACCGGCGCGATCCCGCCTCGCGGGACGTTCGAGCTTGACCTCTCGCTCACGCTCGGCGCCGCGGGCCGGTTCGCGGCCACGCTCTGGATCCGCTGGGACGACGGCGAGATCGAGGCGCGCCGGCTCAGGGCCGTGGTCGTGCGCCCAAGCGCGACGGTGTTCCTCGGCGACTCGATCGTCGGAGACCGATACCACTCCTCCAGCGCGAGTCATCACCCTCCTCACCACGCGAAACTCCGATGACCCGCCGCGCGGGCGACCATCGCTCCGGCCGACCTCGACGGCGACCGGATCGACAGCGGCGCCGACCTCGGTCCCCTGCTCGGTGAGCGTCCCCGAGCGCGGGCAGCCGGTGGCTCGCTCGCGCAGCCCCCCGGCGCGTACCCCAGGAACGGCTCTGGATCCGGGATCCTGCTTCATGGCGGACGAGCCCCTGATCATCTGATGGCCATCTGACGGCGCCGCGATCCGGCGCAGTCGGTTCCCCGGAGTTGTCCGAGCGAAGGTCCCCCCGCTGCCGCGAGATCCGTTGCGCCCGAACCGAGACCCGTTGCACGCCGGCGCGCGACGTCGGGATCCGCTGCCGCCTCCTTCGGTTGCTTGTGGCACCGGATCGGAGAGCGTACATTCCCGATCTCGCTGTGGCCCATCGACGCCGGTTCCGATCGCCGGAACGCTCCGTCGCGTCGGCGCGTCGTCCGGCGAGTCGACCCATGCTCTTCAGACGAATCGCTCAGGCAGTCGGGATCGTCATCGGCCTCGCGCTCGCAGGCGGTGCGATCTGGTCGGTCTTCTTCATCGAGTGGCGCACGCCGCTTGCGGCGCCCGAGCCGACAATCCGGCCGGTCAAGACGACCGTCGTCGCCGGCCGTCCGACGATCGAGCGCACGTTTCCCGCCCGGGTCCGCGCCACCAACGAGGTCACCATCTCCTTTCAGGTACCCGGGACCATCCAGGAACTGCCCGTGATCCGCGGACAGCGTGTGGCCGAGGGCGAGCTTCTGGCGCAGCTCGACCAGCGCGACTTCGAGAGCCGGGTCGCTTCGGCCCGCGCCCAGTCGACGCAGCTCGCCGAGGAGTTCGGCGCCGTCTCCCGCGCCGCCGAGCGCGGCGCCGCCACGCCGATCGAGGTGATCCGCTTCCGCGCCGCCGCCGAGCGGGCGGAATCCGAACTCGAGATCGCGGAGAAGGCGCTCGAGGACACCACGCTGACCGCTCCGTTTGCGGGCGTCGTGGCCGATCTCTTCGTCGACCGCTTCCAGAAGGTCTCCGTCGGCACGCGCGTGCTGCGCCTGCACGGGAGCGATCCGGTCCGCGTCGAGATCAACGTCGATGCCGCGCGGGTCGCGCTGAACCGGACGTTCGAGGGCGCCGTCGAGCACTCGGTCCGCTTCGACTTCCTCCCCGACCGGCGCTACGCGGCGCGGCTGGTCGAGTTCACCACCGAGGCCGACCGGACCACGCAGACCTTCCTCGCGATCTTCGAGATCGACATGCCCGCAGACGTCGTCGTGCTTCCCGGCATGAGCGCCACGCTCGCCGAGCGCTTCACCGGCGAGAAGCCCGGCACCTCCCGGGATGTCGCGGTGCCCATCGAGAGCGTGAGCCTCGACGGCGCCGGGACCGCCTTCGTGTGGGTCGTCGGGGCGACCGCCGCCGACGGCACCGCGACGGTTCAGCGGCGCGACGTGGAGCTGGGAGAGGCGGTGGCCGACGCAATCGTCATCCGTCAGGGGCTCGCACCCGGCGAACAGATCGTCGTCGCGGGCGCCCGCGAGCTTGAGGAGGGCCGCCGCGTGCGGCCCGGGGCCGCTTCGCTCCCCGCCCGCACGACTCCGGGCCGACCATGAACATCGGCGAAGCCTCGATCCGGTACAGCACGTTCACGATGGCCGCGACGGTGGCCATGTGCCTTGGGGGCCTCCTCGCCTACTTCCAGATGGGGCGGCTCGAGGACCCTGAGTTCACCATCAAGGAGGCCCTCGTGGTCACCGCGTACCCCGGCGCCTCGGCGCTCGAGGTCGCGGACGAGGTGACCGATCCGATCGAGTCGGCGGTCCAGCGGATGGGCCAGCTCGACCGCGTCGAGAGCGTCTCCGAGCCGGGACTCTCGACGGTGAGGGTCTTCATCCGCGACCGGTTCACCTCGGCCGAGCTCCCGCAGGTCTGGGACGAGCTGCGCCGCCGCGTCATCGACGCCGAGCGATCGCTCCCGCCGGGCGCCGCGACGCCGGTCGTGCGCGACGACTTCGGCGACGTCTATGGCGTCTTCTACGCGATCTACGGCGACGGCTTCGGCGACGCCGACCTCGAGGAGTACGCCAAGACGCTCCGCCGGGAGCTGCTTCTGGTCGAGGATGTCGGGAGCGTCCAGCTCTTCGGCGTGCAGCAGGAGGTGATCTACGTCGAGTTCTCGCCGGAGCGGCTCGCGAACCTCGGCATGGGACCGGACTCGCTCCACGCCGTCCTCGTCGGGCAGAACCTCGCGACGCCGGCCGGGCTCGCGATGGTCGGTCCCACCCGGCTGCGCGTCGATCCGACGGGTCAGTTCAAGAGCGTCGACGACATCGCCAACCTGCTGCTGCTCTCCGCGCCCGACGGCGCCAAGCTCTACCTCCGCGATGTCGCCGAGGTGACGCGCGGATACATCGAACCCGCGACGGTCCGCATGAGCTTCAACGGCCGTCCGGCCGTCGGGCTGGCGATCTCGACGGTGCAGGGCGGCAACGTCGTCCGCATGGGCGAAGCGGTGACGCAGCGGCTGCGCGAGCTGGAGTCGCAGATCCCCGTCGGCATCGAGATCGGCCTGATCGCCCATCAGGCCGACACGGTCACCGAGGCGATCGGCATGTTCGTCTCGAGCCTGATCCAGGCGTTCGCGATCGTGATCGGAACGCTGATGATCTTCATGGGCCTCCGCTCCGGCTTCATCATCGGCGTCGTGCTCGTGCTGACGGTCCTCGGCACCTTCGCGATCATGCACGCCACCGGCGTGATGCTCGAGCGCGTGAGCCTCGGAGCCCTCGTCATCGCGCTGGCGCTGATGGTCGACAACGCCATCGTCGTGGTCGACGGGATGCAGGTCATGATCCAGCGCGGGGTCGACCGGATCGAGGCCGCGGGGCGCGTCGTCAAGCAGACCGCGATGCCGCTCTTCGGGGCGACGATGGTCGCGATCTTCGCCTTCGCGGCCATCGGCCTCTCCCAGGACCGCACGGGCGAGTACACCCGGTCGCTCTTCCTCGTGATGCTCTACTCGCTCCTCCTGAGCTGGGTGCTGGGCATCACGATCACCCCGCTGCTCGCCTACTGGCTGCTCGCGGCGCCGAAGGACTCGGCGCGCGACCCATACGCCGGCGTGGTCTACCGGGCCTACGACCGGATGCTCGCATGGTTCATCCGCTGGCGCTGGCCGACGCTCGCGGTCACGCTCGTGCTGCTGGTCACCGCGATCGGCGCCTTCCGGTACGTCGAGCGGAACTTCTTCCCGCCCTCGACGCGCCCGCAGTTCATGGTGCACATCTGGCACCCTCAGGGGACCACGATCGAGGAGACCGAGGTCTTCGCGCTCGAGGCCGCGGAGTGGCTGCGCGGGCTCGATGGCGTCACCGACGTCGCTGCCTTCGCCGGCACCGGCGCGCCGCGCTTCCTGCTCACCTACACGCCCGAGCCGCGGAACCCCTCGTACTCGATGCTGCTGGTCTCCGTGAAGGACCACCGGATCGTCGACGGGCTGCTGCGATCGGTCGAGGAGGAGCTCCGCGCCGAGCGGATGGACGCGAAGATCATCGCCCGGCAGTTCGCGCTCGGCCCAGGCGACCTCCAGAAGGTCCAGGTCCGCCTGCGCGGGCCGGATCCGGACACCCTGCACGCCCTCGCCACGGAAGCCAAGGCGCTGATGGCCGCCGATCCGGACATCGTCGACCTCCAGGACGACTGGCGCGACCGCGTCCCGGTGGTGCGTCCGATCGTCGCCGAGATCCAGGCCCGCGATGCGGGGCTCACCCGGCGCGCGATCGCGGCGGAATTGGAGTACGTCACGCAGGGCCGGACAGTCGGGGTCTATCGCGAGGGGGACACCCTGCTTCCGATCGTCGCCCGACCGCTCGCGGGACAGCGCGAACGCATCTCGGACATCGAGGATGCGCAGATCTGGAGCCCGATCGCCGAGCGGCGGATCCCCATGCGGCAGGTGATCGCGGGACTCGAGACGGCTTCGGAGCACACCTTCGTCCATCGGCGAAACCGCCTGCCCACCGTGACCATCTTCGCGGATGCCCGCAGCGGAAACGCCAACAGCGCGGTCCTGCGGCTCATTCCGCAGCTCGAAGGGATCGAGCTGCCGCCGGGATACTCGCTCGAGTGGGGCGGAGAGTTCGAGAGCTCTCGCGACGCGCAGCTCGCCCTCGCCGGGAACATCCCGCTCGTCGGCCTGCTCATGGTGCTCACGGTGATTGCGCTCTTCAATGCAATCCGGCCGCCCCTGATCGTCTTCGCGGTCGTCCCGCTGGCGATCATCGGCGTGACCTTCGGGCTGCTCGTCACCGGCCAGCCGTTCGGCTTCATGGCCCTGCTCGGCTTCATGAGCCTCGCGGGAATGCTCATCAAGAACGCGATCGTGCTGCTCGACGAGATCGGCGCCCAGATGCGGACCTCCGACGACCCGATCCGCGCGATCCGGCAGGCGGCGATGAGCCGAATGAGCCCCGTCATCCTCGCCGCGCTCACCACGGTGCTCGGCATGATCCCGCTGCTGCCGGACGCGTTCTTCGTCGCGATGGCGGTGACGATCATGGCCGGCCTCACCTTCGCGACGGTGCTCACGCTGGTGATGGTGCCCGTGCTCTACGCCGTGCTCTTCCGGCTGCGCTCGAAGGAGGCGGAGGATCCGCGCCCGGCGCCGTCTCTCCCGGCGACGGCTTCGTGAACGCGCGGGGGCGACCTCCCCGCTCCGCTCGCCGAGATCGCGATCGCCCGGCGGAGAACCGCATCGAGCATCGCGGGCACGAGCCTGCGCGTGAAGGTGTTCTGCTGGCTGACGTGATAGCAGCCCAGCAGCACAGGCGGCGCGGGGTGGAGATCCGCCGCAGAGCGCCGCGGACCGGGCGCGAACGTCGATTCGGCGCCGTGGCCGAAGCGCGGTCGCGGCCGCGCGACGGCGACGTCAAGCTCGACGAGCGCGTCGATCGCGGCGTTCCAGCCGATGGCACCGAGGGCCACGATCACCCTGGGCTTCAGCGCCCGCAGCTCGGCGACGAGGTGCGGACGGCAGCGACGAAGCTGGACCGCTTCCGGGCGGTTCGCCGGAGGCGCGCAGCGGAGCGCCGCCGTGATCCAGGTGCCGCGGAGCTCAAGACCGTCATCGCGCCCGACGCTCTCGGCGCGACTCGCCAGCCCGACGCGATGAAGGCCGGCGAAGAGGAAGTCCCCGGAGCGATCGCCGGTGAAGAGCCGACCCGTCCGATTGGCGCCGTGCGCCGCCGGCGCGAGCCCGACGATCAGGATCGATGCGCTCGGATCGCCGAAGCCAGGCACGGGCCGGGCCCAGTACACGCAGTCGGCGAAGGCGGGACGCTTCCGGCTGCCGACCTCGGCGCAGTGCGCGCGCAGCTCGGGACAGCGGCGACACGCGACGATCTCGTCGGCGATCGCGGCGAGCCTGATCGACGCCGGCGCCGCCTCGTCGAGCCGCCCGCGCGCCCGCGCGGCGCCTGGACGCGCCGCGCTCATGCCCGGACCGGCGCCGCGAGCGACGGGCCGTCGCTCACTGCGGCGTCCGGACATGCGTCCACCAGCCGCTCGAGGGCGGCGCGCCGATCGGGCGGAAGCCGGTCGAGAAGCCCCATGGCGGCATAGGAGGCGAGAAGGGAGTCGGCCTCGACGCCCGCGTAGACCGCGGCGGCATCGACGATCTTCCGCCCCATGATCTCCTCGAGCATCTCCTGCGAGTAGGTCGGCTTCACCGCGGCCGTCGAGCGCGTGCCGTACTGCGCGAGGTTCGAGGCGAAGATCCCCGCGGCGCTGACCGGGAGGAAGTCCTCATAGCGCACCCCCTCGCATCGAAGCCAGCCGCGCGAAGCGAGCTCGTGCGGGTCAACCGCGTCGATCACGCCGGCGCGTCCTGCGGCGATCCCCTCGGGTGTCGCGGACCAGCGGGCATGGACGAGACCTTCGCGGACGAGCTCGGGGAGCGTCCGGGGAAACGGCGCGAAGGCCCGTGCCTGGATCGCCTCGTACCTGTCGAGGTCGCCCAGCCCCACTCCGTCGCGCTCCTTCTCCGCTTCGACCTCGGCGAGGCAGCGGTCGTAGAGCGCTCGCCCCGCCGCGGTCGTCGCGTAGAAGCGCTGCTCGATCTCCCCGAATCGTGCGGTGTGGACCGTCTCGACGAAGGCCCCCGCCGCCTCGCGGAAGCGGACCTTCTCGGTCAGGGCCTTGTAGGCGTCCTGGCGCAGGAGCACCGGCACATCGTGCGGAGGCCCCTCGGTGAGGTCCTTGAAGCCGGAGTGCGGCAGCTCATGCAGGCGAAGGTCGGGCTCCTCGACGCGCTGCGCGAGCCGCTCGACCCGCTCGGCGATCCACCCGGCGGAGACCTCGCCATCGCGGAAGGCGTCGACCGCCTCCGCCGTCAGGTGGCGGAAGTGCAGCCGCATCCAGTCCCGGTCGGCAAAGCCGACCAGCCGACCGAGCACGCGCTCGGCCCGGGCCTGGAAGGTCCCGCGGTCGATCTCCCCGAGGCAGCGCCGCATCGCGGCGGTGTAGAGATCCATGCAGAGCGTGTTCGGCGTCAGGTGATTGAGATGATGCGAGTCGAAGCAGGCGATGTCCGCCGCGATCCTGAACCCGGCCGCGCAGAGCTCGAGATAGAGGTCGTGGCCGTGGGCGGTTCCCGTCCAGCGGAAGATCCGCTCCGTCCCTTCGCGGATCAGCGCTTCGGCATCCTCCCGGCCGAGCCCGCCATCCCGCTCGCCCCGCTCGATGAGCTCCTTCGCCCGGGCCGAGAAGACCTCCCGCGCCGCGAGCAGCGCGTCGATCCGGCCGCGCGTCGCGGGATCGAAGTAGTCGACCATCAGCAGCGAACAGAAGACGCGATGCTCCGGATCGGCCGTCGAGCGGAACGCCGTCGCGATCACCGGCTGGCTCTTGGAGCCGACCTCGGTCATGTCGTAGAAGTTGTGCGGCTCCATCGCGAAGGCCGCGAAGAAGCGCGTCACCCAGCGGTACTCGTCCGGGCGACCGATGCGGATCGCGCCGTGGCGCTCGCCGCTGGTCCGCTCCAGCGCCTCGTCGGCGATCGCGAAGCCGCGATGGCGCTCGGCGCAAAGATCGCAGACTGCGCGGTTGCACACGGCGTTCACGCGGAGGGAGGCCTCGTAGAGCGGCACCTCCCTGCCGAACATGCGCGACAGCTCGGCGAAGAGGCGGTTCTGCATCTCGATGCGGTCGACGAAGCGGGTGGTCATGGCAGGAGACGTGGATGGATGCGCAGCCGGAGCGACGGACGCCGCACGCCCCGGGGGACGCCCGCACCGCGCCCGGAAGCGCGGGCTTCACGGTCGGAGCGGGGCGAAGCTCTGTGACGATCGTTCCTTGGAAGGCGAGGGCGAAGGGCGGGATGAGTCCACCTTCGCCGGGGGCGGCAAGGGTACGCTGCCGTTCGACACCGTTGCCCCGATTGGAACCGATGACCGTGGCGGTGCCTCGGAAGACGCGGAGGCAGGACCGCAGCTCCGGTGATCCCGGATCATCCCGGACCATCCCGGCGAACGGAGCGATCCCCATGCCCGCCGCGGCCCGGCGCCCCGAACTGAGCCGATGCCGTCGCGCCCCCCTGCTCTCCAGACCGCCGCTTCCGAAGGAGTCCCCCGTGTTCTTCCGCATGGTCTACGACGAGAAACTCGCCCAGGCCGCCTACCTGATCGGATGTCAGCGCACGGGGGAGGCGATCGTCATCGACCCCGAGCGCGATGTCGACCGCTACGAGCGGCTCGCCGCAGCCAACGGGCTGCGCATCGTCGCGGTCGCGGAGACCCACATCCACGCCGACTTCCTCTCCGGCGCACGGGAGCTCGCGGAGAAGGGCGCCATCGCCTACCTCTCCGACGAGGGCGACGCGGAGTGGAAGTACGAGTGGGTCCACCGGAGGCAGGGCAGCGGGAGCTACGCCTTCCGGCTGCTTCGCGACGGCGACGTCTTCTCGATCGGGAACATCGAGCTCCGCGTCGTCCACACCCCCGGACACACGCCGGAGCACATCTGCTTCATGGTGACCGATCGCGGCGGAGGAGCCGACGAGCCGATGGGCGTGGCGACCGGCGACTTCGTCTTCGTCGGAGACCTCGGTCGCCCGGACCTGCTCGAAAGCGCGGCGGGCTTCGCAGGCAAGGCCGACCCATCGGCGCATGAGCTTCATCGAACGGTGCGCCGCTTCCTCGACTGGCCGGATCACCTTCAGGTCTGGCCGGCCCACGGTGCCGGGAGCGCCTGCGGCAAGGCCCTCGGGGCGGTTCCGCAGAGCACCGTCGGCTACGAGAAGCGCTTCAACCGGTCGATCAGGGCCGCCGCGGATGAAGCTGAGTTCGTGCAGTTCATCCTCTCAGGACAGCCGGAGCCGCCGCTCTACTTCGCGCGGATGAAGCGCGACAACAAGCAGGGCCCGAAGGTGCTCGGCGGCGTCCCCGCCCCGCGCCGGCTCACGGTCGACGAGATGATGGCCATCGACGCGCGGAGCACCGCGGTCATCGACACCCGGCCGTGGGCCGCCTTCCGCGAGGGCCATCTCGCGGGCGCGCTTTCCTTCCCCTTGAACAAGGCGTTCCCGACCGACGCCGGATCGATGATCCTCGAAGGCGAGCCGATCGTCCTTGTGATCGAGCCCGCTCGGCTCGATGAGGCGGTCCGCGACCTGATCCGCGTCGGGCTCGACGAGTTCGTCGGCTGGCTCGACGTCGCCGACCTCGCTTCCCTGCGCGCCGCGGGGGCGCGCTTCGAAGCCACGCGCGAAGTCGCGGTCGCCGCCGCCAGATCGATGCTCGAGCGCACTCCTCCCTTCGTCCTCGACGTGCGCAAGGCGAGCGAGTTCGCCGAGGGGCGGATCGACGGGGCCGTCAACATCGCGCACACGCGGCTGCGTTCGCGCCTCTCCGAAGTTCCAAAGGACCGCCCCATCCTCGTGAACTGCCTTGGCGGAAGCCGCTCGGCGCGGGCGACCGCGCTGCTTCAGCGCGAGGGTTACGACGCGACCAACCTCGAAGGTGGAATGACAGCGTGGATGAAGGGCTGACGCGACCGTGGGCGCGGCGAGGCTCGGCGGCATGGCCCTGACGGCGTCGATGCTCGGCGCTGCCGGCCTCCTCGCCGTCGCCGATGCCGCAGTCCGCGAGCCGGCCTCGGCGGCGCTCGCCGACGCGGCGCCCGCGTGGGTCGATCCATCGACCTGGCTCCTGGCGTGGGTCGGTGCGCTCCTGGTCGGGGTCACGCTCGGGCTCCTCGGTTCTGGGGGCGCGATCCTGACCGTGCCCATTCTCGTGTATCTCGTCGGGCACGACGAGAAGAGCGCCATCGCGGAATCGCTGGCGATCGTCGCCGCGGTGGCCGCGTTCGGCGCCTTGGGCGCCGTGCGGCGCCGCGCCATCGACCGGCGAAGCGTCCTCCTGCTTGCGCCGCCGGGGATCGTCGGCACCGCCGTCGGCGCGCTGATCGCGCGGGCGATCTCCGGATCGGCGCAGCTCGCGCTTCTCGCGGCGCTGATGTTCGCCGCGGCGGCGTTGATGGCGCGGAGCGCGAAGACGGCGAAGTCCGCCGGACCGACGTCTCTCGACGCGCCAGATCTGCTCGATCCCCCCGATTCCCGCGATTCTCCGGAGGCTGTCGCCTCACTCGCCCCACTGGCCCCACTGGCCCCCGTCGGCGCCGCGGCGGTCGGACGTTCCTCCGATCTCGCTCCGAACGACGCAGCGCCCGCGATGAGCCCGCTGCGCGCGACGCTCGTCGTCCTCGCTCAGGGGCTCGGGCTCGGTGTCGTGACCGGCGTCGTCGGAGTCGGCGGGGGGTTTCTCATCGTGCCGCTGCTCGTCCTGCTCCGTCGCCTGCCGGCTTCGATCGCAGTGGGAACGAGTCTGGCGATCATCGCGATCAACGCCGCCGCGGGCTTCGTCAAGCATGCCATCCTGGTCGTCGGTCCGAGCGATGCGCAGGCCGCGCCGCGCCTCGACTGGAACGTCATCCTGCTCTTCATCGCGCTCGGGATCGCAGGAAGCGTCGCCGGAAGCGCCATCGGAGCCCGCCTGCCACAGCCGCTCCTCCGGCGCCTCTTTGCGGGGTTCCTCGTGCTGATGGCGACCTTCATGCTCCTGCGCCACGGTCCCGCCGCCCTCGGGTGGGCACCGCATCCCGGACCGTGATCGGACGGACAATTGGAACCGGCCCGCGACGCGGCGCGTCGAACTCCCGTCAGACCCCCCGTCAAGCCGCTTCACCCGCAGACGCGGCCCCGTTCAGTCCGCCCATGCCGCCCATGACGAGGTTCAGCTGGACCCCTGGAGCACATCATGACCACCGCCACCGATGTCGACCGCACCGCGCGATCAGCCGGTTCGCCCGGAGCCAATGCCCACGCGCCCGGCGCACTGGCCTCCCCGCACGCGCTCCGCGAGCTGCTCGCGCGCGGCGAGACGGTCTTGGTCGACGTGCGCGAGCCCGATGAGCATCATCGCGAGCGCATCGCCGGCTCCGTCCTGCTGCCGCTCTCCACGTTCGACCCCGCTGCGCTGCGGAAGGCAGCGCCCAGCGGATCCACGATCGTCCTCTACTGCCGATCGGGGCGGCGCTCGCACGACGCAGCCGCCCGGGCGGTGGCGTCCCCGGGACCGGAGCCGAGGATCATGCAGCTCGAAGGAGGGATCGAGGCGTGGAAGGCGGCGATGCTCCCTGTCGAAGTCGACCGTTCGATCTCGCGGATCTCGATCATGCGCCAGGTCCAGATCGTCGTCGGCGCGTGCGTGCTCGCAGGGGCGCTGCTGACGTGGTTCGTGAACCCCGCGTTCATCCTCGTGCCGGCCTTCTTCGGAGCGGGATTGCTCTTCGCCGGCGCCACCGGCACCTGCGCGCTCGCGGCGGTGCTGGGGCTGATGCCGTGGAATCGGCTTCCCAAGGGCGCCGCGTGCAGCACGGGGCGATCGGGATGACGGATCGACTCCGCACCGGTCGCGGGGCTGCGCGGAGGGCGGCACTGAGTGCGCTCTCCGCACTCGGCATCCTCGGCGGAGCCGGCTGCGAGCGCCATGAGGCGCCTCGCGGCGGGCAGCAGACCGCGACAGGGTCGACTGAGCGCCGGAGTGACGCGGGAAGCGCTCGCACGCCTTCGCCGCCGGAGGGCTGGGAGGCGGTCGATCCTCTCTCGCTCTCCGTCGCCGAGCGCGCCCTTCGAGACCGAGCCACTTCAGCGCGCGACGCGATGTTCGGACGGCTCTTCGCACGGCTGGGCGCGGTGCTCGCCGAGCCTCCGCCGGAGGGAGGCGCGGTCGCCGCGATCGCGGTCTGCAAGGCCGAAGCGCCGCAGATCGCGGAGTCGATCGCCGCCGAGCATGGCGTGCGAATCGGGCGCACGGGCGTCCGGCTCCGCAATCCCGCGAACACCGCGCCCGTCTGGGCCATCGAGGCGCTCGGAAACGGGCGCTGGAGCCCGGCGCAGTCAGACTCTGCCGGAGAGGCGCGGGAGACGATGCTCGCGACGCCGTGGTTCTCGGTGCATCGCAACGGGGGATTGCGCGCCCTGCTGCCGATCCGGCTGATGCCGGAGTGCCTCCAGTGCCACGGACCGGCGGAGATGATCGCACCTGCGGTGCGCGACGCGATCGCGCGCGAGTACCCCGACGATCAGGCCACCGGGTTCAGCGCCGGCGATCTGCGTGGCTGGTTCTGGGTCGAGGTCGATGGCTGAGCCGAGCAGGCTCCGACGAGTGGCAGTCGCGCCGCAGGAGGACTACGGGTGCGCCGCGTCTCGCCCGACCTTCGTCGCCCGCGGCGACCTGCCGGGAGCGACGCTGCGCTCGACCGGTCGCCTCCCTGGCGCGCTGCGCCGCTTCTCCCGGCGGCGAGCGTCGCTCCGCTCGATGGCCTCCGCGATCGCCTTCCTGAGCCGCGGCGAAAGCTCCCCGGCGGCGAGCTGCGAACACGCCTCCTGGACGAGATCGAGCTCCCTGAAGACCGCGCGGCACCGTGCGCAGAGCTCGCCCTGCGGGACGCGGAATCCAGCGCGCGTTCCTCCGCGGTCCATCGCCGCGAGCTTGGACTTGAGCAGGTCCATGCAGACCTGCCGGTCGTAGATCGGCGCCGGCGCCGCGACCGACGATGCGCGGGCGGCCATCGCCTTCCGGAGGGCGAGGCGCGCCCGGTGCACCCGCGTCTTGACGGTGTTCTCCGCGAGCCCGAGCGCCTCGGCGGTGTCCGCCACGCTCATCTCCGCGACATCCTTGAGGACCAGGGGAAGCCGAAGGTGATCGGGGAGCCGGACGATCTCGCGCTGGACCCGGGCGAGCGCCTCGGCGCGCTCGGCTGCGCCCTCCGCGCCTTCTGCTGAGGCCGCCACCTCCATCACGGTCGACTCGTGCCATGGCATCAACTGCACGACCGTCGGTGCCGCGCCCGATCCGGCGCGGCTGCCGCGCTGCCGGAGGCGCCGGCGACACGCCCGGACCGCGATGACATGAAGCCATGTTCCGGGAGAGGAATCTCCACGGAAGAGGTGCCACTTGCGAAACGCCTGGAGGAAGACCTCCTGCACGACATCGTCCGCATCGGCGCGGTTGCCGCAGAGTCGCAGGACGACCGCATGAATCATCGGGCCATGCGCTTCAAGCAGCAGCGGGATCGCCGCCGCGGCGTCGCTCCCCGGCTGTGCGGGCGATCGTCGATCGACAGGGGAACCGCGGCCTCCGACCGGCGCGACGCGACGATTCGCAGCGCTTCGAGACATCGAGAGCGGAGGATATGGACGCGGCACCGGGCAGGTGGATCTGTTGACACCGGTGCCCTCACGCCTGCGACCGGAGCGGAGCCGACGCTGGAGTCCTATCCGGGCGCGAGGCCGAGCGACGAGAGGATCGCCCTGTCGACGATGGTCGCATCGAAGCGCTCTTCGGCGACGCGCCTGCCCGCGGCGCCCATGCGCTCGACGGTTGCGCGATCGTCGGCGAGCCGGCGCATCGCCGCCGCCAGCGCCGGTGGATCGCGCAGCGGCACCAGGAGGCCGTTGACGCCCGCCTCGATCGGCTCGCGGCACCCGACCGCGTCGGTGGTCACCACGGCGCGGCCGATCGCCATCGCTTCGAGCATCGTCTTCGACGTTCCCTCGCGCCAGGACGGGAGCACGAAGACGGTGCACGCCTCGAGGATCGGGCGCACGTCGGCCACCGGCGCCTCCAGTCGAGGCACGCCGCGCACCCGCCACGCCTCGATCGTCGCCGAATCGACCGCCGTGGGGTTGTCGTCGCGCCCGCCGAGCAGGGTGAAGGTCGCTTCCGGGTGCGTCCGCGCCACCTCGGCGCAGGCCTCCGCGTACTCGACCACGCCCTTGTCGCGCAGCAGCCGCGCGATCATCAGGAAGTGAACGCCTGCCGGAATCGGGCGCTGCCGAAAGTGCTCAAGATCGACGCCCGAGCCTCCGACGAAGCGAACCGGGGTCGAGTCGTCGAGGATGCCATGGGCGCGGAGCTCGGCGGCATCGTCGCGGTTCTGGAAGAAGACCGCGTCGCAGCAGGGCAGCGCCCTCCGGTAGAGCGAGCGGACGACGGCGCGGACCAGGGCGCGGCGCAGGCCCCGGCCGGTGAACGCGTAGCCGAGCCCGGTCACCATCGCGGCGACGCGCGGGACGCCTGCGGCGCGCGCAGCAGGGGGTCCGTACGCGACGAGCTTCGGGTTGTAGCAGAACACCGCGTCGGGACGGATCGCCGCGAGCGTCCGGCGGAGCTGGCGCCGCGTGCGCAGGTCCCGCAGCGGGTTCGTGCCCCCGCCGTCGAGCGCGACCTCATGCAGCCGAACCCCCGCCGCGTCGAGCGACCGACGGACGGCCGCTTCGGACGCGCTCTCCGCCTCGATCCGCCCGGTCACCGCGTGAACTTCGTGTCCGAGGCGCTGCGCCGCACGGATGAGCGATCCGCGGTACGCGAGGACGAACTGCGGATGCTTGCCGAGGAGCGCCAGGCGCACGCGGCGAGGATAGTGGTAGTCTTCCCCGCTCGCCCCCCGGTCAGCTCTCCCATGCGGAACGCCCCCTTCGCCACGACGCTCCTCGCTCTCCTTCTCGCTTCCCTGACCGGCGCCTGCGCAGCGACCGACGCCGGTGCCGCTGCGCGGAAGGAGGCCGCGGCTTCCTCGCAGACCGCGCCCGAGGCGGCGCCCCCGCGGCTCGCCCAGCCGCTCGAGCTTCGCGTCCTCTCCTGGAACATCCGCCACGGCCGCGGGCTGGACGATCGCGTCGATCTCGAGCGGATCGCCACGGTCGTGGCGGCGGCGAACGCGGACGTCGTGCTGCTTCAGGAAGTCGATCGCTCGACGCGCCGAAGCGGCGGCGTCGACCAGGCGGCGTGGCTCGGCGAGCGCCTTGGCATGCACTCGAAGTTCGGCGCGTTCATGCCCTTCGACGGCGGGGAGTACGGGCTCGCGATCCTCTCGCGCTGGCCGCTGACGCAGGTGGAGAATCTCCTGCTGCCGCCCGGACGTCACGAACCGCGCACCTCGCTCGCTGCATCGATCCGGGCACCGATCGCGGGCGCGCCGTCGATCCGCTTCTACAACGTCCACCTCGACTGGCTCGACGAGGACTCCAACCGCTACGCGCAGGCCAGGTCGCTGCTCGACCAGATCAGCGGCGACGTTGCCCGCCGCGACCACGGCGCATCGGCGGTGCTCGGCGGCGACTTCAACGACGTCGCCGGCTCGCGAACGATCGATCTCGTCGCCGGGCGCTATGCCCAGGCAGGGGGCGCGGCCGAAGGGAGCGGAGCCCGGGTCAGCAGCGGCGCCACCTTCCCAAGCGATGCACCCTCGAAGGAGATCGACTTCGTCTTCGTGGAACCGGGCGGTCGACTCAGAGCCGGGCCCGCCGAGGCGATCGACGCACGGGGCGCGTCCGATCATCGTCCGGTCCTCGCGATCATCATCGCCGAGTGACGCTCCGAGCTCGCCCGGTCCTGGCCGGACTCCCTCGCCATGAACATCTCCGTCATCATCCCCGCCGCAGGCTCAAGCCGTCGCTTCGGGAGCGACAAGCTCGGCCAGGATCTCGGCGGCCGGGCGCTGCTGCTGCGCACGGTCGAGCTCTTCACGAAGCGCGACGAGGTCCGTTCGATCGTCGTCGCCGCGCCTCCGGACTCGTTCGAGGAGTTTCGCGACCGCTACGGCGCGCCGCTGGGGTTCCATGGGGTGCAGCTCGTTCCCGGCGGCCGGCGCGAGCGCTGGGAGACGGTGCAGGCCGCGCTCGCCGCGGTGCCCGACGATGCGACGCACATCGCCATCCATGACGCCGCACGACCTGCGGCGCCCCCTGAGCTGCTCGATCGCGTCTTCGAGGCCGCGCGGCGCTTCGCTGCCGTCGTGCCGGCGGTCGCTATCCAAGCGACGGTCAAGCGCGTCGGCGCGGAGGCCGAGTCCGCCGTCGAGGAGGATCCCATCGCCGATCTGATCCTCGGCGAGGCCGCCTCGGAACACCGCGCGACGGCGCGACGAGTCGAGGCGACCATCGACCGCACCGGCCTCGTCGCCGTGCAGACGCCGCAGGTCTTCGCGGCGGCGCTCCTCCGCCGCGCCTACGCCGCCGCCCCGCTCGAGGGCGCCACAGACGACGCACAGGTCGTGGAGCGCCTCGGCGAACCGGTCCATGTCGTCGAGGGCGATGGTCGCAACGTCAAGGTGACGACGCCAGCGGACCTTGAACTTGTCCGAGCGATCCTGAGGCTGCCCGCGCCGACAGAGCGGCCCGTCCACAAACGGTTCTGATCGCGGCGGGCGAGTCGCTCGACGCGGCGCGAGATCGCTCCGCCGTCACGGAGTCGGCGCTCGGCCCATCGCGCGGGACCGCTCGCGGGCGAGATCGAGCGCACCCCCCGGGTCGGCCTTCCGCCGGGTCGCCCTTCCGCGCGCTTGCGCCGTCACCGGCGATTCGCCGGACGCCCTTCGATGGTCAGGCCCGTGCGCCGGACCCGCCCCCTTCCCCGCACCCCTCGGCGCAGGAGCGGTCGGGCGATCGGTCTCAGCACGAGCCACGCCGCGACCGCGGCGATCGATGTCGCCACCCAGAACTGCCAGTCCGTGATCGGCATGGTGCGTGATTGCGCGAGGGAACGTGGGCGGACTCGGACCCGGCCGCCCGCGGCGCACGCCGCCCGGGCCGCTCCGGCGCGGGGCGTTCAGCCGGCCGAGAGCGCGCGGACGATCGCGTGCGTCGCCACGGCGGCGAGCCACGCGAACCCTGACATCCACGCGAACTGGAGCAGCGGCCAGCGCCAGCTTCCGGTCTCGCGATGGACGAGCGCCACGGTCGGCAGGCACTGCATCGCGAGGACGAAGAAGACCAGGAGCGCCGCCGCCGTCGCGTCGTCGAAGAGCGGCCGCCCGTCGTCACGGACGGCAGCGCGCACTCCGTCGAGGATCCGGTCGTGGTCCTCCTCCTCCGGCATCCCGACGAGCACGATCATCGTGCCGAGGAAGACCTCGCGCGCGAGGAAGCTGGTGAGGATCGCCACGGTGATCTGGCGGTCGGCGCCGAGCGGCGCGAAGAGCGGCTGAACGGCCGCGCCTATCCGCCCCGCGAAGCTCTGCGCCTGCCGGCTGCGGCGTTCCATCGCGTCCGCCTCGGTCTCGAGCTCGGCGCGAGCGGCTTCATCGGCGACCAGCGCGGCCTCGGCGCGGAGCGCTTCCGCCGCCGGAGGAGCATCCCCTCGCGGATAGGCGCTGAGCCACCACATCACGATGCTGATCGCGAGGATCACGGTCCCGGCATTCCGGAGGAAGAGCACGGCGCGATCCAGCGTCGTCCAGAGTGCGGTGCGCAGGGATGGCCACTTGTAGCTGGGCAGCTCCAGCACCATCGGCCGCGAACGCCCGGGGAGGATCGTTCGCCGCGCGACGAGGGCGCTCAGAAGCGCCGCGATCGCACCGAGAAGGTAGCAGCCCGCGAAGGCGATCCCGGCGACGAGCGGACGCTCCCCGAAGAGCAGGCCGATGAGGAGCACGTAGACGGGAATCCGCGCCGAGCAGCTCATGAAGGGCGCGACCAGGATCGTCGCGAGCCGCTCGTTGCGATCGGGGATGAGCCGCGTCGCCATGATGCCCGGCAGCGCGCACGCGTGGCTGGAAAGCAGTGGGACGAAGCTCTGGCCCGGCAGACCGAAGCGGGCCATGATCCGGTCCATCACGAACGACGCCCGGGCGAGGTAGCCGGTGTCCTCCAGCAGCGAGAGAAGGAAGAAGAGCAGGCAGATCTGGGGCAGGAAGATCACCACTCCGCTGATGCCCGCGACGATCCCGTCGGCCAGCAGCTCGGAGAGGGCGCCGGCCGGCAGGTGCTCCGAGATCAGGCTCCCCGCCCTGCCGAAGATCGCTTCGATCAGCGACATCGGCAGGTCGGCGAGCCAGAAGATCGTCGCGAACAGGCCCGCCATAACGGCGACGAAGACCACAAGTCCGAGGATCGGATGGGTGAAGGCCTGATCGAGGCGGTCGGTCAGCGAGTCGTGCGCATCGCCGACGGCCTCGGCGCCTCCGACGCTCTCCTCGAGGACCGCGTCAGCCCAGGCGCCGGTCGCGGCGCCGATCTCCGGAAGCGAGGCCGCGGAGGCCTTCCCCTGCCCGACGGCCGCGACCAGCGCGTCGATCCCGCGCCCGGAGCGGGCGCTGATGGCGACGACCGGGCAGCCGAGCCGCGCCGCGAGCCGATCGACGTCGATGCTCAGCCCCTTCCGCATCGCGAGGTCGACCATGTTCAGCGCCACCACCGTCGGTCGCCCGCGCCGCAGGACCGACGCGGCGAACTGGAGATTGCGCCGCAGGTTCGTGGCATCGAGAACGACCAGCACGGCATCGGGCTCGCACGCGACGAGACGCCCCTCGATGCAGTCTCGGCAGAGGCGGGCCTCCGGCAGGTCGAGGTCGAGGGAGTAGGTGCCCGGAAGATCGACGATCTCCATGCGCCCGCCGCGCACGCAGGAGCCGACGCGGGCGTCGACGGTGCTCCCGGGGAAGTTCGCGGTCTTGGCCCGCACTCCGCAGAGCCTGTTGAAGAGCGTCGTCTTCCCGGTGTTGGGATTGCCGACGAGCGCAACGCGCCGAACGCGTCGCGCGGAGTCCGCGTCGGGAGTGGCCTGATCCGCGGAGATCGTCATCGAGTGCGCGCTGGGGGCGGGGCCACCGGGGTCACGAGAATCTCGCTCGCGAGGCGTTTCGAGATCCCCAGCCGGGTCTGGGCGACCTGCACGATGCACGGCTCGCCGACCTTGCAGACGCGGATCTCGCAGCGATCGGTCAAGCCCATCGCGTTGAGGAGCTCGCACTGGTCGCAGCGCAAGCCTTCGGCGTGCAGTCGCGCTCGATCGCCGGGTCGAAGCTGAGCAAGGGGCACTCCGATGAAGGCCCGCTCGCGGACGAGCGTGCGCTCAGCCGGTCGGTGCTCGGTCGCCGCATGCTCATCGGTTGAACCTCCGGCTGCCGGAGGAGCCGCGAGCGCTTCAGGCGTCTGCGTGCTCCCGGGCGCGTCCCTCGACGAACTCGCGGACGGACCTTCCGGCGCGCCGCCGAATGAGCGACCGAACGAGCCTGCGGCCGGGGTCACCGGCGCCGGGCCGTCCTTCCGCCGAGATCGGGCGTCCCGCTCGGCGTTCGACTCGGGATGCGGATCGCGGAGGCGCTGATGAGCTTCGTCAGACGAAGCAACGCTCGGATCAGCGACCGGGATTGCGTCCGGGGCTCCGTGCGCTGGGGCCGAGCCCAGAGCCTGCGAGGATGCGTGAGCGGGCTCGTGTGAGGGGGACATTGGCGCGACTCGTTGAGACTCGATCGCAACTGCCGCGATTGTAGTGACTCGCCACGCCCGCTGCGATCCTCGACCTTCGGCTCCCGCCGCATGGACGAGAGCCAGCCGCTCCGCGCATCCAGCGGACGATGTGGGAAGGCGTCGAAAGGTGAGATCGACCTCGCCGCCGCCTCGGGCGATCCGCTCCCGATCGACGTACAGGCGAAGCACTCTCCCCGCGATCCAGCGACCACGCGTCGCCACCATCAAGTCCTATAACGCATCCGACCTCCTCGATCGGCGGCGCAGCGAGTGAGATAACACGCGCAGGGTGTGTCCATGCTCGCGCAAGGTGTGTCCATGCTCGCGCAAGGTGTGTCCATTCCTGCGCAAGGTGTGTCCACTCTCGCATGGGAAGTCTTATAACTTCTAGGAGCTCTTCGATGGGCAGCGTGCAGCGTCAGATAACGTGCGCAAGGTGTGTCCATTCCTGCGCAAGGTGTGTCCACTCCTGCGCAAGGTGTGTCCATGCCTGCGAAGGGTGTGTCCATGCTCGCGGCGCGATGGCGACCGCTCGTCCGTTCCCGGCCGAGCGTCTGATCTCCGTCCGGGCCGGGCCCTCCGCCCGACCGGAGACCGCGCGGAGGCTCTTCGCCGATCCGGAGTGCTGGGTGGCGCTCGGATCATGCGCATTGCGGTGGCTCGCGCCGCGGAGTTGAGCGACGAGCTGTCGGGCATCACGCCGGACTGGGATCAGGACCGGCATCAGCGCTGGCATCAGGACTGGGATCAGGACCGCGATCAGAACCGGCGTCTGGACTGGCGTCAGGACTGGCGTCAGGACTGCGATCAGGTCCAGCACCAGGACTGGCGTCAGGACTGGGTTCAGGACTGGCGTCCCGACCCTCTGACGGCGGTCGGCCGATCCGCCGGGCGCCATCCCGCAGCAGCACCATACCGGAACGTCTTCCCATGTCACTCCCGACCCTTCACAGCAGGATCTCGCTCGCCGCTTCGCTCCGCCCTGGACCGCGCCGCGCAGCGATCGCCGCGCTCGCGCTCGCCCTCCAGGGCGGGATCGCCTGCGCGGACACCTCCGCTGCCGCGTGGATCTCCGATCCGCCGAGCAACCGCTTCTTCTTCCCGTTCAACTGGCTGCCGACGCGCGTTCCCTCGTTCTCCGCGCAGTTCGGCGTGAGCACGACGACGGGCGTCGAAGTCGGGGGCGAGGGCGATCCGACGACGTGGTCGATCTCGACGTTCGAGTTCACCAAGGATGCGCCCTCCTACGACTTCAGCTTCCGGAACATCGCCTTCACCGTGCTCGAGGGGATCCTCTTCGAGCCGAGCCTGACGGTCTTCCCGACCGCTCACGTCCTGCAAGGCGCGACGGTGACCTTCGAGTCGAGCGGCCTGGCCTTCGGCGCCGCGACGATCGACGAGGGCGGTGCGATGGTCCTGCGCGGCACGTCGAGCCTCGGGACCGCGATGGTCACCGTGCAGGGGACCGACCCCGCCGCGAGATCGACGCTGGTCTTCGAGGAGAGTGCAACCGCCGGGTCGCTCCCGGCGCTGATCACGGTCCTCGGCGTCGGCTCCTGCACCTTCGCCGGAAGCTCGACGACGGGAACCGCCGAGATCCAGTGCCTCAATGCAGGAAGCGACGATGGCTTCGGCCTCTTCTTCGTCGACAACGCGACGGCCGCGGGATCGGCGATCGCGATCGTCGAGGGAAGCCGGCTTCAGTTCGATCATCACGCCGCGGCGGGCGACTCCGAGATCACCGTGTACGGACCTTCGGACGTCCGGTTCCGCGGCGCATCCTCCGCAGGGAACGCGACGCTCCTGACCTTCTCCGATGTGCTCTTCGAGGACGTCGCCACCGCGGCGCATGCGGTGATCTCGAGTTCGCGGATGACGACGTTCATGGGAAGCTCCGGCGCCGGCGACGCCGAGATCCAGTGCCACGCGAACGACCACGGCGCGCCGGCGGGCGTGACGCTCCGCGACGCCGCTTCGCTCGGCAGCGCGACCGTCACGCTGCGCACGGGCACGCGGCTTGAAGTGCATCCCTCGGCAGAGGACATGACGACGATCCCCGACGCCGTCGGCGCCACCCTGCTCACGGAGGGCGGCTCGATCGTCGACATCTCGGCGGTGCCGGCAGGGACGTTCGCGATCGGCTCGCTCTCCGGCGCCGCCGACGTGTACCTCGGGGCCGCCACGCTCGCAATCGGCGCGCTCGGCGCCGACGATGTGTTCACAGGCAGCTTCCTCGGAGGCTCGCCGGAGGGTGCCGGTCCGGACTCATCCGGCCGCCTCGTCAAGTCGGGATGGGGCAACATCCGGCTCGGGGGCGAGAGCACCTTCGGAGGGACGACCGAGATCGCAGATGGTCGCCTGACGGTGAACGGAACGCTGCACTCTGATGTCGTCGTCGGATCCGTGACGGCCCTGGGGGGGACCGGTACGGTCATCGGGAACATCGACCTCTCGGCGGAGAATGCGGTCCTCGGACCCGGCGATCCGATCGGGCGCCTCAACGTCGAGGCGATCGAGCTCGCGTGGCCGGGCGGATTCGTCTTCGACATCGACATCGGCGCCGCGACCCAGGAGCCCGATGCACCCAGTGCGTGGGACTCGATCTCGGTCGACGGGGCGATCGCCATCTCGGCGGGTTCGAACAACCCCATCGCGATCGTCCTCAGGACGATCGATCCAGCCACCGGTGCGCCGTCGCAGCTTCCCGACTTCGATCAGTCGCAGGGCTATTCGTGGACGATCGCGCTCTCCGACACGGGAATCGCTGGGTTCGACCCGCGCGCGTTCACGATCAACGCGGAGGGATTCCTCAATCCGGCCGGTGGCTCCTTCGCGGTCACGGCGATCGACGGCCATCCCGCGTCGATCCTGCTCGTCTACTTCCCGCAGCGGCCCAAGCCGGGCGACCTCAACGGCGACGGAATCACCGACGGCGCCGATCTCGGATTGCTGCTCGACGCGTGGGGCGGGCCGGGTCCCGGCGACCTCAACGACGACGGGGTCGTCGACGGCGGGGATCTCGGCATCCTCCTCGGCGCGTGGGGCTGAGCGGGGCGATCGACGCGGTGGCATCGCGCGACGCCAGTGCGCCGCTTCGCCCAAGCGTCGGGTGCGCCTGTCGGCCGCCCATACCATCGCGGGATGTCCAGTCCCGCCACGCCCGCACCGACCGGCACCGCCGCTTCGAAGCCCCCGCTGCACTCGATCGACTCCGCCGCCAGCGCATCGATGGCGGCGGCGGTCGCTCCGGCCGGCAGTCACGATCCCGTCGCGCCCCCGATCCCGGCGCTCGACCCCGAACGCCGTCCAGCGCTCCGCAAGCTCGCCCTCTTCGGCGGCACTCCCGTCGCAGTGCCGACGATTCAGGTGGTCTCCGTCCGCATGGGCGACGACGAGATCGACGCGGTCGCCGCCGTCCTGCGCAGCGGCCGCCTCGCGCAGGGCGCGGTGGTGAAGGAGTTCGAGGCGGCCTTCGCCGATCAGACCGGCGCGCGGCACGCCATCGCCTGCTCGAACGGGACCACGGCGCTCCAGCTCGTCTATCAAGTCCTGCTCAAGGCCGGCGAGAGCGCGGTCACTCCCGGCTGGACGTTCATCGCCACCGCATCGATGATCCGCGCCCGCCCGGCGCGGCCGATCTTCGGCGACGTCCTCGAGGAGAGCTTCAACCTCGACCTCGCCTCGGTCGCGCCGCGCCTGCGCGAGGACACCCGCCTTCTCGTTCCCGTGCACCTCTACGGCAATCCCGCCGACATCGACTGCATCGATGCCTTCGCCGCGCGGCGCGGACTGTCGGTCGTCTACGACGCCGCGCAGTCGCACCTGGCGACGTACCGAGGACGACCCATCGGGGCGTACGGCGCAGCGACGACCTACTCCTTCTACCCGACCAAGAACATGACGACCGCGGAGGGCGGCATGGTCACGACCAACGACGACGGCCTCGCCGACGAGCTCCGCGTCGTGCGCGATCACGGCATGCGCGTCCGCTACTTGCACGAGACGCTCGGCTTCAACTATCGGATGACCGACATCTTCGCGGCGATCGGCCTGGCTCAGCTCAGGCGTCTGCCGCAGTGGACGGCTCGCAGGCAGGAAAACGCGGCGGCGCTCACCCGCCGGCTTGCGGGGGTCCCGGGCATCGCGACGCCGACGGCGGAGGCGCACGCCTCGCACGTCTACCACCTCTACACGCTGCGACTGGATCCGGCGACGCTTGGCTGCGACCGCGACACGTTCGCCAGGGCGCTCAACGCCGAGGGCGTCGCCACCGCCGTGCACTATCCGCGCCCGCTCAATCGCCAGCCGGTCTTCATGGCCGATCCCGAGGTCGACTGTGCGCCGCTCCCGGTCGCCGAGCGCCTTGCGGAGTCGGTGCTGTCGCTTCCCGTCCATCCGCACCTCGGCGACGCCGAAGTCGCGGCGGTCGCCGAGGCTGTCCTGAAGGTCGCCGAGGCCGTGCGAGCGCGCTGACGCGCAACGTCGGTCGCTCGTCGGCGGGTGGAAGCGCCTCGCACTCCAGCGCGATCGGCCTCTGCGTGCGAGAGATCCGGTTCGGCCGCGCTCGCGACGCCGCCGATGGACGCCGGAGAGCTACACGCTCCACGACGAGAGCACGATCGCCAGATCGGCGCCGTCAACCTCGCAGCTCCCGTCGAGATCACCGAAGCACGGCATCAGCTCGCAGTTGACGCAGGGGCCCCAGGCGCTGAGGATGAGCGCGAGATCGATCGCGTTGACGAAGCCGTCGCCGTTGAGGTCACCTGCGTTCGGCCCCGGCCGTGCCATCGCCATCGATGTCGCGGCGTTGATGCGGCCGTGGCCCGTGAAGATGTCGAACCCGGGCACGGAGACGTCGTCGGCGCCGCTGGCGACGATGGCGCGGATCTCGCCCGCGTCGAGCGACGGATCGAAACCTCGGAGCATCGCGACCAGGCCGCTCACATGGGGCGTCGCCATCGACGTGCCGGTCTTGTAGCCATACCCCGAAGTCCCGGTGAGCGAGTGGATCTGCCACCCCGGCGCCGCGACATCCAGCTCGGGGCCGAAGTTGCTGCTCGACCAGCGCGTATCGGTGTTGTCGGTCGCGGCGACCGCGATCGTCTCGGGCCAGCGCGCGGGAAATGCGACGGCCGCGTTGCTGTTTCCGGCGGCTGCGACCATCACCGCTCCCGCAGCCGCCGCATACTGGACGGCGATGCGGAGGTAGTCGCTCCCGACGCTGTACTGGAGGCTCATGTTGATGACATCGGCCCCGTTGTCGACGGCCCAGATGATCCCGTCGGCCAGCCATGACTCGAGGCCGTTGCACGGATTGACGACGACGACCGGGAGGACCTTCACATTCCGCGCGACTCCCGCAATTCCGATGCCGTTGTCCCGCAAGGCCGCGAGGATGCCGCTGACGTGGGTGCCGTGGCTGGCGCAGGCGTCCACGGTCACGTTCGACTGATCGGGGACGTTCCACCCCGGGAGCAGGCGTCCCGCCAGATCGACATGCTGGTGGACGCCGCTGTCGAGCACCGCGACGACGACTTCGGAGAGATCCTCCGCGATCGCCCAGGCGCCGATGGCATCGATGTCCGCGCCGCTGAGGCCGCCTTGGCCCTGGACGAACTGACCGACATTCCGGAGCGCGTACTGGAGCGTGAAGAGCGGGTCGTTCGGAGGAGCGGTCGCGACCCCGCCGATCCCGTCGACCTCGACGTGCTCGAACGCTCCCGTCGCCCTGAGCTCCTCGACGAGCGCCGGGGTCGCCGTCCCGGCAGGAACGGTGATCGTCCAGACTCGGTCGAGACCGAGGCTCTCGGCGCGGTCCCGATGGCGCGGCTCGACCGAAAGCGTCCGCCGCGCGCCCTCAGCGCCGTACCGCGCGAGGACGGCCTCAGCCGACGCTCGCTCGCGCTCGCCGACGCCGACGAGCTCCGGCGCCATGCCGGGACGAGCGACGATCGAGCGGCCTGGCGCGATCCGCACCAGCACGTGCGTCGAGGCGGCTCCGCCCGGCTCGTCGAGCGCGAGATCCGCGATGACCAACGCCGGCTGCGCCCCCGCGCCGGGCGCCGGGCCGATCGCGCCGCCCGACGCGAGAGCGCCTCGCGCGCCGACAGCACCGAGCACCGCGGCGGCGATCGCCACGGCGCTCCATCCGACCGGCTCCGCCCGCCGCACCCGGGACCGCGCTCCCCGCGCACACCGACTGCGCATCCCCTCAGCGAAGGGCCGGAGCGGGCCGACGGAGATCCGAAGATTCGACGCACCGGGGCGATCTCGATCCATGGCGGTATTCTCCGCAGGTCGGCCGCGGGACTCAATGCGGGAATTCGAAACTGCGTGAGTCGACGCTCCAGCGGCAGGCGGCCGCCGCTCCGGCGCCGGGCGAGCGGCGACGCGTCGCGCGCCCTCCCCCACCCGCCCTCCTCCGCCCTCCTCCGCCTTTGATCGCAGCCGATGGGAGTGGCTACACTCCCGCTTCATCCACGTTTCCGGATGAACGAATGAATGCCCGAGTGAACGCACCCGAGAGGTCCCCTCCATGAGCAACCGCCGCTACCTCTTCACGTCCGAGTCCGTGTCGATGGGACACCCGGACAAGCTCGCCGATCAGATTTCGGACGCGATCCTCGACGCGATGCTCGCGGTCGATCCGCGGAGCCGCGTCGCCTGCGAGACGATGGTCACCACCGGCGTCGCCATCGTCGCGGGCGAGGTGACCTGCGGCGGCTACGTGGACATTCCCGAGGTCGTCCGGCAGGCGGTGCTCGCCGCCGGCTACGACAACGCGAACAAGGGCATCGACGGCCGGTCCTGCGCCGTGATGGTCGCCATCGGTCGGCAGAGCCCCGACATCGCCATGGGCGTCGATCGCGACGGCGCCGGCGACCAGGGGATGATGTTCGGCTTTGCATGCCGCGAGACCGAGTCGCTCATGCCGCTCCCGATCGACCTGGCGCATCGCCTCGTCGCGCGGCACGCGGAGGTCCGCGAGGCCGAGGACGTCCCCGAGCTCCGCCCCGACGCGAAGAGCCAGGTCACCGTCGAGTACGACGGGATGCGGCCGGTCAAGGTCGACACGGTCGTCCTCTCCTCGCAGCACGGCCCGCGCTGGAACGACGACCAGAAGGGTCTGCGCGACGCGCTCATCGAGCACGTCGTCAGGCCTGTGCTCGGCCAGTTCTGGCGTGATGACATCAAGGTCCATGTCAATCCCACGGGCCGGTTCGAGATCGGAGGACCGCACGGCGACTGCGGCCTGACGGGACGGAAGATCATCGTCGACACGTACGGAGGACGCGGCCGCCACGGCGGCGGAGCGTTCTCGGGGAAGGACCCGACCAAGGTCGACCGCTCCGCCGCGTACATGTGCCGCTACATCGCCAAGAACGTCGTCGCGGCCGGCCTCGCGGACATCTGCGAAGTGCAGGTGAGCTACGCGATCGGCATGGCGGAGCCCGTCTCCGTTCACGTCGACTGCCACGGCACCGCGAAGATCAAGGAAGATCAGATCGTCGCGCTCATCCGCGAGCACTTCCACCTCACGCCCAAGGGGATCATCGAGTCCCTCGGACTGCGTCGGCCGATCTACCGGCCGACGGCGGTGCACGGTCACTTCGGACGCACGCCGGGCGAGGCGGGCCCGGGCACGTTCTCGTGGGAGGCGACCGACAAGGCGGCGGCGCTGGCGAAGGCCGCCGGACTTCCCGCGGTGGCGGTTGCCCAGGCGTGACCGACCCGAGCGAGCGAGTTCGGTCGGGCGCCGAGGGGACGGGTGAGCCCGCTTCGCGGCCGTCGAGATCGCGGCCCCGCGCGCCCTCCGCGCGCGATGTCGCCTGCGAGCGCATCGCGGCGCTCGTCCGACGCTTCCCCGATCTCCCCATCGGCGGCGCGGCGCCGGACGCGGAGCCGTGGGCGCCGCCGGACGAGTCGCCACGGCTCGACGATCGCGACGCGGCCCTGGCCCGGGCGATCGAGGCCGCGGTCCGCAGGCGCTGGCTCACGCTGGAGCACGTCCTCGGTGCCAGCCTGACGCGGCCGCTCGAGTCGCTGGACGAGCTCGTCCAGGCGACTCTCCTCGCAGGGACCGCGCAGCTTCTCTGCTTCGACCGGCTTCCCGCCCACGCGATCGTCGACGAGGCGGTCACCTTCGTCCGTCGGACGGTGCGGCCTGCCGCAGCAGGCTTCGTCAACGCCGTCCTCCGGGCCACGACGCGGTTGCGCGACGAGGCCGAACGGCCGGATGCGGTCGGGTGCCTCGAGACGGGCAGACTCGATCCCGCCCTGCTCCCCCGCGAAGACGGTTCGGCGCTGCGCCTCGCGGAGCGCTTCTTCGGCACGCCCGGCCCACTCGCGCTCGCGCGGCAGTGCAGTCTCGCCCCTGCGCTCGTGACGCGCTGGTGGGAGCTTCACGGTCCGGAGGAGACGACGCGGCTCTGCCTGCACACGATCGCGCCGCCGCCGATCATCGTCGCGACCGGCCCTGCGCCGGATGCGCGCCTCCGGCCTCACGCGAGAGATGGGTTCGCGGTCTGGGAGGGACCGATCGCGGAGCTCGCCCCGTTCCTCGCCGAGGCGCCGGGTCGGCGGGTGCAGGATCCGACCGCGGCGGCAGCGATCGACGCCATCGCCGGGCGCGTCGCGCCGAAGGTGATCGCAGATCCCTGCGCAGGCCGGGGAACGAAGACGCGGCAGCTCGCCGAGCGCTTCCCTGACGCCACGATCGTCGCCAGCGACCCCGACCGCGGTCGCTCCGCATCGCTCCGGGCCGCGTTCGCGGGAGCGCGCACCGTCGAGACGGTCGACTCCTCCGGGATCGCAGACCGCGTGCGGGAGCTCGGCGGCGCCGATCTCATCCTCGTCGACGTGCCCTGCTCCAACAGCGGCGTGCTCGCCCGTCGCATCGAGGCCCGCTATCGGTTCGACCGAACGCGGCTTGAGAGTCTCGTGGAGCTCCAGCGGAAGATCGTCGGCGACTCGATCCCGATGATCGCGCCCGGGGGCGCGCTGCTCTACGCAACGTGCAGTCTCGAGCCGGAGGAGAACGCCGAGCAGTGGCGCTGGATCGAGACGCTCGACGGACCCTCCGGCGGGATGCGGCGGGTGGACTCCGCGATCCTCCTGCCCGAAGGCGGTCCGGGATCCGACGCAGCGCTGCACCGCGATGGCGGCGGCTGGGCGCTCTTCGCCGCCGGCACGGCATCGTGGTGAGCGCGCCCGGCGCCGCGGCGAGCGGCGCTCCGCGCGCAGCGCCGGCAGGTGCGCGGGTGCTACCATCCGCCCTTTCGCTCCACGCCGCCCAGAGACGCGTTCTCGTGCGATGGTCTGGGCTCTTTCGGCCTCTCCCGGTCGCCATGAAGATCATCGACATCCTGTCGCCCAAGGCGGTCAAGGTCCCTCTGGTCTCCACGGCGAAGCGCGAGGCGATCGACGAACTCGTCGACCTCCTCGCCTCGGCGGGACTCGCGGGCGATCCGGCGTCACTCAAGCGCGTCGTCTGGGATCGCGAAACGCAGCGATCGACCGGGATCGGCGAGGGCCTCGCGATCCCTCACGGCAAGTGCCCCGCGATCCGCCAGCTCGTCATGGCCGTCGGTCGGCCGGCGCAGCCGATCGACTTCGACTCGATCGACAGGAAGCCGGTGCGTCTCGTGGTGCTGCTCGCCTCGCCGCCGGACCGGATGTCCGATCACATCCAGGCGCTCGGCCGGATCAGTCGCCTGATGACCAACGCGACCTTCCGCGAGGCGACCTACGGCGCGGAGTCGGCGGAGGCGCTCTACAGGCTCTTCGAGGGCGCCGAGAAGTAGGCGGGACCGCCCGGGCTCGGCCCGGTGCGACGCGTCCGGCAGCCGGTCAGCCCGGGGAGAGCTCCGCCATCCGGCGCTCGTACGGCTCCGCCTCGGTGGAGCGTCCGACGCCCCTGAGGAAGTCGGCCATCGCGGCATTGAGCTGGCGGTTGTCGGGAGCGATCTCGAGCGCCCGGCGCAGCTCGCGCTCGGCGCCTGCGAAGTCGCCGCGCTTGCCCAGTCCCAGCGCCAGCGCGTAGTGCGCGAAGGCATTGTCGGGAGCGATCTCGAGCGTCCGCCGGACCAGCTCGATTCCCTCGTCGAGCCGCTCGCCCTCGCCGTACATGATCAGGAGCAGCGAAAGCCGCCGCATGATCGTGAGCGAGCCGCGATTGCGCTCGTAGGGCACGGCCGCGAGAATCTCCCGGCAGAGATCGATCGCCTCCTCGCTGCGGCCCTGCGCCTCGAGGACGCTGGCGGTCTCGTCGGCGAACCCGATCAGGTCAGGGCGCCGCGCCAGCACCGCGCGGGCGTACGCAGCGGCCTCGTCGTGCCGCTGCTGCGCTCGCAGCAGCCGCGCGACCCCCGCGTGCGTTCCCTCGTGGTCGCCGTACCGCTCGATCGAACCCCGCAGGAGCGACTCTGCATCCTCCCAGCGATGCAGCGTCGCGAGCAGCCAGGCGCGACGGCGATCGATGTGCGGCTGCCACGACCATGCGAGCCCGATGCCGCCGTCGCCGACGTAGGAAGCGACCCCGTACGCGCGAAGCCCGCGCTCCGCGTGCGCGCGCATCGCCGGATCGAGCTCCATCGGCGCCTCCGAGAAGACGATGCCCGCGGGCACGGTCACGCGCTCGTCGCTGAAGCCGGCGATCGTCGCGGCGACGTTCACCGCCCCCGTATGAAGGACGAGAAGCGCGACGAGCGCCGTGCCCGCGAGGAAGGCAGCGCCCGTCGCGGTGAACCTGCCGCGGCGGCGGAGCTGCCGGCCATGGAGATGGGCGTTCGCGTCGCGCAGCACGCGATAGGCCTTCCACGCGAGCCACGTCAGGCAGATGGTGATCCCCGACGCGAAGAGGAGCGGGACGACGCCGTACACGCCGCCGTACGCCCCGTAGACGCTGAAGAAGACGACGATGGCCACGATGCCGAAGCCGATCTCCTCCGGCCAGGAGAGATCCCAGCGCCGCCGCGCGGCGAGCTCCGGAGCGACGCGCGGCCTCTTCCCCGATGCGGGCTTGCCGAATCCGAAGTAGAGCGCCTCCTTCGGGCAGACGCTGACGCAGTCCATGCACTTCATGCAGCCCGGATCGACCACCATCCCGAAGTCGCGCACTTCCTCGTGGACGCGCACGTTCGACGTGCAGACCGCCGTGCAGTGTCCGCAGCCCTCGCAGGCGTCCGTGACGCGGATGCGCGCCGGCGCCAGCTCGTCCAGCGGCGCGAAGAAACCGCCATACGGGCACCCGTAGGTGCAGTAGCCCTTCGATCCGAGGAAGTAGACCGTCGCGAAGCCGCAGACGAAGAGGAACGGAACCGCGACCCACGGTCCCGGGAACGTCGCCCAGAAGTTCTCCGTGGTCAGGTGCAGCGACCAGCCTGGCCAGCGCAGGTCGGGACGCGTGAACGGAGCGATCGCGAAGCGGTAGACCAGCGGCCAGACGAACATGTAGAGCGCGAGGATCAGCGGAAGGAACATCAGCAGCCGCGCCCGGAAGGGATGCGGCCGGAGCCCGGCCTTCGACAGAAGCCACGCGCAGAAGTCCTGAAGCAGGACGACGTGGCAGGCCCACCCGCAGACCCATCGACCGAAGATCGCCGTCGAGAGCAGCGCCGCCCCGAAGAAGATCGCGCCGACGTTCACGATCCCGTGCTTGACCGCCTCCATGGCCTCCGAGGGCTCGATCGGCGTCGTCGTGCGCCCGCTCACCAGCCACTGAACGACGTGGAGGATCATCAGGACCTGGATCGTCAGGAGGACGGTCCAGCGCCACTTCGCGCTGCGGGACGGGCGCACCCGCGGGGCGGCGCGGGCCGCGGCGTCGACGACCGGAAGCGAGATGGCGACGCCGCCGTCGCGTGATGGAGCGCAGCTCATGGTCGCGACGATGCTACCGCACGGCGGAGGCCGACCGCGAAGGCAAGCCGTCGCGCCGCTCTGCGACGACGCGCTCGTGCATCGAGACGATGGCGGCGCCGGGCGCCCCGCCGCGGCGCGCCGTAGCCCCCGCCCTGACCCGCGCCGTGACCCGGTGACGACGCCGCCGGGCGCCTCGTCGGCGCCCGGCGGCGCGGGTTGATCTCGATCTTCCGTGGCCTCGATGGTCCGCGACGCCTGACGACGTCGCGCGCCGGACGGCGCGTCCGCTCAGTTCTCCGTCGCGAGGTTCTCGACGAGCGTCTTCGCGTCCGGATGCACCTCCTCCAGCGCAAGGCGGATCTTCTCGAGGGCCTTGTTCTGGATCTGCCGCACGCGTTCCTTCGTCACGCCGATGATCTGGCCGACCTGCTCGAGCGTCAGGGGGATCTGATCCTCCTTCAGCTCCAGACCGAAGCGGTGATGGATCACCGTCCGCTCGACGTCGGTCAGATCCGCATCGTTGCTCAGAACGATGTGCTTGACCTCCTCAGCGCACTCGCGCTCGTGCAGGGCGCGGACGGTCTCGAGATGGTTGCTCTTCTCGAGCGCCGGGTCGAAGTCAGTCGGGAAGCGCTGCCGATACTTGCTCAGCTTCATCCCCTGCCGGCTGAACGCCTTGAGGATGGCGCGGCAGGCGTAGGTGCTGAACTTGAAGCCTCGACCGCAGTCGAACTTGTCGACCGATCGGAGCAGGGCCATGTTGCCCTCGCTGACCAAGTCGGCGAAGTCGACCTCGCTCATGCGGGTGCGCTTCGCCATCGCGAGGACGAGAGCGAGGTTCGTCTCGGCGATCTGCTCGCGGAACCGGACCGCGATCGTGTGCCATCGCAGCAGCTCTCGGGCCTGCTCCAGCGTCGGGGAGCCGTCGCCGACCTCCATCTGGATCTGCCGCATCCGGTGCCGGGCGTAGTTGTACTGAAGGAACAGCACCCGCTCCTGAGCGCCGGTCAGCAGGACGGTGCCGGGGTTCTTGCCGCCCTTGGTGCGCAGACCGCGATCTCGCCCGGGCGCGAGATCGTCCATGAGGGGACGGTACCAGGAGACGTCCGGCTTCTCGATCGGTGGCGCCTTGGCGTAGATCCGGTCCTCGGCGTCGGGCTTGTAGAACTCCTCGGAGTCGATGTAGTCGACGATGTCCGAGAGGATCACCTTGAGGAGCTTCTCCTCATTCGGGGTCAGCCCGGCGAGCGCGGCCTGAGCGCCGCCCTGCGAGGGCGTTCGCCCGGCGCTGATCCGCACCGGACGGCGACGCTGCCGCAGGCGGCTCAGCGGAGAGTTGTCGGAGATCATGGGCCCGAGCATGGGTCTCATTCGCTTTCCTCGACACCACTCACCGTGCTCCGTACCAGCGGCCTACGGACCGGCCTCGGGAGTCGGCCGTCGCTCCGTCGCGACGCCCGCGCCCGACCTTCTGGATTGCCCAACACGTTCGCTCCGCCCACTCGTCCAGCATGCTTCAGCGACTTTCGAACCGCGAACTGGCCACAGTGGAACGTCGATCGGACGCTGCGCAAAGGGACAACCCGGCGGGAGTTCCCCAATCCTTGTCGTCAGGTCCGCGCCGACAGGAACGCGTCGGCAGCTCCATGTAGACAGGTCCGCGTCGTCGAATATGGTCCGAGAGCCTCGCGAACGAGACGTTTGAAGGGGAGGAGACGTTGTTTCACGCGCCAGCGGAGCTCGCTCTCGAGCGCTCAAGCAGCGCCCTCGCAGCAACTCGCCTCCAAGACTTCGGAGGGGGATGTTGGCAAACCGTGCTGAATGTAGCGGATCTTTCGTGAAAGAGTTCTCAATCTTGGAAAGATTCCAGAAAATTGAGGCCCTCGCGTGCGTCGCGGCCGTCTGAGGCCGAGAACGAGGGGCAGCGGCGTCCTCGTCCCCCTCGACCATCCGCCTTGATCATGCTCGGTTCGTCCGACTATCGCTCGCGAACTCGTTACGATCCGTTCCGATCGTCCCCGTCTTTCGCTGCGAACTCTCGCAGCGAGCTCTCGCAGAGGGGCCCCGCCGCTGTTGGCGGCCGACCTTTCGGGCAGGGACTGCGGGACGCTGGCAGGATACCGCGCTCCGGTCGAGGCATCCGCCAGCCCGGGCGCTGGCGCCCAGCGCAGTTCCTTGAAGCCGGTCGGGTCCGTCCCTTCGCTGCGGCTACTCCGGGGTTCCCGCGGCGTGGTCGTAGATCCATGCGTCGGCCGCTCGCGGCCAGTCAACCACCTCCCCATCCCGGAAGAAGAGGCCGAGCTCCCGGACCGCGGCTTCCGGGCTGTCCGAGCCATGGATCAGGTTGAAGCTGTTGGAGACGCCGAAGTCGCCGCGGATGGTGCCGGGGTTCGCCTTGGAACCGAACGTCGCTCCCATCATCCCGCGGGCGACGGCGATGGCGCCGTTGCCCCGGACGGCGAGCACGACGACGGGCGAGCTGGTCATGAAGCGCACCAGGCCGGCGTAGAACGGCTTCCCCTGGTGGTCCTTGTAGTGGGTGGCGGCGAGCTCCCCGGAAATCGTCATGAGCTTGCAGCCGACGATCCGGAGCCCCTTGTCCTCGAAGCGTGCGACGATGCGTCCGATGAGCCCGCGCTGAACGGCGTCGGGCTTCAGGATGATGAGCGTGGTTTCCATGGCAGGAGCGGAAGGGAAGCGGAGCGGGACCACAGAGCGGTCGAAACGGGGCGGCGATCATACCTGAAGGCGACGGCGGCGTTCGGAGTATCCTCGTCCCCAGTGCGGTCATCCCGTTCACCTGCCATGCAGCTCTCGCAGCGCGTCCTCGAGCTTCGCGAGTCGAGCACGCTCGCGGTCACGGCGAAGGCCGCGGCACTCCGCGCTGCCGGCGCAGACGTCGTGATCCTCGGGGCGGGCGAGCCGGACTTCGACACCCCGGAGCCGATTCGCCGAGCGGCGACCGCGGCGCTCGAGCGCGGCCAGACGCGCTACACCGCCACGGCCGGCGACGCCGCCGCGCGGCGCGCCATCGCGGAGAAGCTCCGGGGCGAGAACGGCCTCGCATGCGAGGCCGAGGACATCGTCATCACCGTCGGCGCCAAGCACGCCATCTATCTCGCCCTTCAGTGCCTGCTCGACCCCGGCGCGGGCCAGGAGGTCCTGCTGCCGACGCCCGCGTGGGTGAGCTATCGACCGCTCATCGAGCTCGCGGGCGGGCGCTGCGTCGAAGTGCCCTCCTCGATCGAGGACCGCTTCGCCATCGATCTCGAACGGCTCGAGCGCTCGATCACGCCTCGCACCGTCGGACTCGTCGTCAACTCGCCATCGAATCCCTGCGGCGTCGTCACGGCGCCGACGCACGTCGAGTCGCTCGCCGCGGTGCTGCGCCGGCATCCGGCGCTCTGGATCATCAGCGACGAGATCTACGAGAAGCTCATCTTTCCGGAAGTCACGCCGGGCCTGCGACACCGCTCTCCGGGATCGCTCGAAGGCCTGCGCGATCGAACGATCACGGTCAACGGCCTCAGCAAGGCCTACGCCATGACCGGCTGGCGCATCGGATATCTCGCCGCGCCGCACGGCAGCGGCATCGCCGCCGGAGTTGCCAAGCTCCAGGGGCAGATGACCAACAACATCACGTCCTTCGTCTACCCCGCGATCGTCGAGGCGCTCGAGCATGGCGCCGACGCGGTGGAGGCGATGCGGCGCACGTTCGCACGCCGAGCGCAGCTCGTCGCCGCCCTCCTCGACGGGATCCCGGGTGTCGAGACGGTGCCTCCGGATGGAGCGTTCTACGCGTTCCCCCGGATCCGCGCCTGCCTCGGACGGACGACCGCCGGCGGTCGCCCGCTGGCCTCCGCAGGCGCGTTCGCCGCGGCGCTTCTCGACGAGGCCCAAGTCGCCGTGGTCCCCGGCGAGGACTTCGGCACCTGCGCCGCCGAGCACGTCCGGATCAGCTTCGCCACCACCGAATCGGAACTCGAACGGGGCGTCGCCCGCATCGCGGCGTTCGTCGCGGGGCTGACGCCGCCGGTCGGGGAGCGCGTGGCCGAGCGGAGCGCCCCGGTGGAGCCGATGAAGGAAGGTATTCGTTCGGGTTGACGCGGTCGGCATGCCGCGGGAGGCACCTCCGGACGGCCGGAGTCGCGCGCGGGGCCCCCTCCGCGCGACGTCGCCTCGCCGACGGGAGCCTGCGGAGTCGGAGCGGGCGGCGCGCAACCCGGCGATCCCCGACCGGTGCGGCCGGACGGTCGACGGGTCGTGCGGTCGAACGCCCGGACCCGGCCATGCCTTGCGAACGCGGGCCGGGACCGCTACGCTCCCGCGTTTCGAATCGGCAGCGGAGGTCGCCGCGCGGCGTCCTCGGCCCGAGTCCCAAGAGTGCGCGCGCGTGCGTTCCGACGGAACGGTCGCGGCTGCTCTCTTTTCCCCGTCTGAGCGCCCGCCCCGAGTGGCGGGCGGAGCGCTGGTGTCCATCCAATGACGATTTCCATCACAAAGAAGCGCGAGGTGATCGGCGGCTACGGCCGTCACGGCACCGACAGCGGTTCGCCGGAGGTGCAGATCGCGCTTCTGACCGAGCGCATCGGCGGTCTCCAAGACCACTTCCGCAACAATCCCAAGGACCACGCCTCGCGGCGCGGCCTGCTGCTCATGGTCGGAAAGCGCAATCGACTGCTCCGGTATCTCGCCGCAAGCGAGCGCGAGCGCTATCTCGGCCTCATCAAGCGTCTCGGCCTGCGCAAGTGACGCTGTGCCTCGCCGCCGCGAGCCCGGGCGGCAGTGGACGATCGACACTCGCGCAGGCTCGCGTCGCGCTCCCACGGCGTGGCGCGCCCGACCTGCGGACGACTGTCCGCCGTCTTCTGCCTCTTCGGACGAACTGCGGCTGCGAGGGCGGTTTCGCTTCGCGCGGGCCTTTCCGCGCCGCAGCGTCGCTGCCAGCTCGCGCCCTTCAGGGCGCCTGGCAACCGCGCAGCGGCGCACCTCGCCATCCTCGGCGCCTTCGACGGCGCCGCACGGGCGGCACACTCCGCGTCCGCTTCGCCACCCCCCGGCGCCCTTCGTCGATCGCGACGCGGGCCTCCGGAACGGAGACGGCGTCGCGGTCTCCTTCCGAAAGGCCAGTTTCATGCCAGTTCGTCCCACGGTCGTCGAGCGAGAGGTCGGCGGTCGCACCCTTCGTCTCGAGACCGGCCGGATCGCCAAGCTCGCTTCGGGCTCGGTCCTCGTCTCGTACGCCGACTCCGCCGTGCTCTGCACGGCCGTCCGCGCGAACCCGCGCCCAGGTCTCGATTTCTTCCCGCTCCAGTGCGACTACCGCGAGCGCATGGCGGCGGCCGGGCGGTATCCCGGCGGGTTCCGCAAGCGCGAGGGGGCGCCGTCGGAGAAGGAGATCCTCACGATGCGGATGATGGACCGTCCCATCCGCCCGCTCTTTCCCGACGGGTTCATCGACGAGGTGCAGATCCAGGCCTTCGTGATGAGCCATGACGGCCAGAACGACACCGACGTCCTCGCCTGCGTCGGAGCGGCCGCCGCGCTGCACCTCACCGATGCGCCTTTCCAGGGCCCGCTCGCGACCGTCCGAGTCGCCCGCATCCTGACCGACGACGGGCCGAGCTTCGTCATCAACCCGACCCAGGCGCAGCTCGAGTTCTCCGATCTCGACCTCGTCGTGGCAGGACACGACGACGGGATCAACATGATCGAGGTCGGCGCCGCGGAGATCGACGAGGCGTCGATGATCGCCGCGCTGCGCTTCGGATACGACCACGGGATCAAGCCGATCCTCGCGATGATGCGCGAGCTCCGCGAGAAGTGCGGCGCTCCGGAGCGCCGGCTCGGCGAGCTCTCGAAGCCCTCCGACGAGGTGATCGCGCTGGTGAAGAAGGTCGCCGAGCGGGACCTGATCGAGGCGCGGAAGATCAAGGGCAAGGCAGATCGCGGCGCCGCCGTCGACGCCGTGCGCGACCGCGTCCTCGCGGAGAACTTCGCGATTCCGGCGGGTCTTCCCTACGGGGAGCACCTCGCCGCCGAGAAGCGCGCCAGAGAGGCGAAGGAGGCCTTCCGGACCCTCGAGAAGAAGATCACCCACATGCTCGTCGCCGAGCACGGCATCCGCGCCGACGGTCGCGGGCTGCGCGAGATCCGGCCGCTTGACATGACGGTCGGGATCTTCCCGCGAACCCACGGCTCGGCCTTCTTCCAGCGCGGCGAGACGCAGTCGATGGTCTCCTGCACGCTCGGCACCGTGAAGGACGAGCAGATCGTGGACGGACTGCTGCCGGAGTACGCGAAGAAGTTCTACCTGCACTACTACTTCCCGCCGATGTGCACCGGCGAGGCGGGGCGCATCGCCGGCCCGGGACGGCGCGAGATCGGCCACGGCGCCCTCGCGGAGCGTTCCCTCCTGGGCATCCTCCCCGGCACCGAGGAGTTCCCGTACACCGTCCGCATCATCAGCGACATCACCGAGAGCAACGGCTCCTCCTCGATGGCGTCGGTCTGCGGCGGCTGCCTCGCGCTGATGGACGCCGGCGTGCCGATCAAGGCGACCTGCGCCGGCATCTCCGTCGGCCGCTTCACCAGCGCCGCGGGGAAGGTGAGCCACGTCACCGACATCATCGGCGAGGAGGACTTCTTCGGCGAGATGGACTTCAAGGTCTCCGGCACCCGCGCCGGCATCACGGGCATCCAGCTCGACCTCAAGGCCCGCGGCCTCTCGGTCGAGGAGATCGAGTCGATTCTCGGCCAGGCGCGCGAGGGTCGGCTCTTCCTGATCGACGAGATGGAGAAGGTGCTCCCGGCGCCGCGCACCGAGCTGAGCCGTTACGCCCCGATCATCACGGTGGTCCACATCGACCCGGAGAAGATCGGCAAGCTGATCGGTCCCGGCGGCAAGACCATCCGCGGCATCCAGGAGCGCACGGGCGCGCAGATCGACGTCGAGGAAGACGGCACGGTCTACATCGCCTGCGCCGACCGCGAGATGGGCGAGCGCGCCCGCCAGGAGGTCGAGTCCCTCGGCGCGGAGATCAAGCTCGGCGCCATCTACGAGGGGAAGGTCGTCTCGATCAAGGACTTCGGAGCCTTCATCGAGCTCGGTCCCGGCACCGACGGCATGTGCCACATCTCGGAGCTCGCGCACGGTTACGTCAAGACGGTCGGCGACGTCATCAAGCTCGGCGACACGGTGAAGGTCAAGGTGATCAACATCGACGAGAACGGACGGATCAAGCTCTCGCGCAAGGCGCTGCTCGATCCGCCGCCTCCCGGAAGCGAGGAAGAGCGGTCGGCCGAGCAGGGTGAGCGCGGCGACAGAGGCGATCGGGGCGGGCGCGGCGGCGACCGCGGTGGTCGCCGAGGCGGCGGCGGTGATCGAGGTCACCGTCGAGAAGGCCGACCGAGCGGCGAGCATTGACGGGGATGTCGGACGCGGCCGGCGCGGGCGGCTGATCGGATCCCGGTTGGCGTCCGACCAACGCTCGACCGGAAACCGCGCCGCGCGAGGAGCGCGCGGGCGTCCCCGGATCCAGTGATGAACCGACGCGGCGATCTCCCCGGATACCGGGAGATCGCCGCGTCCTGCTTCGCGGTTTCTGCGGCGTCGGCACCGGAACTCAAGCCGACTCTCGCGGTGCTTCTCCGCCGAGGCGAGCACCCTCACGCGAATTCGGCCGCGCTCCGGGCACCGCGACGACCTGCCGTCGACCGATCGCCGCGAGCGGGCGAGCGCTCGAGGTCATCGCGTCTCCGCGCGCGCGCCGCGCCGAGCGAATCTCGGCGGTCGCCCTTCCCTTCGAGGCCCATCGACGTCACAATGCAGCAGTCGGATTCGGCCGGGGGGCCGAAACGACGGTTGGTGGGAACGCGTGGCTTGGGAGAGTTCGTGTGAACAGTCAACTTGCAGTCGTCGACGTGGAAGGTGTCGTGAAGTGGTTCGATCCGCGCAAGGGCTACGGCTTCGTCCTCGGCCCCGAGGGACAGGACATCTTCGTTCACTACAGCAAGATTCAATCCGACGGGTTTCGCACCCTTCGCGACGGCGAGCGCGTGCGCTACTCCGCCGCGCTGGGCGACAAGGGATGGTGCGTGAGCACCGTCCGCGCCGTGGTCGAAGCGTCATAGCGCCCGGAGGCTGAAGACTCGAACTCGAAGCGAACCTTCCCGAGGCCACTCGTGGCCTCGGGAAGGCGCAGCGGCGCCCGAGAGCCGACGGCGGAGTCGGCCGCGGCGGGTAGACTCGCCGCGTGCCAGCGGGAGCGGAGTGGTACTGGTTCTGCGCAGGCGCCGTCGCCGCCGCCTTCCTGGTGGCGCTGGCGCTGCTCCCGGCAGCGCGTTCGTTTCAGCAGCGCGTCGAAGCCCGCGCCCGGGATGCCGAGCGCCGCGCCCGCGACGCAGAGCGTCTTGCCGAACTCGGCTCGATGACCGGGGGACTCGCGCATGAGATCAAGAACCCGCTCTCGACGCTCGGGCTCAACGCCCAGCTCATGGCAGAGGAGCTCATCGAGAGCGACCTCGAGCCGGAGCGCCGCGATCGGCTCGTCCGCAGGACCGCCGCGATTCGCCGCGAGGCGGATCGGCTCCGCGACATCCTGACCGACTTCCTCCGCTACGCGGGGCGCTTTCAGCTCGACCGCCAGCCCTGCGCCCTCTTCGAGGTCGTCGACGAGCTTGCGGACTTCCTTGCGCCGCAGTGTCAGCAGTCGGGCGTTCTTCTCCGCGTCGAGACGCCGCCGACGGAGATCATCGCCTCGGTCGACCGCGATCTGCTCAAGCAGGCGCTGCTCAACCTCATGCTCAACGCGATCCAGGCGATGACAGGACCGCCGCGCGGCGGCGGTCCTGCGGGCGGCGCCGAGGCTCGCGCGACGGCGTCGCTCGGTTCGCTCCCGCGCCGCGGCGAGCTGATCCTCCGCGTGGAGGGCGATGATCGCGAGGCCCGCATCCATGTCATCGACACCGGACCGGGGATCGAGCCCGATCGGATCGACGAGGTCTTCCGTCCGTACGTCTCGACCAAGCCGGGCGGCACCGGACTCGGCCTGCCGACGGCGCGGCGCATCGTCGAGGAGCATGGTGGTCGCCTCGTCGCCCACTCGCGCCCCGGCGACGGCAGCGACTTCGTGATCGCGCTGCCGCGAGCGCAGTGAGCGGCGGCGGTGACCGGATGCCGCATCGCCGGCGTCGGGAGAGGGCGGCTGCTGGCAGCCTGCGGCAGGTGGCGAGTGCGCGTTGACTTCCGAGGCCCGCCTTCATCCGCGAGACTGATGGCGCCTCCGCTCGACACAGCGCCCGCTCCGGCGATTCTCGGAGCGCTCCTCGGCCCGCCGCCTGCGTGTCGTCCTCTCGCAAAGGTGCAACTGCATCACCGTTTGTCACATTCTGGCGAGAGTCGGAAAACCACAAGTAGCATCCTGATCGTCCGGCGCCGCGGCGTGCGGCGTCACTGCTCGTGAGGCGGGTTCGCCTCGCGGGAGAGGACCGGACCGCATCGCACCGTCGATGCGGCCTCGTTCGCACCTTCCATCAGGGGAGTACGTGCCATGCACGGTCAGCATCGTCTCGCAACGCACTGGGCATCGCGTCTGGTATCACGGGTGGCATCGGGTGTGGCATCAGGTGGGGCATCGGGTGGGGTCATCGAAGCGAACGGACTCAAGGCCCTGAGTTCGCCGCACCGGGGAGCGCCTTCGCTCGCGTTCATCTCGCTGGCTGCGGCGCTGCTCGCGACGAGCGGCGCACCCGGGGGAGAGATCGTCGTCAACGAGCCCTTCGGGCGACTGCGTGCGGGAGGCATGGTCGCGCCGCCCGGAACACGGGCCATGGACCTGATCACGGTCCGCGACGTCGATGACCTCTGGATCACCCGCCTCGATCCCTACGGCCTTCCGCCGGAGGCGACCGACCAACCGGTCATCGAGGTCGCTCCCGCGGTGGTCGAGCGCGGCCCGAACGGCTTCAGGGTCGTCGGCACCAGCACGATCGACGGGTCCACGGTCGAGCGGGTCTTCTCCGTTCGCGGAATGGTGTGGGCCAGCCTGCTTCTCGAAGCCCAGCTCGTCGACGTGGAGCTCGACGGCGCCGGCCAGGCGCGGCTTTCGGTCGCCCTCTTTCCCGATCCGCTCTCGAGCGTGACGGCGCTGGGGAACGTCCGCCTCGACTACACCTTCATCGACATCTTCGAGGAGGGTGTCGCGACGGTCAGCCTCGCCCCGGCTCTGGTCGTTCAGGACGGTCTCGAGTACGACCTCGCCGCGCTCGGCGGACGCCGCGCGCTCCGCGGCGACGGCGACTGTCCGTTCATCGTGGTGACGGAGTGGGCGGCGATTCCGCCGAGCCAGCTCCTGCCGATTCTCGCGCGCACGGGAGCTGTCCCGGTGCGGATCCGCGGCCTGGCCGAGACCGGCGACGCGCGCGCACCCTTCGCCCTCATCACGGAGACGGTCGATCAGCGCGCGCTCGACTTCGAGACGATCCAGGCCCTCACGTCTCCCGATCCGTGCCTCTGGCAGCCGGACCCTCCCGAGCGGCGACCCGGGCAGGAGTGCCGCTGGGAGATGACGCCGGCGCCCGGCTGCGCGGCGCCCTCCTCTCCGCCGACGCCCGGTGTCGACAACTGCTCGGAGAACGGTGAGTTCGTCGTTCCAGCCGGAGTCCCGGGAATGCAGCATACGACCAGCTGGAACGCGGTGCTCGGGGCCTACCCCATGGCCGTCACGGGGTCGTCCATCGTCCAGCTCAAGTCGACCCCGGGGGCCCCGCCGTTCGCCACGCCGTGGATCGAGTGCCCGCCGCAGAGCAACGGCTGCGACTTCCAGGTGATGCGCTTCGGCGACTGCGAGTGCCCGTGCGAAGATCCTGTGTATGTCTCGGGCGCCGTCCGGTTCACGCTTCAGTCCACGCTGAGCGATCTCGGCGCAGCCGAGCTGAGCGCGATGATGTCGGTCAAGTTCCCGCCGCAGCCTGCGGCCATCGCCACTGCGCATCAGCTCCACCACAACATCGCGGTGACCCCTGCACTTCAGGTGCCGATCGTCGGCGGCTTCACCCAGACCATGCTGCTGGGTCGGGGCACCTCGTCCACACCTGCCGGCGCAGCAACAAGCGCGATGGTCCCCGGCTGCTCGTTCTGGGTCCGGACTCAGACCTATGCAGCCATCAAGGCCGCCGCCGCCACCCTGCCCTCGGTGCCCAGCAGCCTCGTGACCGCCGTCATCCGCGATCCGAAGATGGAGATCACGGTCTACGCACCCATGTCCGCGCCGTGCGATCCGGGGCAGCCGATGGCGGTTCCGCTGGTGCCGTAGCGCTCTCGCGCACCGCGGATCGGAAGCGCACGTCGACCGGCGCGGTGGGCCGATGTCGTCAGCGCCCTCACACTCCAGCGCCCCTTGCCTCCTGCTGCGGCGCCCGGAAGCGGCGTTCTGCTGCGTCGAAGCTCGCATCTGGCGCTTGATGGCCCGCAGCGGGGCCACCGGCGCCCCATCTGCTTCGCTTCTCCTTGCAGAACATCCGCTTCCAACCGCCTCGCGACGGACCCAAGGGGCGCTGGAGTGTGAAGCCCGAACGGCAGGGGAGCGCCCACGCGACGGACCGGCGCTTCCCATGCCGCGGCGACGGACGCTCGCCTCGGCAGCCTCAGTCGAGCCAGTCCTTCGCCGCGAGCTTCTGCGGAACGTACTCCTCGGTGACGAAGGAGATCCCCTTGGTGATGAGCGACTCGACCTCCATCTTGAAGCCGTTGCGCAGCATCTGGTCGATCTCCTTCTGCCAGTCGCGCCGGTCCTTGAACCAGGGATACGCCGCGATCTGCTTCGCCCGGGCGACATCGCGGTCGTTGAGGGCGATCTCCACATCGTCGGAGAGGTCGTAGCGCCGGTAGTCTCCCGCACGGATGCCGATGAACTTCGCATCGGGCACGGCCATCCGCTCGCTCTCGAAGGCGAGCGAGATCGAGCCCTGCTTGATGACCGAGTAGATGTAGTGCCCCCACGGATCGCAGTCGAGCAGGCAATAGATCGGCAGTCCCAGCTCGTCGTGGAGCCGCCGCAGCAGCCGGCGCACGCCCCGCGGCGGCTGGCCACCGCCCTCGGTCAGGATGCAGTTGTGCTTCTGCCAGAACCGGTCCTCGTTGAAGCGCGCCCAGACGGTGCCCTTCTCGACATGGAGGACGAACTTCGCGTCGCACTTGCCGAAGCGGATCACGCTCGGCTCGACGATGGACGGGATCGCATACCCCCCCGTGCCCATGCGCCGCAGGTCGATCTCGTCGCCGCTGTCGATGATCGTGAGGTTCCCGACGACCTTCCCGGCCTCCTTGGCGAAGAGGTGCAGCTCCTCGCGGAGCGCGCCGAGGGCGACCTCGAGATCCTCGATGATCGGGTCCGACTCGTCCTGGTCGGCGAAGGTCTTCTCCTTCGTTCCCGAGATCGTGTGCAGCGACTTGTAGAACATCCCTCGCAGCGAGGTCGTCTTGCCCTGGTCGATCAGTTCGCGGCAGCCGTTCGAGATCAGGAGCGTCTGCATGAACTTCCGCGCCTGCCCGAGATTGAAGAGGTTGCGCCGCTGCTGGCTCTCCCCCATCTGGAGGATCCGCCGCGACTTGTTCCACTTCGTGTTCGAGAGGGCGCGGACGGGAATGTCCACGTAGGGGTCCTTCTCCGCGAGCGAGACCTTCTCGACGGCCGCGGCGAGCGACGCGATCTTCTTCTGCGTCGCCGCGTCCGTGGCGCGGGCCCCGGAGCGCGCGCCGCCGGAGCCGGCTGCTGGCGCGGGAGTGGACGATGTGGGTGCGGTTCGCTTCCTGGCCATCGGCGGGTCCTGTCCTGATTCTGCGTGTGCTGCCTCGGCGCAGCTCGACGGGTCTGCGGCCAACTTCGGTCACCGGCCTCCGTCACCGGCTTCCGCGACGGGCCTTCGTGATCGGCTTCCGCGGTCGACTTCGGTGATCGACCTCCGGGGAGCCTGCTTCCTCGACCTACTTCCGTGACGGCCCCCGCCGCTTCGTCGCCTGCTTCCGCGCGTCGAAGAGTTCCGTCGAGGAGGATCCCTCCTCCTCCCCTTCCACGTCCCTGCGGCGCTCCTCGACGATGATCACGTCGTCGTCCTTCGCGAGCCGGCCGCCGTCGTCGACGACGCGGCCCTCATCGTCGAGAACGACGTCCGCCTCGGCGGTGCGCCGCGCCGCCTGGCGCATGAGCGCGTCGTAGAGCGTCTTGGGATCGCCTCCCGTGATCGCCGTGCATGCCTTGGCGATCTCGCCGATGTAGCGCACGAAGGCGCTGCGCCGCTCGCCCTCGCGGGCCATCCGCCGTCGCCGGTTGAGATACGTCTGGAGCTTGCGTCCGCACTCCTGGAGGGCGAGGCGCATCTCCTTGCGGATCTCGTCGTAGTCCGCGATCGCCTCCTTGCTCTCGCTGGTGAAGGGCACCCAGACGCTCGCCATGTGGATCATGATCACCAGGGGCGCCACCGGGACGCTGTTCCTCGGCTGCTGGAGGCCGTAGTTGCGCCAGTTGGTCTCGACGACGGCCTTGAAGGACGAGCACGCCGACTGCTGATAGAGCAGCGGGACGCGGTTGGCGAAGCGGATCACCCGCGTCGGTTCGTCGGCCGGAAGATCGCCGCCGAAGGCGATCGCGGCCTCGATGATGAAGGGCCGCCCGCGATAGACCTCCGGAGGCCTCGTGCTCGCCGCGTAGAACTCCGCCTTGACCTCCTTGAGCAGTCCCGAGAGCAGCGTCCGGGTGCCGATCGGCTGGACGCAGCTCGTCGGCGGCGCCATCACCTTCGCCTGCTGAAGCGCCTCGTAGAGCCGCTCCGCCTCGGCGTGGCCGACCTGCTTGATCCAGGTGCGGTTGGTCAGGCCCGCCTTGCCGCAGATCTCCTTCGCCGTGCCGGGGCCGATGCGGCAGAACTCCCCCTGAAGGAACGCGCCGAGCTGCTGACTCTCGGTGCGCTCGAGCATCTGGATGAGGATGCCCAGCTCGATCCCGCGCGGATGCGGCTTGATCTCCTCGACCTCCGGGGGCAGCTCCTTCACCGCCCGCTCGAAGAGGACCGTCTCGTTGCTCGGCATCCGGTACTCGATGCGCGCATGCGGATTCGCGATCGCAGTCTGCTCGAGGTACTCGTCGACCGACTGCCGCCCGCGGAGGTGCTTGCCCTCGATCTCGATGGTCACCTGGGTGCCGTGACCATGCGGGAAGAGCGCGTCGTCCTCCGGATGCTCGGTCTCGCTGACCACGTCGGCGCGGTTCTTCGAGGTGTCCATCTTGAGGACGACCTCATGCGCGGGCTTCCGCGGCGCCGTCTTGCTCACGATGACCACCGGCTTGCCGGTGGTCATCAGGCCGTACATGCCAGCCGCGGAGATGCCGATTCCCTGCTGTCCCCGGCTCATCTTCAGGCGGTGGAACTTGGAGCCGTAGAGAAGCTTCCCGAAGATGTTCTCGACCTGCTTGCGGACGATGCCGGGGCCGTTGTCCCGAATCGTCACGCGGAATCGCGTCTCGCCGAGCTGGGCGATCCCGACATGGATCTCGGGGAGGATCCCCGCCTCCTCGCACGCATCGAGCGCGTTGTCGACCGCCTCCTTGACGGTCGTGAGCATCGCCTTGCGCGGATTGTCGAATCCGAGCAGGTGGCGGTTCTTCGCGAAGAACTCGCTCACCGAGATCTCGCGCTGCCTCGTCGCCATCTGCTCCGCCGTCACGCGACGACGGACGCCGCGATCGCCCGACGAAGCCTCCCTCGCGGCCTCCTCGCGCGGCGGTTCCGCTTCGCGCTCCGCCGGGACCGCTCCGGCGCGCGGCCGCGATGCCGCGGGCGCCGCTGGACTCGCCGAAGGCCCCGGTGCAGGCGGCTGCGGCTTCCCGCGCCCCGAAGCGATGGGCACGCCCGACGGAGAGGGCTCGCCGCCGAAGAGCAACGGCTCCTGCCGCTGTCCTGGTCGGTCGGAACGGGCTCCCTCGGCTGGAGTCCGCGGGGGGTGCGCTCCGCCTGCGGAGGCTCCTGCGCCCGCGACGCGCCCGCCGGCGGGTCGCCCGGAGGGTCGGGGTCCAGACGGAGCGACCGATGACAGCGGCACGCGAGCGCCGCCTGCACCGCGCTCCGCCGCCGGTGCCGCGCTCCGTCCGCCGTCGGGCCCGGCGAACGGATGCGTCACGGAGCGTGGCTGCTGGCTCGAATTGCTGGAAACGGTGGTCATGACTCTGCCTTCCATGGCGTTCCCGACGCTCGCCATCCGGCGGCCCCGCCGCGACCCGGCGGCTCCGGCGCCCTGCGAGGCGAGCGCTCCGCTGGCTGCGGCGAGCGGCCTGGGTCCCGCACGGTACTCCGGAGCGTGCGGGTCGTCTCCACCTCGCTTCCGGGGGCGACGAGCACGCGGCTCGGGAGTCGCCGGATGGTGCGTCGCCCCTTCTCGGCGCTCGTCGATCCGCGAATCGGATCGCGTGCGCGACCGCGGTCGCAGCGTAGCCGCGATCGTCGATCATCGACCGGATCGAGCTGCGCGCGGCAGCGGCCCTGGGCACCGGCGACGACACGGTCCTTCGACGCCGCCGGGAGCGGAGCGCGCCGTGTCGTACCATGACGAGTTCCTCCACCGGACGTGGGAACGTCCACGCCGGGGCTCCCGGAGCCCGCTCGCCTGCCACATCGAGCTTCACCGATGCACTTCACGAAGACCCGGTCCACCCTCCGCACGATCCTCTCGGCCGCCCTCGCGGGGACCCTCGTTCATTTCGCGCTTCGCGACGCGCCCGCGGAGGCAGCCGGCGGCGGCGGCGCCCTCTTCGCCACGGCCATCGCGCTCGCATCGGCGCAGGTTCCGAGCTCCGGTGCCGGTCAGGGCGGACCGACTTCGGCGCCGCTCGTCGATCCGGGGTGGCCGCGCAGCTTCACGCGCGATGGCACAACGGTCACGCTCGAGCAGCCGCAGATCGACGCATGGCAGGACCACCGCCGGATGAAGTTCCGCTGCGCGGTCGAAGTGCAGCTCCCCGGGCAGCAGCCCGCCTGGGGCGTGATCGCGGCGCAGGCCGACACGTCGGTCGACGAGTCGGGCGAGCACGTCTTCGTCACCAATGTCGAGATCGTCGCGATCAACTTTCCGAGCACGGCCCCGGCAGACGCGGCCGCGCTCAAGGCCGTCGTGACGGGCTTCCTGCCGCAGCAGCCCTTCCTTGAAATCTCGATGTCGCGGGTTCTCGCCCACATGCATGACCAGGCGCCGCCGCCGCCGGTCCAGGTGAATCTGGCCCCGCCGCCGATCTTCTACAGCGCCACACCCGCGATCCTCGTGATCTTCATGGGCGAGCCGCAGTTCCGGCCCGTCGCGGGAACGACGGTGATGCGCGCCGTCAACACCAACTGGGTGGTGCTCCGCGATCCGCAGTCGTCGCAGTACTACCTCCTGCTCGGCAAGTCGTGGCTCACGGCGCCGGATCCCGTCAACGGCCCCTGGTCCGCCGCGGGCTCGCTTCCCTCGTCGTTCTCCTCGCTGCCGGGCGACGACCACTGGACCGCCGTGGTCGCGGCCATCCCCGGACAGCCGCTCTCGACCGTCCCGACCGTCTACGCGACGACGGGCCCGGCGGAGCTGATCGTCACCAACGGCCAGCCGTCGTACAGCCCGATCGCGGGGACGTCGCTGATGTTCGTCAGCAACCCGACGATGCCGGTGTTCCTCGACTCGAGCACGTCGTCGTACTACTACCTCGTCGCCGGGCGCTGGTTCAGCGCTCCGGCACTGACCGGACCGTGGTCGGCGGCGTCGGCGAGCCTGCCTGCCGACTTCGCGCGGATTCCCGAGAACAGCCCGGTCGGGTTCGTGCTCACCTCGGTGCCGGGGACGCGCGAGGCGAAGGACGCCGTGCTGCTCGCGCAGGTGCCGCACACTGCGACGATCAAGACCGCGGGCACGACGCTCGACGTGACCTATGACGGCACGCCGCAGTTTGCGCCCATTTCGGGAATGCCGGCCGGGAGCCAGCTTCAGTACGCGACGAACACCGCCTTCCAGGTGGTCGAAGCCGGGAACCGCTACTACTGCTGCTCGAACGGCGTCTGGTTCGTCGCCGCGGCAGCGACGGGACCGTGGAGCGTGGCGACTTCGGTGCCGCCGGCGATCTACGCGATACCGTCGTCGAGCCCGCTCTACAACGTGACCTACGTCAGGATCTACTCGACGACGCCGGACGCCGTCGTCGTCGGCTACACGGGCGGCTACACCGGCGCGTACGTCGCGACGACAGGCGTGCTCATGTTCGGCGCGGGAATGGCGCTCGGCGCGGTGCTCGCGAACAACTCCTGCTGCTGGTACGGCTACCCGCCCTGCTTCTACTCCTACGGCTGCGCGAGCTACTACCACTACGGCTACGGCGGCTTTTACGGCGCGGGATATGCCCACTACGGCCCTTGGGGCGGCGCGACGTGGGCGGCGGGCTACAACCCCGCGACGGGCACGTGGGCCCGCGGCGGCGCCGCCTACGGACCGGGCGGCGCGGTCTGGGGTGGGCAGGCGTACAACCCCTGGACGAACACCTACGGTCAGCACACCGGCGGCACCAACGGCTACAAGTCGTGGGGCAACAGCTACGTCCAGCGCGGAAGCAACTGGGCGGAGGCGGGACATGAGACGACCGCGCGGGGCACGGCGGGATACGCCGCGGACTCCTCTGGCCAGTGGGCCGAGGGCGCTCACAGCAGCGCGACCAACTCTTCGATCGCGCGGACGAGCGGCGGCAACACCTACGCCGGGCATGACGGCAACGTCTATCGCAACACCGGCGACGGGTGGCAGAAATATGACGGCGGCGGCACGTGGAACAACGTCCAGCGCCCCGACGCCGGGGCCTCCGGCGGCGCGGGGGGCTGGCAGCAGGCGCAAGCCTCGCAGAGCCAGTGGCGGAACAACTGGAACTCGAGCAATCTCCAGCAGTCCTGGGACAACCGCGGCGGCGGCAATCAATGGGCAGATCATGAGACTCAGAACGGGCTGAACCGCGACGCGTGGGCGCGCAACTACGGCAACGGGGGCAGCGGCGGCTGGAACGACGCAAGTCGCTCGTGGGGCGGCCAGAGCCACGGCTGGGGTGGAGGCGGCGGCGGCTGGGGCGGCCGCGGGAGCTTCGGCGGATTCCGCGGCGGCGGTGGATTCCACGGTGGCTTCAGGAGGTGAGCGGACCTGTCACGACGGCGATCGCCGCGATGAGACCTGCGACGGAGTCCCGGACGTCGGGTGAGTCGATGGAGTCCGGCGGAGCAGCCGGCGCATCGCCAGCCCGGCGCCCAGGACCGCCGATCCCCCGATCCACGCGGCGGGCTCCACCCAGAACGCGAGCCCGAGACAGGCCGCAAGACCGCACCATGCGACGGCCGGGTGATAGAGCCGCTGCGACTTCGGGAGGCGAAGCGCCGCCAGATTGGTGATCGCGTAGTAGATCAGCACGGTGAACGCGCTGAAGGACCACGCCAGCGCCAGGCTGCCGAAGCTGGCGAGCACGAGGATCGCGCCGCCCACGAGCAGGACGGCCGGGACCGGGGTGCGACCGGCGGCGTCGATCCGACCGAAGACCGGGGGGAGATCGCCGCGCCGGGACATCGCGAGCGCGACGCGCGAGAGGCCGAGGACGAGGTTCAGCAGGACCCCGAGCATCGCGGTGACCGCGCCGATGGAGAGGATGAACTCGCCGCCGGGGATCTCGAACGCCCGGGCGACGGCGGCGAGCGGCGCGGCGCGGTCGGCTCCGGCTTGATGAAGCCCTGCCGCCCCCGCGACGCCGACTCCCACCGCCGCGACGGCGAGGTAGAGCGACATCGCGACGAGGAGCGTCAGGAGAATCGCCCGCGGGATCGTCGATCGCGGATCGCGCACCTCCTCGCCCATCGTGGCGATGCGCCCGTAGCCGGTGTAGGCGACGAACATCAGGGCCGTCGCTTCCAGCAGGCGCAGCATCGCGCCGCGGCCGGTCGCGGCAGCGCTCCCCTCCGCGCCGAAGAAGTCCCGGAAGCGCTCGCCGCCCTCCCGAAGCGCCATCGGGGCGCCGGCGACCACGAAGAAGATCAGCGCAGCAAGGGTGACCGACACGATCACGACGTTGGTTGCGCTGGATCGCCGAACGCCGCCGAGCACGATGCCGACGACCGCAACGATCACCGCCAGCGCGAGCGGAGTCACCCAGTGCGATTCCGCCGAGGGGACGAGCGTCGCCAGCGCATAGCCGGCGCATCCCAGCGCCGCCGTCGCCGCCGAAGCCGACTTGGCGCAGAGGAACATCCAGCCCGCCGAGAAGCCGATCCAGGGCCGAAGGCAGATGTACCCGTACTCGTAGGTCCCGCCGCTCGTCGGGTGGTTCGCCGCGAGCTGCGCGCTGCTGAGCGCGTTGCAGACCGCCACCAGCGCCGCCATCGCGATCGCGAGGATGACGGAAGGGCCGGCGACGCTCGCGGCGAGGGCGATCGCCACGAAGATCCCGGTGCCCACGATCGACCCGAGGCCCATCATCGTCGCTCCGAAGAGCCCGAGCTCGCGCCGCAGCGTCGGCGAGGTTCCTGCTCCGAGGGCGCTCACGGCCGCTCCGAGGTCGCCGGATCTCTTCGCCGCCGCCGCGCAGCGGCGGGTCGATTCGACAACCGATCATCGGGGTGCGCCGCGATCGACGCCGAGACGACCGCCCATCGATCCTCTCGGGCCGCCCGATCCCGCGATCGCTCCTGCGGGCGGTCCGCAGCGCGGACCTCGCTCCGCCCGGGAAACCTGCCAACGGCGCGCGCCGCACTCCCGAGCGGCGATCGATCGAAGGCCAGCATGCTGCGCGCCGTCACGCGCGGCTCCGCCGGGCGAACGTCGCGATCACGACCGAGTGCTCGGCGTAGATCGCCTCCATGCGGACGCGCAGCGGCGGCGCCGCCTCCGCAGTCTCCGACGAGTCCCGATCGAGTCCGGAGGCGGCGACGAACAGCATCTCCACGAGCCCGTGGAAGTCGTCGAGCGCGATGAACTCGGGACCGATCCGCGCCGGCGCCGTGCCCGCGAGGACTCCGTCGATGTCGACCATGTTGTGGTAGTTGCCCAGCGGAAGGCAGAGGCATGTGCTCTCGTAGCCGTAGGCGGTGAAGGCAGTCGCCTCGCAGGCCCCTCCGGCCATCAGCTTGCGCTGGAAGCGGAACTCCGCATCGACCTTGGTGCGATCCTGATAGAGGACCCCGAGCCGATTCGTCAGCTCCGGCGAGAAGACGGAGATGCGATCGCCGACCCGGAGAATGGCGCCGCCGCCGATGGGGCTCTCGGGGAAGCTCCTCGAGTTCTCGAGGCAGATGAGCCTCGCGTCGCGCGGCAGGCCGCCCGATCGCGCTGCGGCGATGGCGCCGACGAAGCCGACCTCCTCGGCGACGGTGAGGAGCACGCCCACGTGCTCGAAGCCCGGGCGGCCCGCGACGCGGTCGAGCAGCGCGAGGGCCGCCGCCACGGCGGCGAGGTCGTCGCACGCATGCGCGCGGAGGAGGCGGGCGCGACGTCCCTGGCCGGTGTCGCCGATGCCGATCCGCGGATCCGGCAGCGCCCAGCGGGCGACGTCGCCGCGATCGATCCCAGCCGTCCCCGAGGCGACGCGGGCGCGGACCCGCTTGTACGGCCGAGCGCCGGGATCGAGCTCGACGACCACGCCCCTCCGCGGGCGATCCGCGGCGTCGAAGATCTCGATCGCCGCCCCTTCGAAGTACGCGTCGTGAACGCCGCCGCGGAACTCCAGCGCGAGCGTCCGGCGATCGATGACGTCGCGCACGACGAACGCCGGGTGATCGAGGTGCGCCGTGATCAGCAGCGGACGCTGCCGCGGCAGGCGCCCGCGCCGTCGCAGCGCCGGGCCTTGGTGCAGCAGGAGATTCCCCGCGCCATCGACCGCAGCCGCGAGGCGCGCCCGGCGGCGCTTCACCCACCCAAGCACCCACTCGATCACCCGCGTCTCGCGCCCCGCCGCGGTGGGAAGCCCGGTCAGCTCGAGCAGCCACCCTTCATGCCTGGCTCCATGCTTCGCGCGCTCGGCGGCTCGCGCGAGGATCGCAGGGTCCGGAATCTCCCGACTGCGCTTCGTCGTGGCGCTGGACATCGGCGGGAGTGTACGGGAACCCGGCTGATTCACCGAAGGACGGGAAGCGCGTCGCAAGCCGTCGCCAAAGCGAGCGGTAGACTCGGCCCATGCCCGCGCTCGCACCTGTCGCCGATCCTCGCTCCTCGGGCGCCTCGCATCCCGTCGATCCCCGCCGCGGATGCGCCGAGCGCATGGCCGCGCTCGAGCGACGGGCCTCGCCGCGCCCCGCAGGTCGGGCGCGAACGACCGGCGTGGCGCTGAGCCTCGCACTCGGACTGCTCTCGCTCTCGGCCGCCGGCGACGAGCGCGCGTGGGATGTCTCGGAACCGCCGGGAGAGCGATGGGGCTGGACGATCGCGCCCATCGACGTCGACGAGGGCACCTGGCTCAGCCTCGACGTCAGCCCGGACGGCAGGCTCATCGCGTTCGATCTGCTCGGGGACATCTACCTGCTTCCGATCGAGGGGGGCGAGGCGACCTGCATCGCCGAAGGAATCCAGTGGGACATGCAGCCGACCTTCTCGCCCTGCGGCGAGCGCATCGCCTTCGTCAGCGATCGAACCGGATCCAACGGCAAGGGCGGAGACAACATCTGGACGATGCGGCTCGACGGAAGCGATCTCCGCCAGGTGACGAGGGAGACGTTCCGCCTTCTCACGCAGCCCGCGTGGGCGCCCGACGGCTCCAGCATCGTCGCTCGAAAGCACTTCACCAGCCGCCGCTCCCTCGGCGCTGGCGAGATGTGGCTCTACCACCCCGCCGGCGCCACCGACGGCCTCCAGCTCACGAATCGGCCGACCGACCAGAAGGACGTGGGTGAGCCGGTCTTCTCGCCGTGCGGTCGATACCTCTACTTCAGCCTCGACGCGACGCCGGGACAGAGCTTCGAGTACGACAAGGACAGCACCGCGGGGATCTACGCGATCGACCGGCTCGACCTCGAGCGCGGCGAGACCATCCGGCTCGTCGCGGGCCCGGGCGGCGCCTGCCGACCGACGCCGAGCCCCGACGGTGCGCAGCTCGCCTTCGTCAGGCGCGTCGACTATCAGACCACGCTCTTCGTCATGGACCTGGCGTCGGGCCGGGCGCGCCCGATCTACGGCGCTCTGGAGCGCGACAATCAGGAAACGTGGGCGATCCACGGCGTCTATCCGCGGATGGCCTGGACGCCCGACGGGCGCTCGATCGTCCTCTGGGCTGCCGGGAAGATCCGCCGCATCGACGTCGAGAGCGGCGAAGCGGCGGTCATTCCCTTCCGGGTGCGCGGCGAGCGCCGCATCGCCGAGGCCCTTCGGGTGCCGGTCGAGGTCGCGCCGGAGCGCTTCCCCGTGCGGATGCTCCGCGACGTGCGCGTGGCGCCCACGGGCGACCGTGTCGTCTTCCAGGCGCTCGGCCACCTCTACGTCGCGGGCCTCGACGCGGACGAGGCGGGCGAGCCTGTCATCGCCTCGCCACCGCGCCGCCTGACGACCGCGACGGACGAGTTCGAGTTCTTCCCTGCGTGGTCGCGCGACGGGCGCTCGATCGCCTACGTCGCCTGGAACGACGAGAGGCTCGGCTCGGTCAAGCTTGTCTCCGCCGAAGGCGGCGAGGGCCGCGCGCTGACCACCGAGCCCGGGCACTATGCCGATCCGGCCTTCACTCCCGACGGATCGCGGGTGGTCTTCGGGAAGCGGACCGGCGGCTATCTCACCTCGCCGCTGCACGGGCGCGACCCCGGTCTCTACGTCGTCTCCGCCGCGAACGCACTCGCCGCCGATGGCGCGAAGGCCGCGCCGCGCCTGGTCTCGCGTCGCGGAACGCGGCCGCAGTTCGGCGCGGACGGAGAGCGCGTCTACCTCACGCTGCGCGAGGGCGGGCGCGACAGCGACAACACCCAGCTCATCAGCGTCCCCCTCGACGGCGCCGTCGTCGGCGTTCCAGGAGAGGAGCGCACGCACATGCGCAGCGACTGGGCGACGGAGTTCACGGTCGCGCCTGACGGGCGGAGCGTCGCCTTCGTCGAGCGCTTTCGGGTCCATGCGGCGCCGCTGCTCGCCGCGGGCAGGACGATCGAGATCGGACCGGGCGCCCGGAACGTCCCGGTGGTGGCCCTCGGAGAGCTGGCCGGCGAGTCGATCCATTTTTCCGGCGACGGCAAGCGCCTGCACTGGTCGCTCGGGGCCGAGCTCTTCACCGCGCAGGTCGAGACCGCTCTCTCGGAGATCGGCCGCCCGGCGCCGAAGCCGGCTCCGGCCGAGACGGACGGGACAGCCGCCGCGATCGCCTCTGCGGACCAGCAGGACGCGCCGACAGAAGACGCCGCCTCGGCACCCTCGATGAAGCGCCAACCGGCCCGCCTCCACGTGGGATTCGACGCGGAGCAGGATGTCCCCCGATCCGCCGAGGGTGCGCCGAGCGTCATCGCCCTGCTCAACGGGCGCATCCTGACGATGGAGGATGACGCGCGAGACTCCGCCGCCGGCGGCGCCGCCGAGCAGGACGAGCGAGGCCGGCGTGCGGGCCGGATCATCGACAACGGGACGATCGTCGTCGTCGGCAACCGCATCGCGGCGATCGGTCCCGCGGGCGAGATCGAGATCCCCGCGGCGGCGCTGCGGGTCGACCTCGGCGGCGCCACGGTTCTCCCGGGGTTCGTCGATGTCCACGCCCACGGCGCCCAGGGCGAGCGCGGGATCACGCCGCAGCGCAACTGGATCAACCATGCAAGCGTCGCCTTCGGAACGACGACCATTCACGATCCGAGCAACGACACGCGCGAGGTCTTCGCGGCGGCGGAGCTCGCGCGGACCGGAGCCATCCTCGCCCCGCGGATCTTCTCGACCGGCACGATCCTCTACGGCGCCAGCGGCGCCTTCCGCGCCGAGGTCGACTCGCTCGAGGACGCCCTCTTCCATCTCGCGAGGATGAAGGCGGTCGGGGCCATCAGCGTGAAGAGCTACAACCAGCCCCGCCGCGATCAGCGGCAGCAGGTGGTCGAGGCGGCGCGACGCCTCGGCATGATGGTCGTGCCCGAGGGCGGCGCCGTCTTCCAGCACAACCTCACGATGGTGGTGGATGGCCACACCTCGGTCGAGCACACGCTGCCGGTCGAGAACATCTACGATGATGTCTGCCAGCTCTGGCGCAGCAGCCGGACCGGCTACACCCCCACCCTCGGCGTCGCCTACGGGGGCATGGGCGGAGAGAACTACTGGTATGCGCGGACCAACGTCTGGGAGAACGAGCATCTGCGCAGGTTCGTGCCCCGCTTCGTCATCGACCCGCGTTCGCGTCGCCGGATCGAGGCTCCCGACGGCGACTGGAACCACATCAAGGCAGCGGGGATCGCGGCGCGGCTCCTTCGCTGCGGCGCCATGCCGGAGCGCCCCGGCGACGAGACGAGCGCCGCCTCCCGCGCCGGCGGCCCAACCATCGGCGCGCACGGGCAGCTTGCGGGACTCGCAGCGCACTGGGAGATCTGGATGCTCGTCCAGGGCGGCTTCACGCCGTTCGAGGCGCTCCGCGCCGCGACGATCGACGGCGCGTGGTATGTCGGTCTCGACGGCGATGTCGGATCGATCAAGCCCGGCAAGCTCGCCGACCTGATCGTTCTCTCGGACGACCCTCTCGCGGACATCCGCAACACCGCGTCGATCGCCCAGGTGATGCTCAACGGCCGCCTCTACGACGCCCGCGACCTTCGCCAACTCGCCCCCATCCCGGCACCGGGGCCGACCTTCTTCTTCGAGGCGCTGGAGTCCGGTCTCGCGACGACCCGCTCGCTCCAGGCGATCCTCTCGCTCGGCCGCGGCTGCGTCGGCTGCGGGCGCGAAGGCTGCCGCCCGGGGTCCGACAGCCACGATCACGAGGAGGGCGTGGGGTATCGCTGAACGACCGCGGTGCGCGGCGGCGCACCGGCCGGCGGGGAGCGCAGGCCCGACGGCCCGTTGCGGCACCGGCCGGCAGCGATCGATGGGAGGACCCGGCGCCGCGGGAGCGATCGCCCGAACGGTCGACGCGGAGGCGCTCGGCAGCGCTCCCCGCTCGACCGTGCGCGCCTCATCCGGTCCAGCCGGCGAGAAGGAACCCCAGGTCGCCGCCATCGACCTGGCCGTTGGAGTCGAGGTCGGCGTCGCAGCATCCCGCGCCGCAGGGACCCCACGCCGCGAGGAGGATGCCCAGATCGGCGCCGTTGACCGCTCCATCGCCGTTCAGGTCGCTCCCGACCGCGGGACACGCACCCTCGTCGAAGACGGCATAGAGCCCCTCGCCGCTCGGACCGACCGCGAGGATCGCGCCGACGAAGCTCCCCGGCACGGTCGTGATCGTGCTTCCGTTCCAGTGAAACAGCGCGTCGACCCCCGTGAAGATCGGGTGCGGACTCGCGATGGGATAGTGACCCGCAAGCCCGTTGAGGGAGTTGAACTGGAGCCCGAAGTGGTTCATGAACGCGTTGTTGGCAAGGTCGGTCGTCAGTCCGGTTCCGGCGCAGATGTAGACCCCCCCGCCCGACTCGACGTAGTCGATCAGCACCTGGTCGTCGAAGTCGACGCCGGTGACGAAGACCGCGTCGTAGACGAGAAGGCTCGGGAGCGTGAAGGGCACCGCGAGCGAGACGGTGACCTGGTGGCCGGCGCCGGAGAGCGTCGCCAGGAGCGGCGTCTGCGTCAGCCCGAAGTTGCTCGAGTAGATGAGCAGGTTGGCCGATGGACTTCCGGTGATGAACTCGACGACGTTGAGCGCGAAGGCACCTGGATCGCTGGGAGCGTCGAACCCGGTGGAGCTCAGCGTCCATTCGTCGTGGGCCGCGACGATTCGCCCAACCCCTCCGCCAGCCTCCCTCAAGCCCGGAGCCGCCAGGCCCAGAAGCCCCCCGAACGCGACGACGGCAAGCGTTGCGCGACGGCGCCGGAAGCGACTCCTCACGAAGCGAGAGCGGAAGGGCGCCTGCGGCGCGGCCTGGACAGTCGGTGCGAGCTGCGACATGGGCTCCCTTCGAGCGGGATGCGGGCGAATCGACGCGCGACGCTTCAAGCGTCGCAAGCGCGCCGCCGCCCGAAGGCATCCGAATCGCGCTCGGATGAGGCTATCCACACCCGCTTCGATCGACTCACGTCGGTCGAACGCCTGTGGACGTCCGCAACCCAAGCGCCGCAGCGATCGGTCGCCGTCGAACCTCCGGACGAACGCCCCGACGAACACCCCGACGAGCACCTTGACGAACGCCGGACCTTCCCCCCGGGAAGCCCCCGGGGGTCGTTCTTGCGGCGCCCTTGACGGCAGTCGTCGAGCGATCACCTCACCGTGCGCGGCCAGTCGGTCGCGACCACTCGCCGAGCGTCCGGGCGGGCCGGGCGGGAGCTGCGCCGTGCCAGCCCGCTCTGGGCGCTCGCTTTCCGGCTGGCGCCCCTGACGACTTCGGAAGCGGCTTGCCCGGCGTCCTTCCGCGCGGGCTCGGCGCCGGGCTTTCCGCGACACGGGGCGCGGCACCGGCTCCGCGTCGCGACGATCGATCGTCCGCCGGCTTCGCGGTGCGTGGTCCGCCGCCGATCGGGCTGCGCCGCTGCGGCGCCGGAGCAGCGGACGAGGAGGAGGAGCTCGTACCGCCGCGCGATCCTGCGGGATCCTCCGCGACCGCGACCGGGATCGACCGCAGACCGGCCGGGAGTCGTCCCTCCGGAAGCGGATGACCGATCAGCTTCTCGATGTCGCGGAGCTGCTCGCGCTCCTCGGCGTCGCAGAAGGCGATCGCGACCCCTTCGGCTCCGGCCCGCGCCGTTCGCCCGATGCGATGCACGTACGCCTCGGGCTCGGCCGGGAGATCGAAGTTGAAGACGTGCGTGATCCCGTCGACATCGATGCCGCGAGCTGCGACGTCGGTGGCCACGAGCACTTCCGCGCGCCCGCTGCGGAACGCGGCGAGGGCTCGCTCGCGCTGCCCCTGCGACTTGTCGCCGTGAATCGACTCGGCGGAGATGCCGAGCTGGCCGAGGCGCTTTCCGAGGCGATCCGCGCCGCGCTTGGTGCGGGCGAAGACGATGGTCCTCCGGATCGCTTCGGCGTCGATCAGGTGTGCGAGCAGCGAGAGCTTCTGCTGTCGCTGAACGCGGTACACGCGCTGCGCGATCCGCGCCGCCGCGGAGGAGACCTTGGCGACGGCGATCTCGACCGCATCGCGCAGCAGGCTTTCGGCGAGGGCGGCGACCTCCTTGGGCATCGTCGCCGAGAAGAGCATCGTCTGGCGCGTTCTCGGCAGCGCTGAGGCGATCCGCCGCACCGGCTGGATGAACCCCATGTCGAGCATCCGGTCGGCCTCGTCGAGCACGAAGACCGAGACCGCGGAGAGGTCGACGAGTCCCTGGTCCATCAGGTCGATGAGCCGACCCGGCGTCGCGACGAGGATGTCGACGCCGCGGCGCAGCGCCTTCTCCTGCGGAACCTGGCTGACGCCGCCGAAGACGACCGCATGGACGAGACCGGTGTGCCTGCCGTAGGCGGCGACGCTCTCGCCGATCTGGGCGGCGAGCTCCCGCGTCGGGGCGAGGACGAGGGCGCGCGGCGTGCGGCCGGAGCGACCCGGAGCGACCTGCCGGGCTTCCCGTCGGCCGCCGCGCCCGCGCTGCGGCGCGCCGTCGCTCCGGGGGTGCGAGTCGGCCGCGGCGATGCGCGTGGCCGCAAGGCGGGTCAGGATCGGCAGGGTGAAGGCCGCGGTCTTGCCGGTGCCCGTCTGGGCGCAGCCGAGGAGATCGCGCCCTTCGAGAATGGGCGGAATCGCCTGGGCCTGAATGGGCGTGGGAACGACGTAGCCCTCTTCGGCCAAGGCGGCGCAGAGCGCCGGCGGCAGTCCGAGGTTTGCGAATGCGGCGCCGGGCGCGCTCTCGGCGCACGCGGGCTCGCACTGCGGCCGGCGATCGCCGGAAGTGTGCGTGTCGAGGGAAGGGAACGATGCGGCCGCGTCGGCGGCGTTCGGGGAGGACAAGGCAAGCTCAAGCACGAAAAGAGAACTCCTCACGGCAGCCTCCGACGACGAGAGCGTGGAGGATCACCGCGAACCGCGACGCCCGAGGCGCTGCGGAAGACAGGTCGCGGCGATGCGCCATCGGAGGCGATCGGCCGGACACGGATTCGATGAGTCGATCGGGGTCGTCCACGCGTATTCGTGGGACCCGATGCCGCACCGATGGACGTACGTCCGCGCGAACGTTCGCGTGGACGCCGCCAGTTGCTCCCTCCGGGAGTCCCCCGCCGCTGGCGCGGCGCTCGAAAGAGCGGCGCGCTTCGGCGAGGGTCCGGGAGGACAGGTTCGGATCGGACCCCCGACGCCTGCGAGCATCCTCCGGCCGCGGGGCCGGGAGTGCCTCGAGCTCCGAACAGAGCCGACCTGTCGCCAGGAGGATCGATCCGAGCCGGCTCAGTGCGGGGAGGCTCGGGATCGCCGGGGACTCGCCCACGGCGCCGACTCCTCGCGGCTGGGCCGCGATCGACCGCAGGCAGCGGTCACTCTGAAGGGAACTCTGAGGTCGGATGCAACGAGGCGGGTGCCGCCGCAAGAGGGGCGCGGTCGGCAGGAAGACGAGACGAGGCCTGAGGCCACCAGCGGATGAAGGGCGAGTGTAGGCGTGGTACGCGGAAGCGAAGGGGAGGTTCTTTCGATTCTCGCTCCGCGCTCCTCGCACCTTCGCTGGCAGGGAGATGCGCCGCGATCGACCCGAAGGTGCTTCCGCTGCGATGTGCCGACGGTCGAACGCAAGCGCCGACGCCGCCGGCGGAGGCATCCGCTCGGCCGCACCCGATGACCCCGACTCCGAGAGGCGCTGGAGTGCTCGCAGCCACCGACCGGCCCCGGAGCGCGGCTGGAGCCGCCGGAGCGGAGGAGCCGGGGCCGCTCACCTGGTCCGTTGCACCGGACCTGAAGAACGCGGCGTCGACGGCCGCCCCGTGGCTTCGGGCGTCGGTCTTCACGCGAGACGATCGCGGTTGAGCGCGACGAGGTCCGGCGTGAGGAACTCTCCGTCCCGGCGGACGACCTCGCCATCGAAGGCGAGCGTCCCGCCGCCGTACTCCGGCCGCTGGATCAGGACCAGATCCCAGTGGATCTCGCTGCGGTTGCCGTTGTCGGCGCTCTCATAGGCCCGCCCCGGCGTGAAGTGAATGCTCCCGGCGATCTTCTCGTCGAAGAGGATGTCCTTCATCGGCGCGAGAATGTGCGGGTGGAACCCGATGGCGAACTCGCCGACGTAGCGGGCCCCGGCGTCGGTGTCGAGCACCTGCTGGAGGCGATCGTCGTTCTGCGCGCTCCAGGCCTTCACGATCCGCCCGTCCCTGAACTCGAGCCGGATGTTCTCGAAGCTCACCCCGTTGTAGAGCGTCGGCGTGTTGAAGTGGATGATGCCGTTGACGCTCTCCTTCACCGGAGAGGTGAAGACCTCGCCGTCGGGAATGTTCATGTGGCCCGTGCAGGGCACGACGCCGATCCCCTTGATGCTGAAGGTGAGGTCGGTGTCACCAGGTCCCCTGAGGTGGACCATGTCGGTCCGGGACATGCGATCGGCGAGGGCCTTGGCGGCGCGCTCCATCTTCGACCAGTCGAGGCAGCAGACCCGGAAGTAGAACTCCTCGAACGCTTCGGTCGACATGTTCGCAAGCTGGGCCATGCTCGGCGTCGGCCAGCGCAGCACGCACCAGCGGGTGTGGTTCACCCGGCGCTCGAAGTGGACGGGCTTGGCATAGAGCCGCGCCTGCTTCTGCATCTGCGCATCGGGGACGCCGGAGAGCTCGTTGACGTTGTGGCTGCCCCGCAGCCCGATGTACGCCTGCATCCTCTCCATCCGGGCGAGGTCGTACTCGGCCCAGGTCCGGAAGCCCTCATCGGAGCTCGCCTCGTAGAGCGCCGCGAGGATGCGCTGCGAGCGCTCGGCGACGTGCGGGTTGCCGCCGGCTTTCCGCGCCGCCCGGACCAGGGCGATCGTCATCTCTGCGGGGATGTCGAAGGTCTCGATGAGGATGTTCTCCCCGGATCGGAGCGCCGTGCTGTAGTTGACGAGGAGTTCGGCAAGCTGCGTGTATCGGGGATCCATGGTCGGGGCCGGGACTCGGATGGGATGAGATGGGACGGGCGGGATGGGGTGCGTCGTTGACCGGCGCAGGAGGCGTTGCGTCGGCGCGGATCCCGGCGCTGGCCGGGGCGCGCAGGGCGGAGTGTACGGTGGAGTCTGCGCTGGTGCGACCCGGTCGAAGCAGGGCGGACGAGCGAGCGCGGCGCGCCGGATCGGGAGTCGGAAGGGCGAGCGGGCCTGACCTCGTCGCCACCCTCCCAAGCGCCTGACGGGGCCGGTGGCGGGTGGGATCGTCGCATCCGCCGGAAGCCCGGTCGACGCCTCAATCGAGCGCGCTCGCCCCGAGCGATGTCAGTTCGACGCCGCGCCCTTCGCCTAGAGGGGGCCACGGGCGACCGGCGCCCGAGACCCTTCCTCGACCCGATTCCACGGGAGTCAAGACATGTCAGCTCGCTGTACCTCGATCGCCGCGGCGGTCGCGCTGTCCTCCATCGTCGCCTCGCCCCTTCTCGCCGCGGGCGGTTGCATCTTCAACGGCTCCTGCACCTCGACCTCGGCATTCACGTGCCACGAGATCGGCGGGACCTTCCTCGGCGAGGGAATCACCTGCGCCTCGACCGGCTGCGGAGGCTTCGCCTCCGGAAGCTGCTTCCAGGCCAACGGCACCAAGGGCTGCTCCAACGCGACCTGCTGCTACACGGTCTGCGAGTTCGACATCTCCTGCTGCATCGCGGCATGGGACGCCCTCTGCGCTTCGAAGGCGGCCCAGCTCTGCGCCGGCTGCGGGTCGCCCTCCGCAGGCGACTGCTTCGCGGCCAATGCGACCCCGGCGTGCAATGACGCGACGTGCTGCGCGGCGGTCTGCGCGGTCCAGCCCTTCTGCTGCACGACGGCATGGGACACGACCTGCGCCATGGAGGCCGCGATCGCCTGCGGCGGCTGCGGAGCCTCCTCCTCGGGCTCCTGCTACACCGCCAACGGCAGCAGCGGCTGCGCCTCGCTGGGCTGCTGCATCGGCGTCTGTCTCGCCGATCCCTTCTGCTGCGACGGGACGTGGGACTCAGACTGCGCCACAGTCGCGAGCATCCAGTGCGCAGGATGCGGCACCTTCGCCGCCGGCTCCTGCCTGACCGCCAACGGCTCGCCCGGCTGCTCGAGCCAGGAGTGCTGCACCGCGATCTGCGCGGCGGACACCTACTGCTGCGAGGTGACCTGGGACCAGATCTGCGCCAACGCCGCAGCGGAGCAGTGCGGAACCTGCGGCGGCGAGCTGGCGGGAAGCTGCTTCGCGGCGAACCTGACTCCCGGCTGCGACAACGCCGACTGCTGTGCCGCCGTCTGCGCCGCTGACGCCTTCTGCTGCGAGCAGCTCTGGGACTACTGGTGCGCCACCGCCGCCACGGAGACCTGTGGCTCCTGCGGCGGCGCCGGCTCGGGCTCCTGCCTTCACGCCAACGGGACCCCGGGTTGCTCGGACGCCGCCTGCTGCACGCAGATCTGTGCGTCGGATCCCTTCTGCTGCGCGGTGAGCTGGGATGCCACCTGCGCCGCGGGCGCTGCCGCGACGTGCTGTCTCTCGGGGTGCCCGGGCGATCTCGACGGCGACGGCGTCGTCAACGGAGCGGACCTGGGAGTCCTCCTCGGCGCCTTCGGAAGCGCCGGCGGCTGCGCCGATCTCGACGGCAGCGGCGTCGTGAACGGAGCGGATCTGGGCATTCTCCTCGGCTCGTGGGGCCCCTGCCTGCGCTGACGATCGGTCCCGTCCCGCCTCGGCACCGCTCCGACGACACCCGCCGGAGCGCTCCGGAGCGCAGCGGGCCACCCCCACCGCATGCGGCGATGAGCCCTCAATCGCCCGAGACGACGATCGGGCGAAGTCGAGAACGCATCCATACCCCGATCGCGACGCGCGGCCTCGCCGCGCGTCGCGATCGTCTTTCGATGCGACGCGGCGCGCCGCAGCGCTAACCCCCGCGCCCGAGGCTGAGCGCGGCGCTGCGATGGAACTCGACCGCCGCCCGGACCTCATCCATGGTGTCCCCTCCGAACTTGAGGAGGAACGCCCGCGCGATCTCGAAGGCGACGACGTTCTCGAGCACGACGCTGGCGGCCGCGATGGCGCTGATGTCGCTGCGCTCGTAGTCGCTGCGCTCGGCCTCGCGGGTGCGCAGGTCGATGCTGGGCAGGCCGCGGAGGAGGGTCGAGATCGGCTTCATCGCGCCGCGGACGACCACCGGCATTCCGTTGGTCATGCCTCCCTCCAGTCCGCCTGCGTTGTTCGTCGGTCGCACGAAGCCGAGATGGGCCTCGTCGCGCCGCGAGGCATCGAAGTGGATCGGATCGTGCACCTGCGATCCGGGGCGGAAGGCACACTCCCGTCCCAGACCGATCTCGACGGCCTTGAACGCCTGGATGCCCATCACCGCTCCGGCGAGCCTCGCATCGAGCCGCTCCTCCCAGCTTGCGCAGCTTCCCAGGCCGATCGGGCAGCCGAAAACGTGCGCCTCGACGAGACCGCCCACGGTGTCGCGCTCCACCTTCGCCCGATGGATGCGCTCGACGATCGCCGCGTCGGTCGCGGTGTCCGGAACGTAGACCTCGCTGGCGTCGCGCACCGCGCGCAGGGCGCGCCAGTTCTCCGGACTCGCCTCGACAGGTGAGACGGCGTCCAGCCCCGACCGCACGAAGCCGAAGACCTCGATCCCGAAGGGCCGCAGGACGAGCCGGGCGAGCGCGCCCGCGGCGACGCGCGCCGCGGTCTCGCGGGCGCTGGCGCGCTCGAGCGTGTCGCGGCAGTCGTCCGTCAGCCACTTGACCGACCCGGCGAGATCGGCGTGTCCCGGCCGCGGACGGTGGACCGCCGGCGTCCGGACGTCGTCGTCCAGCCGGCTGTCCCGATTGACGATCTGGATCGCCACCGGCGCGCCCGTGGTGCGGCCGCGGCGGACGCCCGCGAGCAGCATCGCCGAATCCCGCTCGATGCGCTGACGACCGCCGCGGCCGTAGCCGCCCTGCCGCCGCCGCAGCTCCTCGTCGATGAACGTCCGATCGACCTCGACGCCCGCGGGGAGGCCCTCGACCAGGGCGAGCATCGCCGGCCCGTGCGACTCTCCCGCGGTCAGATAGCGCAGGTTCGACATTCGCTCGCAGGGTAGCGGCGCGGAGGGGCGCCTCGGCGCGGCAGGCGGCGCGATCAGCGTCCGATCTGGCTCCGCTTCGCGAAGTCGACGGCGACGCCGACGATCCCCGAGGGCACGACGACGGCGCCGTGAATCTCCGCCGGTTCGAGCCGCAGGGCTGCGTAGATCGGCTCCGAACCCGCATCGAGGACGGGCACCGCCCCCGCGCCGCCCGGGATCGTCGCGGCGATCTGCGCCGCGAGCCGACCGAGCTGGGCGACGCCGCAGATCGCCTCGATGTCCACGCCGTCGAGCCCGTACTCGCGCATCGCCACCACGACGTCGCCCCCGCCGAGGCCGTTGCGGCCCGCGCCCCCTGCCGCCTCGATCGCCCGGCGCCAGACGTCGGGGCGCTGGCTGAAGGTCATCACGACCGCGTCGGTGACGTTCCCTGCGAGCCCGTGAAGCCCGCGCGAGCCGAAGAGGATGCTCCTGAACATCGCCCAGATCGCGAGCGCCTGGGGGTCGCCGCCCGGAAGCGCTGTCTCCCTGATCTCGAAGGCATCGGCGATGCCTGCATCCTTGACGGCGCGCCCGCGCTCGACGGCCACGTCGCGGCGGACGCCCGGCGCTTCGCCAGCGAGCCCCTCGATCCGGGAGAGCAGCGCAGCCTTGCTCGCTGCCGGATCGTCGTCGACGACGACCAGCGCCGCATCGTTGAGGGCGCCTCCGACCGCGACGCCGAGACGGCTGGGGTAGACCGCGAACTGCACCTGCCTCATCGACTTCGGAACGCCCCAGGACGCGACGGTCTCGGCGGGGACTCCGACGAGCGCGGCGAGGGCGGTGATCCCGTCGATGCCGCCGAACGCGGCGATGTCGATCCCGACCGCCAAGTACGGCATGACGTCGGGAAGGCGCCCGAGCAGGTTCGTCGCGGCGGCGCCGGTGCGCGGCCGTCCGAGCGCGAGACCGAGCTCGCTCTCGGGGCGGAGGCGGAGCACGCTCCGTCCGAGCAGGCCGAGCGCGTCGACGTCCCACGCGAATGCAGCGACATCGATGCTCTCCGCGAGGCGTCGCACGCGCTCCGCGGCGGCGAGCGCGGGACCGCCCGCCACGGCGGCGCGGCCCTGCTCGATCCCCTGGTCGAGCCCAAGGACGACCGCTGCGCCATCAAGCCACGCGACGACGTCCGCGTTCACGAGGAGTCGCTCCGCCGCAGAGCCGAGCCGGGCGCGATGGTGCGCGGCCGCAGCCGGATCGGCGTGAAGGCCGTCGACCCCCGCCTTGCTCTCGCTCAGGGCGACCCAGCGGCGGTCTCCGCGCACGACGGTCGCAGCGTGCAGGGCGGGACCGCCGGGCCGGCGAACGAGACCTGGCACCGACTCGCGATCGAAGCTCCCGCCAAGAAAGGCCTCGGCATCGGTGACGGGCACGAGCAGGGTGGCAATCGGCGTTGCTCCGTCGCCGCGGCGGAGCACGCCGAGCATCGCCCCGTCATCGCGGACGCCCCCGCCGATGCCCATCCTCGACTTCGCAAGATCGATCGGACGACCGACGAGCAGCGCCTCGGCCCGGTCGACCCGCTCGAGACATGTGGAGAGGTCGTCGCTGAGCCGCTTCAGGCTCGGCACGATGAATGCGCCGATGGCGTCCCTCGGCACCAGCTCGAGCGCGGACCCGATGTCCGCGACCGCAGGAGAGATGCACGCCACGGCTCCCATCAGGAACGCCAGCGGGCGTGCCGCGGGCCGCAGCGAGCCCGTCGACCGCAGCGGCGGCTTCGGGGCGGCTCGCTCACGATCGAGATCGATGCGCTTGGGCACGGTCGTCGTCATGCGGCGAGGTTACACCGCGGTCGACTAGCACTACAGCGCCTTGTCTCCTGCTGCGGCGTCCGGAAGCGGCGTTCTGCTGCGTCCAAGCTCGCAGCTGGTGCTTGATGGCCCGCAGCGGGGCCACCGGCGCCCCATCTGCTTCGCTTCTCCTTGCAGAACACCCGCTTCCGACCGCCTCGCGACGGACCCAAGGGGCGCTGGAGTGTTAGAGGTCACCGCGGGGCGCCCGCGAAAGGTCGGCCTCGCGGCGAGCGAACTCCGGCCGCGGACGCTCGCGCCGGTTGCGAGCGCCGACAGCGCCGAGCGCGCCGGGCCCGGAGGTCGACGGCGCTCCGCGACGCCGACTCCTCCCCGCGAGGGGTTCCCGGTCGCGGCCTCTCCGTCAAGTGCGGGTCAATTTCGGGAGAAGGCTTGCCGCGGAGGCGCCGATCGGGGAGCATCGTGCGTCCTTCTTTCGCCGCCGAGCGCTCTTCCCGACGGCGTGGAGCCTCGGCGTCGGACGCCCTGCCGCCGCCCCCCGAGAACCCCGATGACGCGCTTCGCTTCGACCTTGGCCCTGCTTGCCGCAGCCGCGCCCGCCGCGCTCTCCGCCGCAAGCACCTTCGACTTCACCATTCTGCCGCCGACGCTCTTTCCGACGACGCACTTTCCCACGCACGCCGCGGCAATCGACCTCGACGGCGACGGGAACGTCGATCTGGTCGTGCCCGGGCGCGACCTGAACGGGCTGGTGTACCTGATGTACGGCGCCGGCGACGGCACCTTCGGCAGTCCGACGGCGATTCTCGCCGGCGGGCAGACCGACTGGGTCGACATCGGGGATGTCGACGGCGACGGACTTCCTGACCTCGTCTTCGCGCTCCGATCCTCGCCCTCCGGGGTGACGATCAACCGCAACGCAGGCAGCGGGACGTTCATGAACACGGAGACGATCTACGTCGGGCGCGAGATCCGCAGCCTGGCGCTGGGCGACTTCGATCAGGATGGCGACCTCGACATCGCCGCGCTGGACTACTACGGCCCGAGCGTGCACATGCTCATCAACGACGGCACCGGCTCGTTCGAGCTGGTGACGTCGCTGCGGCTGAACGAAGAGACCGGCGGCCTCGTCTTTCCTCAGCAGATCCTCGCCGCGGACATCGACGGCGACGGCGATCTCGACCTCGTCGTCACCTCGATCGGCTCGGGACGCGTCAGCGTCCTGATCAACCGCGGCGACGGGACCTTCCGACCCGAGATCGGATACAAGCCGCCTTCAGTCTCGGGGACGCAGCCGGCGGTGACGAACTCCGCGATCGGCGACATGGACGGCGACGGCGACCTCGACATCATCTCGCCGTGGATCATGGGCTTCACCACCCAGCTCGTGGGCGTCTTCCCCAACCTCGGCGCGCAGGGCTCGCCCGGGGCCTTCGGCGCTCCGGCGGTCTTTCCGGCCAGCCCGCTCGGCATCTCGTGGGTTCCCGCGGTCGCCGACCTCGACGGCGATGGCAAGCTTGACATCGCCGTCGGTCATGGGTTGCCCGGGCCGCTGGCGATCCTCCGCAACCTCACCCCGCCCGGGGGTCCGCTGGCCTTCGATGCGCCGCAGGTCGTGATGGTCGGACAGTTCGTCCGCTCGATCATCCCGGTGGACGTCGACAACGACGGCGACATGGATCTCGTCATGCTCGAAGCACCCGGCAACGCGATCTGGATCCTGCTCAATCAGACGGGGCAGGGCGGCATCGCAAGTGCGCCCGAGGCCGCGTGGCCCGAAGGCACCGAGCCGAAGGCGCTCGCCACCCCCGCGACGCTCGACCGCAATCGAGACGGCCGGACCGACGGTGCCGACCTCGGTGCCTGGCTCGGCTCGCTCGGGACTGCGGCTCGCACCGTGCCCGCGAGCGACGCGGTCGCCACCAGACCTCGGGCCAGGCCCGGGGACGATCCCCCGGCTCAGTCGGACGCGACGCCGGCGCGATCGGGAGGTGAGCGATGAGCCAGTCGCTGCGTCGTGACTCTCTTCGCAGAGCGCTTCTCTGCATCGCCACCGCGATCGGTGCCTCGTCTCCGGCGTTCGCCCAGTGCGGCCCGGGCGCCGGCGACTGTCTCGTTCCGCATGGCGGGCTCGGCTGTTTCGGCATCGCCTGCTGCGGCGCGGTCTGCGACTTCAATCCGGCCTGCTGCGATGTCGCCTGGGACCAGGACTGCGTCGACATCGCCGAGATCTACTGCGCGAACATCCCCTGCCCGGGGCAGGACTCCTGCTACGACGCCCACCTCACGCCGGCGTGCATCGACGAGATCTGCTGCAACCGGACGTGCGCACTCGATTCCTTCTGCTGCCAGGCGCTCTGGGACCAGTGGTGCGCCGATCAGGCCTTCAGGCTCTGTCAGACCACGCCGTGCCAGGTCACGGTCCCGGTCGGCGCTTTCATCGAGCCCGAGCAGTGCGGTCAGCGGCTCAACGACGGCTGCAACATGATCACGCCCTCGTTCACGGGCGTGCCCTGCAACATCGTCATCAAGGGCACGGCGAACACCGGCGCCCCGCGCGACACCGACTGGTATGCCGTGCTGCTTCAGCAGCCGACGCTCATGATCGCCACCCTGGCTTCGGAGTTTCCCGCCGAGATGCTCGTGGTGCGCGGCCCCTGCTCGGCGACGCAGACGGTGGCCCGGGCCGCGGCGTTCGAGTGCCTCCCCAGCGTGATCGAGATCGAGCTCGAGGCGGGCCTCTGGTACTTCGTCGTCACGACCGCGACGGAGGAGCGCCCGGTCAATCAGGGGCTGCCCTGCGACGACGGCGATCCGGAGACTCCCGCCCCCTTCTTCGGCAACACGTACGTAGCGACGATCCAGTGCGTCGATCCGTTCATCGTCGGCGACCTCAACGGCGACTTCGCCGTCAACGGCGCGGATCTCGGCTTGCTGCTGAGCGCCTGGGGGCCATCGCCCTCCGGCTTCGGCGACCTCGACGGCAACGGCGTCGTCGATGGCGCCGATCTCGGGCTGTTGCTGTCCGCCTGGACGGGTTAGAGCAAGCCCGGGTTAGAGCAAGCCCGGGTTGGAGCAAGCCCCGGCGGAAGCAGCTCCGAATTGAAGCAAGCCCGGCTTCAGGCAAGCCGGGCCTCAAGCCAGTCCCGGGCCGACTCGAGCCCGAGCCGACACGACCGGATGACTTTCGCCACAGGCTGCCAGGAGCAGCCGGCAGCGCCGCTCCTCCGGCGCAATCCGGCCCGACTGGCCGCTCCTCCGGCGCCCCGTCGATCAGTCCGCGCTGCCTCTCCGCGTTCGAGCAGCCGAAGCAGCGCGTCCGCCCGACGGACCGCCGCGAGCGCCGATCAGGCCGGGGCGTCGCCCAGCCCGGCGCGCAGCGGCGCGGTGTGGGCTTCGTAGTCTGCGGCGATGCCCACGCGGCCATCGGGGACGATGTCGCGCATCGAGCCATCCGGCAGGGTGACGGTGGCGATCCACTTTCGCGCCGGCTCGAGCACGCGCTCGTCCCACGGCTTGCCGACGAACTCGACGATCGACCGGGCCGTCGCCTCCGGACGGGCGACGAGGTCCTCGAAGGCGACCTCGTGGATCGGCGCGGGCACGACCGCCTTCCAGTGGCGCTGGAGCCGCTCAGCATCGCGGATGAAGCGGCCGATGCGCTCCGCCTCGTACATGAAGGGGTAGTTGGCGGCGAAGAGGTGGGTGTAGCACGCCACGCCGAGATCCAGCCGGTCGCGTCCGCAGACGATGAACTTCGCCCCGGGGAAGAGCTTGGCGACGAGGCCCAGGTTGAGGAAGTTCATCGGCATCCGGTCGACGTAGTGAGCTTCGCCGGGGTGGATCTTGCCGAGCTGCTCGAGATACGCGTTCGCACGCTCGTTGAGCCGGGCCGCGGTCAGCGCCGCGGGACGCGTGAAGATCGGCGTCCCGGAGGCCGCATCTCCCTGGAGGTCGCGGGCCGCGAGGATCAGCTCGTTGGGCTCCCCCGCGTTCACCACGCCCGGGATCTGCGAGAGCATCCGCGCGACGAGGCTGGTTCCGCAGCGCGGAAGCCCCATGACGAAGGTCATCCGCGAGCCATCGGCGCTCGACGACGGCGAAAGCCGGACGGCCTCGGGCGTCCACGCCTCGATCGACGCGTCGATCGTGCGCGAGTGCGCGTCTGCGTCCCACGTCGCCGCGACGGCGAGATTGCCTGCGCTCGCAGCGGTCCACGCGTCGTCGAACCTCCCGGCGTAGTCAAGGCAGTAGCACTGGGCGAAGAGCAGCCGCAGCCGGATCACCGGGGCGAGGTCGGCCCGCGTGAGCAGAACGCCGATCGCTTCCGCCGCCTCGCGCTCGGCGCCGATCCGGGGGGCGTAGGCCGCGAAGACCAGCGCCACCGCGGGGTGCTCGGCCGCTGAACGGCGGACGGGCTCGAGCACCTTCATCGCGCGATCGAGGTCGTCCTGGATGAGGAAGAGCTCGGCCTTCGCAGCCGTGTAGACCGGGTGTCTCGGAGCCAGCTTGAGCGCCCGATCGAGGCACTCCTCGGCCTTGGCGAACTTGCCCTCGCGGCGATAGGTCACCGCGAGATCGTGGTGGATGATCGGCTGCGTCGGCGCAAGCTGGATCGCCCGTTCGAGGTGGCGCCTTCCCTCCTCGACCTGGCCCATCCCCGTCAGCGCCGAACCGAGCTTGTCGAGGATCTCGGGGTTGGTCGGGAAGCTCCGCAGGAGCTGGCGGTAGACCTCGACCGCTGCCGGGAACTGCCCGCGGCGATGAAGTTCGGTGGCGTGCTGAAGGAGCTGCTGGGCGGGAAGCTGCGGTGCGAACATGGTGGCGGCTCGAAGGTGGCTTGATGGGGCGCCCGCCGGGCGGCGGGCGAGGGGGGAGGATAGCGATGCGACCGTCGCGCGGAGATCGGCGCGGGAACAGCGGACGGCCTGATCGCGCTCCGGCGCCCGAAACACCGCAGCCCCGGGCCTGCGCGGACGATCGGAGATCGTCGCGCAGGCCCGAGGCTGCTCGCGAAGCCGGTCAGCGCGCTGGATTCAGCTCCAGCTTCCGAGGAGCACGCCGAGATCGGCTCCGTCGGTCGTGCCGTCGCAGTTGACGTCGGTCGCACCGGCGTCGCCCCAGCCGCCCAGAAGCAGGCCGAGGTCAGCGCCGTCGACCTTGCCGTCGCCGTTGAGGTCGCCGGGCACAGCGGGGCCGATCGCCTCGAACATCTGGTCGTCGCTGGTGGCGACGTTCCCGGCCCTGTCCTCGGCGATGACTCGGTAGCTGACGGTCCCGGGAGCGGAGACGGCCGGGATCACGCCTCGCCACATGCTGTTGCCGACCCAGATCATGTCGACCTCGACGGTGTCGCCGTCGATGGTGTAGGAGAGCTTGATCGGACCGGGGTAGAAGCCGCGGTCGCTGCTGTGCGAGTCGAGGATCATCGTCCGCACCGCGAAGGGACCGGCCGCTTCGCAGCCGACCCGGACGTCGCCCACCTGCTCGACCGCGACGATGCGCGGCGGGATCGTGTCGACGGGACCGGTCGTGTTGATGTAGATGCGGTTCTGGAAATTCCCGCCTTCGCCCTGCGCCGTCACGACGTCCAGCCGTCCATCGTCGTTGTAGTCGGCGACCTCGATGTCGAGCGTCGCATCGCTGAAGTTGGGCATGATCCCCGTGACCTGGGTGAAGAGGGGACCCGGATCCGAGGCGACGCCGCCGTTGTTCCGATAGACGCGCTCGCTCGCCCCGAGCGAGCCGACGACGTAGTCCATGTCGCCGTCATTGTCGTAGTCGAAGAACTTGCTGTCGTTGTCGTCGATGGCGGTGTTCGGCGAGATCTCGCCGGAGATGTTCGTCCACGGGGCCGGCATGTTGTTCTGAAGCAGCAGATCCGAGCCGCCCTGGGTCGAGATCAGGTCGAGGTCGCCGTCGCCGTCGATGTCGGCGAAGTCGTACGAGTAGCTCCCGCTTCCGGTCGTGATCGGGAAGTTGGTGAAGACGCCGTTGCCGTCGTTCAGCCAGAGCCGCGTCGCGTTGTTCGACCGGCTGACGACGACGAGGTCGAGGTCGAAGTCGCCGTCGACGTCGCCGAAGATGCAGTCCTGCTGATCGGAGATGTTCCCCGCCGGGATGTTCGTCGCGGTCACGTTCGTGAAGAACCCGTTGCCGTCGTTGAGGTAGAGCCGCGGCTGGCCGGTGCCGAACCGGTTGACGGCGCCGCTGTTGCAGAAGAACAGGTCGAGATCGCCGTCGTTGTCGACATCGGCGAACTGGGCGCGGGCGCTGCTCATGGTCAGCGCGGGGAGCCTGGCCGCGGTCTCGTTGCTGAAGATCCCGGTCCCGTCGTTGATCAGCAGGAGCGGCTGCTTGTTGAAGTCCTGCGCGACGACGAGATCGGGGAATCCGTCGCCGTTGACGTCACCTGCCTCGACGCCGCGGGCCCATCCGAGGATCCCGGCGAGGCGGGTGGCGCTCTCGTCGACGAAGCGGCCGATGCCGGGCTCGTTGAGCCGGTTGACGTAGATCCGCAGTTGAAGGGCCGCACCCTGGGTGTTGTACCCCTGGCCGTTCGCGAAGACCAGATCGAGATCGCCGTCGCCGTCGATGTCGACCGAGGTGATCTGGTTGGAGTACTCGGCCTGGACGGGGAAGAGCGCTGTCGTCTGCTGGACGAACTGCTGGCCCGCGGCGAGCGCGGAGATGGCGGTGGTCGCCCCGAGGGCGACGGCGAGTTTGCGAACGTGCACGGTTGCGGTACCTCTGCTCACAGGTGGCGGCGGACGCGGGCGCCCACATGGCCACCTCGCTTCCGCACGAGCGCAGCATATCGACTCGCCGAGCGCGAACAAGGAGCATCGCCGCCAGCGCGACAGATTCGCGGCCGCGGATTCGCGCGGACCCGCCCCTCATCGCGCTGCCTCGGCGGCACCGTCGGCAGCGGGCAGGCCCGCGAGATCGCCTCCGAGGACGACCCAAGCGTCCGGAAAGCAATCTGCGACCAAGTCCTCGCCGAGGCCCGATCGCTCCGCTATCGGCCCGCCTTCGCCGAGGATTCCTCGACATCGCCCTCGATCCACGCCGCCCACGCCGGGAACGTCACGATGGCCCCGTAGAGCATCACGATCGCGACTCCGAGTCCGATCATCGGCCACTCGAAGAGCACGAACCCAAGCAGGAGCGCAAGCATCGCGAGCCCGATCGCGAGGCCTGCGACGGCCTTCGACTCGCGCGCGACGATCCGCCCGTCGATCTCGCCTCCGGGGAGCAGCGGGGCGGCGTCGTCCGCGATCTCGCCGCTGTCGGCGCGAGCCTCCGCGAGCGCGACGACATCGGCGCCCTCGACGTTGGCGATCGCCCGGCGCTCCGGCGCGCTCGGCTCGCGCCGCGAAGCGGGCGCCGTCACGCGGACCGCGGGCTCGTGCCGCCGGTCCCCCTCGAGTCCGCGGGCGATGACGAGCCCGGTGCCCGCGAAGATCGCGATGAACCCTGTGACCACCGCGAGCGGCCAGAAGGTCGCCATCAGCGCCACCGTTGCCGCCGCGAAGATCACCACGAAGGGCCAGAGAAAGCTCGCCGCATGATGCGCCGCCGAGTTCGCCCACGACGCGCGCTGGCCGCCGGCGAGCCGCGCATCGGAATCGGAACCGTCCGCTCGAATCGAGATGGGCATGATCGCCCTCCGCGAAGAGGTTCGGCGGCATCGAGTGCCGGCGTCGGCCGACGCGATGCCGCCGGGGAGCATGCCTCATTCCATGCGCGCGGCCGCGCGGAGGCCAGAGACTTCCGGCTTCGTGATGAGATTCACGCAGTCATCGCCGCAGCGCGATCCGCGCGCAGTCCACCCGGACGAGCCGGCTCGATGGACGCTCCGGCGATCGTGACGGGCGCGATCCCCGGCTCCGTCGCGACCCTGCCCGGAGTCGGTGCGTCGCTCACGGAGACGCGGCGCGGTCGGGGGCGCCGGCGACCCCGCGGCGCGCCTTT
>CALMPF010000025.1 GCA_937871505.1 uncultured Planctomycetia bacterium | reverse complement strand
CGGGCCGTCCTCGACGATCCCTTCGACGGCACCTTCGGCATCGACAACATCTACTTCGGCGCCATCCCCGCCCCTCCGGTGGCGGCCCTGCTCGGGGCCGTGCTCTTCGGCAGGGGGCGGCGCCGCAGCGCGCAGCGCAGGCGTGAGACGGGGCGGGTCTGAGATCCGCCCGACGGCGCGCGCCCATGGTCGCGGCGATCACGTCTCCCGCGAAGCCCCCGCCGGCGAGCGGCTCTCCTTGACGCGCAACGCCTCATGACGCGCGACGCCTCCGGGCGAAGCCGGAAGGTCACGCGCCCCCGCTGGGCATCGGCACCCCGGCGACGATCGAGCGCTCGATCCACTCGTCGCGCCAGCCGAAGAGCAGGCGGCCGATGACATCGCTGACCTCACGGCGATCGCCGCGATCGATCTCGAAGTCCGGTCGGAGAACCAGCAGATCCGCGGAGGCCCCAACGTCGATCCGTCCCATGTCGTGCCAGCCGAGCGCGTCGGCGTTCCCGCGCGTGATGAGGTTCCATGCCTCGGCGGGAGTGGGGATCGGCGCCGCGCGGTCGAGCGTGATCGATCGGAGGGTCGCCACCTCGATCATCGAGCGCGCCACTCGCGGCATGGCAAGGTCCGATCCGGCGGCGACATCCGAACCGAGCGCGAGTCGGATCGCGTGATCCCGGGCCGCGCCGAGGTCGAAGAGCCCGGAGCGGAGGAAGGTGTTCGCCTGCGGACAGTGCACGACGACGCTCCCGCGCCGGGCGATCGTCTCCCACTCCTCCGGCGCCAGATGCACGCCGTGGGCGAGGAGGGTGCGCGGCGAGAGCAGCGCGTGATGGTCGTAGAGATCGGCGTAGGAAGCGTCGTCGGGGAAGAGCTGCCGGACGGCGGCGCACTCGGACTCGCTCTCGGCGAGGTGGGTGTGGATGAAGCGCCGGTCGCCCGCGAGCCGCGCCGCTTCGTCGAGAAGTGCCGCGGAGCAGGAGAGGGCGAAGCGGGGGTTGAGCGAGACCTCCATGCGCGGCGCCCACTCGGATGCCGGCGCCGAGTCCGGGTCCCACGGCCGCTCGCCCACGAGGGCGGGCGGGCCGCCACGGTCCATCAGCGCCTGGCCGACCATGAGCCGAAGCGGTGGAAGCCCCGCTCGGCGCAGCACGATCGGCAGCGCCGCCGCGTGCGGGCTCGAGAGAGCAGCCGCTCCGAGCGTTCCGGAGTCGAGCAGGCGGCGATGGAAGAGCGCCAGGTCGGAGCGGACGACGTGCTCTGCCGCCCAAGTCATCTCGAGCGGGAAGATCACCTCGTCAAGCCACGCCAGCAGATCGGTGCGCACGCACCCGATGGCGCGCACCTGAGGCAGGTGGACGTGCGCGTCGATGAATCCGGGTACCACGAGCCGGCCGTCGCCCCCGAGGAGCTCGGGCGCGGAGAGACCGCAGGGAGGGTCTCCATCACCGATGGCCGCGATCCTGCCCCGCTCGATGCGGAGCCAGCCCCGGTCGGGGGGGCTCTCCGGGTCGATCAGGAGCCGTCCGGCAACGACGAAGGTCGCCTCCGGTGGATCCTCGGTCGCGGGATCGGCGGAGAGGGAGGCATCGACACGCGATTCGTCGGTCGCCACGGGCACGAGCGTAGACTCGCGTCTTCGCCGTTCCGCCGGGCCCGCGCTGCCTTTCCGGTCGTGAGACCCCTCGCGAGCCCGACTCTGCCCGTCCGAAGCGTCGATTCGCCCGGATCCAGACGGAATCCGTCCGACCACTCCCAACCAGCACCATGTCCGCCACCGCCACCTCCATGCCGACCGCCGCTCCCAACGTCGACAAGGGCCTCGCCAACACCGTCGCGGCGGAGACCCAGCTTTCCTTCATCGACGGCAGCGCGGGCGTGCTCGAGTACGTCGGGATCGACATCGACTCTCTGGCACGGAACTCGACGTTCGAGGAGACGATTTTCCTGCTCTGGAACCGGCGGCTCCCCACGCGGACCGAACTCGAGGCCTTCTCGACGGAGCTGCACAGCGAGGCGGACATTCCGCCGGAGCTGCTCCGCCTCGTCGAAGGTCTTCCGGTCACCGCCTCGCCGATGCACGCGCTGCGGACGCTGGTCTCCGGGCTGGCGCTCTTCGATCCCGAGGCCGACGTCAACTCGCCCGAGGCCAACCGTCGCAAGGCGGTTCGGCTGGTCGCGAAGACGCCGACCCTGATCGCGGCCTTCGACCGCCACCGGCGGGGACAGCCCTTCGTGGCGCCGGATCGGACGCTCGACATCGCGACCAGCTTCCTGCGGATGCTCAACGGCGAAACACCCTCGCCCGCGATGGCCCGCGCCCTCGATGTCTGCCTGATTCTCCATGCGGACCATGGTCTCAACGCCTCGACCTTCGCGGCCCGCGTGACCATCGCGACGCTGAGCGACCTCTACTCGGCGATGACCACCGCCATCGGAACCCTCAAGGGCCCGCTTCACGGCGGCGCCAATGAGGGTGTGATGGTGATGCTCAACGAGATCGGCGACATCGCGAAGGTCGAGCCGTACGTCATGGGCAAGCTCGAGCGGAAGGACCTCGTCATGGGCTTCGGCCACCGCGTCTACAAGACGACCGACCCGCGCGCGGGGTTCCTCAAGACGTTCGCGCGGCAGGTCGCGGCCGATACGGGGAACCTCCCGCTCTACGAGATGAGCCGAAGGATCGAGGAGATCATGGCCCGCGAGGTCGGCGCCAAGGGAATCTACCCCAACGTCGACTTCTATTCGGCGACGACGTACCACTCCATCGGCATCGCCCTGGACCTCTTCACCCCGATGTTCGCGATGGCGCGCATGCCCGGCTGGCTCGGCCACTGCCTGGAGCAGCTTTCCGACAACAAGCTCATCCGTCCGCGGGCAGAGTACACCGGCCCCCACGGCGTGGCCTATGTACCCATCGAGGGGCGTTCCTGAGCGCGCGCGGTTGGGGGGGCCGCGGCTGGCGCCCAGCCTCGCTTGGCTTCGTCGCGAGGTCGACGGAAGCGGGTCTTTCAATGGGGCCGGCGATGCGGTCGGAGCGCGGACGGCCCCGCCGCGGTCGTTGAAGCGCCGACCGCGAGGGATGTCAGGAACGCGCGCGTCGGCGCGGTGACACGTCGCTTCGGGCGACCGCAGCAGCAGCCGAGCGGCGCCGGGGCGGCAGCCCGCGCCCAGCCCGACTTCGCGCTTCGGTCCGGTGGCCCATTCCGGTGATCCAGTCCGGTGATCCCGTTCGGGGGTCCAATCTGGCCAGAGCGCCGCCGCGGTCGCACGCGGGCGTTCCGAGTCAGCGTCGGGCGGGATCCTGGCGATAGAAGCGGGCGAAGACGTCGTACAGGTCAGCGTCCCACTCCCGCAGCGCCACCGGGCGCTCGAAGAAGACCTCGGTCGTCACCGCGAAGAACTCGGCAGGGTTGGTGAGGGCGTAGGGCCGCAGCGGACCGCCCTCGCCCGCTTCGATCGCGGATGAGAGCCGCTCCGACGCGTCGGTGAGCGTGAGATGCCACCGCCGCGCCTCGGCGCGAGAGCCCAGCGGAGGCATCCCGTTCACCGCGCCGGTCATCATGTCGATCTTGTGGGCGAACTCGTGCAGGACGACGTTCTCGCCGTCGTCGGCGACCGCGGCGCCGCCCGCGGCCGCCCTCCACGAGAGAATCACCGGGCCGCGATCCCAGGCCTGTCCGAGCACCGGGGTTCCCGCGCCATCCATCACCCGCGGAGGTCCGCCGAGGACGGGCGTGGGGATCGGTCCCGCGAAGTAGCCGCTTGGATAGAGCAGGACCGTCGAGACGTTCGAGAAGTTCAGGTCCTCGCGGTTGAGCAGGAGCATCGACGCCTGCGCCGCGATGAGCACCTGCATCCGCTCCTCGACTTCGAGTCCGCCGCAGCCTTCCCAGTACCGCTCCGCGATGAAATAGCGCAGCGCGTCGCGCAGGCGCTCCCGCTCGGATTCCGTGAGCCGCCGCCACGCTGCGAACTCCCGACTCAGAAGCCGCTCCCACTCCGCGGGAAAGGCCGTCGCGCGGATGCGTCGTCGTCGAAGCCAGCGCAGCAGCATCGGAGACCGCGATGGTAGGTCGCAACGGAGTCAAGGCCGCCGACGCGGCGCGCGGCCGCGCGGCTCGCGATCGGCGCTTCCCGTGCCACCGAGCTTCGTCCCGGGAACGCCGCGCGAACGAGCCGAGCCCCCGACGCGCGGCGCCATTCACCGGGCAGCGCTCGCGGCGCCGCGCCTCCGCTGCCGCGGGCGTCGAGCTTCCGCGAGCAGCGGCGCCGAGCGCCCTCACGCAGTCGCCAGCGCCACCGCGTAGTGACAGCCGCGCAGGTACTCGGGGACGTCGACGTACTCCTTCACGGTGTGGATCTCGTACTGGCCGGCGCCGATGGTCACCGTCGGCACGCCGTGGCGGACGAGCCAGTTCGCGTCGAGGCCGCCGTTGGAGAAGTGGCAGGTCGCGGAGAGGCCGATCGCCTCCGCGGCGCGCTTCGCGTGGGCGACCACCGGCGAATCATCCGGGAGGTTGAACGATGGGTACTGCGCGCCGCCCTTGAACTCGAGCTCGGCCATGCCGCCTGCCGCGTCCTTGACCTTGCCGCGTGCCTTCTCGAAGGAGGCCCCGTACGCGGCGGTGATCGTCGCCGCGAACGCCTCGTCCGGACTGCGCGTCTCGCCGACGACGTGGACGAAGTCGGTCACCACGTTGGTCGCGTCGCCCGCAGGCTTGCCGCTCCGGCCTTCGAAGATCCCCGCGTTGCTCGTCCCTCGGCCCTCGGGCTTCTGAACCTTGCCCCACCACCCCCCGGCGAACGCGTCGGCGAGGGCGATGGAGGCCACGAGCGTCGAGGAGATCCCGTTCTCGGGGGCGACGCCCGCATGCGCCGCCTTGCCCTTGATCGTCGCCTCCCAGCGCTCGGCGCCGACGGCGCCGGTGATGAGGTCGGCGGCGAGCTTGCCGTCGACGTTGAAGCACATCGCCGCGCCCTCGAGATCCCTCGGGTCCAGGTGCTTCGCCCCCTGAAGCCCGCTCTCCTCGCGGACGGTGAAGAGCAGGGTGATCGGCGGATGCGGCAGGGAGCGCTTCAGGATCGTCTCGACCAGGGTGACGAGCACGGCGCAGCCGGTGCGGTTGTCCCCGCCGAGACCGGTCTCGCCCTCGGGGACGATCCGGTCGCCGTCGCGCTTCGGCTTCGCGCCGGCGCAGATCGGGACCACGTCCAGGTGCGTCGAGAAGAGCAGCCGCGGCCCGGGCTTGGTGCCCGGGAGCGAGACGAGGAGGTTGCCGACCTCCGTGGGAAGGTCGATCTTCCGCGCGGCGTCGTCATGGCGGATCGCGGAGGCCGGAACGCCGATCGCCTTCAGCTCGGCGGCGATCGCCTCGGCGATCAGGCGCTCCTTGCCGCTCTGCCCTTCGATGGCGATGTAGCGCATGAGGCGGTCGACGGCGGCGGTGGCATCGATGGGCGAAGTGGTGGTCATGGCGATGGCAGGATGGGAACGGGCTGCGACGCGCGACGAAGGCGGTGTCGCGCCGGGGTCTCTCTCACAATCCGCTCACGTCGAGCGAGGCCGGGGCCGGGCTGCTGCGTCGGCCGGCATCGGCGACCGGAGAGCCGCCTGCTTCGACCTCCTTGCCCCGGGACCCCGACCTTGCGCCTTGAACGACGCGGGGTCGCGAGACAGAGCGTAGGGGTCTGCGTCACCGAGCCGCTCGTCCGCAGCCCGAATGACTTTCGCCACAGGCTGCCAGGCCGGGCGTCCGGCACGGACATCTCCAGCGGAACGGCCCTGCCCGCGTCGGGCGAGACGGCACCCGCGCGACTCCTCGCGAGCGCGCGCTCCCCGAGTGTTGCGGCGAGCATCGCCGCGCGGTATGACACGTCCATGAAATCGAGTCGCGCGGCGGTGCATCCCGGAGCGATCGCCTCCCTCGTTGCGCTGCTCTTCGCCGCCGGATGCGCGACGAAGCGTCCACCCGGTGAGCCGGCCGAACTGCTGGCTCGGCGCGCCGCGGTCGATCTCGAGCAGCTCGAGATCGTGCGGGACCACAATGAGGCGCTGCTGGCGGCGGCGAGGCGGGAGCAGCAGGAGCACGCTGCGGGCCGTCGCGCCGCACCCGCGGCGATCGACGTGCTGATCATCTCCGGCGGCGGCGATTGGGGAGCGTTCGGCGCCGGCTTCCTGCGCGGCTGGAACGGGATTCCATCCGATCATCCGTTGGCCAAGCCGAGGTTCGACATCGTCACCGGCGTGAGCACCGGCGCCTTGATCGCGCCGTTCGCGTTCCTCGGTGACGATGCGTCGCTCCAGGTCATCGAGTCGCTCTATCGGAACCCGGGCAAGGACTGGGTCCTCCTTCGCGGACCGCTGTACTTCATGCCGACCAACATCTCGTTCGCCAAGCTCCCGGGCCTCGAGCGCGAGCTGCGCGAGACGGTCGATCTCGATCTGGTGACGCGCATCGCCCAGGAAGGCGGGGACGGTCGGTTGCTGGCGGTCAACACGACGAACCTCGACGCGGCCGCGCCGCAAGGCTTCGATCTCGTGGCGGAGGCCGAACTGGCGGTCAGGACGGGCAGCCTCGACCGCCTCCACAGCGTCATGCTCGCCTCGGCGGGGATTCCGGGCGCATTTCCGTATCGTGAGATCGACGGTCAGATGTTCGTCGACGGCGGCGTGACCGCGAACATCATCTACGGGGGGCGGCTCGGCGAGGAGGACAGCCTCCCGGCGATCTGGCAGCGGCTCTACCCCGGCGAGGCGATTCCGACGATCCGTTTCTGGATCATCTTCAACAACAAGCTGCGTGCGACGCCGACCGTCGTCGAACCGCGCTGGCCGGCGATCGTGACGCGATCCCTGGAACTCTCGACGCGCTCGGCGACGATCACCGCGATCCGTCATCTGCACGCCATGGCCGAGATCTCCCGTCTCAAGCGCGGCGCCGAGGTCGAGGTGCGCCTCGTGGCGATCCCGGACGACTGGGATCCGCCGGTCGCCGGCGCGTTCATGCGGCAGACGATGAACGAGCTCGCCGATCTGGGCGCGCGACTCGGAGCGGACCCGGGGAGCTGGATCTCGGAATCGCCGTGAACCGCATCGCGTCGAAGGGCATCCGATGCCTCCGGACCCCTTCCGGGCCTTCGATGGCCGCATGACTAGATGCCCCACGGCAGGCCGAGCAGGAACCACGCCGCGAAGAGCAGCGTCCAGGCGACGAGGAGGATCACCACGTACGGGAGCATCAGGGCGACGAGCGTTCCGACGCCCGCGTTGCGGTCGTACCGCTGGCAGAAGGTCACGACGAGGGCGAAGTACGCGTTCAGCGGCGTGATGGCGTTCACCGGCGAGTCGCCGACGCGGTAGGCCGCGAGCACCGCCGCCGGATCGACGTCGAGGTTGATCAAGAGCGGCACGAAGACCGGCGCGAAGATCGCCCACTTCGCGATGGCGCCGGTGATGAGCAGGTCGATCAGGGCGACGACGCCGATGAAGCCGAGCAGGAGCCAGAGCGGTCCGATGCTGGAGGTCTTCAGGATGTCCGAGAGGGAGACGGCCAGCAGCGTGGCCATGTTGGAGTAGTTGAAGTAGGCGACGAACTGGCTGATGACGAAAAGCAGGAAGATCAGCCCGCCGAGCCCGCTGACGGCCTTCTCCATCGCCTTGATCACATCGGTCGAGCTTCTCATGGTCCCGGCCCCGATGCCGTAGGCCAGGCCCATCACGAAGAAGATGATCGTGATGAAGGCGATCAGCCCGTTCATGAAGGGGGAGTCGCCGATCAGGGCCCCGGTCTCGGGGTTCCGAAGCGGGGCGCCCGAGGGCAGCGCGATCAGCGCGAAGAGTCCGAGCGTCGCCGCGAGGCCGAGCCACGCGAAGCGCAGTCCGCGGGCTTCGGTCGGCGAGAGCCGTCCGTCGGCGGCAGGCCCGCTTCCGCCCTTTCCGCTGTCCTTGCCCGTCGTCCCCTGATTCCCTTCGCCCTCGTCGCGGCTGCCGCTGCCGGGGGTGTACTTCCCCAGTCGCGGTTCGATGATCCGGTCGTTGATCTGGGCGATCAGGATGGTCAGCATCGCCACCGAGGCGATCGAGAACCAGAGGTTCGCGGCCAGGCCGAGATCCGCGTCGGGCGCGACCATCCGGATGGCGTCGTTGGTGAACTCCGTCAGGATCGCATCGAGGGGCTTGATCAGGACGTTGACGGTGAACGCGCCGGCCACCGCGGCGAAGCCGAGGGCGAGCCCGGCGAGCGGATGGCGCCCCACGCTGAGAAAGGCGACGCCGGCGAGGGGAATGAGCACGAGGTAGCCGGCGTCGGCGGCGATGCTCGAGAGGATGCCGACGAAGACCAGGATGTAGCTCAGCGCCGCCTTCGGCGAGACGATCACGAGCTTGCGGATGAGGGCCTTGATGAGCCCCGACTCCTCGGCGACGCCGACGCCGAGCATCGCCACGATGATCAGCCCGACCGCGGTGAAGCCCATGAAGTTCGGGATCACGGAGGAGTACATGAAGCGCACTCCGTCGCGCGAGAGCAGGCTCTGCGCCGAGCGCTCGTTGACGACGACCTCGTACTTCGCCGCCGCGGGCGGATCGATCGTCGCGCCGTCGACGAGGATCGGGGCCCTGTACGCCCCGGAGACCGGCGCCCAGACGGCGGTGTAGCTCGACGGAGACTCGGGCTGGACCTCGACGGGCCTGAGCACCTCGTAGGTGACCTTCGCTCCCGCGAGATGGAGCGCGTGCGAGAGCACGATCACGATCCCGATGAGGATCAGGAAGATGACCACCGGGTGGGGCACCTTGTTGCCGACGGCCTCGACGAGGTCGAGGAACTTCTGCATCACGGTCTTCCGGGAGTCGGGTGTCGATGGCATGGGAGGTGTACCGGAGCGCGGCGCGCCTGCGCGACGCTCAGCCTGGGATGAAGATCGGAACGAGGACCACCGAGATCACGAGGACGACGAGGGCGAAGGGACCGCCGACCTTGACGAAGTCGCCGAAGGAGTAGTTGCCGGGGGTGACGACGAGCGTGTTCACGGGCGAGGAGACCGGCGTGACGAAGGCGGTCGAGGCCGCCAGCGCCACGATCATCGCGAAGACTTGCGGCGACTGGCCGGTCGTCGTCGCGATCGTGATGGCCACGGGCGCCATCAGCACGGCGGTGGCGGTGTTGGACATGAACATCCCCAGGAGCGCGGTGGCGGCGAAGATCGCCGCGAGGGTCAGCCGGGGTCCCGCGTTCTCCGTCAGGCTCGCCACCGCGTTGGCGGCCAGCTCGACCCCGCCGGTGTTCTTGAGGGCGATCGCGAAGGGGAGCATCCCCACGATGAGCACGATCGTCTTCCAGTCGATCGCCCGGTACGCGCTTCCGATCGTGATGCAGCGGAAGGCTCCGAGCATCAGGCAGCCGAGGAGGGCGGCGATGACGTTGGCGACGACGCCGGAGACCATCAGGCCGATCACGACGGCGAGCGTGCCGACTGCGAACCACGCCCTGCCCGGCGCCGCGAGGACCTCGTCGATCTCGGCGGGAAGGCGGAAGATCAGGACTCCCGCGTCGTCCGGGCCCAGCCGCGTGATGTCCTTCCACGCTCCGACGACCAGCAGCGTGTCGCCGACGGCGAGCCTCTCGTCGAGCAGCGGGCCGGAGACCGGCTCGGTGCCGCGGCGCAGCCCGATGACCGTCAGTCCCGTCCGGGAGCGGAAGCGAGCCTTCGCGATCGTCTTGCCGATCAGGTCGCTCTCCGCGGGCACGATCACCTCGGCCATTCCCAGCTCCTGGGTGTGGTCGCCGAAGTACGCTCCGTCGAGAGGGAGCGTCTCGAGGTCGAAGCGCTCGCAGAGCGAGGTGATCTCCGTGCGGGTCGCCTCCGTCGGCGCGCCCGCGCGCTGGTCATCCCCGGCATCGCCCGCCCCGGCTTCGGCCTCGCGGGCGGGCCGCCCGAGGTCGATCATCAGGATGTCGCCGGCGTGCAGGTCGGTCGACATCGAGGGCCGGATGAGCCCCGTCCCCCGGCCGATCGTGCGCTCGATGGCGATGACCGTCATCCCCTCGGTCTCAGGCAGGCTCAGCGCCTCCAGCGTGCGGCCCACGAGCGGCGAGCGCGGTCCGATCCGCACGCGGTACTCGCGGCCGCCGAGGTCGTAGGTGCTGATCCAGTCGCGCAGGCTCGGTCGTCGCGCGGTCGTCGCGCTTCCAGGGCGGCTTTCGCCCAGGAAGCGGCGGGCGACGAGCATGTAGGCGATGCCCGCGATGAGAACCGGGACGCCGAATGGCGCGAAGGCGAAGAAGGAGAACGGCCGCTCGCCCTGGCGCTCGAGCTCGGCGCTGACGACGAGGTTCGGCGCGGTGGCGATCAGAGTCATCATCCCGCTGATCAGCGCCGCGAAGCTCAGGGGCATCATCAGGCGGCTGGGGGATGTCCCGGTGCTGGCTGCGATCCGCATCGCCACCGGGATGAAGATCGCGGTCACCGCGGTCGAGCTCATGATCGAGCCGACGCCGCAGACGACGACCATCAGCAGCACCAGCAGCAGCGTCTCGCTCGACCCCGTCCGCGCGATGAGCCAGTCGCCGAGGTTGCGCGCCACGCCCGTTCGCACGAGACCGTCGCCGAGCACGAAGAGGGCGGCGATCAGCACGATGTTGGGATCGCTGAAGCCTGCCAGCGCCTCGTTGACGCTGACCGTGCCGGTCAGCGGCAGCGCGACGAGCATCATCAGGGCGACGACATCCATGCGCGGCCTGTTGATCGCGAACATCACGATCGCCGCCGCAAGCAGGCCGAGCACGAGCCAGAGTCTCAGATCCGCGCCGGAAGGCGCCGCAGGCCCCGCAGCCACTGCGGCCAGGAGGAGGCTCATGGGGCAGAGCTCCGCTCGCCGAAGCGCGCGGCGGTCGGTGCTCGCTGGATGTCGGGTCGGGTTCCGGACCGCCCCGCGTCTCTCACGCCGCAGTGCATCGTCGGGAGTCTACCGGCGCGCTGCGAGCGAGCAACGACTTTCGCTCGCCAGCAACGCGTGGCTTCGGATCCGGTCGCTGGACGCAGACCTTCTCCGGGGAACGCGCGCGACGCCGGGCGCGGGGAGCGCTGCTTGGTGAGGTTGGCTCGCCGCCCCGAACTCGCCCCGATTCGCCCGCAGTCGCCCGGATCGCCGACCGGCGCGATCAGTCCCGCGCATCGGCGGCGCCGCGCGCGGAACGCGACAGGGGCGGCTCTGAGATCCGCCCCTGCCGCGCCGCGGCGAACGTCATGCTGCGCGCTGGGCCGCTCCGGGCTCCGACGAGGTTCGCCGCACGCCTTCAGCGCCAGAAGTTCGTCGGGTCGTACATGAAGTAGTGATCGAAGGGCATCAGCGGCGGGAGCTTGACATAGGGGTTTCCCTTCTCGTCGTGCACCATCGCCTCCATCCAGAACGGGAGGCTGGCGCGATTGCCCGTGGGCCGGTCGCGGAAGCCCTCCTCGCGGATCTCCTCGACGATGTGATCGACCCACTTGAGCGCCTGGGCCCGGTCGGCGAACTCGACCCAGTCGCCGTCGGAGTTGTTCTCGTACATCCGCCGGACGAGCTCGTCGTAGTTGATGCCCATCTTGGCGGCCAGCGGCTCAGCGAGCCTGCGGGCCCACTCCATCGACTTCTCGAACTGCTCGCGCTGCTGGGTCAGGTTGCCGCGCATGCCGCTGCTCATCTGGTGGTGCAGGATCAGGGCATTGGGGAGCGCGTAGGAGTGCTGGGCGAGCGAGGTGATGATCGCCGCCATGCTCGCGGCGAAGCTCTTGACGACCACGTGGACCGGGGCCGGGCTGGTCTCGATCGCCTTGACGATGCGGTAGCCCTCCATGACCGAGCCGCCCGGTGAGTTGTCGATCACGATGAAGATCGGGTCCGACTGCGACTGATTGTTGAAGAAGTCGATCCGGTCGCAGACGAAGTCCGCGGTGCCGGAGACGATGGGCCCGTTGAGCGCGATTCGGCGATCGCTCACCCAGAGGGTGGCGCCGTCGAGCGGGTTCTCCCGGCGCTCGACCGCCTGAAGCACGCGGGCGTCGTTCTGGTCGCGGGCGCCGCGGAGCTCGAGCTCGGCGCGGAGCACGCCGATCTGCGCCTCGAAGGCCTGACGGGCGAGCTGCGCCTCCATCTGGGCGCGCTTGACTTCTTCCTGCCGGACGGCGTTCTCGAGCTGGACGGTCTGCATCGCGCCGCGAAGGGCCTCGAGCTCGGCCTCCAGCCGGGATGCGGTGAGCTTGGCCTCGAGCTGCCGGCGCTCGAGGGCGACCTCGGTGGCCGAGTTCGCGCGGTCGCGCATCGCCTTCTCAAGCTGCGCCTCGGCCTGGATCCGCGCCACCTCGGCGCGCTTGGCCGCGAGATCCTGTTCCAGCCGAGCCTGCTCGAGGGCCGCCTTCGTGGTCAGCTCCTGACGCTCGAGCTCCGCCTTGGCGAGATCGTTGCGCTGCCGCTGCTGCATGAGCTGGTACTCGGTCGAGAGCCGGTCGAGCTCGAGCTTGAGCGCGTCGATCTCGCGACGCGCCCGCTCGCGATCGAGTTCCTCCTGCGACTTCTCGGGCGCCTTCGGCGCTGCCTCGGGCGAACCCGGTTCGGCCTTCGCGTCGGCTTTGGCGTCGGTCTTGCCGTCGGCCTTGGCTTCGGTCTGGGCTTCGGTCTGGGCGGAAGCGCCCTTCGCGCCCGCGGCTCCGTCATCGGCTCCGAGCGGCCCCGCGAGCGCCGCGATGAAGAGGGCGGCGGCGAGCGGCAGGGCGCCGCGACTGCCGGGTCTCGAGGCCCGGCGGCCGGAGCCACAGGCGATCGTGGCCGCTCCTTCAACTGGGCAGAGCGCGGCGAGGCCGGAACGAGCGGAGGGGGAGGGAAGCGCTGTCGCGAAGCGGGCTCGCGACGACGAGCGTTCGGTGATCTGGGTCATGGGGCTGGACTTTCCTCAGGGACGTGGGTTCCGACTCTGCGCGGGTGTTGCGTGTGAGGACGAACTGATCAACGCCTGAAGGTTGGGTCGTGTTCCGCGGCAGATCCGATCTCCGTCGGTCGATCGAGCCGGCCCGAACCAGGCTCGATCGAAGGAGACCCAACGGATGGCCGGTCGGGCAGGCCAGGAGCCGACGCCGGCGGCTCGAGATGACTTCAGACGCGTGGGGCAACCCATCGGTTCGCGGCGTGCGGTGCCCAGATGCCCAAGTGCCCAAGTGCCCAAGTGCCCAGACGCCCAGACGCCCAGACGCCCACATCCCCGGATGCCCAAGCGCCCAGACGCCTGCATCCCTCCAGAGACCGGATCGCCAGACGAGCGCCGCGGTGCGCGGGCGTCGGGAGGGCGAAGGCCGCTCCGAGTGCCGCCCCATAGGATCGCTCATGACCGCGCAGCGCTGGCGATCGGCGGATCGGGTCTCGCAGCTCATCGGCCGGGCGATCTCCGCGCTCCGGTTCTGCGGGTCCAGTCGTGGGCACGTTCGGGGACCCGTTCGGGAGCCGGTTCAGGAACCGGTCCCGGACCGAGCTCGCGAGAGAATCCCGGCTCAGGCCCGGCCGCGGAGCGCCGTCGCGCCTGCGGGCGCCGGCCTCGTCGCGCTCCTCACGGCGCTGTTCGCCGCGGTCTCGCTCCAGGCAGGGTGCGCCCTTCTGGGCGCCGGCGGCGCGGGCGGCCAGGAAGCCCCCTCCGGTGGGCGAGCGCCGGGCGCCGGGTCACCCTCCGAGAGCGCCTCGAAGGACCGCTCGGGCAAGCCCACGCTGCTGGTCTCCTGCCTCTCCGATGAGGTCTTCCTCCGCGCGGTCCGCTCGCTCGGGGGCGAAGGCTGCTACATCATCTACCAGCAGGAGGGTGAGTCGGGAGGGCGGCTCGACGAGGCCAAGCTGCGCCGATCGATCGCGTCGAAGATCCCGCAGGGTCACACCGGATGGGCCATGCTCGACTTTGAGGGGCACTGGCTGGCGTTCCTGAACCGCGCACCCGAGGACCCGGCCTTCGCGCAGGGGGAGCGGGCGATGCTCCGGCTGATCGAGATCGCCAAGGAGGTGCGGCCGACGACGAAGTGGACGGTCTACGCCGTGCCCAATCTGCCCTTCTTCGTCAAGGACGACGCCGGTCGCATCGTCGGGTGGGACAAGGGAAGCGCGGCATCGAAGGCGGCGGAGATGGCCAAGGGACGCCGCCCGCAGCGGGTCGTCGATGCGTGCGACTGGGTCTCGCCGTCGGTCTATCACCCGTACTCGTTCCGGGGGAACCCCGAGTGGCGCCGCGCCCTGCCGGAGTACGTCCGAGCGAGCGCCGAGCTGGCGAAGTCGATGGCGGGGGACAAGCCGGTCCTGCCGATGATCTGGCACCGCATCCACGACAGCAACCAGAAGGACGGCCTCGAGCTGCTCACCGCGGAGCAGTGGACCGTCGGCGTCATCGAGCCTGCGCTCGCCGGCGGCGCCGACGGGGTCGTCTGGTGGGGGGCCGACGAGTCGATGCTCCGCAGCGGCGGCCTCGGCAAGCGCCAGCGGGAGGAGTTCGAAGCCGTGCAGGCCGCCGGACAGGAGGCGGTGCGCGACTATCTGCGGCTGCTCCACCTGCGCAAGCTCCAGGAGCTCCGTCCGTACTTTGAGTAGCGCTCCAGGCACCCCCTCGGCGTCGTCGCGCGGCTGCTTCGGCGTCTTCGGCGCCGGTGCGGCGTGGGCTCGCCGACGGCGGCCGGCGGGAAGCGCCCGTGCGCGAAGCGGTCGATCGAGCCGGCGCGGCGGCTCAGTTCGGAGGATGTTGGCGATGCGCTCAAGTTCTGCGCATCCGGGCGGAATTCTCCGCCGAGGCCCGGCGAACGCTGGACGCACGGGCGATCGACGCTACCTTCCGCTGCGCAGGGATCGCTGCCATCTGCGCGCCTCCTCGAGAGCGCCGCGGAGGCGACGCGGATCCTCGGAACTCTGCACTTCCGCACTCCGGTGACCTTCGCCACCGGCTGCGCGAAAGCCGTCGCGATGGGCGAACGGAGTCGCCCGATGCCGATGCACCTCGCCTGCCGCACAGCCTTCATCAGCGACACGCACCTCGGGAGCCGCGGATGCCGCGCGCAGGAGCTGGCGCGGTTCCTGAAGCTCCTCCGCTGCGAGCGCATCTACCTCGTCGGCGACATCATCGACATGTGGCGGCTGCGGTCGCGCTGGTACTGGCCTGCCGAGCACAACGAGGTCGTCCGCCGGATCCTCAAGATCGCCAAGCGCGGCACGGAGGTGATCTTCGTGCCGGGCAACCACGACGAGGCGGCGCGGCAGTTCCACCACCTGGAGTTCGGCGGCGTGAAGCTCATGCCTCGGGCGATCCACGAGACCGCCGACGGCAGGCGCTTCCTCGTCACCCATGGCGATCAGTACGACCTCGTCGTCCGCCACCATCCGGTCCTCTCGGGGCTCGGCTCCGCGGCCTACGAGGTGCTCATCGGGATCAACCGCGTCTACAACGGGGGAAGGCGCCTCATCGGCCTCCCGTACTGGTCGCTCTCGCAGTATCTCAAGCTCAAGGTCAAGTCCGCCTGCACCTTCATCAGCCGCTTCGAGCAGACCCTGATCGAGGAAGCGACCCGCCAGAGGCTCGACGGCGTCGTCTGCGGCCACATCCACAAGGCCGAGATCCGGGAAGGGCTGCGGCCCGCCTACTACAACTGCGGCGACTGGATCGAGAGCTGCACGGCGCTCGTCGAGCATCACGACGGCCGCATGGAGCTGGTCGCGGCGTTGCCGCTTCTGGACCGGCTCGGCCCCGCCGTCGCGCCGGAGGCCGCCGCCGATCGCGACGAGCCCTTCGAGGTCGTCGTCGCTGCGGAGCACGAGATGATCGAAGTCGGAGTCTGAGCGCAGCGGCGCCTCCGGAACGGTCGCCGCGGGACCCTGCACCGCCACGCCCCGAAGGCGCTCTGGCGGACGCACGCTGCCCGCCGCTCGTCGCCTCGCTCAGCGTTCGCTCTCCGCTGGATCTCGGAGCGCCGCAGCTTCGCGCGTCGCCTGTGCCGAGAGCGCCACGGCGATGTTGCGGAGGAGCCTCTGGCGCCGGAGGAGCTTCGCATCGAGCGGCGGCGGCGCGATCGTCAGGCGGATCGGCAGGTCATCCAGCGCGCCGGCGCGGTCGGCGCCGCGGGTCGCCGCGCCGATCCAGCGCCGCGGCACCTCGAGCAGTCCCCATCCCTCCGGAAGCTCGCACGCGCGGAGCAGGCCCGCTGGCGCCAGGATGAGCATGTGGTCGGCGAGCCGCCACCGGACCATCCGGCTGAACTTCGCATGGCCGTAGAGGCGCCGGTCGAGCGCCGCGAGCGAGCGTCGGACGCGCAAGTACGCCGGGTTGCGGCTCGCGGCGAAGTTCCACGTCTCCAGTTCGGGAAAGAGCGCCGTGCCGCCCTGGCGCAGGTGCGGCTCGAGCTGGCGGATCTGGCGCTCCTCGATCTCGGCGCGACGGTTCCGCAGCCGCTGGCGCTCGGCGAGCAGCGCGTCGACATCCTCGCCGTCGCGGAAGAAGTCCGACCGCGAACGCTTGCACTCGACGATGACCGTCGTCGGCTCGCGGTCCGCGGCGCGGCGCCGCGACGTCGCGCGAGCGGGCGCCTCCCCGCGACCTTGACCGCCTCCCGCGAGCGCCGCCGCGAGCGACCAGAGCGTGGCCGCAGCCCGCTCGCCGACCGCGGGAAGCGCGACCGTGTCATCTGCGTAGCCCGCCGCGTCGACGCGGTGCCGCGCAATCGGGCAGGTCACCTCGCACGCGGCGCAGGAACAGCCGATCCGCAGCAGGAACGCCCGCGCCAGACGCTTCAGCGCAGCATGGGAGGGGGTCTCCATCGGGGTGACAGTGAGCTGGCCGAGAGAGTGCCTGGCCCGCGGCGGCGCCCGGCCGGGGCGCGATCGTCACGGCTCGTCGATCGACTCCGCCGAGAGCTCGAAGCGCACCCCGCGCTTGCGCAGGCCTTGGAGGATCCGTTCGACGAGTTCCTCGTCGGCCGCGAGCGCCTCAGGGGCCGCGACGCCGGGGCGGCGGAGGCGCCCGGCGGCGAGTTCGCGGGCGACGAGCGTGCAGGGGAATGCCGTCGTCCGCGCCATGCTGGTGAAGCCGCTCTCGCGGTCGAGGAAGTCGAGGAGGTCCCAGGTCAGCCGCGCGGGCACGCCATCGAGCCGACCCTCGCCGACGACGCGCATCACCGTCAGGTCGGCCTCGCCCGGTTCGTAGCTCCACTTGGGAAAGAGCAGCGCCGCGGTCACCTCCCGCGGCACGACCCGCATGTCGCCGACGCGGATCGGATCCGTCGAGAAGAACCCCGCCTCGCGGAAGGCGAGCATCGCCTCGACGTGGCCGGGCCAGCGAAGCGTCCGCTCGCGCATCGCGGGGACCTTGAGCGTGCTCGCGAGGCTGCGGAGGCCGTCGGTGTTGAACGCCTCGACGCTGCCGACGCCGGGGAGCTCGATGATCTCCCGACCGCTCAGCGCGGGGCGCACGACGAGCTTTCCGTCCTCGACGATCCGCGCCGGCCGCGTGTACTCCTCGATCACGTCCGCCGGCGCGAAGCCCGCCTTGTACTGGAAGGGCATCCTCCGCTCGACCGGGAGGCCGCCGACGACGATCTCGATGCGCTCGCATGGCCTGAGCCGCCGCGCGGCGACGCCCGCGAGGAGGTTGCTCATGCCCGGCGCGACCCCGCAGTCGACGATCGCGGTCACGCCGCGGCGCCGGGCGAAGGCGTCGAGCTCCAGCGCGTCCTCGGCCATGAAGGCGATGTCGGCGCAGGGCCTGCCGGCCTCGAGGACCGCGCGGAGGGCGGCGAATGCGAGATGGCTCGCGAGGGCGCCGACGACGATGTCGTGCTCCTCCGCGAGTCGGCGGATCTCCGCCGGCTCGGAGAGATCGGCGACGACGATCCTCGGCGCGCGCTGGGCGGTGCGGCGGCATGCCGCGACGGTGCGCTCGAGCGCCTCGGCGTCCTGGTCGGCGACGGAGACCGCCACGCCGCGCGTGGCGAGCAGGTCGGCGGCCATCACTCCGCCGACGAGACCGGAACCGAGGACGAGCGCCTTCGTCGGCATCGCGGCTACGCCGAGTCCCGGTTGACCTGAACGTAGTGCTCGCGCTCTCCGCGTCCGCGCAGGGGATAGTCCTTGCGGAGAGGGTGTCCGGGGTAGTCCTTCCAGAGCAGGATCCGGCGCAGGTCCGGATGGTTGCGGAAGCGGATGCCGAACATGTCGTACACCTCGCGCTCCGGCCACTCCGCGCCTGGCCAGATGTCGGTGACGGAGTCGACGACGAGCGCCGGATCCTCGGCATTCCCGCCGGTGTCAATCGAGGGATCGAGATACGTCTTGACGACCAGCCGGCGGGCGTCGGCGACGCTCGCCAGCGGATAGACGACGGCGAACCGCCCGGGCTGCTCGGCGGGATAGCCGAGGTAGTCCACGGCGGTGACGTCGACGAGGTAGTCGTACGCGCAGCGGGGATCGTCGCGCAGGGAGCGCATCACGTCGTGGAGCCGCTCGGAGGGAACCACCAGCGTGGTCTGGCCGCGGAACTCCGCCGCCTTGAAGCGCACCTCGGGAAACGCGGCCTTGATGATCGGAAGCGTCGGATGGTCGAGCGTCGCCATGCGGGCCGATGGTAGGGCACGCCCGGAGCGGCGCCCGCGCGGCGCGACGTCGGGCGTCAGTGCCGGAACTGGCGGATGCCCGTCGTCCAGCAGAGGGCGCCGCGCTCGCGGCAGAGGACGAAGGTCTCCTCGTCGCGCCTGCTGCCGCCGGGGTGGACGAGGGCGCGCACGCCCGCATCGAGGAGGACTGCGGGTCCGTCGGCGAAGGGAAAGAAGGCGTCGCTTGCGGCGACCGAGACCCGTTCGCGAGCGCGGGCGCCCGCCTTCTCGACCGCGATGCGGCAGCTTGCGAGACGGTCCATCTGTCCCGCGCCCGCGCCGAGGAGCATGGCGCCGTCGACGGTCGCCCCGGCGATCGCGACGGCGTTGCTCCGCACGTGCTTGACCGCAGTCGCCGCGAGCAGCGCGGCGCGGAGGAGCGCGTCGTCGCCCTGCGTGCCGACGGCGAGCGTCCAGCGCGCTGGATCCGGCACGGCGATGTCGCGATCCTGCTCGAGCATCCCGCCGGGGATCGATCGGACGTGACGCTCCGCGATCGGCGCCGAGATCGACCCGACCGGGAGAAGACGGACGTTCTTCCACCGTCCTGAGAGGGTCGCGACCGCGTCGTCGTCGAACGCCGGGGCGACGACGACCTCGAGAAAGCCCGCTCCGTCGACGAGCGCCCGGGCTTCTGCCGCCCGCACCGGCGCGGAGAGCGCGACGATGCCTCCGTACGCCGCGAGCGGATCCCCCGCCAGCGCATCCCGGATCGCCGCGAGCGGCTCGCGGCCGACGGCGGCGCCGCAGGGGTTGGCGTGCTTGACGACGACGGCGGCGCTCCCGCCGCGCGAGCGCAGCGAGAACGCCTCGACCAGGTCCTGAACCGCTTCCAGCGCCGCTGCTCCGTCGAGGAGGTTGTTGTAGCCGAGCGCCTTTCCGCCGAGGGGCTCGCCAGCAAGCACGCTCACGCGATCGCGCCCCGGAAGCCGCGCCGCCCGGGCGCCTTGATGGGGGTTCTCGCCGTAGCGGAGCTCGCGGGCGTGCGTTCCGGATGCCGCGACCCCGTCCCCGGCCGCCGCATCCGCTCGATCGGCGCCGAGGAACGAGGCGATCGCCGGGTCCGTCCGATCCGCGCCGGCAAGCGCCATCGCCGACCATGCGGCGATGGCGCTCTCATAGGCCGCGGTGCGCGCAAAGGCCGCTGCGGCGAGTGCGCGGCGCAGCGGCAGCGTCGTCGCCCCGCCGCGCGCCCGCAGGTGCTCGAGGAGCGGGGCTCGCTGCGGCGCCGCGGTGACCACCACCACCGATGCGTGGTTCTTGGCCGCCGAGCGGATCATCGCCGGTCCCCCGATGTCGATCTGCTCGACGATCGCATCCGCGCCGGCGCCGGGCCGCGCGGCCGTCGCCTCGAAGGGGTAGAGATCGATGCAGACCAGATCGATCGGGACGATCCCGTGCGCCTCCATCGCCTCGAGGTGCCGCGGATCTTCTCGGCGCGCGAGGATTCCGCCATGGACCTTCGGATGGAGGGTCTTGAGGCGACCATCCATCATCTCGGGGAAGCCCGTCAGCCGCTCGATCTCGACGACGGGCAGCCCGGCGCTGCGCAGCGTGGCTGCGGTGCCGCCCGTCGAGACGAGTTCGACTCCGAGCGCGGCGAGCGCGTGCGCGAACTCGACCAGCCCGGACTTCTCGCTCACGGAGAGCAGCGCGCGGCGGACCTTCACCAGGCCGTCGGCTGCGGCGCCCTCCGGCTGCGGGGCGTCCGGACCGCGCTGGCCGGTCACCGGGGCACAAGCCTCGTGATGCGCCCGGCGTCATCGAGGGCGTAGAGGTCGCCGTTCTCAGGGGACTCGAGCCGGAGCCGCGCCACCTTCGGCAGCGCGATCCGGTGCATCACCCCGCCGCTGCGGTCGAGCATCGTCAGCGTCCTCGAAGGCTCATCCCACGCGAGCAGGGCGTTGCCCCGAAGGCCGATCACCTGGCCGGGAACGTCGGGATTCGACCAGAGGATCACGCCGTCGAGGCGGTCCTTCACGAACGCGTCGAAGCAGGTGATGCCCCGGGAGGGAATCCGCTGGTAGAGGCGGTCGCCGAGGACGATCGGACCGGTCGTCAGCGGCGCGTCGTTGAAGTGCTTCCAGATCGTCCGCCCGTCGCCGACGTCGATCGCCCAGAGGTACTGATCCTGCCCGGCGATGAAGAGGAAGCCGCGCGCAGTCGCCATCGGGGCGACGATCCCCGCGAGCAGCCGCTTCGTCCAGATCGTCCGCGCCGTGCCGACGTCCATGACCGCGACGTCGCCGGTGGTGCTCGCGACCGCGATGTCGGAGCCCGCGACGATCGGCGCCGCGCGGATCGAGCCGCTGATCTCGTTGACGCGCCAGTGGTGGCCGACACGGGCCTGGTGCCACACGATCTGGCCGGTGCGACCGCCGTAGATCACGAAGGGGCCGACGAGGACGGCCTTGGTATTGGCCGGCCGCCGCAGCGCCTGGCGGTCGATCATCACGCCGTTCGTCCCGTCGAAGACGAAGAGGGCGCCGTCGGTGAGCACCATCACCCGGTCCCCTGAGGGGTCGTCGACGCGGAGGATGTCGTAGACCACGTCCGCCGGGCCGCCGACGGGCGTGGACCAGATGCGGATCCCGTCCGCGGTGCGCAGGCGCGTGAGGTTGTTGCGGGTGTCGATGATGAAGACGCTGTCGCCCAGCGGCGAGCCGAGCTTGAGCGTCTCCGGCGCCGCGGTGAAGGGCCCCGATTCCCAGGCGACGCGGTAGCCGAGCGTCCGGGCTGCGGTCGGGCCGATGATCATCCGCGCGTCGAGCTCCTCCGCGGTCGGCGGCCCGGTGCGGGCGGCGCTCAGCGCGCCCGCCTCCGCGCCCGCCGCCGAAGAAGCGGCTGCGGAGCCGGTCTCGCCCTCGGCGCGCGGGGCCGTCTCGCAGGCGACGAGCGATCCGAGGACCGTCGCCAGCGCGGCGCCGAAGAGGGCGCGGCGAGTCGAAGCGGAGTGGGGGAGTGTGGAGGGCGCGCCGGCGGCGCGGAGTGAGGTCATCTGGTGGGGCTCCGGGACCGGGAGACGCTCCGGGGTCGTTCTGGCTCGGTCGGAGTCGTCTCGGAGTTGTTCCGCGAGGGATGTCGGAGGCGACGCCGACTGATGAAGACCGGTGGGGCGACACCGGAGGAAAGCCCGGAGTATGGGGCGTCGGAGCGTACCGCGTCAAGGAGCGCGGCGCGGCGGTCGCCCTGTGCGCCCCTGCGCGGCGGTCGTCCCGCGCGCGAGGCCGCCAGCCCGCCCGTCGGTCGGCCCGTCAGTCAGCCCGCGATTCCGCCCGCCTTTGCGGGGACGTTCCCGGCGCCGGGCGGCGAGCAGATCAGGCGACCAGTCCTGCGAGCTGCCGGGCGGCGGGCCGCGCGACCAGAGGCGAGGCCGATCGAGCGACCGGTTCCGGATGCTCCGAGCGGAGCGGCGTGGCTCGGCGCCGGAGCGCATCGGGGCGATCCCGAGGCCTCGTACCCTCCGCCGAAGATGTTCACCGGCATCGTCGAGCACGTCGGACGCGTCGCGGTCTTTCGCGAGGTCCCTTTCGGGGCGGAGCTCTTCCTCGATCCCGGCGCGTGGCGGACGCAGCCTGCGCCGGGAGACTCCATCGCGGTGAACGGCTGCTGCCTGACGGTCGCCGCCATCGACGGTGCGAGCTGGCGGTTCGACGTGATCGCCCAGACGCTCGCCCTCACGACGCTGGGCGGACTGCGCCCGGAAGACACCGTCAACCTCGAGGCCAGCGCAACCCCGACCTCGCTGCTCGGCGGACACCTCGTCACCGGACATGTCGACGGGGTCGGTGAGGTGATAGGGCTGACCGCCGACGAGCGCGAGTGGCGCCTGCGGATCGCGGCCCCCGAGCCGGTGCGTCCGACGCTCGTCGAGCGGGGGAGCATCGCGGTCGATGGCGTCTCGCTGACGCTGGCTGCCGTCGAGCCCGAGGCGGCGCCGACCGAGCGACCGTCTCCTCCGCGCTGGTTCGAGGTGGCGCTGATCCCCACGACGCTGGCGCGGACGACGCTCGGCGCGCTGGCCGTCGGCGATCGGGTCAATCTCGAGAGCGACTGCATCGCCCGCATGGTCGCCGCGATGCTCCGTCGCGGCATCGCTGGGGGGATCGAGCGCCGATCCGGATGCGGCGCTGGGCCGTCGAAGTAGGGAGGCTGGGAACGCTCCGGGCGGCGCGCTGGAGGGCGCAGCCCGACAGGAGGCGCGCCCGGTCAAGAAGCGCGCCTCCTGACCGGCCCGGCGTTCATCGTGCCGGCGCGCGTCCGCGCGGTGCGCCGGAAGACGTGCGGCCGGCGAGAGCGTGCATCCGCCCTGTCATCGCACCGGCGCCGCGGCTGCCTCCGGTGACGACGCTCGCTCGGACCAGAACTCCCGCAGGCGATCGCGAAGTTCGGCGTCGTCATCGACCACGGCCGCGAGCGCCCGGCGCCACATCGCCCACGCCTCGGCGATCGCATCGGCCTGGGTCTCGGCGGCGGGAGAGGACCACGGCGGGATCGCGGCGCGGTCGATGCGGGGCGTCGACGGAACGAGGGCGACATAGGCGCGACGGAACTCCGCCGGGAGCTCGTCGCCGCGCCGCGCGACGAGGTCCTCCAGCGCCGGCGGGATCGCTGCGCACTCGGCGAGCAGCCCGCGCAGGCAGGCGCATGCGGCGTCGGTCAGCGCCGCCCCCTCGCTGCGCGGGCTCGTGGCGGGATCGACGCTGCCCGCCTGGCGGGAGATCGCCCCGCCATCGTCGGCGTCGGCCGCAGGGCGCAGTTCATCCGGGAAGAGCGACTCCTCGACGAGCCGGACCAGCTCGGCGCACGCGGGGTGGTGCAGCGCGTCCGCAGCCGGGTCCGAGGCGGCCGGGCGGAGGTGCTGGCTCAGCGCGAGCCGCCGCGCCGGGAGGCTCCCGATCGACCGGAAGAACGCGATCCGCTCGCGGAGCGCGGCGCCGTTCGCGGGCGGCCCTCCGTAGTACGCCCGGACGAGCTCCGGAACGAGTGCCGGGCGCTCCGCCGCGGCGTCGTCGACGAAGCGGAGCAACGTCTCCGGATCGAAGTGAAAGCCCGTGCCGGTGATCCGCCGCTGGGCCACGCCGAGCCCGAAGGCGAGCACCGGTCCGCTCAGGTAGAGCAGCCGGTAGAGGAGCACTTCGCCCATCGAGGCGTGAGCTCCGTGGTTGCGCTGGAAGATCCAGTTGACCGCGTTGAGGCAGGCGGCCGCCTGCTCGTGATCACCGTGCCGCTCCGCCCACTCGGCGCCGTCGAGCAGGAGCTTCAGGCCGATCGGCGGCCCGAGACCGAGCGCCGAGATGAGCGGGCGCGAGGCGCCGGGGCGGAAGAGATGCCGCTCCGAGCCGATCAGCACGGCATCGCGCAGCCGATGATCGTCGTGGTTGAGCAGCAGCGAGAGCCCGTCGGCGAGCGCCCGCTCGAAGAGCGGCGAGCGCGGAGCGGCGTGCATCCGGTCGATCAGCGCCGGCGCAAAGCGTGCGGAGGTGCGGTTGACGAAGCGCCACCGGCGAAGGTTCAGCGCCAGGGCCGTGCGCAGCGCGTCGTCGCGCTCGGTCACCAGCCGCCAGCAGAGGTGCTCGGTCTCGGGATCGTCCTCAGCACGATCGTCGAGGTTCGGCGGCTCGTCCGGGCTGCGCGGCCTCGGCGCGGGAGCGATCTCCGACGGGTCGCGCGGGCGCGCGACGATCCGGCGCTCGTAGCGGGCGTCGGTGCCGCACGAGTCGCAGCGGAGGACCTCGACGGCGTCGTTCTCCTCGGCGAGGGCCATCGTCACGCCGCAGCCGGGACACGCGACCGCGGCGACGTCGCCCTGACGGAACTGACTCGAGCGGATCCAGCGCCCGGCGCCCGTTCCCGGCGCGGCGCCGGGCTCCGACTCGTCGCCGAAGCGGCTGCGGAGCGGCGTCCCCGGAAGCTCGGGCTCGGTCGTGCGCAGGCGCCGCTCGACGATCGCCTCGCAGCCGCACGCGCGGCAGGTGATCGTGGGAGACATTTCATCGAGAGGCACCGGAAGCCCGCAGCGGGGACAGATTCCGCGCTTGATGCGGACCAGGGACCGGGTCAGGACCTCGTTCATGGGGCGTGCAGCGCGGACGCCTTGACGTAGGCGATCGCCCAGCCGAACCGCCCCGCGACTCCGTACCCCAGCCCGCGAAGGCGCGCCGTCCAGGCGCGGGCCTTCGCGAGCGCGCGATCGCCTTCCCACGAGATGAGCAGCACCCGCGGCTGGATCCCCGCCTCGAGCATCGCCTCGAGCACCACGTGCTCCGCCCCTTCGATGTTGAGCTTGAGCACGTCGATGCGGTCGTGCCCGAGCTCCCTCATCACGGAGGGGATGCTGCGGCACGGCGCATCGAAGTGGGTCGCCCCGCCCAGCTCCGACATCACGGAGTGCGAGACGTGGCCGGGGTCAGTCGGCGCGTGGAATCGCAGCGTGGTGTCGGCGTTCCAGAGGCCGACGGGCAGGAAGCCCCGGCGCGGGCCGACGAATCCGGTCCGCTCCACGTACGCGATCGACCTCGGTGTCGGGTCGAATGCCCAGACGTTCGCCTCGAAGCGATCCGCCACGGCGCGTTCGAGGAGCAGGTCCTCGCCGACGCCGCCGGAATAGACGATGTCGCCTGAGCGGATCGCCCCGCCGGGCAACGGCCAGATCGCCACCCGCTCGACATCGGGCATCCCCGGATCCCGGCGCACCAGCCACCCGAGGATCGGAGACTCGACGTGGTACCGAAGAAACTCACGGACCCGATCGAACATGGACGCACTCTACCAGCCCGCGCGCCGGCTCCGAGGCGAGATTCCACGTCGCCGGCTGCGCCTCTCGGCGCCAAGCGTCGTTTCACCTCTCTGGAGGCTCCCCGGATCCCCGCCGCCTCCCTCTGCGCCAGCCACGCTTCCCACCTGCCGAAGGCCGTTCCTCGAAATGAACCTCCTCGCCATCCTCTCGACCGCGTGCGGTGTGCTCGGCACGCTCTCGCTGCTCATCCTCTGCGTCGCCGGAGCGCCGAACAGCTCGGCCGCCCAGGCGGCGTCGATTCGCCTGTGGGCGATCGCGACGATCATCGGCGGGATCGCAGCGGTCGCGGGCGCCATCATCTTCCTGCGCGCCGGTCAGCCGCTGGCGGCGGCGATCGTCGGTGGCCTGCCCGCCGCGGTGGTCGTCGCGCTCATGGCGTGGGTGACGATCGCGCACGGGTGAGAGCGCCGCTTTGCGTGCGTCTGCCCGAGGTGCGACAGGGTGCCGAAGCGCGCGCGCTCCGCTGCGTCAGCGCGCAAGCGTGCGCAGCCGGGCCCAGTCGCCCGGGAGCTTCTGATCGACTGCGAGACCGAGTTCCTTCGCCGTCCCGGCCCGGAACTCCAGCGCGAACTGGGCGGGGGAGTTGCTGGAGTAGCGCCGCAGCCGCGCCTCGTAGACGGAGCGCGGCTCCTGCGCGCCGCGCGGCGCTTCCGCGGGCATGGTGTGGATCGCCGTGACGAAGCCGCGCGGATCGACGAAGACGATGTCGAGATCGATCAGCGTTTCGTACATCCAGAAGCTCTGCAGCGCAGCTCGGGGGAAGATGAAGATCATCCCGCCGTCCTCGGGAATCGACTCGCGCCCGCCGAGGCCCTTGGCCCGCGATCCGTCGGTGCGCGCGACCTCGAGCATGAACGTCCGGCCTGCGAGCGAGAACTTCTCGGTCTCGACCTTCGGTCCCGCCGGACGTGCGGCAGTCTTCGCTGATGGATCGCTCCGCTTCGCCGCCGAGGCGGCGCCGCCGTCGCCCGATCCTGCCCTCTGGCCGCCCGCTGAACTCCCGCTCCCCTCGGCGTCGCCGGGGGCGCAACCGCAGCCGAGCGCCGCGAGGAGGGCGCCGGCGACCGCGATCATCCCGCGGGCCCTGCGCGGTGCGCGGCGCGCTGCTCCGAGGTCGGCGGCGCCGCAGGGGGCGCGGCGCACCCCGCTCCCGCAGGGATGCGTGCCGGAAGCGCGAGCGCGAGCGGTTGTCCGAGCAGCCATCGATGATCCTCCTCGTCGAAAACGACCGGCCGAAGTCCGAGTCCGTCGAGCGTAGCCCCCGCGGCGTCAGGATCGGCGCGGCTCGCGAAGGCGGCGAGGAACTCGCCGCTGGAGAGCGGAGCGCGCTCCGCAACGACCCCGAGCCAGCGCGCCAGGAGACCGACAAGCCGCTCCGGCGCGACGCCCTCGCGGCGGTACGACCACGCCGAGCGGCTGTCCGCGCGCTTGGCGAGCCGCGCGCCGTCGGATCCGAGCACGAGCGGAACGTGCCACCATCGCGGAATCGGCGCTCCGAGGGCCCGGTAGAGCAGGGCCTGCCGCGCCGCCGACGGGAGCAGGTCGTCGCCGCGAACCACGTCGGTCACGCCCTGCCGAGCGTCGTCGACGACGACGGCAAGCTGATAGCTCGGGAGATCGCAGCGCGTCCAGAGCACGAAGTCGCCGACCTCCTCCGCGGGATCGAAGCGATGCGCTCCGGCGATCGCATCGACGATCTCGATCGATCCCGGCGGGGTGGCGAAACGGTGGTTCACGTCCCCCGCCGCGAAGCGCCAGCGGCTGCGCTCCGTCGGACGCATCGACGCCGGGCAGCGGTGTTCGCGCTCGCCGACGTGCGGGGCGGAGAGCGCCCGCCTCAGCGCCGCCCTGCTCAGGCCGCAGGAGTAGACCAGTCCCATCGCCGCGAGCCGCTCCATCGCGGCGCGGTAGGGGGCGAGATCGGAGGACTGGCGCAGCGCCGGCCCATCGTGTTCGAAGCCGATCCAGCGCAGCAGGTCGACCGTCGCCTCGATCGCCCCGGGCTTGACGCGCGGGGCGTCGAGATCCTCGAGGCGCAGCCGGAGCGTCCAGCCCAGCGATCGCGCCAGCGCCCAGTTGAGGGCGAAGGTCCGCAGGTTTCCCAGGTGCAGGTCGCCGGTCGGCGACGGCGCAAGGCGCGACACGCGCGGCGCTGCTGGGCGGCCGGGAGGAGGGGCGGAGCGGATTGCAGGCTCGGGCACGTGGGCGCGGAGAGGACGTGGTGCGGGGTCGCGTTCGGGCGCGGGCGCGGCGTGCGACGCAGGAGCCGCGCTCTTCGGACGAGGGCGCTCGCCTCGCCGCGACCGCGCGCGTGCGCTGGCCGCGCCGCGGTGTCCGCTCCGGCCGCGCCTCGGAGGTCGCGACGCAGCGCGGAGCGCTCCATTGTTATAGTGGCAGTTCTTCGCCCTCGGAACGCGCCCGGACCCCCCGCCGGCGCGCCCGGAGTCCCCGCGGAATCTCCACGATGAACGAACGCCTTTCGTCCGACGCGATCGCCGAGCGCCTCGCCGCACTCGACCACTGGACGCAGAGCGGCGATGCGCTCCAGCGCACCGCAGGCTTCGCGAGCTTCGTCCACGCGATGGCCTTCGTCAACCGGATCGCGACGATTGCGGAGGAGCAGCAGCACCATCCGGACATTCTCGTCCGCTACGACAAGGTGACGCTCACCCTTTCGACCCACGATGCGGGCGGGATCACCGAGAAGGACTTCGCGCTCGCCGCGGCGATCGACGCGGTCGCCGAGCAGATGGCACCCGGCGCATGAGCGGTTCCGGCACGGGAGCGCCGCAGGAGCCGGCCACGGTCTCGACGCGGGCGGCGCCCATCCCGATCGGGCAGGATCGCCTCGGTCCTGACCAGCGCGGGCCGCGCTGGGTCGGTCCGGGGCTTCCGCTGCTGGTGATCGGCGGACCGTGCGTCCTCGAGACCCCTCAGATCAACGAGCGGATCGGCACGACGCTCCGCGACTGCTGCGCCGCGCTCGAGCTTCCGTATGTCTTCAAGGCGAGCTTCGACAAGGCCAATCGCACGAGCATCCACTCGCCGCGCGGCCCGGGCATGGAGGCGGGACTGGCCGAGATCGCCCGGCTCAGGGAGCGCCTCGGCGTGCCCGTCACCACCGACATCCACGAGCCTGCGCAGGCCGCGCCCGCCGCGGCCGTCGTCGACCTGCTTCAGATCCCGGCGTTTCTCTGCCGGCAGACCGACCTGCTTGTCGCTGCCGGGGCGACGGGGCGGCCGGTCAACGTGAAGAAGGGACAGTTCATGGCCCCGGCGGAGATGGCCAACGTCGTCCAGAAGCTGCGCGAGGCCGGCGCGCGGGGCGTCATCCTGACCGAGCGGGGGACCTTCTTCGGGTACCACCGGCTGGTGACCGACTTCATCGGCCTCGGAGACTTGATGTCGCTCGGCAGCCCGGTCTGCTTCGACGTGACGCACTCCACGCAGCTCCCCGGCGCCGGGGGGACGGCGACGGCCGGGCGGCCCGACCGGGCGGCGCTGCTCGCGCGCGCCGCGGTCGCCGCGGGCGTCGATGCGATCTTCCTTGAATGCCATCCCGAACCCGCCCGGTCGCTCAGCGACTCCGCGACGGCGCTCCCGCTGCACGAGGTGCCGGCGCTGCTGCGGTCGCTGGCCGCGATCCGGTCCGCGTGCTCGTCGGCTTCGCCGGTGGCGCCCGGCCTCGATCGCCTCGCCGAAGCGGCCGCGGCCGTGCGCGCTGCACCGCGCTCGTAGCGCTCCGGCGCACGTCGGTCCCCGCTGCGGCCGCTCGAAGCCACCCGGCGCCGGAGTGCCCGGGACCGGTCGTCAAGTCCGATCCGGCCGCGGCGATCGAGGATGACGTAGACTCCGCGCGTGAACTGCGACCACTGCGAGAAGCCTGCGGTCGTCCACGAAGTCCACATCCGCAACGGCGCGGTGAGCGAGGTCCACCTCTGCATCGAGCATGCTCGCGAAGCGGGCAAGCTCTCCGAGGCCTCCGCGAGCGACCTCGCATCGCTCGCCGGGGCGCTCGCGACGGAGCGCTCCGAGGCCGAGTGCCCTGAGAGCGAAGCCTGCGAGACCGCCGCGCCGCGCGAGCGCAGCATCGGACGTACGGGGATGGTCTGCCGGCACTGCGGGCTCGCCTTCCATCAGCTCCGCCAGGGGGGCGTGCTCGGCTGCCCTCAGTGCTACGAGCAGTTCGGTGCGACGCTCGGGCAGATCATCGAGCGGGCCCAGGCGGGGGGCATCCACCACGTGGGAAAGGCCCCGCGGCGCGGCGGCGCTCGCGTCGATCTCGTGGCGATCCGGCAGCGGCTGATGCGCGAGCTCGAGCAGGCGGTCGCGGCCGAGCAGTACGAGCGCGCCGCGAAGCTGCGCGACCGGATCCTCGCGCTGCCGCCGCCCGCCGGGCTCTCGCGGAGCGGCGCCGTCGACGGAGGCGCGGGGAGCCAGACGTGAGCGGAGACGCGCCCGAACCCGGACCCGGCAGGATGCCGGGCGAAAGCCTCGCGGGGATCCGCGCGGGGGGCGCGTGGCTCACCGACGACGGGCCCGATGCCGATGTCGTCGCCTCGACGCGGGTGCGGCTGGCCCGGAACCTCGCCGGGTTCCCCTTCGTCAGCCGGGCTTCGGAGGCGCAGCGGCGCGAGATCGTCGCGCTGCTCCGCCGGGTGGCGATGCCGGCCGACGTCGCATCCCGGCTGACCTGGGTCGAGCTCGAGCGCACCCCGATGCGCGATCGGCAGCTCCTCGTCGAGCGGAGGCTGATCTCGCGGCAGCTCGCCGAGGGCGATGCGCCGCGCGCGGTGGCGTTCACGCCGGAGCACTCGGCGAGCGTGATGGTCAACGAGGAGGACCACATCCGCCTCCAGGCGATGCTCCCGGGGCTTCGGCTCGAGGAGGCGCACCGCCGCGCCGATGCCATCGATGACGCGATCGAGGCGTGCGTCGACTACGCGTTCGATCGGCGCTGGGGCTATCTCACCGCCTGTCCGACGAACGTCGGCTGCGGCATCCGCGTCTCGGTGATGGTGCACGTGCCGGCGCTGCGGATCACCAACGAGATCGAGCGCGTCCGCCGCGCGGCGCGCGACCTCAATCTCGCCATCCGCGGCTTCGACGGCGAGGGGACGGAGGGCGCGGGAGACTTCTTCCAGGTCTCGAACCAGGTGACGCTCGGATTCTGCGAGGAGGACCTCATCGAGCAGTTCCGCTCGAGCGTCGTCCCGCGCCTCGTCGAATATGAGCGGCAGGCGCGGCGCCTGCTCGTCCGCCAGAGCCCCGCGGCGCTCGACGACCGGCTCCACCGCGCCCTCGCGGTGCTGCGGAGCGCCCGGCTGCTCGGGGGCGAGGAGGCGCTGAAGCTCCTCAGCCGCGTCCGCATGGGCATCCTGATGGGGAGGCTCCGCGATGTCGATCTCGCGGTGGTCAACGGGCTCTTCATGCGCCTCCAGCCCGGTCATCTCTGCGCCGCCGCCGGGCGCGATCTCGGCGCTGAGGAGCTGCGCGAGCAGCGGGCGTCGGTCGCCAGAAGCGCTTTCGACGGCTGCGCTCGCGCATGAGCGACGCGGCGCCGTCGCGCGTCGGCCCCGGGGGGCGCACGGCGGCCCTGCCGAGCCGGGCGGCGGGCGGCGATGATCGGCGCCGCGCTGCGACGGTGTGCCGGCTCTCCGATCGACTGGGCCCGGCGCGCCGCCTCGGCCGTTTCCGGTCGCCGCGAACCGACCAGCCGCGCTCTTCGCGCCAACACTGCGAACCGACGGCGCCGAACCTGCGGATAGCGCCCCAGGCTGCCCGCGCCGGGCTCTCGCACGGCGGGGACCGAGTGCGCCGTTCCGTCGCCCCTCGTCTGCGCCGGCCCGCGCCGCTCCCATCTCAAGCTCTGCCCTCGTTGCGCTCCGCTCTTCCTCGTCTCCGCTCTTCCTCGTCTCCGCTCCCCTTTCGGCCATGCCCGGCTTTCCCATCGATCGCGAAGGCTTCGGTGAAGCGGTCCTGAAGCTGCTCCGACGCTCCCACCCCGAACGTCGCGCCGAGCTGTCGGCGCCGATGCACTTGGTCGTCGATGGCCGGCACCTCGGCCTTGACAACCTGCTGCGGCTCGTCAACGCAGATCCCGGCCGCGCGGAGGAGATCGTCGAAACCTATCTCGCCCGCCTCCTCGAAGGCGACGCCCTCGCCGGCGCGCCGATGCCGCTGGCGCTCGCCCGCCCGCGGATCATGCCCCGGATCCAGCCCTGCTCGATCTTCGAGCACCTCGACCCTGCCCAGGTGGCCCACGTGCCATTCGTCAACGAGACGGTCGTGGTCTTCGTCCTCGACCTTCCGCAGATGACCGTCAGCCTGACGACCGAGCAGATGGTGCGCTGGGGGCTCGAACTGGAGGAGCTCGAGGCGGTCGCGCGCACCAACCTCGCGCGCTACGCCCCCGATCTGCCGGTGCAGATCGTCGAGAGCGCCGAAGGGGGACGTGCGGCGATCCTGTCGCGGCACGACGGCTACGACGCCGCGCGGCTCCTGCTCGAGCCGCTCCACCGGCGGCTGGCCCGGGAGCTCAGGGGGGACTTCTACGTCGCCACTCCGGCGCGCGACATGTTCGTCGCCTTCACCTTCGATCCGCCGGAGTTCGTCGACCGGCTCCGCGCCCGCGTGGCGCAGGACTTCAGGCGCCTGCCCTACCCGATCACGGACGACTTCTTCCTCGTCACGATGGACGGCGTCGCAGGGACCCGTCAAGCGGCGTAGCCGCTGTGAAGCCCGTCAAGCGGCGTAGCCGCTGTGAAACCCGTCAAGCGGCTTCGCCGCGGCGGCCCAGAAAGGGGGGAGCCGCACCGGGAGTCCAAGGGGGACCTCAAGGGATAGCCCAAGGGGGAGCGGGGTGGGAGCGGCGCGGGATCCCGGGTCCGGGGCAATCCTGGGCTCCGCGCCGCCCGAGGTCCTGACGGTGGCTTCGGCAGGCGAATCCCCGGCGCGTACGCTCGGCGGTGCTGCTCCTGATCGACAACTACGACTCCTTCACATGGAACCTCGTCCAGCGGTTCCTGGAGGTCGATCCAGCCATGCCGCTGGAGGTCGTGCGAAACGACCGCATCGACGTCGAGGCAGCCGAGCGGCTGGAACCGTCGCTGCTGGTGATCTCGCCCGGGCCGTGCACACCGAAGGAGTCAGGCGTGTCGCCGCAGTTGATCGAGCGCTTCCGCGGACGCATCCCGATCCTCGGAGTCTGTCTCGGGCACCAGGCCATCGGCGACCTGCATGGCATGACCATCTGCCGCAACGATCGGCCGATGCACGGGAAGACCTCGCCGATCCACCACGACTGTCGGGGGATCTTCGAAGGACTCTCGAACCCGTTCCAGGCGACGCGCTACCACTCGCTGATCGTTCGGCGCGACACGGTGCCGGCGAGCTTCGAGATCAGCGCCTGGACGGCCGAGGGCGAGGTCATGGGGCTGCGGTGGCTGGGCGACGGGCGTCCTGGAGCGGCGCCGCTCGACGGCGTCCAGTTCCATCCCGAGAGCTTCCTGACCCTGGAGGGACCGAGGCTGCTTGCCAACTTCGTCCGTTCGCGAGGCTGTCATACACTGGCTCCATGCCCTTCGACACCTCTTCGATGACCGCCGGGACGCCCCTCGCGCGGTCGGGCCGCACCGCCCCTCGAGCCCTCGGAGCGCGGCGCGGCATCGCTGCGGTCGCGGCGGCGATCGGGATGCAGTTCGGCGCTCTGCCCGGAGGCATCGCCGTCGCGCAGGCCCCGCCGCAGCGGCCGCCCGCCACGGCCCCGGAGCGACCGGCCGCGGCCCCGCCGGCGCGGCCGGCGGCTGCGCCGGCGGGGCGCCAGGCCGCGACCGGTCAGGCCGGGACGCCGCAGCGCCGGGCGACTCCGGTCAATGAGCGGATCGAGGGACTGCGTCCGCGCACTCCCGGCCCGCGCGTGCCCTACCAGGGCGGACCGGCGATCTGGTTCGAGGTCCTCGATCATGACTTCGAACTGATGACGAACGCCGAGACGCGGAACGCCACCTTCCGCTTCCACAACGTCGGCGACTCGCCGCTCCAGGTGATCGACGTGGTCGCCTCCTGCGGCTGCACCCGCCCGATCTTCGCGAAGGCGACATACCAGCCCGGCGAGTCGGGCGTGATCGAGGTGGCGTTCACCCCCCCGACCGGCGGACATCAGGCGAAGTCGCTCAAGGTCCTCACCAACGCGAAGAGCCCCGGCGAGGTGGTCAACATCCGCGTCATCGGCGAGGTCGACACGGTCCTCGCATTCTCGCCCCAGACGCTCGACCTCGGCGAGGTCCGCCGCGGTCAGGGCAAGCACATGGAGTTCGAGCTCGTCGCCGACGCTCCGGTGACGGTCTTCCAGAACCTCTCTCTCAATCCGCGCGCCCAGCACATCGCGGCGAGCTTCACCGACCCGCTCGGGAAGCGCGAGGGCAAGGCGGGCGTGGAGGTTTCCATCGGCCCCGATGCGCCGTGGGGGTTCTTCCGGACAGGCCTCGTCGAGATCGAGGTCGTCGGCAAGCTCGACAACGGAGAGCCCGTCTCGAAGCGGCTTCCGGTCCGGATCCTCGCCACGGTGGTCGACGACATCCGCGCCAGCGCGTACATCATCCAGCTCGGCCAGAGCCACTATGGCGACTTGGTCAAGGGCGAGACGATCATCACCAGCGTCGATGGCGAGGAGTTCGAGATCGTCGACCCGAAGCTCGAGCTGCTCTCGTCGACCAACCGCGGCGTGGCGGACTTCGCAGGTTCCTTCGAGATCCTGCCCTACGTCGACCCCGAGAAGCCCGAGGTCAAGGGCTACAAGATCGTCATCTCCGGAACCGTCGGAAACGCGAGCGGGTTCGTCTCCGGCTCGCTCGAGTTCGGCACCCGCATCAAGGGTGCGACCGCCGTGACCAAGCGCTCGATCGGCCTGAACGGGCGCGTCGACGAGCCGGGCCGGACCTTCACGATGCCCTCGCGCGGATGAGGCGTCGAGCGCCCAGGGCGGCGCCGGCATGTCGCCTGTTGACGCCGTCGCCGGGGGCGCGGGTGCGTTGACGGACCGTGCATGGGCCTCTTGATGCGCATCCCCGCTCGCCTCGGCACGCTTGCCGCAGTCGCTCCGGCGCTTCGCCCCGCTCCCGCGCCGGAACTCCGTTCGCTCGAACACCACCGAAGACATGACCTCTCTCACGCCGCCCATCGAGACCCTCGCGCCGGTCGTCAGCGCCGCCAGCGGGCGCCAGCCGGAGACCGACGAGTTCCGCGCGACCGTCGTCGAGGCGGATGAGGGGCGCGTGGTGATCGCCGTCCCCGGAACCGAGTACCGCCTGTGGTTGCGGCCGATCTCGCCGCTGCCGGCGATCCGCGCCAGGCTCGGTCGGCGCATCGCGGGGCGCGTCGCCGGTCGGGCGCTCCGCCTGCACCCCGCGGCGGCGGGCGGCCGGTTCATCGAGCCCATCGACGGCGTCCCCCGCATCGTGCAGGGCGCCGTGCTCGCCGTCGACGGATCCCGTCGCTCGGTGCTCCTGGACGTCGGCATTCCGATCCGGCTCGAGCTGCTCGTCGATCAGCCGCTGGAGTCGTTCGCGCCCGGGTCCCTGTGGAACTGCTACATCGAGAGCGGCGCCACCTTCGCGGCGGCCGGCGAGCCCGCCGACGAGACCGCCGGCGGCGCGGGAGCCCTCTCGGCAGGCGACCATCGCGGGGCGGCGCGGCCGTGAGCGGCGGTCGCTCAGCGGGAGCTCGCTCGCAGCGCGACGCGCCCGCAGCGCGAGGGCGGGCGGAACGCCGCCGCAGCGGCGCCGTGCCGCGATCCGGGAGCGGCGAGCCCGGCGCCGATGACAGGCCGCTCGGAGTCGGCCTGATCGGCACCCGCTTCATGGGCCGGGCGCATTCCAACGCATGGTCGAGCGCCGCGCACTTCTTCGACCTGCGCCGCGCCCCGCGGATGATCGCCGTCGCCGGGCGCGATGCGGGGATGGCGGCGGCCTTCGCGACCCGCTGGGGATGGTCGCGCGCGGTCTCGCAGTGGCGCGAGCTTCTGGAAGATCCGGCGATCGAGCTGATCGACGTCGCCACGCCCAACGCGCTCCATGCGGAGCAGTCGATCGCGGCGCTCGAATCCGGGCGCCACGTCGCGTGCGAGAAGCCGCTGGCGGGCACCCTCGAGGACGCCCGCGCCATGCGCGACGCCGCCCGCGCGGCCCGCCGTCGCGGTCTGCGCACGTTCGTCTGGTTCAACTACCGCCGCTGCCCGGCCGTCGCCTTCGCGCGCGAGCTGGTCCAGAAGGGCCGGCTCGGCGACCTCTTCCACGTCCGCGCCGCGTATCTCCAGGAGTGGGGCGGACCGGAGACGCCGATGTCCTGGCGATTCGACGCCGCCGAGGCCGGCAGCGGCGCTCACGGCGACCTCAATGCCCACATCGTGGACATGGCCAGGTTCATCACCGACGAGGAGATCGTGTCGATTCACGGCGCGATCGAGCACACGTTCATCGTCGAGCGCCGCGCCGCGATCGGCGCCGCGCCGCGCCGGCCCGCCGCGCGCCCCGCACGCCGGCGATCCACGGTCGACGACTGCGTCCTCTTCCTCGCCCGGCTCTCGGGAGGCGCCGTCGCGAGCTTCGAGGCCACCCGGCTGGCGACGGGAAACCAGAACCGCAACCGCATCGAGATCAACGGCCATCGCGGTTCGATCATCTTCGACTTCGAGCGGATGAACGAGCTGCTCTGGTGGGATGCGACGCTGCCTCCCGGCGAGCGGGGATGGAGCCGCATCATGTGCACGGTCGCCGGGGAGCACCCTTGGGTCGAGGCGTACTGGCCCGCGGCGCACGTCATCGGATACGAGCACGGCTTCGTGAGCGAGGCTGCCGACATCGCGCAGTCCCTCGCGGGGGATGCGCTGCGCGTTCCGCTGCCGGACTTCGAGGACGCGTGGAAGACCCAGTGCGTGCTCGACGCTGCGCTGCGCTGCGCCCGCCGGCGCGAGTCGGTGGCCGTCGCGCTGGAGTGACGGGCGGAACCTGTCGGCAGGGCGGACCGCCGGGTCGCCGGGCTCCGCGGCCGTCCGGGCCGCGGCGACGGGAGACGGCGTCACGGAGCGCCGTCGGCCTCCCTGGCGCCGCGCGGCGGCTGGTCCCGCCGGGGAGGTGCGCGCCGGAACGCAGCCCCGACCTCGGGCGGCTCGGCGGCGCAGCTTTCTCGGCGGCGCGAAGCTGCGGCGGCCGCGACCTACGCTCCGCGTTCATGGATCACTTTCAGTACGTCGATGGCGCCCTCCACGCGGAGGGCGTTGCGGTCGCGGAGATCGCCAAGGCGGCGGGAACGCCGACCTACGTCTACTCGGCGGCCACGATCCGGAGCCACTTCGAGCGGCTGCGCAGCGCCTTCGCGCCGCTCCGGCCGCTCATCTGCTACTCGGTGAAATCCTGCGGCAACCTCTCGGTCTGCCGGCTGCTCGGCGAGCTCGGCGCGGGGATGGATGTCGTCAGCGGCGGAGAGCTCCACCGCGCCCTCGCCGCGGGCGTCGATGCGTCGCGCTGCGTCTACGCGGGCGTCGGCAAGAGCGACGCCGAGATCCTCGCGGCGATCCGCGCGGGCATCGGCCTGCTCAACGTCGAGAGCGAGGAGGAATTCGAGAACATCGCGCGGCTCGCCGCGCAGGAACGGACCGTCGTTCGGTGTGCGCTGCGGATCAACCCGGACGTCGATCCGCGCACGCATCGGTACACGTCGACGGGGAGGAAGGAGACCAAGTTCGGCGTCGACATCGAGCGGGCGCGCGCCTTCTTCGGACGCTACGGCCGCGACCCGTATGCGCGGCTGGTCGGACTGCATCTTCACCTCGGGTCCCCGATCTACTCGACGGAGCCCTACGTCGATGCGATCGTGAAGACGCTTGCGCTCATCGACGAGCTCGCGCGGATCGACCAGGCCGTCGAGTGGCTCGACCTCGGCGGCGGCTTCGGCGCCGACTACGAGAGCGACCAGTCACCTCCCGCCGCCGAGTACGCGGCGGCGATCGTCCCGCTCCTCCGCGAGCGGGTCGAGGCCGGACTGCGGATCGTCCTCGAGCCGGGCCGGACGATCATCGCCAACGCGGGCATCCTGCTGCTCCGCGTGCTCTACATGAAGTCCTCGGGCGAGAAGACCTTCGCCATCTGCGACGCAGGGATGAACGCCCTGCTGCGGCCGAGCCACTACGGCTCATTTCACTTCATCTGGCCTGCGGCGCCGGGTGCGGAGTTCGTCCCCGCACGCCGCCAGAAGGAGATGGGCCTCGCGGGGCTCGTGCCGATGGATGTGGTCGGTCCGATCTGCGAGAGCGGCGACTTCCTCGCGCAGGACCGTCCGCTCCCGCCGCTGCGGCGCGGCGATCTCCTGGCGGTCTTCACCGCCGGGGCCTACGGGATGAGCATGGCCAATCACTACAACACGCAGCCGCTCCCGGCGGAGGTGCTGGTCGACGGCTCGACGTGGCGGCTTGTGCGACGGCGCGAGAGCTTCGAAGAGCTGGTCGCGCTCGAACGCTCCGAGGCGCTGACGGACGCTGCGGCGGGAGCGCCCGCGACGGCGCAGGCCTGATCGGCGGGGACGTCGGTTGCCGCGCGCCGGGTCCGCGCAGGGATCGACGGAGCACGCGGCGCTGTCGAGCCGCTCGCGATCGCGGCCCGCCCAGCGGCAACGAGCCTCGGATGGGGAGCGACGAAGGTGCGGCCAGCCTCGAGCGCTCAGCGCATCGGCCGTCACGCCGGGGGCTGGCCGAGCGACGCGACCAACCCCGGAAGCCGCGCCACGAACGCGGAGCGAGCGAGAACCTCGTCCGCCCCGGCGCTGCGGGCCTCGGCGGCGAGGTCGGCCCTGACGTGCGCGACGAAGGCGACGATGCGCGGGCGCGGCGAGGTGGCGGCGGCGGCGGAGATCGCCGCGACCGCGTCATCTGCGTCGAGATCGACGATGACCAGCTCGGGGGAATCGGCGAGGCGCCCCTCCATCGAAGTCAGCCCGCGCGCAATCTCGAGCCTGGCGCCCTGCGCTCGCGCTTCGGCGCTGATTCGGGTCGTGAAGATCAGGTCGGTGGCGTAGAGGAGCATCGCTGCATTGTCGCCGCAATCTCGCCACGCCTTCGCCGTTTCTCGCTGGGCTCTGACTCGGCTCCGACTCGGCTCTGACCGGGCTCCGACCCGGCTCTGAGGCGGCTCTCGCGGGACTCTCGCCGGCCCAGGGGGAGGCGGGCGAACCTCGATCCCGCGTTGCGATGCGAGCCTGAGCTCTCGTGCGCGTGAGCGCCCGTGCCCGCGAGCGCCCGTGAACCTGACCCCCGCGAGCGTGACCCCCGCGAGCGTGACCGACTCGCGTCGTCGGCGCGACCGAAGCGAGTCGTCGCGCCTGCCGAGATCGAGCGTCCATGCTGCCTCGAGGCCGGGTTCGCATCGGTGGCCGGCAGGCCTCGCCGCCGCCTCTGGATCCGGCTTCCCAGCTCGGGCGACCGCACGGGGCCGCGCGGCGCTCCTCGCCGCGCCCGCCGTGGCGGTCGCGTGGCTGTCCTCGGCAGGCAGCGGCGATCATCCGGAGCCGACGCGAGGCAGCGGGCGCCTGCGGCAGGCAGCGCGATGGCGCCAAGGCGTCGGCATCGCAGAGGGTGCGCGATCCCGTCGAAGGGCAACCGGCGCCGCTGATCAAGGGTGGCCTTGACGTCCTCGTTCACAACACCGCGCGATCCCTTCGAAGGGCGTCCGGTGCCGCTGGACCTTGGGCGGTTCTCGACGGTCGAGTGATCCCGGAGCGGGTGTCAGGCCCCCCCGCGGCGCCGCCTCCTGCGCTGGTGCGCCGACACCGAGCGTCGCTTGGCTCCTGCTGCGGCGACCGGAAGCGGCGTTCTGCCGCGTCGAAGCTCGCAGCTCGTTTCATCGAGTGGGGGCTTGACGGCCCGCGGAGGGGCCGCCAGCGCCCCGTCCGCTTCGCTTGTCCTTGCAGAAGCTCCGCTTCCGACCGCCTCGCGGCGGAGTCAATGGGCGCTGGAGTACTCCATGACCCCGAACGCGAGCGCCGCTCGGATCGCGATCAGCGCGTAAAGGCCTGCGATCAGATCGTCGACCAGGATTCCGAAACCGCCGGGCAGCCGTTGAAGCCGACGAATCGGCGGTGGCTTCGCGATGTCGAAGACCCGAAAGGCCACGAAGGCGACGGCGGCGAGGAGCGCGTTGTGGGCGATGCTGCTCGGTGAATCGAAGGGCCGCCATGGAAGTCCCAGCAGGGGAATCGCCTGTCCTGCGACCTCGTCCGCAACCACCTGCGGCGGGTCCTTCCGGCCGAACGCGGTCTCGCCGTCAGCCCCGAAGCGCACGCAGACGAGGGCTCCACAGAGTCCGAGCAGGGCCACCGAACCATCGACGCTCCAGTGCGGGCCGACGATCGCCACCAGCGCCAAGACGACCGCGACCGGGAGGAGCGACCCCGCCGTTCCAGGCGCGACGGGCGATCGGCCAAGTCCAAGTCCGGTGAGGAGCAGCAGACGCACGGCCCGCAGTCTAACCACCGCTCACCGCAGGACGTGCGTCTTCCAGCCCCTCCGCAGGAGTCCCGGCGCAAGGACACACCCTGCCTGCGCAAGGACACACCTTGCGCGGGAATGGCCACACCCTGCGCACGTCAGCAGCGTCGAAGTTCCAGGACTTATCCCTGCGCAAGGACACACCTTGCTGGCGCAAGGACACACCTTGCGCGAGAATGGCCACACCTTGCGCGGAGCATCAGTCCATAGTTATAAGACTCATTGACCGCGCCGGGTGCTTTTGGGCTGAAGCGTGACGGAAGCTCGGTCGCGCTCGCGTGCGCTTCCGGAGGGGAGCTCCTTCGGGGCCAACTCCCGGTGCCTCCGGCCGAACTCGTGCGGGCAGCGCGATCCGGCGGAGTCGGCCCCGAGCGCCCTCGCGCTCGAAGGCGCGCATGTCGATGGCGGGATCGCGATCCGGCGGAGTCGGCCCCGAACGCCAGTCTCCCAGCGATCGGGGCGGCGGGTCGAGGGCTCGCGAGGTCGGGGGGCCCGCCACCGGTTCGGCCGCAGGTCGGGCGGCGGTAGCTCCAGAATGTGGCGCCACCCGGACGGCAGGGGCGCCGGGATGGACCCCTGCGGGGGTTGGGGGGCGGGGGCGGGGGCGGGAGCGGGGGCGGGGCGCAGATCGGTCGGCGGTGACTCCTGGATGGGG
>CALMPF010000024.1 GCA_937871505.1 uncultured Planctomycetia bacterium | reverse complement strand
GTGTCACCGGCGCCGGCTCCACCACGAGCGAGCACGCAAACTGACGCCAACTGGCCAGCAGTTCGCGCGCGTGCAGGGTCAGCTCGGCCCCCCGGCGCCCGTGCACGGCCAGCTCGGCCCCTGGGGGTTCGCGACCGGGATCGACCCGATGCCCGCCGAGTCGCCTCGCGGCGCCCAGGAGTCGCGCATGGCGGATGAGGCGCGACCCAAGCGACACTTGAGCAACGCGCGGGCGCAGCTCGCACCGGCGTCTCGTCCTGGGACCGCTTGGCATCCAGGTGAACGAGAAGCTCTCCGGAGAGACCTTTCGGGCGTTCGTGTGGGTTGAGCGGTGCCCGGCCAAGGCGAGCTCCGGCGAAAGAGAGCTCCGGCCACGGAGAGCTGGCGGTCGGACCGGCGGACGGCGAGGGCCAGAACCGGCCTTTCGGGTCGGCGGCCGAGCGGAAGCCGCTTCAGCGGCCGGGCTTCCGGCCGCCGCGTTCGGTTCGTCCGCGCGCGTCTATCTCGAGCCGAGCGGAAGCCGCTTCAGCGGCCGGGCTTCCGGCCCGCTCGGCCGCCCCGGGCCCCGGAAGGGCCGGGCTTGACCCGGTCGACCTCGGAGGCCCCGGCCGACCGGTGAGACCGCCGACCTTCACTGAGGCCGGAAGACCCCCCCGGGAGACTGGAGGCGGATCCGAAAGCTTGCGCGGCAGCACCGTCGCGAGGCGCGGCGAGCGGGGAGGCCGTCGTCCGTCGTCGACGACGGCCCTCCCGCATCGCCCGCGGCGGCGCCAACGTCAACGCAGCCGTCGGCTCCAGCTCCGTGACTGGCACCGGATCCCCGCATCGCCCGCGGCAGCGCCATCGTCAGTGCAGCCGCTGAAGCAGGATCTCGAGATCCCGGCGGTCGACGACTCCGTCTCCGTTGAGGTCGGCGCGGCATTCGGCGTCGTCGGAGCATCGCCCCCACGATTCGATGAGGATCAGGAGATCGCCGAACTCGATCGCTCCGGAGCAGTCGAGGTCCCCGGGCTCGCAGGGGGCCTGCGGACACCCCCACTGCGCCCAATACCCCGCGACCGCGTCGCCGGCGAGCACGAACTGGCCGCCGAGCACCAGCCGCCCGTCGTGGATCGCCAGCACCTCGACCGGCGCGCTCATCCCGGAGCCGAGCGGACTCCACGTCGTCCCGTCGAAGCTCGCCACGTAGTTGGCCTCGAACGTGTCTCCCGGCACGCCGAAGGTCGTGAACTGCCCGCCGACGAAGAGCTCGCCGTCGAGGACCTCCATCGCATTGACCCACTTGCTGGTGACGGTCCATGGACCCGCGACCGCGTCCCACGCCGACCCGTCCCATCGAGCGATGTGGTTGACCGACTGGCTGCCGGCGGTGACGAACATGCCGCCCGCGTAGAGGGCGCCTTCATAGCTCGCGAGCGCGAAGACCGTGCCGTCGATGCCGTCGCCGACGGCGCTCCATGTCGCCCCGTCCCACGAGGCGATGTACTCGACCGGAACCTCCCCGGCCTGGGAGAAGCCGCCACCGACGATGAGCGCGCCGCCGTGGAGGGCGAACGCCTGGACCTCCTCGTCGACTCCGCCGCCGAGGTCCTGCCAGCCGTTGCCGTCCCAGCGCGCGACATATGCGGCGGGACCATCGCCTGCCCAACTGAAGTTCCCTCCGACGACGAGGTCGTCGCCGTAGGTCGCGAGGGCGTAGATGAAGCCGTTGACGCCGCCTCCGAGGGATCTCCAGCGCTCGCCGTCCCAGCGCGCGATGAAGTTGACGTCGATGTGCGGCGTCTCGCCGGCGACGGGGTCGTTCCACGCGCGAGTGAAGGCGCCGGCGACGATCAGGTCGCCGTTGTAGACGGCGAGGGCATGGACGATTCCGTTCAGTCCGCCGCCGAGCGAGCGCCACTCGGAACCGTCCCATCGCGCGATCCGGTTCGCCTTCACTGCGCCCGCGCGCGTGAAGCTGCCGCCAACGTAGAGCAGGCCGTCATGGCTCAGCGCGGCCGCGATCGAGCTGTTCAGCCCGCGTCCGAGGGAGCGCCAAGAGCTGCCGTTCCACGCCGCGATGCGGTGGGCTCCGACCGCAGCGGTCGAGACGCCCGCGGTCACGAGCAGTCCTCCGGCGATCAGTTCTCCCTCGAAGCTGGCGAGGGCCTGGACGGTCGCGTTCACGCCCCCGCCCACCCCGCTCCAGCTCGTTCCGTTCCAGCGCGCGAGACGCGTCGCCGTCGAGCCGTTGACGGCGCTGAAGGGCCCGCCCGCGATGAGCTCTCCGCCGTGGTTCACGAGCGCGCGCACGGCATTGTTCATGCCGACCGCCACTCCGCCGTACGGTGGCTGCCCCATCACGGTCCACTCCGCGCCGTTCCAGCGCGCGACGCGATTGGCGTCGATGCCGCCCGCCTCCGTGAAGGAGCCGCCCGCGATCAGGTCCTGCCCGTAGACCGCGAGCGCTCGCACGGTGCCGTTCATCCCCGAGGCCGGCCCGATCGGCTCCCACACCGCCCCGTCCCAGCGCGCGATGCGCGCGGTCTCGACTTCGCCCGCTCCGGTGAAGTCGCCTCCCGCTATGAGCGCACCGTCGAAGACCGTCAAGGCATGCACGTCGCCGTCGAGTCCGGCGCCGAGCGGCGTCCAGGACTTGCCGTCCCACCGCGCGATGTTTCCGGCGGGCGCGCCGCCGGCGCTGGTGAATGATCCTCCCGCGATCAGGACCCCGTCGAAGATCGTCAGCGCGAAGACCGGCCCGTCCACGCCCGCCCCGAGCGCATGCCACGCACTCCCGTCCCAACGCGCGATGCCGGCCGCGGGGGCCGAGAGCCCCATCGTGATGGCGCTGGAGAAGCTGCCGCCCACAACGAGACCTTCGTCCAGGACCGCGAGGGCATGAACGGCGCCATCGACGCCGTCGCCGGCGTCGCCGAGAGGTTCCCACTCGCTCCCGTTCCACGCCGCGACGTGGCTCGCGCGAGCGCTTCCCGCGGCCACGAATGCGCCGCCCGCGACCAGCAGCGGACCATGACCCTCCCGCTGCCAGGACGTGAGCGCGTTGACTGGCGCGTCGAGCCCCGGAATCCCGTCGGCCTCAAGCCACTCCGGAGGGCAGGCGAGCTCGCCTGCGCCTCCGCCTCCGTGTCCGCCTCCCGCAACCGCCAGCGCCATCAGCGCCGCCAGCGCGCCGAGCGAGTCGAGTCGCAGCCAGCGTGGCGCCGCCGTGAGCGCATCAGACCGCAGAGCCGATCCACGACCCTCGTCAGTCACTCGATGCATCTGATCCTCCTCTGTTGCCCCGAAAGACCATGTGATCCACGGCGCCAACCCCGACGCCGTCGCAGGACCGGGGTCAGATCGGCGCTTGGCGACCGCCACCCGCGTGGTGGATCGGGGCGACCGACCGCCGACTCCCATGCGGGCTGCGACCCTCGCCGCTCGCCCTGGATTCCTGCAGATCCCGCGAAACGCTCCGATTCCGTTCGCGCCGCGCGCGACGTTGGCAGGCCACGGAAAGGCCTGTGAAGTATGTCACTCACCGGGGCAGCCTGCATCAGATGTCCCGCGTCGGCGGAGGTGCGCGACGTGGCGACGATGCGATCTGCCAATGCCCCATCCCCCGCCCGCCAATGGCCGCCCCGGGCCCCGGAAGGCCGGGCTTTGCCCGGTCGGCTCGGGAGGCCACGAACGACTGAAGCGACCGTCGACTCACACGGCATCCGGAAGCCCCCGGCGACGTCAGCCCGATCGAGTGCGAACCGCACGTTCCGCGTCCGCCGCACCGGCTGCACAGTCGACCTGTCGGAGGGACCGGGCAGGCTCAGCCCGCACTTGGACGACCGAGTCGCCGCCGGTCCCGGACGGCGGACCGTCTGGGCCGGAGGGTGATCGCACGCGCACGGCACACTCCGCGTCGCCAGCTCCCCGGTGGGTGGCTGGCGCGGTCCGTGGCCAGCGCGGTCGTCTGCGGTTCGTGGCCCGCGCGGCGGTCGCTGGCCAGCGCGGCGGTCGCCTGTCTCGGCGGCTTTGAACGCCGCGCCATGATGCCGAGGCACGTGCGAAGCAGGCACGTGCGGCGAGAAGGGACGATGATCATCCAGCATGACCGGGCAGGCACGGAGCGACCTGGAACTCGTCGGCGCGGTGAATCGCGGTGAGCGCGAGGCGTTCGTGGCGCGCTACGAGCGGCACAAGGACTTCGTGCATGCGGCGATGGCGCGGCTGGGGGAAGTCGGGGTGCCCGGGAGGGAGCGCGGCGCGGATGCCGAGTGAGCGTGAGAGGACGGAGAGTTCGTCCCTCACTCGCCCCTCGACTCCGCTCGCGACAGACGCTCCCAACCGGAGAGGGAGCGACGGATCGAGAGATTCCACCGATTCCTCGAACCTGAGCAGGTCCATCCGCGCTTCATGACCGTTGGACGAGCGCCCTCCATCCTCGGATTCCACGAACCCCTCGGCGCCGCGGTCGGCGGAGCCGACGATGGCGCCGCGGCTCGTCGCAGGGCTTCGGGCGATCGGGCGGGCGCCGGCGGCGGTGCCGGCGCAGGTGGTTCGGGCGATTCGGGAGGCGGTGGCCGGGGGGTGGCGGGCGGAGCGGCTGTCGAGCGCGGCGTTCCGGTGCAGCGCGAAGGTGGTCGGCGCGTCGGCGAGGGCCGGCGCATCGGCGCCGGATGGAGGGTCGCTGCGTCGATTGCGCTGCTCCTCGGCGCCGCGGCGGGATGGACCGGAGGATCGCGCCCGGAACCTCCGACGAGCGACGCTTCAGCGCTGAGCCGATCGCTGCCGGCGATCGCGAGTCGAGTTGAGACAGAGGGCAGAGACGATGAAGACATGCTCGACGTGCTCGACATGGGCGGATGTTCTGCACGGAGAAGGGAAGCAGACGGGGCGCCGGTGGCCCCTCTGCGGGCCATCCAGCCCGCCCCATCAGGCCCCCACCACCAAGCCCCCGCCACCAAGCCCCCCACCACCAAGCGCCCCACCAAGCCCCCCCGGCCAAGCACCCATCGACGGGACGAGCTGCGAGCTTCGACGCAGCAGAGCGCCGCTTCCGGATGCCGCAGCAGGAGACGAGGGGCGCTGGAGTTCGAGGGGCTCGATGCGACCGGGGGCGCCATCGCGCTCGGCGATCGGTTCGCGCGCCTCCTGTGGAGCAGGACGCAGTATCCTCGCGGACAGGCGCGGGCTGCGGAGACGCCCAGCTTCGACTGGGTCCGAGTGGGTCGGACTGGGTCCGAGTGGGTCGGATCCAGTCCGATCATGCACGCCGCTCGGCCGCGGCGCGGATGACCGCCCCCGCAGGCTGCTCAGACGACCCTGAGCCCCGCGCCGTCGCGCCGCCGCAATCGCGCTGGGTGCGGCTCGCAGACGAGTTCTCGAAGACCGCACCACTCACTCCCTCGCCGCCCGACCCCGATCCACCGCCGATGCAATCCCCGCGCACCGCTCGCGTCGTTCATCGCTCGCCCGCGCTCGCCCCGGACCTGCGGGCGCCGCGTCACCGCCGGTCGCTGCGATCGAGGGCGGCACCGCCGATGCGACCGCCGCCGCGCCCATCGCCGTGCGGCGCGCCGCCGGTGCCGAGCGCGGTCGATCGGCGCGCTGCGCCGCGGCGATCGAGGGTCGTACCGAGCCGCTTCCGTGCGCCTGCAACCGCGTTGGCGCTCGGGGTCTGGATCATCTCCGCGCTCGACCCGGCGGCACGCGCCGGTGGCATGCTCTGCGAAGATCAGACAGGCGGCGCCGGTTCCCTGCCGGCGACGGCGCTCCGCGCCGTCGGGAGCGGCCCGCTGGCCGAGATCAACGGCAGCCTGAACGTGATCGTGCCCTTCGGGAATCCAGGCAGCGGCCTCGATCCTGAGGACATGTACCTCATTCAGATCATCGATCCGGCCGGGTTCTCGGCAACGACGGTGAGTCCCACGATGGGATCGCTTGTCTTCCCCACGGCGCTGTGGCTCTTCGAGCCTTGCGGCACGGGGCTGCTCGGGAATGTGTCGACGCCGCAGGCACCCAAGACCGGATTCTCACTGCTCCTCCCCGAGCCGAGCGATGGAGTGGGGCCGGGCCTCCAGAAGTCCGGGGTCTACTACCTCGCGATCTCGGGAGCCGCCCGACAGCCCGCGAGCCAGGCGGGCGCGATCTTCAACTTCGCCTCGGCTGCGGAGATCTCCGGGCCGGACGGCGCCGGCGCCCGGTTTCCGGTGACCGAGTGGATCGACGCCCCGGCGTTCGGCGACTACACCATCATCCTGACCGGCGCTGCGTTCCTCGGCGTCTTCGCAACCGGGTGCGCAGCCGACCTCGACGGCAACGGAGTGGTCGACGGCGCCGATCTGGGGATCCTCCTCTCGAGCTGGGGCCCCTGCACGCCTGCGCTCTGCGCCGATCTCGACGGCAACGGCGTCGTCAACGGCGCTGACCTTGGCGTTCTGCTCGCAGCCTGGGGAGTCTGCGGGACCTTCGGCGGAACGCCCTGCGGCGACCCCGGATCAGGAGCCTGTGCGGAGGCCAACGGCACGCCGGGATGCGAAGATCCCTGCTGCTGCACCGCGGTCTGCGCCGTCCGCCCCGAGTGCTGCCTCGTGATCTGGGACAGCGACTGCGTCGCTGCGGGTTCGCTCCTGTGCCCTTGATCGCTCTCCGATGCCGCGAGGGACGCATGCGCGCACCCGCGGTCCCGGCCTCGCTCCGACTCCCGCCCGCGCTCGCTCGACCGGGCGCATCCAGGCGCTGCGCGCCGGTTGCGGCGCGCGGCCGCCCCGTCGTCGATGCGGCCGCCGCCGCCCGGGTGGCTGGAATCGCCGGAGCAGCCGGAATCGCCGGAGTCGCAGCCATCGCTCAGGGATCCTCGACCCAAGGCGGAGCGCCACCTCGCGCTGTCGATCTCGACCGACGCTTGCGGGCGGTATGTTGCTCGTACGGTGACAACTGACCTGCCCGCGCTCCCTCCTGATCGCAGCCACGTCGCCACCGAGCGGCGACATCCCGGCGCCTCGTCGCTCGACACGCTCTCGACCGCCGACCTGGTCGGGCTCTTCGTCGACGACCACGCCCGTGTCGTCGAGGCGACCCGACGCGCGGGCCCAGCGCTGGCACGCATGATCGACGCGGCGGTCTCGAGAGTGATGGCGGGAGGCAGACTCTTCTACTTCGGCGCCGGAACGTCGGGCAGGCTGGGGGTTCTCGATGCCTCGGAGTGCCCACCGACCTTCCGGAGCGATCCCGGCATGGTGATCGGCATCGTCGCCGGCGGAGACCAGGCGCTGCGCCGGAGCGTCGAGGGCGCCGAGGACGACGCCGAGGGCGCCGAGGAGGCCCTCCGCAGCCACCGCGTCGGCGCCGCGGACGTCCTCGTCGGCATCGCCGCAGGCGGCACGACTCCCTTCGTCCTCGGCGGACTTGCGTGGGGCAGGACGCTGGGAGCCCTGACGGCCCTTGTCGCATGCGCCGCGCCTCCGGCCTCCGCGGCGGCCGCGATCGACCACATCATCCAGCTCGACACCGGACCGGAGCTGCTCTCCGGCTCGACGCGGCTCAAGGCCGGCTCGGCGACGAAGCTCGTTCTCAACATCCTCTCCACGGCGCTCTTCGTCCGTCTCGGAAAGGTCCATGGGGACCTGATGGTCGACCTCCGCGTCACGAATGCGAAGCTCCGCGACCGGGCGATCCGCGTCCTCCGCACGCTCGCTCCGGAGCTCTCCCGGACCGCGGCCTCCGAGCTCCTCGATCGCGCCGACGGACACGTCAAGTGCGCCGCGGCGATGCACCTGCTCGGCGTCGGTCGCGACGAAGCGGGCCGGCGCCTCGCCGCCGCCGGCGGTGTGCTGCGGCAGGCGCTCGCGCGCGACGAGGGCGACGCTCGCCGCTGAGGGACCCCGGCGGCGCCGGCAGCATGTTCGCGCGGCGCGCGGCCGCGCCCAGCGAGAGCGCGGCGCTCCGCGCTACCGCTCGATGGGAACCGCGATCTCCGCGACCTCGGGCCGACCCCTGGTCGCCGGCGCGCTTCCCGGAGCGACGAGCTGTTCCCAGAGATACCCCCAGCGGGCGCTCCGTGCCGCACGGCCGCCGACGCCGTGATCCGCCTCGGGGAAGAACATCATCTGGAACGGGATGTTCGCCCGCTGAAGCTCGTGCACGAGCTGCCACGCGTTGTTGGGATGGACGTTGTCGTCGAGCATCCCGTGCATGATCAGCAGCTTGCCGATGAGGTTGCCGGCGAGCCGCACGCAGGAGCCTGCGTCGTAGCCCGCGAGGTTCTCCGCAGGCGTGCGCATGAAGCGCTCGGTGTAGATCGTGTCGTAGTGGCGCCAATCCGTGACGGCGGCGACTGCGACGGCGGCGTGGAAGAGGTCGGGATGGCGCAGCAGCGCGAGGGCCGCAAGGTAGCCCCCGTACGACGCACCGGTGATGCCGACGCGGCTCCCGTCGACCTCCGGCCGCTCGATGAGAGCGCGAACGCCGGCCGCCTGATCGTCGAGATCGACGACGCCGAGGCGGAGGTACGTCGCAGACTCGAACGCCTTCCCCCGATCGGGCGTGCCGCGGTTCTCAAGCTGCGCCACGAGGAAGCCGAGCTCGCACTCCGGCCGCGCGCCGACCCATGTATTCCGCACCGAGCGGACGCCGGGACCTCCGTAGACGTCCACCACGAGCGGCCATGCCCGGCTGGCGTCGAAGTGCGAAGGCCGATAGAGGACGCCGAAAAGCGGCGTCTCGCCGTCCGCCGCGACGAAGCTGAAGAGCTCCGGAAGCGAAAGTCCCAGCTCCCGAAGCCGGGCGGTGTCGCTCTCGGCGAGAATCGCCTCGACGGTCCCGTCCATTGCATAGAGGACCGTCGTCGGCGGCGTGTCGGCAGCCTCGCGGCAGGCGACGAACCGCTCGTGACCCGGCGCGATGCGAAATCGGCTGTGGTGAAGGGGTCCGTCGGTGAGCTTCTGATCATCGGAGCCGTCGAGCCGGGCGCGGTGCAGGTGCGCGCTGAGGGGGTTGCTCCCGCTGGCCGCGGTGTAGTAGAGCCAGCCGGAGCCCTCGTCGATCTCGACGATCCCGAGCGCCGGCCACGCGCCGCCGGTGAGCTCGGCGATCAGGCTGCCGTCGAGACCGCGCAGCTCGTAACGGGCCCAGCCGCTTCGCTCCGACTCCCACACGAACCGCCGGCCGTCGGCGAGAAAGCGCATCTCGGGCCGGTTCTTCTGGTACGTCGGCTGCCGCTCGACGAGAACGACGCGGGTCGCGCCGGTCGCCGGATCGGCCGCGAGCAGCTCGAGGGTGTCCTGCCGGCGGTTCGTCCTGTGGAAGAGCAGCTCCGAACCGTCGGGCGCCCACTCGACGGCGTACACGTACTGATCGGTCTCGGGGCCTACGTCGATCCGCGTCGTCTGCCCGGATCGCAGATCATGCACAAGCAGCCGGGCGATCGGATTGGGATCCCCCGCCTTGGGATAGTGCTCGACAGCTCCCGAGGGGCGCAGTCCGGTCCAGCCCGTCGGCAGCACGTACTCCGGCACGGCACGATCGTCGAACTCGTAGAAGGCCAGCCGCGTCGAATCGGGCGACCACCACATCGCCGAGTCCTGATCCAGCTCCTCGCCGTAGACCCAGCTCGCGCGGCCGTAGCCGAACTTCGCCGTGCCGCCCGTGGTAATCGGCACCGGCTCCCCGCCGGCGACCGGCTGCACGACGACGTCATGGTCGATGCAGAGCGCGTCCCACGCGCCGTCCGGGCTGCGGACCTGGGCCGCCTGCCGTCCTCGCGCAGGGCCGCCGCGACGGCGCCGCTCCGGCGGCGGGAAGACGATGCCCTCCGCCGAGACCTCGACGACGTCATCCGCGTCGAGCGACCAGCGCATCACCCGATCGCCGATGCGGAAGTGCAGGGAGCGGCCATCGTCGGCAAACCGCACCGCGTCGAGACGACCGCCGGCGGCGAGCCGCGCGACGTTCTCGCTCACGAGCCGATGGCGCTCATGCCCCGGGAGCTCTTCCAGTCGATGCTGGGCGGCGGCGCTCGGAGCCGCGGCGAGCGCCATCGCGCATCCGAGAGCAGGCGGCATGGCGAGCCGGCGGACCAGCGCGGCGTCGACGAACCAGGCGCGGCTGAGAGCGTTCTTCCGGAGGGACGGCAGCATCGCCGGAGGGTAGAAGCCCCGCGAGCGCCGGCCCCCGCGGGCGGGTGCGGCCCGTTCAGCGCTCGCCGACCGAGGCGATCCTGCGGAACTCCTCCATCCGGGCCGCGACGTCGCTGCGTCCGAGGCCCCGGAGGCGCTCGAGCCCGTGCGACTCGATCGTGAAGCTCGCCACAACCGTTCCCCAGGCGAGCGCGCTCTGAATCGCGGGCAGGTCGCTCCGCCCCGCCGACGCGAGATGTCCCATCATGCCTCCGGCGAAGCTGTCGCCCGCGCCGGTCGGATCGACCACCTGATGCGCCTCGGCCGGAAACGCGGGGACCGCCGCGACGCCATCGCGATGGACGAGGATCGCCCCGTGCTCTCCCTTCTTCACGACGACGAAGCGCGGCCCCAGCGCGAGGATCTTCCGCGCCGCCGAGACCGGATTGCGGGTCTCGGTGAAGAGCTCCGCCTCGGCGTCGTTGAGCACGAGCCCGTCGATCTCGCGGAGCAGCGCGAGCAGCTCGCCCCGGGCGACGTTGATCCAGAGGTCCATCGTGTCCGCCACCGCGAGCGAGCGCTCGGGGAGCTGCCGGAGCAGATCGAGCTGGACGGCCGGGTGCGTGTTGCCGAGGAACACGTAGCGGCTGTCGCGGTACTTCGCCGGGACCTTGGGAGGCGGCTCTTCCAGCACACCCAGCTCGGTGAAGAGCGTCTCGCGGTGATTCATGTTCTCGTGGTATCGCCCGCCCCACGCGAAGGTCCTCGACGCCGGCCGGACCTCGAGCCCTTCCGTGCAGATGTTCGCGAAGCTCCGGAGCACGTCGCGATGCGCGTCGGGCCAGTCGCCGCCGACCGCCGCGACCATGCGCACGGGGCCGAAGAAGGACGCCGCCGCCGAGAAGTAGGAGCAGGAGCCGCCGAGCACGCGCTCCGCCGAGGCGGTCGGCGTGTGCACGGTGTCGATGCCGATGGTGCCGGTGACGATGAGGCTCATTGGCGGAGAGAGTACCACTCCCGCGCGGCTCGGCTTCGGGGGCCGCGGGAACCGCCTTCGGCGCTGGTACGCTCCAGCCGATGACCCGCCCGACATCGCCTCTCTCCTCCGACGCCCCGCCCCGGGACCTTCCGACGAGCCCGCCGGTCCCGGCGGTCGCGGGCACCGGGGCACTGTCGCGCCGCCCGTTTCGCCGCTCCGAGATGCTCGCGGCGCTCGGCGAGCGCCGAACCTGGGACGTGCTCGTCGTCGGCGGCGGCGCCACCGGCCTCGGCATCGCCGTCGACGCCGCGACGCGCGGCTACGCGACCGCGCTCGTCGAGCAGGACGACTTCGCCAAGGGCACCTCGAGCCGGTCGACGAAGCTCGTCCACGGCGGCGTCCGCTACCTCCAGCAGGGCAACGTCGCGCTGGTCATGGGCGCTCTCCGCGAGCGCGGCCTGCTCAGGCGCAACGCGCCCCATCTGGTGCATGACCTCCCCTTCGTCGTTCCGAGCTATCGCTGGTGGGAGACCCCCTTCTACGGGGTCGGGATGAAGGTCTACGACATGCTCGCGGGGCGCTACGGCTTCGGCCGGTCGCGGATCCTCTCCCGGGACGAGGTTCTCGCGCGGATCCCGAACATCGAGGACGACGAGCTCCGAGGGGGGACGCTCTATCACGACGGCCAGTTCGACGACGCGCGCCTGGCGCTCGCGCTGGCGCGCACCGCGGTCGACCACGGCGCCATCCTGCTCAACCGCGCGAGGGTCTCCAGGCTCATCAAGGAGCAGGACCGCGTCGTCGGGGCGGTCGTCGAGGAGGGTGTCGGCGGCGGCGAGCTCGAGCTGAGGGCGCACGCCGTCGTCAACGCGACCGGCCCGTTCGTCGACGAACTGCGCCGCATGGACGATCCCGCGACGCCGCCGATGATCGCGTCGAGCCAGGGCGTCCACATCGTCCTCGACCGCGCCTTCCTCGCGGGAGAGAGCGCGATCATGGTCCCGCACACGCGGGACGGGCGGGTGATGTTCGCGATCCCGTGGCATCACGTCGTCGTCGTCGGAACGACGGACACGCCGATCGACCGCGCCGAGCGCGAGCCGCGGGCGCATCCCGGGGAGATCGACTTCATCCTCGAGACCGCCAATCGCTACCTGGAGCGGCCGGCATCGCACCGGGACATCCTCAGCGTCTTCTGCGGAGTCCGCCCGCTGGTCTCGAGCGGACATCCGGGCTCGACCGCCTCGCTCTCGCGCGATCACGTCATCCACATCGATCAGACCTCGGGCCTCTGCACCATCGCGGGGGGCAAGTGGACGACGTACCGCCACATGGCGGAGGACCTCGTCGATCACGTCGCGCTGCTCGCGGACCTGCCGCCGGCGGTCTCGCGCACGGCCGAGCTGCCGCTGCACGGGGCTCCGGAGGAGCCCAACCCCACGCTCGGGCTGGACAGCACGCCTCAGGGACACGACCCGCTCGCCGTCCACGGCACCGAGGCCGCGGCGCTTCGGGCGCTGGCGGCGGAGGATCCGCGACTTGGCGCGACGATCCACCCACGGCTGCCGACGATCGCGGCCGAGATCGTCTGGGCGGTTCGGGAGGAGATGGCCCTCTCGGTCGAGGATGTTCTCTCCCGACGGACGCGCTGTCTGCTCTACGACGCCGCAGCCGCGGTCGAAGCCGCCTCCGGCGTCGCCCGGCTCATGGCCGACCATCTCGATGCCGCCGTCGTCGGCACCGATCGCGAGCGCTGGATTGCAGGTCAGATCGAGGCGTTCACGGCGCTGGCGCGCGGCTATCTCGGTCCCTCCGGCTCGTCTGAGCGCTGAGACCTGCGCGGTCCTTCGCCGCCGGGTCGGCGTCGGGCGCTCCAGCGCCCCTTGACGTCGTCGCGCGCTTGACCGACGAGCGCGTCGCACGGAGAGGAGACGGGGCGGGGCGCCGATGTCCCCGCTGCGGAGAGTTCAGTCCCCGGCGGCGAGAGATCCGCGCGATGCGAACGTCCCTGCCGCGGGATGCCGCCGCGGGCGACGGCAGCGGACGCCGAGGGCCGATGGAGGCCAGTCGCGGCGCTCAGCCGCCATGACCAGGTGCGCTCAGCCGATCAGGGGCGGGCCGTCCTCAGCCGCGGCGGCGCGATCCCCCCGCTCCCCGGCTGCGATCTCGATCACGTCCCCCTCGACGATCGCCCACGCCCGGTCGCCCGGCTCGATGCTCATCGGGAGTCCCCGGGTGAACCGACTGAACGCCGGCAGCACGCCGATCCGCGGACCGAAGTGGAAGCACGGGAGGCGCATCGCGCCGCGGCCATCCTCGAGCGAGAGGGTCGGATGCAGGTGCCCCGCAAGCACGTATCGACCCCTGAGCGCCTGCGGGTGGTGGGCGAATGCAAAGGGGGCCTCATCGATGACGCCGTCGCGCTGATCGATCCCCCATGCGGCAGGGAGCGCCCCCTCCGCAGGGTCGTGGTTGCCGCGCACCAGGACGATCGGCACCTGCACGCGATCGAGCCGCGCCCGCACCAGCTCGTCGAGCGCCGGCGTGATCCCGCTGCGGGCATGCACGAAGTCGCCGAGGACGACGATCCGCTCCGCCCCCGTGCGCGCAGCGGCCGCAGCGAGCCGGTCGAAGCTCTCTTCCGCGATCCCTCCGGGGATGGCAACCCCGAGAGAGCGATAGACCTCGCTCTTGCCCAGATGCACATCCGCGATCACCAGGGTCGATCGCGCGGCCCACCAGATCGCGCGCTCCGGAAGCAGCTCGAGCCGTTCGCCGCGAATCTGGACCGACTGGACCCGCATCAGGGCGCAAGGGTACGGAGTCCGCCGCGCGCAGGAGCCGACGGACGCGGCGCGGGCGGCACCTGCCACGGGCTGCACGGCCGCGCCGAGGCGGCGATCCGGCGCCCACCGGGCGGTTGCGCCGTCACGGATCCCATCGCTGCATCGCGGCGACCCTGTCGCGCAGCGACTCCGTCGAGAGCGTCGAGCCGAGTCGATCGACCACGAGCGGAAATCCGAGGGGTGTCGGGCGCTCGACGGGCACGACCAGCAGCGGCTGCATCGAGAGGCGCTGGAGCGTCCTTCCCAGCCGGCTCTCCTCGCAGTGACGCTCCAGCACCTCCCGGCGGGCCTGAAGAAGGAGCAGGTTCGACGGGTCGAACTCCTCGAAGACCTCGAAGAGGAGCGTCGAGCCCGCCTGAAGCTGCCGCATCGTGCGCTCTCCGCCCGGGTACTTCTGCGGGAGCAGCCCGGCGACGCGGGCGACCTCCCGGAACTGGCGGCGCGCCAGCTCGCCGAGGTTGATCGCCTCGAGCAGATCCTCGGTCATCCCCTCGCTTCCGAAGAGGGCCGCATCGACGAGCTCCGCGAAGGGGTAGCCCTCCGGGCCGACGAGCTCGACGCCGTAGTCGTTCATCGAGAGCGCGAAGGTGCCGCGGCAGCGCCGACCGAGGCGGAGCGCGACCAGCGCTGCCAGCCCTTCGTGCACCAGCCGGCCTTCGAACGGATAGATGAAGCAGTGGGCACCGTCGCCCGAGGCGGCGATCTCCACGAGCGTCTCGTCGCGGCGCGGAAGCCGCGAGAGCCGCCGCTGCGCCTCGAGGACCGGCGCAGCGGAGGCGATCTCGGGCGCGTCGAGCGCTGCCGGGTCCTCCGCGGCAAGCCGCCCGAGCAGATCGCGGACCGCCGCCGAGAGCGCCGTCGAGAGCGGAAAGCGCGATCCGCTCCAGTGCGGAGTGTGGATCGTCTGCCTCGTCGCGGGGACGACGTACGCGGTCATGTCGTGCAGTCGGACGAACTCGAGCAGCCGCCCCCCGAACAGGAAGACGTCGCGCGGGCGGAGCCGGGCGATGAAACCCTCCTCGATCGAGCCGATGGTCGCTCCCCCGCGCAGACGGAGCTGCACCGTGGCGTCGCCGACGATCGTGCCGACGTTGAGCCGGTGGATCGCGGCGATCCGCGGCGATCCGATGCGCAGGCGCCCGTCGCGGCGCTGCACGCGATGCTGCTCGGGATACGCCCCCAGCGCCGCCCCGCCGCGTTCGACGAGGGCGAGGCACCAGTCGAACTCGGCGCGCGAGAGGTCCTCGTACGCGACCGCGTCGCGGACCTCGGCGAAGAGCGCCTCGGGATCGAAGCCGCTCCCGAAGGACATCGAGACCATGTGCTGAACGAGCGCATCGAGGGGGCGGCGCGGCGGCGGCCGCCGCTCGATTCGTCCGGCGGCGATCGCCTCGCGGGCCGCGGCGATCTCGACGAGCTCCAGCGCGTGCGTCGGCACGCAGAGCACCTCGCAGCGCGCGCCGGGCCGGTGCCCCGAGCGGCCCGCCCTCTGGATGAGGCGGGCAACCCCCTTCGGAGAGCCGATCTGAACGACGCGCTCGACGGGTCCGAAGTCGACCCCCAGATCCAGCGAGGAGGTGCAGACCACCAGCGTGGTGGAGCCGTCCTTGAGCCCCGCCTCCACGCGCTCGCGGATGGCCCGGTCGATCGAGCCGTGGTGGAGTCCCATCCGCTCGGCCCACTCCGGACGGGCCAGCAGGATCGCCTGAAACCAGCGCTCCGCCTGCGAACGGGTGTTGGTGAAGATGAGCGTCGAGCGCCGCGGATCGAGTGCGCGGACCAGCGGCTCCAGCATCGCGAGCCCCATGTGGCCCGCCCAGGGGAAGCGCTCCACGGTCGCCGGGATCAGCGTCGTCACCGCGATGGGTCGCTCGACCGCGGCGGTGATCACGGCAGGCGCGGGCGCCGTGGAACCCACCAGCGCCCGGGCCGCGCGATCCGGATCGGCAAGGGTCGCGGAGAGCCCCCATGTCTGCATGCCCCTGGCCAGCAGACGCAGTCGCGCCAGCGCCAGCTCGACCTGGACCCCGCGCTTGGAGCCGAGGAGCTCGTGCCACTCGTCGACGATGGTGCAGCGGAGTTCCGCGAGGAGCGCCGGAGCGTCCTCCCGGGTCAGCAGCAGCGTGAGCGACTCAGGCGTGGTCACGAGGACCTCCGGAAGCCGCTCGCGCTGCCGAGCGCGGATCGTCGTGGAGGTGTCTCCGGTGCGCGACCCGACCTCGATCACCGGCTCCGCCGCGCTCCCTCCGGACTCGTCGACCGGAGCCCGAAGCGCCAGCTCGATGTCGCGCGCGACCGCCCGCAGCGGCGTGACGTAGAGCACGCGCAGGCCCCGCCCTCCCGGGGCCTGCGGCTCGGCGAGCAGGGCGCTCAGCGGTGCCAGGAAGGCCGCGTACGTCTTGCCCGTCCCTGTGGGCACGTGGATCAGGCCGCTGGCGCCGGAGCGAAACGCGCGCCATGCGTCGAGCTGGAACGGCGACGGCCGCCACCCTCGCCCTGAGAACCACCCTGCGACGCGCGGATGGAGCAGCGCCGCCAGCTCGGAGCGCTGCGGCGCGCCGAGCGGGGAGGCCGTCATCGGTGCGGCGGGCGAAGCGCTCTTCAGCTCATCGACGACCGATCGGCGCTCGCCGCGGCGCGACGACCGAGGCGAACCACCGATGCCCCGGCTGCGCCGCGAGGCCTCGCCGCGAGAGCTTCCGGAACTCTTCCGACTGCGCGGGGTGGCGGCCACGCCCATGGTACTGACGCCGGAGGAACGCCCCGCCTCGCCAACGGCGATGGCGAGCCCGGAGCCTTCGAGCCCCGCCGCCGACGAGCTGCTGCCGACGCCGTGCGAAGAGGGCTCGGCGACACGCGACCGCGCTTCAGGACGGATCGGCCTCCGCAATGGCCTTGCGCTCGCGGTCGGCTCCCGCGGGTCCGGTCGTCCGGCCCTTCCATGCCCGGCGGCCGGTGCGATCGAGCCACCAGCTCCACCACTGGATCGCGGTCATCAGGGCGATGCCGAGCGGGTGGACGAGCGCCGCGACGCGCGACTGCCTGAATCGGGCGGCGAGGATCTGCCGCTGGACCAGCGGCACTGCGGCCGCCGTCCCCCCGAGGATCCACTGCGCCGTCGTCGCCTCGCGCGCGCTCGCCGCCCACACGAGGAAGGCCCACGGGAAGAGATGGCCGACGACGTGGAGCGCCGTCACGACGATGAGCAGTCCGAGGGAGCCCAGCCCCTCGAAGGCATTCTTCGAGAAGCCGCGCCACGTCTGCCGGAAGCCCCGGTACATCCGCACCGAGCTCAGGTCCGTCCCGTCGAAGAGATCGCTGTGAAACCCGGCGCGGCGGATCGCGCGCGGCAGCATGATCCCATCGTGCATCGAGCTGCGGAAGGCCGCGTGACCGCCCGCCCGCTCCCACGCATCGCGGCGCACGAAGAGAAACTGCCCGCAGCCGGCGCTGGTCGCCGGGTCGATCGTCCGCCGCATCCGCGCCAGCGGGAGATAGCTCAGCAGGATGAAGTGGATCAGCGGAACCACCAGCGCTTCGCCGATCGAACCTGTCACCTGCCGGGGGAACGTCGAGAGCAGGGCCACCGATCGGGGCGCTCGCGCGGCTGCATCGGCGCCGGAGTCCGCCGGAAGCTGCCCACCCGCCGAGACCGGTCGATCGCCGGCGCCTTCCGCGGGCGCGGCCGCTCGCGATGCCGAGTCGCATCGCCGCAGCTCCGCGAGGGTGCGCGCGAGGCACTCCGGCTCAAAGCGCACGTCGGCGTCGGTGAAGAGCAGCCACGGGCCCCGCGCCGCCCGGCCCATCCGATCGCACCCCCACTGCTTGCCGTTCCAGCCCTCCGGCAGCGGGACCGTCTCGACGCGGCGGACGCGGGCATCCTCTGCGGCGAGGCGCTCGATGATCGCAGGCGTCGCATCGGCGCTCTGATCGTCGTAGAGAAGCACCTCGATCGATCGGTGACGCTGCCGGAGCAGCGACCGCACGCAGGGCTCGATGTTCGCGGCCTCGTTGCGCGCGGGCACGCAGACGCTGATCCCGACTTCGTTGCCGTCGACCCCGGCCGCCTCCGCACGCCCGGCCGCTCCCTCCGCGTCCAGCTCGGGCGGAGGACGGTAGAGGGCGAGATTCGCCATGCAGAGGCCGAACGCGGCCAGCACGATGACGAGCGCGGCGGCGAGGAGAATCGTCAGCAGGAGACTCATGGCCTGCGCCGCGCCGCGATGGCGCCTCCTCTCCCCCGCAGCCTCAGCCAGAGGTCGTAGAGCGGGTTGATCCGCGCCGCGTCGCCGCCGAGCAGCGCCTCGAACGCGTCCGGATTCCGCGCGACGACGCTCTCGGCAAGCCGCGCGCGGACGCCGCGCAGCGCCGCGGTGAGGGCGCGATGCCACCCGGGCGTCGTGCGCCGGAAGCCGGCGCCCTCGGGAGGTTCGACCTGCGCTGCCGCGAGGAAGACCTCAGGACGCTGGTCCTGCCAGAAGGCATACTCGACGGCGAGCGCGATCACGAGTGCGCCCTCGGTGCTTGCCGCGATCGCCGCTGCGCCGGGCCGCAGCGGGGCGTCGTCGCGGGCGTCCGTGAAGCGCCCCTGGGGCGTGATCCAGAGCACCCGACGCCGATCCTCGGCGAAGCGGCGGGCGATGTGCCCGGCGGTCCGGCGCAGCGCATCCGGGGCGTCCGGATCGATCCCGAAGATCCCGAGCCGCCTGAAGAACCCGAAGCGGCGAAGCTGCTCGGCCTCCATCGGCGCGATCGGGGAACGGTCGCCCAGCCAGCGCGACCAGAGCCAGAAGGCGACGATCGGATCCCACCACCCCGGATGCGTCATCGCGATCAGCACCGGACCGCCATGATCCCGGGCCGCCTCGAAGTGCCGCGCGTCGCCGCTGAGCAGCCGAACGGCATGAAAGTGGCGGCGCAGCAGCCTCGGGACGTACCACGCGAACCCCTTCGCGAAGCGCGGCGAGAAACGGTCAGGAAGATCCGGACCTCCGACGGCGGAAGGCTCCCGGAGACCGGAATCCGGATCGTCGAGGATCGCAGTGCGTTGGTTCGTGTCCATCGCGGCGACGACTCCCATCGCAGCTCCGACCGAGGCCGTCTCGGCCGCGGGGTCGCTCACGACGCTGATGCGGCCAGCGCCGGCCGATCCTGCGCCGACGGGGGCGGCTCGGTCACTCCAAAGTCTTCCGCGAGCGCGTCGGCCGCCGTGACGCCGCTCATCAGCACCATCGGCACGCCGGGACCGGGGTTGGCGCTGCCGCCGGCGAGGTAGAGGCCGCGAAGGACGGAGCTTCGGTTGCGCGGCTTGAACCCGCCGCGGAACCGCCCGTGCGACGCGAGACCATAGATCGCCCCGCCCTCGGCGTTGTAGAGCCGCTCGATCGAAGCGGGCGTCAGCGAGCGCTCGAGGACGATGTGGCGCTCGATGTCGACGAGACCCAGCCGCGCGAGCTTCGCGAGGATCGTCGGTCGATACTGCTCCAGCAGCCCTCCGGGCCCCTCCCAGCGCTGGCCGGGCCGGAGATGGGGCGTGTGGATCAGCGCATAGAGCGCCTCGCAGCCCGGGGGAGCCTGCGACGGATCGCTGCGCGACGGAACCGCCAGGTAGATCGTCGGATCCCGGGCCGGGATGCCCTTGCGATAGATGTCGTCGAACTCCTCGACCGAGTCGCGGCTGAACAGGAAGCAGTGATGCGCGAGATGCTCGTATTGCCGGTCGAGCCCCAGGTACAGGACCACGCCGCTGCACGCCGGCGACCACGCGGAAGCGATCGACCGGCCCGCGCGCCGCGCAGCCGACGCCGTCGAGGGATCGGCGCCTTCGCCACCGACGAGATCGCGGAGCGTGCGCTGGACGTCGCAGTTGCTCACCACCGCATCGGCGGGAAGCCGCATCCCGTTCTCCAGCTCGACCGCCACGACGCGCCCGTTCTCGCCGACGATGCGCCGGACACCCTCTCCGAGCAGCGGCGTGACGCCGAGCTCCTCGGCAAGACGCGCGAGGCCCGCCGCGACCATGCGCGTGCCCCCCGCCGCGTACCAGCAGCCGTGGTCCGCCTGCGCGGCTGCGATCAGCGAAAGGATCGCCGGCGCCAGGAAGGGGCTGGAGCCGACGTACTGGAGAAAGTGCTCCGCGAGCTGTCGCACGTGCGGCTCGCGGATCATGCCATGCACCGTCGCGGCGACCGTGCTGTGCATCCGCATCGCGAGCACGTCGGGGAGCACCCCGGGCTCGCGCGGGGGCTTCAGCATCAGGTCGCCGATCCCCCCGAGATCCCTGTAGAAGAAGACCTTCTCGCTCAGCCGGAACATCCTGCGGCTGTAGGCGAGGAAGGCGCGCCACCCGGCGCCGACGCCGCTGCCGGGGAACTGCCTCTCGAGCGCGTCCGCCATCGGATCGACGCCCTCGCGAAGGTCGATCACGGTGCCATCTTCGTAGAAGCAGCGCCATTGCGGATCGAGCCTGATCAGCTCGACGTACTCGGCGATGTCGCGTCCGCAGCGGGCGAAGATGCCGCGCAGCACCTGCGGCATCGTCAGGATCGTCGGGCCCATGTCGAACGAGAACCCACGCTCGGCGAGGACGTTCATCTTGCCGCCGAGATGCCGATTGCGCTCCACGATGGTGACGGTCGCGCCGCGCCGCGCGAGCTCGACCGCGGCCGAGAGCCCGGCGAGACCTCCGCCGACGATCACGACGCGGGGGGCGGAAGACGTTCGAGGCGAAGGCGCGGGCATTGAGCTGGAATCGGTGAGTGGATCGGGAAGGCCGCGACGGCGAGGCCCTGACCCGCACGGCCGGAACTGCGGAGCGGAAGTGCGATGCCGGGACTGCTCGGGCCGGAGCGGCGCGGTCAGCCCAGCTCGGCCCGCCTCCGATGCCCTGAGTCGTCGGTCATGGAGCGAGGCAGGCTACTCGTGAAGCGACCGGGACGGCGATTCGGCACCCGCCGCCGCCGTCGGAACGCCGGTCGGCGGCACGCGCGCGGTCCGTACCGCGCTCGGGACGGTCGACCCGCCTCCGTAGAGCCAGCGGATCATCCGCCGCATCGCGACAAGGACCTTCGCCGACGGTGGGTCGATCGGCGTCCGCAGCCAGGAGGTCCGCGAGCAGTAGACCGGACGGGTCATCGCCAGGAGTCCCGAGACCCCGCGGGAGAGACCCCATCCGCTCTCGCCGCGCCCCCCGACCGAGACCGCCGGATGCGCCGCGGGGAGGAGAGCGTCGTTGACGATCACGTTGGTCGAACCGAGCACCAAGCGCAGCTCTTCGGCCCGCCGGCGGCTCCGCGTAAACACACTGGTCGCCAGATGCTGGTCGCAGCCGCGGTGAACCCGCAGCGCGTCCGTGAGGTCGTCCACCGGAAGAACCGCGACGGCAGGACCGAAGTGATCCCCTGCGACGAGGTCGGCGTCAACGGGGCAGTCGAGAACCGCATGCGGCCGCAGCACGGCGCCTTCGGGGGCCTCGATGACCCCGCTCGCGCTTCGCCCTCCCGCCGCCACCGCGCCTCGGAGGAGCGTCCAGCAGCGACCGGCCGCTTCGGCATCGATCAGCCGCCTCGGACGCGCCGCCGCCGCCAGCGGCGCCAACGCCGCCGCGAACGCGCGATACGCCCGCCCCTCGACGAGGATCCGCCGCGGCGCGATGCAGGTCTGCCCGGCGTTGACCGTGACCGCGTTCCAGAGCGTCCGCGCGGCCAGCTCGACATCGGCGTCGTCGAGCACGAAGGCGCTGTCCCGCCCGGAGAGCTCCAGCGTCGTCGGGGTGAGGCTCTCCGCCGCGAGCTCCGCGATGGCCCGCCCGACGGCCGTCGAGCCGGTGAAGACGATGTGGTCGAATCGCTCGCCGATGAGCAGGGCCTGCCCCGCCGACCGGTCAGAGCTCGTCCAGCTCAGATCGCGATCGGAGAGCCCCGCATCGCGGGCGATGTCCAGCAGAAGCCCGTGGGTTCGCGGTGATCGCTCGGACGGCTTGACGACGACACGGTTTCCCGCGGCGATCGCCTGGAGGAGCTGGATCCCCAGAAGCTGGACCGGGTAGTTCCACGTCGCCACGATGGCGACCCTCCCGAGCGGCGCCCGCGCATGCTCGACCCGCTGGCCCGGCATCCAGATGGGGGCTCCCCTGAGCCGTCGGGGCCGCAGCAGACTCCTGAGATTGCGGCGCAGCCAGCGGCACGCCGCGAGCAGCGGCATGATGTCGTTGGTGAGGCCTTCGTGGGCTGGCTTGCCGACCTCCACCTGCATCGCTTCGAGAAGGTCGTCGGTCCGATCGACGATCAGGGCTGAGAAGCGGTCGATCCAGGCAAGCCGCTGCCCAAGGGTGACCGGTGCAAAGAGGTCTTCGGGGACAGGGGTCACGCTCGGCCTTTCGCGGGACGTCACGGAGATAGCGTACCGGGCTCGGACGCGCCGACCCGCTTCGCACCGGCTTGGCAGGCGGATGCGAAGCCGGTTCTGGCGAATCCGCAGCGGCGCTTGATCGAAGGTCGGCCTCCGTGGACGCTCACCCTGCTCCCATCGCCATCGTCGGTGCCGGTCCTGGCGGACTCGCTGCGGCAGTGCTGCTCGCGGCCAGCGGCGCGCGCGTCGTCGTGTATGAGGCCCAGCCCGAGATCGGGGGCCGGACGGGAAGGCTGACGAAGGACGGCTTCGCGTTCGATCGAGGGCCGACCTTCTTCATGATGCCCTACGTGCTCGACGAGATCTTCGCCGCGGCGGGAGCCCGGCTCGGCGAGAGGGTCACGCTGCGCCGACTCGATCCGATGTACCGGCTGCTCATCGGCCGCGCGGACGGGAGCATCACCCGGATCGACGCCGTGCAGGACCTCGATCGGATGGCGGCGCAGCTCGACTCAGTGCGCCCCGGCGACGGCGACGGGTTCCGTCGCTTCATGCAGGACAACCGGACGAAGCTCCGGCTGATGACGCCGATCCTCCGGAGCCCGATCCGGGGCATTGGCGACCTGATCGGGCGCGAGGGGCTGAGGGCCGCTCCCTGGGTGACGCCGTGGCGATCGCTTCACGACTCGCTGGGACGCTACTTCCGCGACGACGCGGTGCGCCTCGCGATGAGCTTCCAGAGCAAGTACCTCGGGATGAGCCCCTTCGAGTGCCCGTCGCTCTTCTCGATCCTCCCGTTCATCGAGTACGAGTACGGGATCTGGCACCCGACCGGCGGCTGCCACGCCCTCATGACCGCGCTCGCTGGCGTTGCGGTCGAACTCGGCGTCGAGATCCGCTGCGGGGAACCGGTGACGGAGCTGCGATTCGAGGGGCGTCGCGTCAGCGCGCTGCGCGCCGGAGGTCGATGGCATGAGCACCGGCACGTCGTCCTAAACGCCGATGCGACGTGGGCGATGAAGGCCCTGATCCCCGAGGCCCTGCGCGGGCGGGAGACGGACGCCGCCATCGACTCCCGTCGGTACTCGTGCAGCACCTTCATGATGTACCTCGGCCTCCGGGGCGAGGTCGATCTGCCCCATCACACGATCTACACCAGTCGGGAGTACCGGCGGAACCTCGCCGACATCGGCGAAGGCCGGCTCTCGACCGATCCATCGATCTACGTCTGCAACCCGTCGCGGATCGATCCCACGCTCGCCCCGCCAGGCTGCTCGTCGCTCTACGTGCTCATGCCGACGGCCAACACGACCGCGCCGATCGACTGGGATGCCGAGCGGGATCGGCTGCGCGATCTCGCCTATGGGCAGGTCGAACGGGTGCTTGGAGCGGAGGGTCTCCGGGGCCGCATCATCTCGGAGACGACCTTCACACCCGCTGACTGGCGCGGGATGAACATCAACCACGGGGCCACCTTCAACCTCGCCCACACGCTCCGGCAGATGCTCCATCGCCGTCCGCAGCACCGGCTTCCGGGGTTCGAGGGTCTCTGGCTCGTCGGCGGAGGGACCCACCCGGGCTCCGGACTTCCGGTGATCTTCCTCTCGGCGCAGATCACCGCACGGCTGCTCTGCGGCGAGCTCGGGCTCCCCTGCGCAGCCGATGCCGCGCGACCCTCGAGGAGCCTTGTCGGGGCCGCATGAGAAAGCCCCCCGGCCTTGCGGCCGGGGGGCGGATTCAAGCACCTGATCCGGAGTTCCTGAAGGACGTTCCGGAGCTCTTGATCGGTACGAGCGTCAGGTTCAGCCGCAGAACTGAATCGCCTGGTTGACGCAGAGGCCGTCCCACGAGACGTTGCAGCAGAACGGATCGATCGAGCAGATGTCCTCGCAGCAATCGATGTCGGTGCAGCCCGGACCGCCGGTCGTGAAGCAGTCATGGTCGGCCAACTCGCAGACGCTCGCGCAGGGAGCGCCGAGGTTCACGCAGGTGAGCGTGATCTCGTACTCGTTCGCCCCGCCGTCGCACGGGAAGCCGTCGAAGCCGTTCGGACCGGCGAAGAACCAGTAGGTGCCCGGGTTGAGGCACGTCGTGAACTCCGCCGAGCCGCAGAACGGAGAGACCGCGAAGGGGAAGAGCGCCGTCGCGAGGGCGCAGTTGGCCACGCCGCCGGTGTCGACGATGCCGATGACCATCGGCAGGTTGTTGCTGATCGAGAAGGTGACCTCGGTCGGCCGGTTCAGCGTGATCTGGTACCAGTCGGTGTCGCGGGTGCCGCCGAGGGCCCACGCGTTGCCGCAGATCGTCTCGCCGCAGGAGATCGAACCGAAGATCGGCGGGATGCTGTTGCAGCCGCCGTTGGTGTCGGCGCCGCAGGGCTCGCCCTCAGGCGTCGCGCCGGCCGAGCACTCGAAGGGGCACTCGGGCTGGCCGCAGGCCTGGAAGGCGCCGTTGACGCAGAGGCCGTCCCACGCCACCTGGCAGCAGAACGAATCGAACGCGCAGACCGTCTCGCAGCAGTCGACATCGGTGCAGCCGGGGCCGCCGGTGGTGAAGCAGTCGTGATCCGACGGCGGGCAGATGCCGCCGCCGTAGCAGAACTGGTTCGCCTGGCTGACGCAGAGGCCGTCCCACGCCACCTGACAGCAGAACGGATCGATCGAGCAGATGTCCTCGCAGCAGGCGATGTCGGTGCAGCCCGGACCGCCGGTCGTGAGGCAGTCATGGTCGGCCGACTCGCAGACGCTCGGGCAGGGAACGCCGAGGTTCACGCAGGTGAGCGTGATCTCGTACTCGTTCGCACCGCCGTCGCACGGGAAGCCGTCGAAGCCGTTCGGACCGGCGAAGAACCAGTAGGTGCCCGGGTTGAGGCACGTCGTGAACTCCGCCGAGCCGCAGAACGGAGAGACCGCGAAGGGGAAGAGCGCCGTCGCGAGGGCGCAGTTGGCCACGCCGCCGGTGTCGACGATGCCGATGACCATCGGCAGGTTGTTGCTGATCGAGAAGGTGACCTCGGTCGGCCGGTTCAGCGTGATCTGGTACCAGTCGGTGTCGCGGGTGCCGCCGAGGGCCCACGCGTTGCCGCAGATCGTCTCGCCGCAGGAGATCGAACCGAAGATCGGCGGGATGCTGTTGCAGCCGCCGTTGGTGTCGGCGCCGCAGGGCTCGCCCTCAGGCGTCGCGCCGGCCGAGCACTCGAAGGGGCACTCGGGCTGGCCGCAGGCCTGGAAGGCGCCGTTGACGCAGAGGCCGTCCCACGCCACCTGGCAGCAGAACGAGTCGAACGCGCAGACCGTCTCGCAGCAGTCGAGGTCGGTGCAGCCGGGGCCGCCGGTCGTGAAGCAGTCGTGATCCGAGGGCGGGCAGACGCCGCCGCCGTAGCAGATCTGGTTGGCCTGATTGACGCAGAGGCCGTCCCACGCGACGTCGCAGCAGAAGGGATCGACCGCGCAGACCTGCTCGCAGCAGGCGATGTCCGTGCAGCCGGGGCCGCCGGTCGTGAGGCAGTCGTGATCCGAGGGCGGGCAGACGCCGCCGCCGCAGTCGATGCCGCAGAGGATCTCGGCGCCCTGCACGCAGAGCGTGTCCCACGCCACCTCGCAGCAGAAGGGATCGCTCTTGCAGACGAGGACGCAGCACGCCTGATCGGTGCAGCCGGGGCCGCCGGTCGTGCAGCAGTCGTGGTCCGCCTCGGAACAGACGCCGGTGAAGGGGCAGACCTTGCCCCAGAAGCCGAGCAGGATGCCGAGGTCGGCACCGTCGACATTCCCGCTGCCGTCGAGGTCGGAGCAGAGGTCGTTGGTGCCCCAGTTCCCGAGCAGGATGCCGAGATCGGCGCCGTCGACCTGGCCGTCGCCGTTGAGGTCGCCCTTGCACGAGGGGCAGCCGGGGATCACGTCGTCGGCGTGGGCAGGCAGCGCCAGCGCGAACGCCGCGAACGCGGTACAAGAGATGAAGAGACAGTTGACGGAAGGCTTCACAGGGGATCTCCTTTCCAGACGTTTCTCGGCGCACGACCATCTCTGCCGCCCGAAGCCGAAACTTCGCTGCTGCAATGACTCGTCGCACGCCTTGGGGGAGGGACAGTCCCACCCCCACCCGCGTCCCAAGGTAGAGGAACCCAGTGGATTTGCAAGGGCAATCGGGAAGACCGGGCGGGGAGCGGCAGCCCGGTTCCGACGGGGCTGGCGCAGCGAAAGCCCCCCGGGCTCGCGTCCGGGGGGCTGGAAGGAAGACTCCTGACGCGGGACCGGGGGAGGCGGGCGGGCTTTCCGCCCGCGGAACCTCCAGCTCCGAGTCAGGTCTGAAGCCGCTGGCCCTGTCGTGTCACCCTCAGTAGCTGAGGTTGACCGTGCCCGAACCCGAGCCGCCGAAG
>CALMPF010000023.1 GCA_937871505.1 uncultured Planctomycetia bacterium | reverse complement strand
TTCCGCGGTCCCAGTTCCGCGGTCCCAGTTCCGCGGTCCCAGTTCCGCGGTCCCAGTTCCGCGGTCCCAATTCCGCGGTCCCAACTCCGCGGTAACCGATGCGCCGCCCTCCGGGCCGCTCCTGCTTCCCCGGACTCGCTCCGGACGACCGTCGGCACCGCCGCAGGTCGCGCGCGGCCCGAGTCCGGCGCGGAGGTCGACGCGAGCGCGACGCACTCCGCCCCCAATTGTGGCCAGATGCGGCCGGATGCGGCCGGATGCGGCCGGATGCGGCCCGATGCGGCCCGATGCGGCCTGGAAGGCCGCGCTCCGAGGAAGGCCGCGCTCCGAGGACGGCCGCGCACCGCGGAAGGCCGCGCTCCGAGTGCCGCCGAAGCGGTCTTGAACCCCATCGGCCAGCGAGGCCGCGTCCTCAAGTGCTGCGGGAGTCGATCGCCGTCGGGCCTGTCGCCCCGCGCGTCGCGCCGGGTGCCCCGGTCTCTCTACACTCGCTCCGATGGTCCGCACTCCGAGCTTCGGGTTCACTCGCCATCACCAGCGGAGGTCCGCGGCCTCGGCGCCGGAGCAGGTTCGGAGCGACGCTCGATCGGCCATGCCCGCGCTCCCGGCCTCCGCGAGGGCTCTCGACGGGGGCTTCTCCAGGGGCTCTTGCAGGAGCTTCTCGAGGGGCTTCGCCAGAAGCTGGGGCGCGGTCGCTGACGGCGCCATCGTCGGGGTCGTTGTCGCGGTCATCGCCGGGGCGGTCGCTCCGACCTGCTCGCTCCGCGCTGCGGCGGCGCCGCTGGCGGCGGACGAGGGGCGGCCCGCCGATTCATCCGCAGTCGTGACCGTGCACGTGTTCCCGGGACGCACGCTGGTTCGGCCCGGCGAGGTGATCCCGGTCGCGGTCGTTCTCGACCACAGCCCGGGCTGGTCCACTGCGGCCCCGCGGCCGCGGAGCGGTTCCGACGAGGCGCCGTCGCTGCCCCTCCTCGCCACGGTCCGCAACGGCGACCCGCGGGCGATGGTCCGGCGCGATGCGGTGCAGTGGCCCGACGTCGAGACCGCGCGCAACGAGCACGGCGGGCTCTCCGGCCGCGTGATCGGCTTCGTCCCCGTCGAGATCGCGCCGGATGCCAAGGCGGGGAACGTCGAGGTGGTCTTCGTCCTCACGCTCCAGGCCTTCGGTGACGGCGACGCGCTGCCCGCGGCGACCGTTGAGCGCGCCGTGCTCCTGGCGATCGATCCGCCGCCCGTGATCGGCGGCGGCGGCTACCGGATGACTGCGGAGCCGAGCTCGCCACCGCCTCCCGAGCCGCTTGAGTCGCCAGCCCTCTTTCCCGACCTCTTCAGAGGATGGCGCCCCGTCGCCCCGGTCGAGCCGGGCTTGATCGCCACCGGCGCGGGCGGAGGCACGTTCGCCCTGGTCATTCTCGCGGGAACCGTGGTGGCGGCCATCGTGATCGGCGTGGTGACCTTGGGAGTCCTCCGGCAGCGGCGCGGCCAGGCACACTCCCCATGAGAGCGGACGTCGCGCGGCGGCCCGTCGTCGCGGCGCTGCGGCGGATCCCGAGTGCGCAATCGACTGGACGCACCGACCTTGCCAAGGATGGCCGTCGGCGCGACGGAGGCCGCCGGGCGACGAACCGGCCACCCGCCCTCGCCGTCCTTCGCTCGGTCGTCCATGAGGATCGCTCTCAGGCGGCCCTGTCTGAGAGCCGCCTCGAGCAGCCGCCTCGAGCAGCCGCCTCGAGCAGCCGCCTCGAGCAGCCGCCTCGAGCAGCCGCCTCGAGGAGGCTCCGAGAGTCCGCTTCAAGAGACCCCTTGACGAGACCTCTTCACGAAACCCCCTCACGAAGCCCCTCTTGACGAAACCAGCGTCGCACTCGGCGCATCCGACTGAGGCCCCTCTGAACCCGATCCTCCATCCGATCGTCTCTCGCCGAGGGCCTGGCGGCCCGCCCCCCCATCCTCGCCTGCGCCCCCGAGTTCTCCGATCCATGCTCCCCTTCACCTCCCCCTCCCGCCGCCACGGCGATCTTGCGCCGCCGCAGGCCACCGCGGAGGTCGCGCGGACCGCGAGCCGCGTCGCCATCGTGCGGCGAGCCCTCGTTGCCCTCGTCGTCCTCTGTGCGGGCCTCGTCATCAGCCCCGCGACGGCGCAGCAGGCCGGCGAGGGCGGACGCCCCGGCGGTGGACTCCCCGGGTTCTCCGTGCCGGGGCTCGGCGGGGGGATCGGCGACCCCGCAGGACGTCGAATCCAGCCCTCGACCGGCGCGAGCACGGACGTCGTGGAGGTGATCGCGCGGCCCGCCGCGCCGCGCGTCGCCGCAGGCGGCGATCTCCCGGTCGCGGTCATCTTCGACATCGCCGACGGCTGGCACATCTGGACGGATGATCGACCCTTCGTCGGCGACATGCGCCGTTTCGCGCGCTTCAGCACCGCGGCCTACACCGCCGTCGAGGTGGCCGGGAGCCCGCCGTCCGGCGTCGCCGCGCACCCGGGGTTCATCCAGTGGCCGGAGGTCCACGCGATCGAGGCGAATCTCGGCGACGGCGCCGCCGACTACGCGGTCTTCGAGGGCCGGGCGGTCGCGTTCCTGCCGGTGACGATCGAGGCCGACGCGCCCCTCGGGCCCACGACCCTTCGCCTCACGGTGAGCTTCCAGGCGTGCGACTACTCGCAGTGCCTGCGACCGGTGACGATCGAGGTCCCCGTGAGCATCGAGGTCGTCGCGCTGGCCGACCTCGGCGACACCGGCGCCGTGCCCGCGGACTTCGCAGCGTTCGTGCCGGGGGTCTTCGCCGACATCCGCGCCGGGCGCAGCGCGCCCTCGCTGGTCGCGTTCGATGTCTTCGGGCTGCGCTTCGCGCTCGACGGGGCCTCGCAGGCCGGCTTCCTACTGCTGCTGCTCGTCGCGGCCGCGGGCGGAATGCTGCTCAACTTCACCCCCTGCGTGCTCCCGGTGATCCCGATCAAGATCATGGGCCTCAACGCCGCCGCGGGGAACCCCGCGCGGCGCATCGCCCTCGGCGTGGCGATGACGTTGGGAGTGATCGCCTTCTGGATCGGGCTCGGCGTGGCGATCGCGAGCGTCACGCAGTTCAAGAGCATCAATCAGCTCTTTCAGATCCCCCTGTTCACCATCGGCGTCGGCGCGGTGATCGGGCTGCTGGCGCTCGGGCTGATGGGGCTCTTCGAGTTCCGGCTTCCGCAGTTCATCTACCGCGTCAATCCGGGCCACGACACCCTCGTCGGTTCGTTCGGCTTCGGCATCATGACGGCGGTGCTCTCGACGCCCTGCACGGCGCCGCTGATGGGCTCGGCCGCTGCGTGGGCGGCGACGCAGCCGGGCTCGACGACGCTCGCCGTCTTCACGGCCATCGGCGCCGGCATGGCGCTGCCCTACCTCGTGCTCACGGCGTTCCCGGGGCTGGTGCGGCGCATGCCGAAGACCGGTCCCGCGAGCGACCTGATCAAGCAGGTGATGGCGGGACTGCTGCTCGCGGCGGCAGCGTACTTCGTCGGCGCCGGGCTGAGCGGCATCCTCGTCGATCCCCCGTCGCCGCCGAGCCGGGCGTACTGGTGGGTCGTCGCGGGCTTCGGGTTCGCCTCGGGAGCGTGGCTTCTCATCCGCACGTTCCAGATCTCCCCGTCGCTGCGCAACCGCGCGGTCTTCGGCGGACTCGGCCTCGCGATGGCGGCGCTCTCCGCGTTCATCGGGCTCAGCCAGACCGCCAAGGGACCGATCGACTGGGTCTACTACACGCCGGATCGCTTCGCCGCAGCGCGCGAGGCGGGCAACGTCGTCGTGATGGACTTCACCGCCGAGTGGTGCCTCAACTGCAAGGCGCTCGAGACCGGAGTGCTCTACCCCAAGGCAGTCTCCTCGCAGCTTCGTCCGGAGCTTGGCGTCGTCCCGATCAAGGTGGACATCACCGGAAACAACCCGCTCGGGAACGACATGCTCCGCGCCGCCGGGCGCATCACCATCCCGCTGCTGGTCGTCTACGCCGCCGACGGGACCGAGGTCTTCAAGAGCGACGCCTACACCCAGCAGCAGGTCCTCGACGCGATCGCCGAGGCGAAGGCGCTCGGCGGAGGACGCCGCGAGCTCTCCGGCGATCGCTCCCGCGAACCGGCCGGCCTCTGAGCTGGCGCCGCAGCCGAGCATCGCCCCCGGTTTCGTCGCGAGATCGACCGAGGGTGACCGGGAGTGACAGAGGTTGACGGAGACAGCCAGCGATCCGAACGTCGCGGGCTTCGACGCCGCGCAGCGCCGCGCCAGTCGGCCGCAGCGGAAGACACGGGGTTGCTGGCGGGCTACTCTCCCGGCGAGCGGCCTGCGGGACCGCTTGCCCGGCACGCGCACCAGCCACCTTCCGGCGATGGATCTCACCTTCACCGACTCCCACGTCACGTGCGGCGGCGCATCGCGACCGCTCAGCGCCGACGACCTCGCCACGCTCGAGGGGATCCGCATCCCCCAAGATCCGACCCCGGCGAATCTCCTCGACCTCGGCCGCCGACTCTTCCGCTGGCTGGACGGGCCCGGCCGGTGGCTCTCCACGCCGCCGACCGATCGCCTTGTCATCCGGGCCCCCAAGGACTCGCCGACGTGGAAGGTGCCGTGGGAGGTCATGGCGGACGATGAGGGCCACCTGGTCGCTCGCGGCGCGGGGGTCGTTCGGCGGCGCCGTGACCCGGGCGAGGGCCACACGCTTCGGCCCTACCGCCTCGGTCTGCTCTTCATGGCCGCGGCGCCGGAGGGACACTCGCCGCTCCTCTTCGAGGATGAAGAAGCCGCCATCCTCCGGGCGGTGCGGGAGCCCGCTGCCGCGACGGGGATCGCAGACCCGGCGAGCCTGCCGGCGACGGAACTCGACCTCTTCGGGGAGGACACGGGCACCCTTGATGAACTGGTCCGGCGTCTCGATGTGCTCCAGCAGCAGCCCGAAGCGCCGCAGCAGGACCGCCGGCTCGACGTGCTCCATCTCTCCTGCCACGGTACCGCCGGATCGCCCCCGATCCTGGCCCTGGAAACGGAATCCGGAGAACTGGATGAGGTCGATGGAGACCGACTGGTCGATCGGCTTCGCCCCCACCTCCCTGCAATCCCGCTCATCTTCGTTTCAGCCTGCGAGACCGGGGTCGGGGACGTGGCGGCTTCCCTCGCCGATCGTCTGATCGATGCTGGTGCCCCAGCCGTCGTGGCGTGGGGCGGGCGAGTTTTCGATCAGGACGCCACCGCCTTTGCGGCCTGGCTCTACCACCATCTGGCCCGCGGGTTCCCGCTCGACAAGGCCTTCGCTCTCGCCCAGAGGGAACTTCTCCGCACCGCTGCCCCGCACTGGCACCTCGCGCGACTCTGCCTGGGCAGTTCGACCGCCGGACCGCTGGCACCAGCCGATGGCGCCATGCGTCCGGTGAACCCCCTCCGGAACGAGATCTACAGCAGGGACGTGGTCGGGAGGCCGCGCCCCGTCTGTAACGAGGCGGCCTTCGTCGGGCGCCGCCTTGTGATGCAAAGGGCCCTTCGGGCCTTGCGGGATGGAAAGCGGCGCGGCATCGTGATCACCGGCATCGGCCAGCAGGGCAAGTCGTCGCTGGCGGTCCGACTCGCAGATCGGCTGCGCGGCGAGTTCAAGCCCGTCATGATCTGGGGGAAACTGGAGGCGCTGCACGTCCGCTCGCAGATCGCCAGGGAGATCGGCGAGCCCTCGACGGAGGGTGGCGAGCGGCAGCACCAACTGGCCGACCGCGACGCCGACGTCGCCAGCCTCCGGGCCGCCCTCAAGGACTGGCTTGCCGACCCGCGAAAGCGATTCCTCCTCATCCTCGACGACTTCGAGCAGAACCTCGAGGACATCGGCACCGCCATCGTCCCCACCCGCGAGGCCAATCCCGTGGTGCAGGCGATCCTCGAGGAGTTCCGCGCCAATCCCGGAACGCAGTCTCGCCTCATCGTGACCAGCCGCACGAAGTTCGTGGCCGTCGACAACCGCGACAACCCCCTTCAGGACTCGCTGGAGGTGATCGAGGTCCCGCAGATGGAACCCCACGAACGGGCACGCCTTCGAGCCCCCCGCGAGGTGGTGCTCCTCGATCACAGGCGAGCGGAGCGCCTCGGGCATGGCAACCCCGGACTGACCGAGATCCTCCTTCGACTTGCCGCAGCGGACAAGGGCGCCTTCGAGGCGACCTGCGCTGCCCTCGACAAGGCAGGCCCGGCGAACGCGGGCGACGGTATCGACGAGCAGGTCATCGAGGCCCTCAAGAACATCGCCATCGAGGCGCTCGTCGAGCAGGCCTCCCGGCGACCGGCTGCGAGTTACCTGCTTCAGGTCAGCCAGTTGTTCGACCTCCCGGTCCCGGAGGAGGTGATCATCGGCCTCGCCCGCGTCCTCGGGGTCGATGATCCCCGCCCCTCGCTGCGCTGGCTGTCCGACCTGGGAGTCCTCGAGCCTCGTGCTCGGGACCTTCTGGCCCTGAACAGCCTGGTCGCCGCGCACCTGTCTCCACGCTTGCCGGAGGAGCGCCAGGCGCTCCTCCCCGAGGCCTTGGACCTCCTTCGAACGCACGATCTGGGGCGCGATCCGATCGTGGCTGTGCAGGCCTTCCTTCTCGCCGCCGAGCGCAAGGACGTGGACCTCCTCGTCCGCACCACGGAGGTTGCCATTCCCTTGCTCGACGGGCTCGATGATCCCCGCCGAACCGGCCCGCTGGCCATCGGGGCCTGCCGCCTCCTGGTCGAACACAACCATCCCTGCACAAGTTGGATCCTGATGCAGGCGGCTGCTCTCGCCCGACGCTCGCCGGAGCCGCTCGACGACATCCTCGCGGCGGCCCGAGAGCGACTGGAAGCCGGCGACCACCACACCGAGGCCAGCTTGCTGCTGCTCGAAGGGCGGGCGCTGGCCCAGCGCGGCGAACCAGAGGAAGCGCTTGATCGACTTGCCCGTGCCGAGGCCATCTTCTTGCAGATCAACGACGCCCGCTCGCGGGCGGTGACCCTCGGTGACATCGCCCGCATCCGCGTCGACACGGGCGAGGTCGACGAGGCCTTGCGCCTTCACACCGAGAGGCTCGCGGTCTTCGAGCGTCTAGGCGAAGCCCGCGAGCAGGCGGTGACCCTCGGTGACATCGCCCGCATCCGCGTCTCCAAGGGCGAGGTCGACGAGGCCTTGCGCCTTCACACCGAGAGGCTCGGGATCGTCGAACGACTGGGCGACGCCCGCGAATGGGCGTTTGCCCTCGGTGACATCGCCCGCATCCGCGCCTACGGGGGCGAAGTCGACGAGGCCCTGCGCCATCAGCTCGATGTGCTCGAGGTCTTCGAACGTCTCGGCGACCTCCGCTCGCGGGCGGTGACCCTCGGTCACATCGCCCGCGTTCGCGCCATGAAGGGCGAGTTCGACAAGGCCTTGCGCCTTCACGAGGAGGAGCTGGCCGTCTACGAACGCCTCGGCGACGCCCGCTCGCGGGCGGTGACCCTCGGTGACATCGCCCGCATCCTCGCCTTGAACGGCGAGGTCGACGAGGCCTTGCGCCTCCACACCGAGCGGCTCGCGGTCTTCGAACGTCTCGGCGACGCCTGCGAGCGGGCGGTCACACTCGGTGACATCGCCCACATTCGCGCTTCCAAGGGCGAGGTCGACGAGGCCTTGCGCCTTCACACCGAGAGGCTCGCCGTCTTCGAACGACTGGGCGACGCGGACGGGCTCGCCAACTCGCTCTGGGATCTCGCGCAGATCGACCTGGCCAGAGGCGACCTCGTCGCGGCCAAGGGCCGCCTCGATCGGGCATTCCCTCTTCTGCGTCGCATTGGCCCGGTAGGTGCCATCGCGGTCGTCGGCTCGGTCTACGGTCAGGTGCTGGCCGCCACGGGCGAGGGTGCCGGGGCTCGGGAGGTCCTCGGGCTTGCGCTGGAGGCGTGGCGGCGGTTGGGACGGGCTGGCGAGGCGGAGCAGGTCGCGGCCATGCTGAAGGCGCTGGAGGCGACCGGCTCCGGGCCGGGCAGCGACGGGCCGGAGGAGCCCGGGCTACGCCGACGAAGACGTTCCGACTGACTTCGATCGGAGGTCATCCCGCCATGAACCTGGTGATTCCTGTTGACGTCGGAGCCAAGCCGTTCGCCGCTGCGACTTCCGCCGCGCTCACCGTCGAGTGCGAGGAAAGAGGGCTTTCCACCGCCGGTACACGCGATGCTGCGGCGGTGGCAACGGTCCTGCTGAGCATCCCCCCGGCAATCCTCGCCACCTGGCATCTCGCCGAGCGTCTCGGCCTGCTCGAACGGGTCTCGCGCTGGCTCAAGGCGTTGCGGGCCGAGCCGGGTGCGGAGCGCGTCTCGGTCGGACTGGGGCCTGCCGGAACGCGCCCGCTCTCGGCAGTCACCCCCGGCGAGGTGCTCGATGCAGCAGCCGACGCGATCCCCAAGGTGGGACCGGAGGAGAAGGACTGGGACCTCTTCGTGATCCATGCCGGAGCCGATCGGGCCATCGCCCGACGGCTCTGGGAAGCGCTGATCATGCATCGCGTCGATGCCTTTCTCGACCGGGCCTCCCTGCCGCCCGGCGCGGACTGGCCCCGTCGAACCCAGGAAGCGATGGCCCGCACGCGGCTCTTCCTGGTCCTGGTCTCCGCGAGTTGGGACTCGGGGTGGTACACCGGCGAGGAAGTGGCCCGGGCGATCTCTCTCTGTCGAGAAGGCGAGCGGGAGATCGAACGGCGGGGCAATCGGGGGGTCGAGGGCCGATCGATCCTGCCCGTGGTCATGGACGCATCGCACTGGCAGCCGCATCAACTCCCCTACGGCCGCGCCGACCGCCAGCCCATCGTGCTGGGTGGCCTGGAAGAGAAGGAGCAGGCACGGACGGTCGTCGAGGCGGTGCTGACCGCTCTCGGGCGACGCGCGCGCGACTCCTGAGAGCGCGACTCCTGAGAGCGCAACTGGATGAGCCGCGGAAGTCCGGCGCGGCGAGCGGACGGGGCGGTGGAGTGCTGGCAGGCGGCCCGAACGGCCCGGCGGGAGGACGAGGCTCTCCGGCGCGCTGCTCACAGCGCTCGAGCTCGGGCGACGTGGGGCGACGTAGGGCGACGTGGGGCGACTTCGGGCCTCGACCGCGCGCGGCGCAGCAGTCGGCGCCCGCGGTTGTCGCTGCTCCTCCTGAGCACTCCCCGGAGGCGAAGCGTGCGCCGCCGCCGAGCGACGCTGGAGTGCGTGACGCGACGGCCCCTCCCGCGCAGTCGACGGTCTCGATGAACGCGACCGCCCCGGGCGCCGCGCGCCCGGGGCGGTCGCAGAGAGTCAAACAGTCGGCGCTCAGCCGGAGAACTTCGCGAGCAGGATGCCGAGATCGACGGCGTTCACCGCCCCGTCGCCATTGAGGTCGGCGCTGCCGGGGCCGCCCCACTGGCCGATCAGGATCGCCAGGTCGGCGGCGTCGACGGTGCCGTTGCCGTCGAGGTCGGCGCCGACCTCGATGCGGACGATGCGTCCCTCACCCTCCTCGGGGTACTGCGCCGCGAGCACCTCCCCCGCCAGGGGGCCGGCGAGGTAGTTCGCGAGGGCCTGCTGGTACGAGACCCCCAGCGCGGTGAAGGGCAGGCCGGCGAGGGGATACTCGTCGCCGCCGTTGGCGAGGAAGTTGATCGTCGCCACCGCGATCGCGGGCGCATCGGCGGGCACGACGCCGTCGAGCACCAGCGGGGGGCCGTCGTCGAGGAAGGCGTTGCGGACGCGCGATCCCGGCGGGATGTCGACGACGTACTCGAAGCTCAGCCCGGCCACCTGGGCGAAGCGCCCGTTGCCGCCGGAGGGGAATCCCGGAGGCGGAGCGATGCGGCTCACGGCGTTCTCGAGGACGTCCTTGATCGTCGCGGCCGGGACCGAGGGCAGGATCGCGACGAAGTTGGCGAACGGCAGGATCGAGAAGGTCGTCAGCTCGGAGATCTCCCCGGCGGGGATGACGTTGTTGTTGCGGATCCCGCCGCCGTTCTGGAGCGCGATGGCCGGGATGGGAAGACCGAACTCGGGCGCCAGCTCGCGGGCCTGCCAGAGCATGCTGTCGGCGCAGAGATTTCCGAGGTTCGTCTCGCGCGAGCGGATCGCGGTGTTGGTCCCGTCCAGCGGCACCTCGGAGGTCGCGATGATGTTGGCCGCCAGCTCCGCGAGCGCCGCGGCGACCGGATCGACGACGAGCGCCTGGACGACCGGGTCGGGGAGGACGGCATCGGGCTGGGCGCCGCCCGCGACGCGCACGATGCCGCTGCCGGCGTCGATGCCGACGATCTCGCCCGCGGAGTCGAAGTCGACGATCAGCCGCCCGACGTAGCGGTAGTCGCCGCGCGTGGTCACGACGGGAACGATGCGGCCATCCGCATCCGGGATCAGCAGCGGATAGGGTCCGATGGCGAGGTCGGGCACGCCGTCCATGTTCGCGTCGATGTCGTCACCGGGGACCAGGAGCGTCCCGGGATTCCAGAGCAGCTCGGAGCCTCCGCCGGCGATCAGGACATCGACGCCGCGAAGCTGGCCGACCAGCGCGAGCTCGACCGAGATCCCCTGCAAATGCGTGATCACGATGATCCGCTGGACTCCCTTGGACTGGAGCGCTTCGACCTCCTCCTGGATGCGCTCGAGCACCGCCGGATCGACCACGACGTTCCCGGGCGAGGAGATGAAGGGCAGGTCCGGCGTCGTCGCGCCGACGACGCCGACCTCGCGGCCGTCGACCACGACGACGACGCTGCGGGCGATGCGACCGGCGTCGAAGAGCGTCTGGAGGACCGGCTCGCCGGAGAAGTCGAGGTTCGAGGAGAGAAGCGGAACGCCGTCCGTGAAGCTCTCGACGAAGTTGGCGAGGATCGGCGGCCCGAAGTCGAAGTCGTGGTTCCCGAGACAGATGGCGTCGTAGCCGATGAGCTGCATTCCGATGGCGTCGAAGTAGGGCACGCCGTTGGCGAGGCTGGCGTTCCACTCCGGACCGGCGAGGAAGTTGTCTCCCGAGGAGAGCATCATCACGCCCCCCTCGGCCTCGCCCTGGGCGCGGAGCTGGTTCACGACGGTCGCGAAGCGGGCGATGCCGCCGAAGTCGGCGAGACCGCCGCCGGCGTTGATCAGGCGCGACTCGCCGTCGTTGTTGTGCAGGATCGTCAGGCGGTGGGTCTCGGGGCCGGCGAAGGCGCCTCCCGCGACGAGCAGCGCTCCCGCGATGGCGGAGGTCGCCGCGCGATGGCGGAGTGCCGGGCGGTCCGGAGTCGGAAGGGTGCGCAGCCGTGCGTGCGTGGTCGTGGTCATCGGTGAGTGGCTCCTGTGTCGATGCGCCGGCGGTCCCCCTGTCGGGGAGGCCCGGCGGCGCTCGCGTTGCGTGGCCGGCGAAATGTCCGGCCGCAAGAGCAGACCGCCGCGCGGTCAGCCGCGCGCTTCGGAGGCGCTGACCCGGCGCCAAGTCGGCGCGAGCGCCGATGGAGCATCGCGGTCGGGCGGCGCTTCGGTTGCGCTTGCGGGGGGTGAAGCGCGTAGCGTCGAGCCATGCCCCGGACGCCCCGTCGCGACGCTTCCTCCGGCGCCGTGCCGAGCCGCCCCTCCGCGCCGCCCGATTCCGCCTCCTCCGCTGCGGAAAGCGAGCGCGGCGAGGGCGCCGCGCCGCGCGATGCAGCCGGATCCGCACCCCCCGCCGCGTCCGGCGCCGCCTCCCGCGCCGCTTTGGGGGCGCGGCTCCTCGGCATCGTCGAGCGGCTGGGGAACCTGCTTCCGCATCCGGTCACGCTCTTTGCGCTCTTCGCCCTCGGGACGATCGTGCTCGGCGCCGCCGCGGCGGCGCTGGGCGTCGCGGTGGAGGACCCCCGACCTCCCGGCGCGCCGGGGCGCTCCGAGGACGGCATCATCGCGGCGCGATCGCTGATGAACGGCGAGGGTGCGCGCTGGATCGTCGAGAACCTCGTGCGCAACTTCGTCGGCTTCGCGCCGCTGGGAACCGTCCTCGTCGCGCTGCTCGGCGTCGGGGTCGCGGAGCGCAGCGGTCTCCTCTCCGCCGCAGTGCGCCTGGTCGTCCTCGGCGCGCCGAGGACGATGGTCACCGCGTCGCTCGTCCTCGCCGGCGTCCTCTCCAACACCGCCAGCGAGATGGGCTACGTCGTGCTCGTGCCGATGGGGGCCGCGATCTTCCACGCCCTCGGCCGCCATCCCCTCGCCGGGCTCGCAGCGACCTTCGCGGGGGTCTCGGGGGGCTACAGCGCCAACCTCCTGCTCGGCACGATCGATCCGCTGCTGGCCGGAATCACCGAGGAGGCGGCGCGGCTCTACGACCCCACCTACGAGGTCCACGCAGCGGTCAACTGGTACTTCATGGTCGTGAGCACGTTCTTCATCACGATCGTCGGCACCGCCGTGACGGCGCTGGTGGTCGAGCCCCGCCTCGGCCGCTTCGACGGAGCGCGCGCCGAGGAGGGGATCGAGCGGACGATCACCGTGGATCCGCTCGCGGCTCAGGAGCGGCGAGGACTTCGCAGGGCCGCGGTCGCGGCGCTGCTGGTCAGCCTCGGGTTCCTCTGGATTGCCGGGCCGCGGCCGAGCGTCGAGCTCGAGGTCGCCAGAGGAACAGCGCTCGCAGAGGCCCGGGAGTGGGACGCCGAACGCCGCGCCGCCGCCGCCATCGAGGGCGCGGCGCTCGCCGGCGCCGCGTCCGAGGCGGGAGCGCTCCGGCGGGTGACGGTCGTCCTCGTGCTCCCGCGGCAGGAGGGCGCCGCGGGTCGCATCAACGCGGCGCTCGATCTTCTCCCGGGGTATGGCGTGCTCCGCAATCCCGAGACCGGCGACCTCCTCCACTCTCCCTTCACGCGCGGCATCGTCGCCCTGCTCCTGGTCTTCTTCATCGTGCCCGGGATCGTCTACGGCCGAGCCGTGGGGACGATCAAGGACGATCGCGACGTCATCACCGCGATGAGCTCGACGATCGGCTCGATGGGGCTCTACATCGTCCTGGTCTTCTTCGCGGCGCAGTTCGTCGCCTTCTTCGATCAGACCCGGCTCGGCTCGATCGTCGCCGTCGTCGGGTCGGACGCGATCATCGCGCTGCGCCTCGACAACGCGCTGGTCTTTCTTCCCTTCATCCTGCTCTGCGCCTTCATCAATCTCATGCTCGGCAGCGCCTCGGCGCAGTGGGCCGTGATGGCCCCGATCTTCGTCCCGATGCTCATGCGCGTCGGCTACGCCCCCGAGGTGATCCAGGCGGCGTATCGGATCGGCGACTCCTCGACCAACATCGTCACTCCGATGATGAGCTACTTCGGCATCGTCTACGCCTTCGCCTGCCGCTACGACCGGCGCCTGGGCATCGGGACCATGATCTCGACCATGCTCCCCTACTCGATCGCGTTCCTCGCCGGGTGGATCGTCCTGTTCTACCTCTGGGTCTTCGTCCTGGGGCTCCCGGTGGGACCCGGGGCCGCGACGCTCCTGCTTCCGCCACTGTGACGGTCCGCCGACGGACGCTCCGGTGAACCGGCCTCCGCGGCGACTCGGCGGGACGATCGCTCCGGACCCGCTCCTGACGCGGCAGGAGCCTCCGCCTCCCTTCCGGCCGAGCGCCGCGGCGCTCGGGAGCGGTCCGGCCGATTCGGGTCGGCGAGCCTCACGGCGGTTCACGGGAACGCCGGCTGGACGGACCGGGGATGACCGCCAGCGCCGCTGCGACCGGGCCTGCGATCCCGAGGAGATTCCATTACAGTGCCGAGGATGCGAAGGAACCTGCCCCCAGCGTGCCTGCTCCCGGGTTGCCTCCTGCCCGTCGTCATCGCCGCGCCGCTCTGCGCAATGGCACCTGCGACGGCGACCCCCTCGCCGGCCGGGAACGCCGACCTCGAGCTTCTCGATGCGCTCCGGTCGCTCCGCGCCGAGATCGCGGAGTTCAAGCGGTCAGTGGATGACCCCGAGCACGCGCGGCTCGACGAGGCGAGAGCGCAGGAGATCCGGTCGCTCGTCGCCGAGGTCATCGCCGATGCGGACACTCGAGCGTCTCTCCAGGGCTCCGGAGTCACCGCAGGATGGAACAAGGGCTTCTTCCTCGCGAGCCCGGATGGGAACTTCTCCCTGAAGATCAGCGGGTACGCGCAGATCAGCTGGATCTATGGCCACCGCTCCGATCCTCCATCGGGGCAGGACGGCAGTCAGAGCGGGTTCGAGAATCGCCGCACCTATATCACCTTCGACGGCCACGTCGTCGATCCGAGCTGGGTCTACCGGGTCCAGGGCAACTTCCAGCGGTCCGGCGGCGTCTTCCTCCTTCAGGACACCTACGTCCGGAAGAACTTCGACGGCGGGTTCTTCGTTCAGGGGGGACAGGCGAAGGCGCCCTTCATGCGCGAAACGCTCGCCTCCGACGCGGGACTGCTTCTCGTCGACCGCTCCGTCGTCGAGGCGACCTTCGGGATCGGGAGAACGCAGGGCGTCTTCGTGGGCTGGTCGAACGACACCTTCCGGATCGTCGGAACCTACTGCGACGGCTCGCAGCCCGCAGGCGGCGCCAACAACGGGTGGGACTTTCCAACGACCGAGTACGCCTTCATCGGACGGGCGGAAGCCAAGTTCGGAGGGAACTGGAATCAGTTCAACGGGATGACCAGCTTTCCCGACGACGAGAAGAGCGGGCTGATCGGCGCCGCGGTCCTCTGGCAGCGGGGCGACACCGGGTCCAGGTTCGCAGGCGTCGAGACGCTCGGCTGGACGGTCGACGGCACCCTCAACCTCGGAGGAGCCAGCCTGTTCGCGGCGGTCGTCGGACGGCACCTGGACTCGGACGACGGCAACTTCGATCAGTTCGGCCCGTACGGCCAGGGCGGGATCTTCGTCGCGCCGACGGTCGAGCTCTTCGGTCGCTATGAATGGGCCGACAGCGACACCTCAGGCGCCGATCTCAGCCTCGTGACGGCCGGAGCGAACTGGTACATCGCGCGCCAGCAACTGAAGCTCAGCGGCGACATCGGGTACGGCATCAATGCGGTCTCCCCCTTCTTCGGCGCCACGAGCAGCGCGACCGGCTGGCGGACGGACGCCGAGGGCGACGACGGCCAGATCGTCGTCCGCGTCCAGTTCCAGCTCATGTTCTGATCGCGGCCGGCTGACCCGGCGGCCCGCTCCGGTCGAGGAGCTCCGATCGGTCGACCCGATCCGGCCTCGTCCAGGCGATCCGCCTCCACACCTTCCATGCGACAGTCGCCCTGCGTAACGCTCGCCAAGCCCGGATGCGGCGGCACGGAGGTACCGCGCCGCCTGAACATGCGACGGTCTTGCTCCTTGAGGCTTGCCACGCCTGCTCGAGCAGATTCCCTCCGCCTCTCCGCTGCGATCGCCGCGACGGCGCTCGCCGGGTCAGCGCCGGCGGTCGATGCCACCGGCGCCGACCTCCATCGCGTCCACGCCGAGATCGACCTGCTCCGAGCGGAGATCGCGGAGTACAGACGCCTCGTCGAAGCGCCCGGCGCGGAGCTCCTCGATGCCGCCCGCGCCGCGGCGATCAGGCACCTCGCCGACGAGGCGCTCGCGGACGCGGGAGGTCGAGCGTCGCTCCAGGGCTCGGGGCTGACTGCCGGATGGAACAGGGGGTTCTTCCTCGCGAGCGCCGATGGGAACTTCTCCCTCAAGCTGAGAGGGTACACGCAGATCAGGTGGGTCCTCAATCATCGGTCGGATCCGCCGCGCGGGCAGGACGGAACGCAGAGCGGCTTCGAGATCAGGCGCAGCTACATCCAGCTCGACGGTCATGTCGTCGACCCGAGCTGGGTCTACCGCGTGCAGGCGAACGTCCTCCGCGACACGGGGGTGCTCACGCTTCGCGACGCCTACATCCGGAAGACCTTCGACGGCGGGTTCTTCGTCCAGGCGGGCCAGGCCAAGGCGCCGTTCATGTGCGAGACGCTCGCTTCCGGCTCTGGCCTGCTCCTCGTGGACCGGTCGCTCATCGATGCCACCTTCGGAATCGGTCGTTCGCAGGGCGTTTTCGTGGGCTGGTCCAACGACAGGTTCAGGCTCACGGGACTCGCCTGCGACGGGAGCGAACGCGCCGGCGGGGTGAACGTGCCGTGGAACGAGACGCGGACTGAGTACGCCTTCGCGGGTCGCGCCGAGGTGAAATTCGGCGCCGGCGACTGGAGCCAGTTCAACGACATGACGAGCCGGCCGGACGAAGCGCCGGCGTCGCTCATCGGCGCTGCGGTCTTCTGGCAGCGCACCGCCTCCGGACCGGCCGCCGCGGGCGTCGAGACTCTCTCGTGGACCGTCGACGGCGAGGTCGGCCTCGGCGGCGCCGTGCTCTTCGCGGCGGTCGTCGGGCGCCACCTCGACGAGCCCGGCGCGTCACGTGACCAGATCGGCGCGTACGGCCAGGTCGGCTGGTACCTGCTGCCGACGCTCGAGGCCTTCGCCCGCTACGAGTGGGCGGACGGCGACACCGGAGCCGACGATCTGAGCATCGCCACCCTCGGCGCGACGTGGTACATCGCACCGCGCGCTCTCAAGCTCAGCGCCGACGTCGGGTACGGCCTGAACGCGGTTGCGCCCCTCTTCGGCTCCGCCGGCGGGGGGGCTGGGTGGCGCACCGATGCGCTCGGCGACGACGGCCAGATCGTCGTTCGCGTCCAGATGCAGTTCGCCTACTGAGCGCTCGATGGGCGTTTCGATCCGGTGCGATCGAGCCCGAAGCCGCGAGACGGGATCAGCGACCCTCGGTGAACGCATCGGTGACGTCGGCGAAGCGCACGGTTCGGCGAAGGCGCGAAGGCGTTCCGTCCTCCTTCGGGAGCGGATCGACCGCCACGCCATCGATCTCCGCCCAGCCCGAGTGCATGGTCTGGATCGGCGGGCCGGCCTGCTTGGGGACGAGGTCGTACCCGCGCCCCTCCCAGAGCCAGACGCGCCTCGCGTCGACGCGTCCCCACTGCTCGGCGCGCCACTCGGGGCTTCCGCTGTCGGCGACGACGATGTCCGTCGGAACCCAGCCGGAGCCATCGAGCCAGAACTCGACCCAGCAGCGATAGCTCGGGTCGAAGGTCTGTCCCTCCCGATCGCCGCGCAGGCGGTGTCCCATCTGGAGCCGCGCAGGGATCCCCTCCGCCCGGGCCATCGCGATGAAGAGCGAGTGGATGTCGGTGCAGCAGCCGCCGCCGTGCTCGAGGCAGTCGCTCGCTGCGCCGCGGCCGCAGTGCGGCTTCGACGCGTCCTTCGAGTAGTGGTCGACGCTCGACGCCACCGCATCGAGCAGCCGCAGCACCTTCTCGCGCGGGTGCTTCGCCCCCTTGCAGGCTTCCCTCGCCATCGACCTCACCTGTTCGCTCGCCTCCATCAGCGAGGCGTCGGTCCGAAGGAACTCCCCGAAGAGCGCCCGCTGGAGCGGCTCCTGGTCGACGTGGAGATCCGTGGGCATCCGCATGTCCACGGCGGGCGCTTCGCGCTGCACGAGGTACTCGACGACGACCTTCACCGGGTCGCTCGAGCGCGCCGCAGCGGGCGACTCCGAGTAGATCATCGCGCCGCCGGAGGCGGGCTGCCGCACCAGGCTCCACCCCTCCGGCGCCTCGATGACCCGCATGTCGAGCACGCGCTGCCAGGGGCCGTCGACCGGAACGGCGGTCCAGAGCCGGACCAGCTCCGCGGTCTCCGGCACGTCGTGAAGCGCCACCGTCTGGACGACCCGGTAGTACCTCGTCTCCTCGACGCGCGGAGCGAGCTCGTGGCGCTCATCGCCATCGTTCCGATCGCTCGCGACGGAGTCGGTCGCTCCGGCGCCAGGGCTCGCCAGCGCGAGCGCGCCGAGGGACGGCAGCAGAAGGAGCGCGGCGACCGCGGAACGAACTGCACCGGGAGAGAAGTGAGTCATGCTTGGCGATCCTACCCCGCGGCAGCGCCGGGAGGGATGGTCCGTCTCTGAAGGCCTCGGAGCAGGTCCCCGTCGTCGACCCCGCAGGCTCCCCGCAAGCGACCCGCCCGTCCGCGCACTCCGCGGACGGGCGGGCATCGCGCCGCTCCGACGATCAACGCTCCAGCGCCCCGTCGCTTCCCTGCGAGGTCGCGCGACGCGCGAACTCACCACGAAGAAGCGACGCGGCCCGGGGGCCGAAAGCACCGCTGCGGGCCCAGAGCGCCGCTGCGGACCCAGAGCACCGCTGCGGTCAAGACGCCCGCGCTCCGCGGAGTGCGCGGGGCGCGAACTTCGACGCCGTCGGACGCCGCTGCGGGCGACTGCGGAAGGCCCCGCTATCCGAGGGATCGTTCAGGGCGCCGAGCGACGCCCACGGGAGTTCCTTTCAGCTCAGTTCGTCCACGCGCCGAGCAGCGCCCCGAGATCGGCGCCATCGACTTCGCCGTCGCAGTTGAGGTCCGCCGGACAGGGCGCCCCGGGGACGCAGGGACCCCATCCGCCGAGCAGCAGGCCGAGGTCGGCGCCGTTGACCTCGCCGTCGCCGTCGAGGTCGGGCGAGTTCCCGCACGGGGGATCGCCGAAGGTCACCAGGAAGGCGCCTCGAAGGCCGTTGTCGAGGATGCCGCGGAAGAGCATGTACCGGCCATCCTGACTGATCGAGAAGCCCTTGGTGATCCCGCCGGTCGCGGTGCTTCCCGCCAGCGAGGTGAAGGTCAGGCCGTCCACCGCGACGCCCTTGCGGACGATCAGGTCTCCGTTGCGGTAGAGCGCCTGATTCGTCGCAGCGTCGCCGGTGAGGTTGGCGTACCAGAAGACGTTGCCGGAGTCGTCGATGCGGACCGGCGCGGAGTTGAAGTTGTTGATCAGCGTCCCCGGATCGGTCCCCGGGGCCTGCGTCCCGCGCTGGGCGACGATCCCGCCGCCGTCCACGATGACGATGTTGTCGGCGGCGTCGCCGGAGATGTTCGACACGAAGACCCAGTCGCCCGAGGCGTTCATGTCCACGCGCGTGCTGGTGCCGATGTTGGTGTAGGTGCGCCCCGCGATCGGCGACTCGTCGCCCTTCTGGACGATCAGCTCGGCGTCGCGGTAGAGGGCCGCGTTCGTCGCCGTCGGGCCCGAGAGCGAGACGCTGAAGAACGCCTGACGGGCGTTGTTGATCGCCGCGTTCTCGGTGCCGGTTCCGAAGTCGAGGGCAGCCTCGCTCTGTCCCGGGAGAACGTCGCTCTCCTTCCAGAGGATGGTCTCGACGTGGGTGTTGGTCACGACGTCGTAGTCGAGCCAGGCGAGGACGCGGTCGACGCCGGAGACGATCATCGGATCGTCGACGGTGCCGACGAGGAAGATCTCGTTGTTGTCATTCATCCGGGTCTCGAAGAACCCGATGTACGGCGAGGGGACGGTCAGGCCGCTGGTCGGCTGCGAGAGATCGCCCTCCTGGATGAGCAGGAGATCGTTGAAGAAGACGCCGGTGTCGGCGTTGCTGGGAAGCTCCGAGAAGAAGAGGTTCCAGCCGATCTCGGCGTTGTTGTTGATGCGGACGCTGTCGAAGCTCGAGATCAGCCCGCCCACCGGGGCCGGGAAGCCGAATCCCTTGCGGTACTCGATCGCCCCGTTGAGGACGATCAGGCGGTTGAAGGCGGTCGGCGCGTTGGTCGCCAGTTCGAGGAGCCAGTCGCCGGCGTTGTTCACGTCGAGCGACTCGATCGACGTCACCAGGACGCCGGGCTCGATCTCGTCGTTCTGGAGGACCAGCGGCGTGATGGTGAACGGAAGCCCGGCGACGGCGATGCCGGCTGCCGACGTGGCGAGGAGCGCTGCGATTCGAATCATGGGAGACTCCGTTGGATGTCCGAGCCGACCGGGCCTTCGACCTGGCCGCCGGCGGGGAATGGATCGCGATGCACGCGGCCGGGAGCGCCGCGAACCTCCTGCATCGCGGAAGCCGTCAGTGTCCGCCCGATCGGCGCGAGCGTCAAGGGATTCAGTCCGCCGGCGCCGCGTCCGGGAGCGCACCTCCTGCCGCGGCAAGCGTCGGCGCGTCCGCAGGCATGCGCAGGTAGACCGGCAGCGCGCCCAGCTCCACGAACCCGAGCCGTGCGTAGAGGCTGCGACCCTCGAGCGAGGACTGGAGCACGCCGACGCGACAGCCCAGCGCGCGAGCGCAGCGGAGGGCTTCCGCCGTCGCATGTCCGCCGAGGCCGCAGCGGCGCGCCTCCGGCAGCGTCGCGACGCAGTACACCCCCGCAAGCCCATCATCGACGCAGATGAGCGACGTGCAGACCACCCGGCCGCGCATCGTGATCCCATAGCGCTCGACCCATCGTCGCGTCGTGCTCGCCGCGTCGGCCGATCCGGCTCGCATGCCCGCATCGACCCCCGCCTCGAGCGTCCCCTCGGGGCTCCGCCCGTCGCCGCCGAAGCTGCGTCGCAGCGATTGCGGAAGCCCGTATCCGTCGACGAAGGCCGTCGCCCACGACGCCTCATCCCGGTCATCGATGCGCTCGAAGGCGCAGCCGCGCGGGAGGTGCGTGGCGGCGAGCGAATCGATCTCGATCGCCATCGCCGGCATCGCCATCGTCGAGTGGAACCCCAGCCGGCCAAGGCGCTCGTCGACATGCGGACCCGCCGGGGCCGCCGCGAAGATCAGCGCCGTGGGCGCGCTGCACGCGAGCAGGAGGTCCGTCGCGGCGGTCACTGCTTCGGAGTCGTCCCCGTCGCTCAGCACCGCGAAGTTGCCGAAGGGATGCGGCGCTCCGGTGACCAGCGCCGCGAACCCGCGGCCGTGGCGAACCCCCGGTCCGGCGAGCATGCTGCGCATCGCGGCGAGCAGATGGCGCCCGATCCGCCGCCCCGCGTGCTCCCCGAGCGCAGCGAGGGAGGGACAGAAGTCGGCGTTCAGGGACATCGCGCCGATCGTATCGACGCCCGGATGCCGCCCGCGGCGGATTGGGACGAGACGGTCCTCCGGGGCGCCGACCAGGAGCTTCTGCGCGCTGGCGAGCGGATCTCGGCCGCGAGCGCGGATGGGCGGCATCCGGACGGTCGAGCGGGGCAGGATGAGGTTCGTCGCCGGCGGCGGCGAAGTGCAGGTCGCCGAATCCGTCGAGATCGGGGTGACTTCGAAGCCCGAGCGCGCGAAGGCGACGACCAGAGGGGAAGATCCGCTCTGCCGACGGAACCTCGCCGTGCTCCTCGACGGTCGCTTCGGCTCCGACTTCATCACCAGCCCCGATGGCGCGACGCGAAAGCCGCGCGGCCACTGAGAGCGCCGCGCCGGACTCCCCGCGCCCGACCCGCCGCCCTTGCCCACCCGCTCCGGCACGCCCCCGGCGTCCTGGCGGTCGTCCGGCGGCGGTGCATGGCCGATTCCGCCGCCAGCTTCGGTGTGCGGGTGAATGCACCCTGTAACTGGATCGTGACACCTTTTTCCTCGGGCGCGCCCCTTGACGGCGCCGAGGCAGCGGCTATATTTGCATCGTCATGCAACCATGTGCCGCTGGCAAGACGATGGAGGCCGCATCGCCGGATCGACCGGCGACGCCGCGCCTTGCCGGCCGATACCGAGGTCCGATCGACGCTTTCCTTGATCCTCGCCTCTTTCGCGCGCTGGGCGACCCCACCCGGGCGAGGCTCTTCGCATGCCTGAGCAAGTGCGGGCGCCCGTGCTCGGTGAGCGAGGTTGCGGAGTGCTGCTCGGTCGATCTCTCCGTCGTCTCGCGCCATCTGAGCCTCATGGCCCGGGCCGGCGCTCTCGCCGCGACCCGGCGAGGCCGCGTCGTCCTCTATCGCGTCCGCTCCCGTGAGCTGGTCGGAGTCCTGCGCGGGCTGGCGGATGCGATCGAGGCATGCTGCGCTTCGCCCGAGGAGAACGCCTGCTGCGGCCGGGCGGATGCCTCCGCTGGCGGCGCCGATGCTCGCTCTCGACCCGCGACGCATCGCAGCGGAGACGCCTCGGGCTCAAAGGCGGCGGATCACCTCGCCGGAGAGCGCTCCGCTCAGCCTCGTGACGACGCCGAGGGGCGCCGGAGCGCTGCGCGATGACCCCGACGCCGCTCCGCGTGCTCTTCCTCTGCACCGCGAATGCCTGTCGAAGCCAGATGGCGGAAGGATGGGCGCGCGCGCTCGGCTCGGATCTGATCGAGCCCTTCTCGGCGGGAGTCCGCCCGTCATCGCTCGATCGGCTGGCCGTGCTCGCCATGCGCGAGGCGGGCGTCGACATCTCCGCGCAGCGCTCCAAGGGCATCGAGGAGCTCGGGGGTCGGCCCTTCGATGTCGTCGTGACCGTCTGCGACGCCGCGCAAGCCTCCTGTCCCACCCTGCCCGGTCGTCACGTCGTCCTGCATGCGCCCTTCGAGGATCCACCCCGACTCGCGGCGCTGGCTCACCCTGACGGCGACGTCACGGATGCCGAGGCGCTCCCTCACTACCGCCGCGTCCGGGATGAGATCAGGCGGTTCGTCGAGCGGCTTCCCGAACACCCCGAGCTTCGCACTCGCGCAGCGAGCCCGCGATCGCTCAGCATCGCGCCACCTGCAAAGGAGAACCTCCCATGACCCATGCGCACAGCCCGGTTCCGTCGACCCCGCCTCGCTCAAGCTCCTCCCCCGCCGTGCCACCCGACGACGCCGACGCGATCCGCTCGCAGGTCCGCGCCGGCTACGGGCGCATCGCGGAGGCCGGATCCTGGTCTGCCGCGCAGTCGGAGAGCGCGCCGGATTCAGGGTGCTGCGGCGGAGGCGGCTGCTGCGGCCCGACGGCCTTCTCCCCTGGTGAGCTCGTCAGCGCCATCGGGTACGCGGCCGACGATCTCGCAGCCCTCCCGGAAGGCGCCAACCTCGGTCTCTCATGCGGAAATCCAACCGCGATCGCGGCGCTCCGGCCCGGCGAGGTGGTCCTCGATCTCGGCGCCGGCGCGGGGTTCGACTGCTTCGTCGCGGGCCCGAAGGTCGGCGCGGCGGGGCGGGTCATCGGTGTCGACATGACGGCTGAGATGCTCGCGACGGCGCGGCGGAACGTCGCCGGGTACCGCGCCCGGAGCGGGCTGGACAACGTCGAGTTCCGCCTCGGCGAGATCGAGCACCTTCCGGTCGCCGACGCGAGCGTCGACGTCGTGATCTCCAACTGCGTGATCAACCTGTCGCCGGACAAGTCGCAGGTCTGGCGGGAGATCGCGCGGGTGCTCAGGCCCGGAGGCCGCGTGGCGGTCTCGGACCTGGCGCTTCTGCGGCCGCTGCCGGAGTCGGTCCGAGCGGACGTCGAGGCCCTCATCGGCTGCGTGGCGGGGGCGATCCTCGTGGAGGAGTTCCGCGGGATGATCGAAGCCGCCGGCTTCGCCGAGATCGAGTTGACTTCGAAGCCCGAGTACGTGAAGGCGATGACCAACTGGGAGGATCCGCTCTACCGGCGCATCCTCGCGGCGCTCCCCGAGAGTCGCTGCGCCTCCGAGTTCATCACCAGCCTCGACATCGCGGCGCGGAAGCCGCGCGGCCGCTGAGAGCGCCGCGCCGGACTCCCGGCGCCCGACCCGTCGCGCCTGCCCACCCGCTCCGGCACGCCCCCGGCGGAACAGGCACCTGGCCTTCGACCGGTGGCGGTGCATCACCGATTCCGCCGCCGGCTTCGGTGCGCGGATGAATGCATCCTGACACCTTTTCTGCCGCGGAAGCGGCCATGCACCCGTCCGGTCGTCCGGTCGTCGGCTCTCCTTGTCCGCCTGAGTCCGGCCGCCAATACTCACCGTTCCTGCCGGCCGCACTTCGCGGCGGGCATCTCGTCGCATCGACCCGGCCACTCGTGGATTCCCGCTCCGTCCGATCTCGCCCGCAGGCCACGCGCTCGACATCGGGCCCGCGCCGAGAGAGCTCCGGACTCCGAACGCCGCTGCCCGGTTCCAGCGCCCGCCAGCTCATGCTGGCCGCGACGATGGCCTTGGCGATCTCGGCGGTCGGCGCCGGCGCGGTGCTCGCGGGAGCGATGGCAAGCGATCGGAGCCTGATAGCGAGGGTCCTCGACGGCGGCCGTGCGCGGGCCGCGGTGCATGCGATCGTCGCGGCGGTGGGCGCCTATCGCGATGTCGCGACGCGCTGTCCCGGCCGGACGCCTCTCGAGAGCGCCGGAGCGGCGCCGCATCGGGGCGGCGCGGCGCGCGCGGCGCGGCGCGCTGCGTCCCGCTCCAGCCTGCCGCGACTGGCTCTCCTGGACCTTCCCCCGCCTCTCCGCTGACGATCGGCTCCTCTCGATGGAGCCGTCCCGCCGTCGGGCGCTCCGCCGCGCCGCCTCCGCCGAGAGTCCTCCGGAAGCGACGCGCGGCGGCTGGGCGATCCCGACGGCGAACGCCGAGCTCCTCCCCCGGAGGAGTCCGGCGCGACTCGTCGGCGTGCGCGACCGCGGCTGCGGCGCGCCGCATCCACCCGCATCGACACGCGCGAGCAGCCGGCCCCGTGCCAGATCGCCGGCCTTCGAGTCGGCCTCTCGGGCTCGCTCCGCTCGCCTCGACTTCTGAGGAGGTCTTCCAATGGGCGTTCCCATCTTCGGGCCGCTGATGCTCAAGCTCTTCGGCTCCCGCAACCAGCGCATGGTCAAGCGATACCTGCGCCTCGTCGATCAGATCAACGCCCGGGAGGAGGAGACGCGCCGGCTCACCGATGCCGAGCTCCGCGCCCGCACGGCGCAGTTCCGCGACGCGATCGCCTCGGGGCGCAAGCCGCAGGAGATCCTCGCCGAGGTCTTCGCGGTCGCACGCGAGGCGATGGACCGCGGCGTCGGAATCCGTTCGATCTTCAACCCCGCCCTCGCCTTCGATCCGACGCGTCTCTCCGCGCAGGACCGCGGCCTCTACGAGCAGACGCGGGCCGAGATGGAGGCCGCCCCCGCGCGGGCGCCCGAGGGCGATCTTCAGGGCTGCGAGCGGCCGGTCGCCGGCTGGGAGTACATCGACATTCCCGTGCGGCTCTACGACGCCGTGCGCGAGCTGCTTCCGCAGTCGCGGCCGCCGTTCCGGGCGCGGCCGTTCGACGTCCAGCTCATCGGCGGCATGGTCCTCAGCGAGGGCCGCATCGCCGAGATGAAGACCGGCGAGGGCAAGACGATCGTCGGTCCGCTCGCCTGCTACTACGCCGTGCTCCAGGGGATGCAGGTCCACGTCGTCACGGTCAACGACTACCTCGTGCAGCGAGACCGCGACTGGACCTTCCCCTTCTTCCGCGCCGTCGGGCTGACGGTCGGCGCGATCCACCCCTTCCACATGCAGCCGCCGGACCGGAAGAAGGTCGCCTACGGCTGCGACGTCGTCTACGGCACCACCAGCGAGTTCGGCTTCGACTACCTCCGCGACAACATGAAGCTCCGGGTGGCGGAGCAGGTGCAGCGGAAGCGCGACTTCGCCATCGTCGACGAGGTCGACTCGATCCTGATCGACGAGGCGCGGACGCCGCTGATCATCTCGGGCCCCGCGCACTCCCAGCGGCCGCGCTACGAGCTCGCCGATCAGCTCGCGCGGCATCTCGTCGCCCAGCAGGCGCCGTGGAACGAGGCAGACGAGAAGGTCCAGGGCTGCCGGATGACCATCTCGGGCATCGAGGGCGACATCCGCAACGCCCGCGACCGGACGCGCCTTCCCGAGCTGAAGGCCAGGCTCGCCGAGGCGCGGGAGGAGCTTCCGCGGCTCGAGGCCGCCCGCGACCGCTTCATCCAGTACTACGAAGTCGAGCTGGACAAGAAGAAGGCGATGCTCACCCATGAGGGCATCGCCGAGGCCCAGCGGAAGGCGGGGCTCGGGTCGTTCTACGTCGGCGAGAACATCGACCTTCCGCATCTGCTCGAGCAGTCGATCCGCGCCCACATCGTCTATCAGCGCGACCGCGACTACGTGGTCGCCACCGACGACGACGGGCAGCAGGGCGTGATCATCGTCGATCAGAACACCGGCCGGAAGATGATCGGCCGCCAGTGGTCCGACGGACTGCACCAGGCCGTCGAGTCCAAGGAAGGGGTCCGGATCAAGGACGAGACCCAGACCATGGCGACGATCACGATCCAGAACTTCTTCAAGCTCTACCGCCGCCTCGCGGGAATGACCGGCACGGCGGACACCGAGGCGACGGAGTTCCACGAGATCTACCGGCTCGACGTCGTGTCGATCCCGACCAACGTGCCCGTCGTGCGCACCGACCGCAACGACCTGGTCTTCCTCTCGCTCAAGGACAAGTGGGATGCGATCCTCGAGGAGATCAAGGGCTTCCACGACGCGGGAAGGCCGATCCTCGTCGGCACCACTTCGGTCGAGAAGAGCGAGCTGCTCAGTCGGATGCTCACCCAGCGCCACGCGATCCGGCACGAGGTGCTCAACGCCAAGCAGCACGACCGCGAGGCGGAGATCGTCGCCGGAGCGGGCCAGCTCGGCGCCGTGATGATCGCCACGAACATGGCCGGCCGCGGCACCGACATCAAGCTCGGGTCCTGCTCCCCCGCAGCCTTGATCGAGCACTGGAAGCGCCGCGGGATCGCGCCCAAGGAGGTCGAGCCCGGGATGTCCGCCGAGGAGATCGTGGCGGCGACCTACCGGCACACCGCGGGGAAGGAGCTCGGGCTCGGCCGCGCGGAGCTTGAGCGCATGTCCGACGCCGACGTCCGGCTCGCGCTGCTGCGCCACTGGGCGGTCCGGCATGCGATGGCCGATCCGCGCAAGGCGGAGGCGGCGGGAGAGGCCGCGCTGGTCGACGCGCTCGACGGCGTCGGCTTCCTGATGCACCGGCTCCGGCTCTTCAGCAACGTCGAGGAGATGGGCGGCCTGCACATCATCGGCACCGAGCGGCACGAGAGCCGCCGCATCGACAACCAGCTCCGCGGGCGCTCCGGCCGTCAGGGCGACAACGGCTCCAGCAGGTTCTTCCTCTCGCTCGAGGACGACCTGATGAAGATGTTCGCGGGCAAGACGACGCTCAACGTCCTCAGCAGGATGGGCATGAAGGAGGGCGATGCGATCGAGAGCACGATGCTCTCCAACGCCGTCGCCAAGGCGCAGCGCAAGGTCGAGGAGCGGAACTTCCAGATCCGCAAGAACATCCTCGAGTACGACGAGCCGATGGAGCACCAGCGCCGGTCCTTCTACGGAACCCGGCAGCGGGTGCTCGAGGGCCGCGACGTGAAGTCGCTGATCTTCGAGTACATCGACGAGGCCGTGCGCGACGCCGCGGCGACCTTCCTCGATCCGCTCCACCGAGGCCGCTGCATCGCGGAGTGGGCCCGGGAGCACCTCGGCCTGGCCATCGAGCCGGCCCGGTTCCGCAACAAGGACCGCGAGGACACCCGCGAGATCCTCCTGCGCGACGCCCGCGAAGAGGCGACGCAGCAGGTCCGCGTGACGCTCGGCGAGTACATCTTCGACGGCGCGGCGCCGGAGGACTGGGACGTCGCCGGACTGGCGGCGTGGGCGAAGGCCAACTTCGGCGCCACGCTCGATCCCGATCGGCTGCGCCGCAGCGACCCCGACCAGATCCAGCGCGAACTCGAGACGGCCGCGGAGCGCCACATCGATTCGGTCAACCTCGGGCCGGTCGATCGCTTCCTCGCCCCGCTCCTCGGCGAGACGGAGCTCGCGAACTGGGCCAACACGAAGTTCGGTCCCGAGACCGGCTCGGCCGACGCCTTCCGCGCCGACATGTTCTCGGATGCCGAGTCGCCCGAGGAGGCGGCGCGGCGCCTCGTGGAGAAGGCGCGCGCGGTCTACGCCCGGCGGGAGATCGAGTACCCCGTCGACTTCGCGATCGAGATGACCTCGGCGGTGCTTCCGCAGAACCCGCAGGCAGCGCTGACGCAGTTCTGCTCGTGGGTCAACGCCCGCTACGAGCTCGAGTGGCGCCCGGAGGCGCTGCCGAGCGGCGATCCGCGCGAGCTCCGCAGGCTCCTGATCGAAGCGGCGGCGCGCTGGGACGCCGCGAAGATCGCCGAGCGCGCCAAGCGGGCGGCCGCATTCGCCTCGGGCGACCCCGCGCAGCTCGACGCGTGGTTCCAGCAGAACTGCCTCCTGCGGCTCACGGATGAGGAGCGGCAGGAGGCGGCCAGCGATTGCGAGGGCTTCGCCGCCCGGCGCATCGCCGAGCTGCTGCGCTCGGAGCTCTCCCAGTTCGAGCAGTGGGTCCTGCTCCAGATCCTCGACACCGCGTGGAAGGATCACCTGCACGCGATGGATGCCAGCCGCGACTCGATCGGCTTCCGCGCGTTCTCGCAGCGCGATCCGCGCATCGAGTTCAAGAAGGAGGCCTCGCGGCTCTTCGGCGAGATGCAGGAGAGCGTCCGCGACAAGGTGACCGACATCGCCTTCCGCGGGCGCCTGATGCCGCAGGCCCCGCCGGCGGCTCGCCCGCCGGTCGCCGCCGCCGGAGCCGGCGCGCCGGCCGGCGCCGCTGCTGCCGGCGCGACCGCCGGAGCCCCAGCGGGGCCGACGCTGGACGTCGAGGCGGAGCGCGCTGGCCGCGAGGCGGCGGCGCGGGCGAATCGCCCGGCGCCCGCCGCAGCCGCCGTCGCCGCGGCGGCCGAGTACATGAAGGCGGCGCCGCGCGGCGCCGGATCGGGATCGAAGTCCGGCTCCGGCGCCTCGACCGCGGCGGCGACCGCCGATCGGGGCGCAGCCACCGGCGGCGACAGCCGTCCGCCCGTGGGCCGGAACGAGCCCTGTCCCTGCGGCTCGGGCAAGAAGTTCAAGCACTGTCACGGGGCGCGGTGAGCACGCTTCCGCGGCCCAGCAGACTTGATCGACCGAATCGCGTCGTTACACTCCCCGCTTGCGACCGCGTCCACCCCTGCGCCGAGGCGCGCAGAGAAGCCGCCGTCGCATGCGCCTCGTTAGCTCAATTGGTAGAGCAGCTGACTCTTAATCAGCGGGTTCAAGGTTCGAGTCCTTGACGAGGCATTTCCCTCTGTGTCGTCTCCGGGCGCCTCAGACAGTCTCCCGAAGTCTCCCGGCGCCTCAGGATCAGCCCCGCAGGCTGCCGCCGCGCCGGGCACGTCGATGCTGGTCGAGTCGATCGTCGTCATGGTCGATGGGTCCTCTCGTCTCTCTGCGCCGCTCAGCGCCTCCGACGGTCGCTCCAGTGCGCGCAAGTTTTGCGCAAGGTGCCCGCTCACTGGATCGGCTTCGGTGTGATGTTCCGCCGCTGACTCCAGCGCCTCGGAGGGGGTCGCGGCAGCTGAGTCGAGGATGCTCGCCTCGCCGCCGACCGCCGCGAGATCCTCGGTCTGCAGGTGGGTGTAGTGGTCCGCCGTCAGGCTCGGCGACGAGTGCCGCAGGATCCGCTGGGCGTGCGCGATCCCGACGCCGGCGTCGGCGAGCCAGCGTCCGAGCGTCCCTCGCAACGCGTGGAAGTCCACCCGCTCCCCGGGGGCGAGCGCGATCTCGACGCCGGCGTCGCGGAGGTCCGCCCGCAGCATCCCGCCGGCGTCCTCGAGCCTCGGCCACAGGCGATCGTCCATCGCACGGCTGGCGAGCCAGTCCCGCAGCTCTCGCACCACCACGCCGAGCTCCGGCAGGCCCCGGGGGACCAGCGCCTGGACCCGCGGCCTGCCGTCCTTCGCCGCCGCGGCGCTCAGCTCCACCGACGGCGTCGCCGCCTCGAGGGCGAACGCCCGCCGCGTCAGCGACGTCAGCTCCCCCAGCCGGAACCCGGTGGCCACCGCCAGCAGGTAGAGCATCGCCCGGTCGGGTCCGTCCATGTCCATCCGCGAGAGCACGCTCAGTCGCGTGCGCACGACCAGCGTCGCGAGCTCGGCGCGCGTGAACGGCCGGCGCCGGAACGAGCGATGGCCGCTGACCTGCCATTTGCGCAGCTCGGTAAGCGGGTCGTTCGCGCCGCGGCCGGTGCGGTGGGCCCATCGGGTGAGCGCCCGCCACGCCGCGCGGTAGGCGTTCCTGGTCGCCTGCGTGAACTCGCCGGCGCCGGGCAGCAGCTCGAGCGCGCGGAGGAATCCGTCCGGGGTGATCTCGGCGAGCCGCGTCCACCGCGCAACCGCCGCCAGGCGCTGGAGGCGCCGCTCGGTCTCGAGGATGTGACGCTCAGTGATCCGGGCCGGGTCACGGCGCCGGGCCGCGACGAACTCGGCGATCATCTCGGCGAGGGTCTCCTCGCTCTGCTTCGGCGGCGGTGGTGGCCGCACGCCGAGCCGGATCTCCTCACCCTCCTGCCGCCAGCGCCGGGCCACCTGCTGGGCCAGCGACTCCACCGCGGTGCCCGTCGTGCGACGGACCCACCGCCGAGACGCATGGTCCCATTGGTCGGCGTACCACTGGGACGACCCAGAGATCTGGTACGCGGTGCCAGGTGTGCGGCGCTTGGCGCTCACCGTCGACGACCGCCCTTCTTCGCGCGAGGCGCCGCCGGCATCGCAGCGCCGGGCATCTTCTCCCACTCGTCTCGGATCGGGCAGCCAGCATCGATCCAGCGCTCGACGATGACCGAGCTCCAGCGGATGACCCGGCCGGATGCGATGTGAGGGTCGGGCAGCGCGCCCCGGTTGCGCAGCCGGTAGACAGTGGAGCGCGAGACGCCGAGGCGCCGGGCGAACTGCTCGGCGCCGAGCATCGGTGGCCTTGGCGCCGTCGCCTGAGGCGAGTCGGGCCCGGCTTCGGGGGCTGGTGGAGGCTGGTCGATCATGCGTTGGCGTTCCTTCGCGCCCGGGCGCGGCGTGGTGATGGACGGACGACGGTCCCTGCGCTCACGGTCTGCGCTCTCCGCACATCAGGTCGAGGCGCCGGAGCGACGCATCGACGGCGAGGTCCAGCTCCCGCAGCTGATGCCCGAGGCTCCGGACATCGTCCCGGAGCTGATGCAGATCCTCGCGCGGCGCGGCGCGGACACGCAGTGCCGTGAGCGCCGACTCGATCCTCGCAGGGGCGTAGGGGATGCGCGATCCGAGGTGCAGCTCGAGATCGGAGATCACATCCTCCAGCGTCCGCGGGTGCGGCAGACGGTCGAGCTGCTCTGCTCTCACCGGTCGTCCTCCTCGTCATGCGTGCGGTCGTTCGCCGCGGCCATCTGGCCGCGAGGCTTCTTCCCCTTCTGCTTCGGCGGCTCGGCCGGCGCCGGCGGATCCCACACCGGGTCGGGAGGGATCACGACGCCGTAGCGAGCGCCGAGGGCGTCCACCCAGGTGCGCGGCAGGCACAGCCAGTCGATCTCCTCGTACACACAGTCGATCTTTCGCTGCCGCGCAAGCTCGGCGAGCGCGGTGGCGCTCGCGTAGTCATCGGCGCGGATGGTCGACGGATCGACATCCTCGAGTCCGGTCGGCTGGATGTGGACCCCGCGGTCGATCCCGTACGTGCGGAAGACGATTCGATTGTCGCCTGTGGCACTCAGATGGTTCAGCAGCACGAGCTCGAGGGGCGTGAGCAGATCAGTGAGCAGGGCGCTCACCGACTCGGACCAGTCGAGCACCTGATCGGCGAATGCGCGGAGAGCCTCGTCGCTCGGCCCGGTCGCTGAAGGTCTGGCAGCCGCAGGAGCAGTCGTCGACGCCGTGTCCTTCCCGTTGGCCGCGTGCTTTGCCGCGTGCTTCCTGGCGATGCCTGAGACGGTCGTCGCCCTCATCCAGTCCGGCGCCTTCGCTCGCACGTGGTCGAGCGTCGCCGGCGTCTTGCGCCGCGCGAGATCACCCTCGATCTTCGTCCTCACGCGGTCCGCCGCCTCGCGCTTCGCGGCGTAGCAGGCGCCGTCTGCGCAGACTTCGTGCTTCGCGTCGGACGCGACGGCGAAGAGGACGCGGTCGCTGCCGCTGTTGTGCGGGCATCCGTCGCATGGTCGCAGTTCGCGGCCGTCGGTGGCGATCACCGGGAGCGAGAGCTCCCACGGCACGCCGCGCAGGGGCCGGAGGTAGGTGTCGACCGTCTCGCGAATCTCTGCGATCGTCGGCCGGCTCGTGGTCCGCGTCGCGATGCGATCGCGGATCTCGGCGATCTCGTCCGCGTCCCACCCGCAGACCTCATCCTCATCGTCTCGCTCGACGATCTGCCACCAGGACGATCCGGCACACTGCGCCGCGAGCTCCTGCTGACGCTGCACGTCGCCCACGCGTGCCAGTTCGCGGAGGTGGCCGGCGGGAATCTCCGCGATGCGGGCGAGCTCGCGCACGCGCGGCGCGAGTCGATCGAGGTACATCCGCTCGCGCACCCAGGTCTCGGGTCGCCCGAGCGCCGCCGCGACCCGCTCGACCGGCGCTGCATCACCGCGGCCCCGGTAGGCCGCGAGGAGCTCGGCCACGCCCTCGGCCTCCTCGATCGGGAGCATGTCGCGGCGATGGAGGTTCGCGACGAGCTGCCCGACGCGGATGTCGTCATCGGCGGTCTCCGCGCGGCAGATCGCCAACAACTCCTCCATGCCGAGCTTCCGGCATGCCTCGAGCCGGTGCCTGCCGTCCCCGAGGACGTACCGCGCTCCCGACAGGTAGACCGTGATCGGCGACTGCAGTCCGTGCTCCGCGATCGACTCGGCGAGCCGGCGCACGTGCTCGGCGTCCACCGGCCGCGACGAGACGTGCACGTCGATCGAGTCGATCGGGATGTTCGACACGCCGTGAGTCGTGGTGATGGTCATCGTTCCTCCTTGCCCTGCGCGAGGTGCCCTCGCACCCACGCGAGCATCCTCGCGTGCCGCTGCGCTGGCGTCTGGTCATGCGGTCCCCAGTCGTCGTTGACGTCGGCGATCTCCTGCACCATGCAGGTCGCCACGTCGAGCGCAGCCGCGATCATCTCGTTGCGCTCGCCGTCGTCGTGATCGTCCCACTCGTCGCGCGGGAGCTCCCGCTGGATCTCGTCGACCTGCGCACGCAGTCCGCGGTGCAGCGCGACCGCGCCGAGCGCGCAGCAGGCGCCATCGACGACCAGATCGCCCCTGATCAGCTCGCGGTCAGGCATCGCCTCGAGCGCCGACAGCAAGTCGCGCAGCAGGCGCTGCCCGCGTCGGCCGCGGATCGCGCTCATGACGCGCCCGCGCCACATCGCGAGCGCGGCGGAATCGAGGTCGTCGGAGTAGCACGAGCGGCTCATCCCGCCCCCCTGATCCGCCGCGCGACGCAGACGACCATGTACGCCGCGTGGACGGAGAGCGGCGCGACGTGGTAGCCGAGCTCATCGGTGGCGCGGATGGCCACATCCTCGGGCTTCTCGCCGCGGATCCGCCCGGCGTCGAGCTCTCGATCGATCCAGTCTCGGATCGCACGCCGCTGGTCGGGCGGGGGCACCGTGGGCACCGGGAGATCTCCCGGCGACTGAGGCTGCATCACTCGTCGTCCTCCCCGCACGCGACCATCGCGTGCTGACGCACGTCTCCGAGCTCGGCGTCGAGCTCGCTCGACGCGATCGCGCCGGCGAGTCGATCCGCGCAGCCGCGGCAGACGGAGACCGCCCGGTCGGTCGCGAGCATCTCGCCGCACGCCGCGCACGGAGCCGTGCCGATGCGATCCGAGATCGCATGGTCGATCGAGCGGCCCCCGGCCTGCGCCCGCGGCATCCGCCGCAGCTCCGTCGCGACCTGCGGCGGACAGCGGACGACACCGTCGATCGCGGCCTCGATCTGATCGGGCGTCCACCTCCCTCCGAGCTCGCACTGCACGCGGTAGGTCACCGCGGCGGGGCGCTCGTCGAGGACGCGGCCTGCGACGATCTCCCGCACGAGCCAGACGATGAGGTCGGCGGCAGTGGCGGTGTCCTGGGGGCTCCGGCAGATCATCGCTCGACCACCCCCATCCCGTCCCCGAGCTCGGCGAGCCAGACTGAGCACGCGCCGACGACTCCGATGAGGAGGAGCCCGGCGATGGACGCAGATCCGAGGATCGCGCCGCTGCCCTCGCGGATGGCGACGACCACGATCCCGACCACCACCACCGCGAGCAGCGCGAGCATCGACACCGAGCACCCGTGCGCGATCGGCGCACGCTGCTCGACCGGCTGCTCGACCGGCTGCTCGCCGAGGATCGGAGTGGGCGCGGCGATCGCTGCCGTCGCGATCGACTGCAGCGCCATCGCGAGATCGGCGCTGCCGCCGGGCATGCTGGGCGTCTCCGCGACGCTCAGCCGACCGAGGAGCGACGCCGCTTCCGCTGCGTCCCCGGCGGCGACATCGACTGCGATCCTCCGCGTCGCCCGGTCGACGACGCGGTCTCCGTCGAGGACGGAGACCGACAGGGCTGTCTCGATCCGCATGGGATCTCCTATGCCGTCGGGCAGCGTCCCGACGTCGCTCCGAGCATGTCGCGGGCCGCACCGCGCGGCCCGCTGAAGTCCCCCTGCGGTCGCGCGACCGCAGGGGGCGAGCGCCCCGGCCACGGCGCCGACCTCGGGCGCCGCAGCCGAGCCAGTAGCGGGGGCTGGATTCGCACCAGCGACCTCCGGCGTATGAGACCGGCGAGCTGCTCCTGCTCTACCCCGCCAGGGGTGCCGGCTGAGTCTGACTGCCCCCCCGGCCGGCGCGGGGGGTGGGTGGGGGTCGATCAGTCGCCGGCGACCGGCCGCACCGTGTACCAGTGCAGCACGGCGCCGGCTCTGTCCATTTCTTCGGGCGAGAGGTCTCGGCCCCTCGACTCCGCAGTGATGAGCGGCATGTCGATCGCGCCGACGAGCGACGCGTGTGCGGCCAAATGGAGTGGGAGGGGGCCGATCACCCTGCGGCCACGGACATCGTCGAGCGTCGCGTGCGCGATCACTCGCCCGGTGATGCCCAGCCGCCTCAGCCAGTCGACGAGACCTGCGTGTCGCGTGACGATGACCGCCTCTGCGGCGAGCTCATGGGCTCGCCGCGCGTGGGCGCCGCAGGCTGCGATGTGCTCGTCTGCGGCGCCGTCGGGGCCGTCCACCGCGGCGCGGACGGCCCCGACGGCGGCACGGCAGGCAGCCCAGATGGCAGCGTCGAGGTACACCTCGGGTCTGCGGCCCGAGGTGCGGCCCATGACCTGCTTGGCGGCCCACCGGTCGGCCGCACACGCGACCTCGAGCGCCGCCTGACCGAGCGCGGCGAGGAGCTGCCTCATCGCATCGTGCGTGAGGTGCAGCCACGCATCGTGGACTGGCGGGTACTCCAGTCCGTCTGCTTGCTCGCGCACGGCGCGCGGCAGCCCGGGAAGCTCCCCGATCGTGCCTCGCACGAGGCCGACCACGTCGCCGATGGCAGTCGCGTGCCTCCGGAGACTGTCTGTCTGGGTCGGAGTCGTGGTCGGCGTGTGGCATGCGTGGCTCATGGTGTTCGGGGTTGCCCCCTCCGTCGGCGCCGACGGAGGGGGCTGCGGAGGAGGTAGGTCTGCCGCGGCGCCGCGGCTGGAAGCCCCTGCCGCTGCCGAGGCAGCGACGAGGGGCGCTCCGACTGATGGTCAGGTCGTCGGCACCTGGGGCCGATCGGCTCGGCCCGGGCCCGCGTGTCGAGTCCACGCTGGAGAGAGACGCCCGCCTCACGCGGGCTCTGGGAGGAGATCAGGGAGGAGATCAGGGGCCGCCGGCGACGTCGCCGTCGCCGGCGGAGGAGGAGGGAGCCGGGCGTCGATCGCCGCCCGGCGCCTCCCACACCCGCGGGAGTGAGACCGCAGGTGTGGGTGAGGGTCTCATGCGACGGACTTGGGCTTGCGGCGGGAACGTGAGATTTCGGCGGGCGCTGGGCTGGCCGACGGCGCCTCTTGGGCTCCACGCTCACGATCCAGCAGCTCCAACGCCTCACCGACCACCCCTCCGATCGTGCTCTGTCTCTGCCAGCGCAGGCGTTTTGCCCGCTGGTACGTCTCTGGCGAGACACGGATGAGCACGGATCGTCGAGTGGCCATGCCGGAATCTAGCTCACACCGTTTACATTGTCAACAAGGTAGTTGATGTGAACTTTTGTCCCCAAGTTGTCTACATGGTTTACCCTGTGCCTGACGTGCCAGCCACCCCTCCCATCCGTGTCCGTGATCTAGATCACGCCAAGCTCCACTCGCTGGCCATGCAATCCGGCATCGGCTCAATGACCGGCGTCATCGCTGCCTTGGTCGCCATCGGTGAGGCGTGTGGTCCAGAGGTGCTGCGGGCGATGAACGCCAAGCAGCTTCACGAGGACCAGATCAGCCATGTGGTACGAACTGAGTTGGTGGGTGTGCTCAAGGCCTTCGCGCAAGAGCACAGCATCGTCGCCAAGGGGCGATTCAGTCGGACCGAACAGACCCGTGGACGGAAGCCTGTGCGACGGGTCAACCCGCAATCTGGCGGCCAGTCTTCGCGCTCGCGGCGGCCCGGGTGACCTCCTGTCCCGGCCCGTGTCGTGGTTGCGGGATCATCGATCGATGCGACAGCATGGCCTGAGGAGCGGTTCCTCACGCAGATCAGGGGACATCGGCGCGGGGAGCCTGCGCCGGGGAGATCAGAGAATGCGTTCATTCACGGTGATGGGAGCGAGCAGGGACACCGGCAAGCCGGTGAAGGTCACGATCGAGGCGGAGACCCTGCTCGAGGCGCAAGAGCAAGCCGCCGACATGGGCATCATGGTGAGCGACATCCGGGAGCCGACCGCGCCCACCGGAATCGTCGAGGTGCCGAGAGAGGGGATCGCTGCCCGCCAAGGCCCAAGTGGGCATGGGCAGGCGTACCCGCCAGGTCAGCCGAGCCACGTGAACCAAGTCGTCGTGCATGCAGGATCCGGCGGCAGCAGCAGCATGGGGATCGCGTCGGTGATCCTGGGCCTGGTCGCACTGCTCATCTGCTGGATCCCGTTCGTGTCCATCATCGGAGCGATCTTCGCCGGCCTCGGTCTCCTGCTCGCGATCATCGGTGTCCTTGCGGCGGTCTTCCGCCGCGGGCGCGGGATCGGCTTCGCCCTCGGCGGAGGTGCCCTCTGTGTCGTCTCGCTGTCGATCAGCTTGGTCACGAGCGTCGGACTCGCCGCCGCAGTGTCCGGTGTTCCCTCAGCGTTGGAGCAGGCGAGGTCCCGGGCACATGAGGCCAGCGTCCAGGGACCTGCGGCATCCAGCGGCCCGACCGTCGTTGATTGGCAGGCGTGGGCCGACGTCGACGATGTGCGGATTCGCTTGGTGGATGCGTACGTGGGCACACGCAACTTCGATCAGTTCGGCCGGGCGATGACGACCACGTCCGACGCGGTATGGATCAAGATGGAGATCGAGAATCCGAGCACCAACAAGCGTGCTCCGTTCGTCTCGTGGCGCGATCGAGGGCTGTTCGGCCGCGCTGACGTGGTCGACGAACACGGGAACCGGTACACGGTCTACACCCTCACCGGCGGGGTGCCCGACGGCGGCATCAGCGCCGAGTCGATCTATCCGGGGCAGACCGTCGCGGACTGGTTCGCGTGTGAACTCCCGGTCGACGCTGCGACTGAGCTGCGTGTGCGCCCGCTCCGGAACGGGAATCCCATCGGAATCGAGTTTCGGGTGCCCGACCATGCGCTGGCAGCGCGATGAATTCCCGTCGATGCGTGACCCTCGCATCACGCTTCATCACGCTTCATCACGCTTCCTCACGCTTCCTCACGCTTCCGGATCTGCCCGACGACCATCCTGACCTCCCCCGGCGTCAGCAGCAGCGGCGGTCGTCGGCCGCGGCCGGACGCGGCGCGGATGCCGACGCCGAGCCTCGCGGCGTGCCTCGCGACGGTGCTCGCGGCGACGCCGTGCAGCTCGGCCGCGGCTGCGATCGTCATCCGCCCGCGGACGGGGCCGCTCCCCCGGGGGCCGCTCCGCCGCTCGTCCGTCCATGGCCGCTCGCGGCGCACCCACGCGAGCAGCCGACGGCACGCCGCGGCGCTCGGCCAGTCGTGGCCTGAGAGCCAGCGCCAGAGCTGCTTCGGCGTCACGCGCAACTGACGCGCGAGCCTCCGGCGCGAGCCGTAGCCGAGGTCGTCGAGCCTGCTGACGACCATCGCGACGATCTCGGGGGGCGACAGACCGTCGACGCGGAGCGCTGCGTGCGTCCGGTCGCCGGCGACCCGATGTCCGCGCCCGTCGGCGCGGCGCGACCGGAACTCACCCACTCACCACCTCCATCAGCGCCGCGGTCAGTGCGGCCGGGTCTGCGATCAGCGCGCGGCCGATCGCGAGATCGAGATCTCGCGACCCGCCGCCGCACCCGCGCTGCTCGGCGATCATCCGCGCGATGCGCCGCGACCCGACCACCGCGGCGAAGAGGATCGCGGCCGCGTCGCGCGCCGGGAGCGGCTCGACCTGCGCACGCTGCTGAGCCGTCTCCCCCATCACGGTGATGTAGCTGCGCGCGATCTGATCTGCGATCCGACCCGGCAGCGCGATCGGCAGCAGCCTGCTGCGATAGGTCATGCCAGGCACCGGCACCGGCGGAGCCGGGTGATCGACACCCGAAGGTGGCTCGTCTCCCTCAGGGACGACCACGGCCGAGATGTCGATCATCCCGGTGGAGTCGACTCGATGGGTCACCCAGACCATCGACGGGGCGTGCGCGGTGTCAGGCATGTGCGTCTGGGGCCTCGGGCACGCGGCCGATCATGCGCCCGCCGGCGAAGACGACTGTCGATCCTCCGATCGCCACCAGGATCGACTGCCAGCCCTGCGCGAGCAGTCTGGCGATGCGCAGGGCGAGGACCTTGCCGCGCAGATCGGCGCAGGACGCGTCGATCGCGAGCGAGCCGCTGGTCCAGGTCGAGCCCCCGAGGAAGATCTTGAGGCCGCGCGCAGGCCGCACCCACACCGCGCCGCAGCCGGCGCGTTCGAGTGTGATGTCTGGCCCGAGTCGCGCCAGCGCGCGGCGGAGGCCGTCGATGTCGATGTGCACTGCGTGTCTCCTTCATGTGTGCGGTCCCGCGCCGCACGGTGCGGCGCGTGGCGGGTGATGTCATGCGTCCTTGCGCACGGTCTTGCCGCGCAGCCAACGCTGGATGTCGATCGAGTCCTGATGCCGGCAGAACGCCCGTCGCTCGTTGCGCGGGCACACCGACACCCAGGATCGTGCCTCGTAGGCCGCGTGCTCGTCGGCGCGATCGAGGTACCGAGCCATCTCGGCCTCCTCATGGGAGAGTGCCGAGCGGTCCTCGAACCATTCATCCGCCTCCTCGACGTACTCCACCACGATCTTCGCCCGCGCCTCCTCGGCTGCCTCGTGGCAGCCGTCGCAGAGCAGGGTTCCGTCGGCTAGCTCTACTGTGCCGCCGTCGTAGTCGGGGTGCCCGATGTCCTCGATCGGCTCGGCGCAGCCTGCGCACTCGCGCAGGCCGCAGTCCACGAGCTCCGCCGCGTGCCCGAGGCGGATGTACTCACAGATGTCTCCCCATTGGTTATCCTCGGCGCGCAGGGCGCGAGGAAGAAGCTCGGACACTCCGAGACGACGTAGCAGATCCTCGATTTGGCGTCGGCGCGTGGCCATTGTCTCTCCTCCCGGCCGTGCCGGGTGTGTTGCTCCCGCGATCTCCGCGGGCTGGTGATGTCAGGCTGGGGCGTCGTAGTCGTCACGGATGTCCGCCGCGACGTCCGGCTCGCAAATCACGATCCGACGCTGGTCGATGACTCGACCACCCGCCGAGAGGGTGACTTCGACGGACTCGCCGGGGGCTGCGAGGCCCCAGTCCCCTTCCAGAGTCCATTCCTCCGCGAGCTGCCATGCTCGCGCGAGGGAGGCAGCGCGAAACGATGTGGTGCCTCCTCCGTTGCGGCTGCACCCGTCGCCGATCTCCGCCGTGTAGATCCTCATGGTCGTCTCTCCTCCCGGCGTGGCCGGGGCGTGTGGTGTCTCCCGCGATCTCCGCGGGCTTGAGGCCCCGCGCCGCACGTTGCGGCGCGGGGCGGTCAACGGGGCCGCGGCAAGGATGCCGCGGAAGGGATCACTCGCCTGCACGCTTCGCCGCAGCGGCGGCGGCGGCAGGCTCTGGGATCGGGTCGCCCGCGCCGCCGCTGGCGACGGTCCGCCCGCGGCTCGTGATGGTCCAGGTCCCGTCGCCGTGGTCGCGGTGGAGCCGCAGCTGGTGTCGGGTCAGCGTGCCCTCTTCGCCCTCCGCGGCGCGGAGGAGCTGGGGGTACTGGCGCGCGACGATCTGACCTTGGTCACGGCTGGCAGTCTGCCAGACCCATCGGTAGTTGCTGGTCATCGTTGTCTCTCCTCCCGGCCGTGCCGGGCGTCAGTCTCCCGCGATCTCCGCGGGCTGAGGTCGATCGGACTCCCGATCGACACCCAGAGCATACCACGTCAGCGGCCCCCGTCAACAGGGACGCATCTTTTTTTTCGCGTTCCGCCGGCGCCAGCCGGCGGAACGCGAACTGCCCCGGGTGTCGTCGCCCGGCACGCCGGGCGACGATGCGGTGTCAGGTAATCGGCGCGGACTCCGGAGCCGAGGCCGGCAGCGGGAGTCGCAGCGAACCGAAGATCTGGTACTGGGTCCGCTGGGTCACCGCGACATCGATCGCCAGCACCACTCGTCCGAGGTGGTCGGTGTCCATCCACAGCGTCGGGGTGACCGTCTGCGCGATCCGGCCGCGCCCGGTGCCATGGAGCATCCACGGGGATCCGCCGGCCTGCACGCCCCACGCCCGCGCGATCCGCGGGCCGGTCTCGCCCCAGTGCGCGAGCACGTCTCCGACCGCAGCGCCGACGTCCGGCGGCGGCGAGTCCGGGCTCAGCGACGCGAGATCGAGCACGATGCCGAGATCCGCACCGTCGACGACGCCGTCGCCGTCGCGGTCGGCCTCCGGTCGCGCGATGAGCGCGAACGCGTAGTCGGAGACCGGCTGCGCGCCGACCTCGCCGTCGTGCAGTCCGGTGATCGCGATACCGAGGTGTCCGGAGAGCTGCTGGTGCCGGCGCAGATCCACGATCATCGGCACCGGGATCCTGGCGCGTACACCGACGAGCCCGTGATGCTCTGGCGTCTCTCCCGCGACGACGAACGACAGCGCGTCGCCGACGACCTGCGACGACACAGACTCAGGACTGCTGTGCATGGTTCTCTGCTCCGCGGCCGTGCCGCTGCTGGGGTGGGTGTGGTCACTCGCCGAGGGGGCGCGCGAACCGAGACGAGATCCACGTCTCGATCGCGACGAGCCTCCAGTCGATCTGCTCGACGCGCACCGCCGACATGGCCTGCTGGTGCGCCATCTCGATCCGGATCTGCTCGCGGATCCCGCGCAGCTCGTCCTTCAGCGCGATCATCCGCTCGTCATGCCGCGCCGCAGCGACGTTCGCTGCGATCGTCTGTGACACGATCGCGCCGCCGATCGCGAGGACGATCGTGAGCGCGGCAGTGACGATCACGCCGACGCTCACCCTCACCTGGACGGTCTCGCCTCGGCTGTTGCGCCCGGTCACTGGTCCTCCTCATCGTCGTCCAGACTCAGCAGACTCGCGAGGTAGTCGGGCAGCTCTTCCGCGCCGCCGTAGATGCGCGGTGCCGGATCCTCAGCCGAGTCGTCTCCGACCGAGTCGGCCGCGAACCGACCATCCGCGAGCGCATAGAGGATCGTCGAGCCGTCGCCGGTCGTGCCGACGAGCTCCACCTCGCTGATGTCCCACTGCGTGAGCTGCTCTCGGAGCTTCTCGCTGTAGATCTGGTCCAGTGTCATGCGTGGTAGTAGGGACCGCGCTGGGCCCCACCCTCCGGCACAAAGAAATTGGTGAGGGAATCGACGATGGCGCTCCCGACGATGTTCGCGCCGACGTCCCGGTTGTGCGCGTTGTCCACCATGAGCACCATCTCCTTCCAGAATGAGAGGTAGTTCGTGCCGCTCACGGGGTGATTGAGCGCGAGGTCTGACGTGTGCGGGACGACGCACCTCCACGTGCGACCGCCGTTCGGGATCGTGACGCGTGCGTTCGCGGCGTAGGCCGTCGCGTCGGCCCACACGCCGGCGTCGGTCGTCGCGGAGAGGTCCTCGTTGGCGCGCGTCATCCCGCGAGCGTGCATCGCGCGGGCCAGGTTGAACGCCAGCACGCTGTCGCGCAGATCCTCGGCGACGCGCTGATGCACGGCAGCGTGCTGCACGAACTGCTCGTCCTTGCTCGTGCTCCAGTTGGCCCCGGAAGCCTGATGCCACAGGCCCGCGATGAGCACGACGTAGGGGATGCCGAGGTATGACTGGATCCACGGCAGCAGCGAGTCCCGCAGGCGCGCCTCGTACGTGGCCGCGCTCACGCCGGCGCCGGAATAGAAGTCGTTGATGTCGCAGTAGACGAGGGCCATGATGGGCGTGCCCATCGCGTCGACGATCCACTTGCACGAGCCGTGGTTGCCGGCGAACGAGGTCGTCTGATAGCCGCCGTCGCTCAGGCTCTCGACGCGCAGTCCGCGAGGCTCCACGCCCTCGCCGCGCAGGCGACCGGCCGCGACGATCGTCCCGGTCCCCGCACCGTCGATGTTCGCTTGGATCGCGAGCGTCGCGCGCGGGAAATCGCCGAGCGACAGTCCGCCGAACGTGAACACGTGGGCGACGCCCTTCGGCGCGTTGAGCCCCGGCGTGTCGATCGTGATCGTCTGACTCGCAGCGATATTCCATTCGGGGCCGATCAGGTTGTGTCGGCGCAGGCGCCCCGTGAGCTGCGTGCCCGGGATCGGATCCGTCTGCGTCAGGCACATCACGTCGCACGCGTACGTGCCTGCGGAGAGGAGGCCGGGCTCGATGGTGCGATTGTGCGGGCGCACCAGCCCGATGCCGTCCGGATGGATGCAGTAGCCGATGCCCTGCGTCGTGGCGCCGCTGCGCAGCTGACGCGGCCCGTTCGTTCGCCAGCGCGGCGGCATCTCGGCGATCGTGTACGCCGTCGTGGTCTGGAATCCGAGCGTGTTCGTGGCGAAGTTGCCGAAGTGCGCGCGGGTGGCGCTGCCGTAGCGCCAGATCGAGTGCGACGTGCCGCCGGACCACGCGGCGAAGCCGTAGTCGAGCGTAGCGAGGAGGTCGACGCCCGATGCGCCCTGCCCGCTGACGCGCGAGTCGCCGACTCCCGCCAGCGCGATGTCGCGCTCGAGCGACGCGAGAAAGACGTCGCGTCTCAGGACTCGCCGCAGCGCTGGCGAGCATGTCATGATCGGGACTGCGGTGTAGTGTGCGAGCGTCATCGTCAGGGCTCCTGCGTGCGGATCAGGACCAGAGTCGGTAGAGCACCATCGCGGTCCCGGCGCCGCTCAGGGCGCCAGCACGGACGATGTGGATCTGGGCGTCCGTGGCGCCTCTGAGCGCGACGTCGACCGGGCGGCCCAGCCGGAAGAACATCGGGGTCTCGCCGCTCATGTAGCTGCCTGCGACTGCGATGTCGCCGGCGAGATCCACGTCGGAGGTCCCCTCGAGGTCGGGGAGCCGGTCCCAGTTGCCGCGTCCGCCCAGCGACGGCGATCCGATGTTCGGCCACGCGCCATTCACCTGGTGCGGCAGCACGACAGACGACGGGTTCGGCGCGTCGAGGCGCCCGAGGACCGCGACCCGCGGAGTCGTCGCCAGCGTGACGCCGGACGCCGTGGACGCCCACGCGACGCACATCCGCAGGTAGATGGACCGGAGCAGGCCCGTGTGATCGGTCAGGCGGATCGGAACGACGTGAGCGTGCTGCGCCGCCACTCCGTCGATCACCGCCTGCGGATCGACCGCGAGCAGAGCGCTCGGATCGGTGAGCGCGAGAGCGTTGCCGTTCGCCACGCCCCACTGGGTGCCCCCTGCGGTCAGCATGACGGCCTTGTCGGCGTTCATCGTCGATCGTGAGGCGCTCTGAGTGGCGTAGCTCATGGAGATTCCTGCGCGGCATGGCCGCTGTACGGGAGGAAGCGATTGAGTGCGGCACGGCGCCGACCGCAGCCGCCGCATGGTGGGATGTCGCGAGAACGCGCGGCGGCGAGGTGGAGCTTGCGTGCGGCTTCCTGCGCCGCCTTGATCGCGCGGTGGAGCGTGTCGCCGGCGCCGCGATCGGGGCCGTCGTACTGGTCGCAGGAGATCATGCACACGCCGAGCGACGGCGTGCCGCCGTGGAGTCCGAGCGCGCACGTCCCCGCGCCAGGGCACGCAGCGGGCGACCAATGAGCGCATCGGACGATTGGGCGTGGATTGGTCACGTGATGGATAGCGATCCCGGCGACAAGAGCACGATGAACTGGTTGGATGGTCCGCCCCAGCAGTCAGGATTGAGCGCACCCACCTGTGAGAGAATGCTGTCGCGGATGCTGCTCGCGGAGATGCCGCCCAAGCACCCGTCTGTACTCGTCTGAGCCATCGGCACGAACCCGGTGAATGGTGGGAGGTTCTTCCAACTCGCCGCGAAACCGTCAGGACCGAGCCCGAACGCCGAACATCCACCACTGCCATCTAGCGAGAGCACTGGCCCGTCGGCAGCGGATGCACTCAGCATCCCAGACGACGGAAAGCAGCCGACCTGCATTGACAGCCCGACCGGGAACGCGACAGACTGAATCACGCAATCCCAACCTGGTTCGGGGTGTGGGACCGTGTTCGCGATGGTTCTGATTTCGGCCGTCAGTTGGTTCGTTGGCGGACCCCAAGACGCGTTGTACGGCGGCAGGAGGCCCGGATTGCCAGCGCGATACAGGTACGGGAACGTTGGCTCGAACGGTGGGCGATTGATGTAGTGCATCGTCCCGTAGATGGTCCATTCGATGTCGAGGTATGGGCCGCCAATCGCCTGGAACATCCTCCACTGGCACCCGGTCCAACTCACCGCGTACGACGATGGGCACGTCGGCGGCCCGAACTGGCTGCACAGGATCTCGCCGCCGCCGCCAGGCCCACAGCAACATCCGATCTTCCGCAGCGCACTCACAGCGTCAGCCCCTCTGTGAGCACCTGCTCGACCTGCACGGAGTGATTCGTCGATGCGGCCGACCACTGCGCGGTGAGCTCGAGGTCGTTGCCGGCGTCGGTGAGATCGATCGCGCCGCTCGTTTCGCCTGCTGCGAGCTGGAGCATCGTCCGGAGCACGCCGCCACCGAGATCAGCTACATGCACGTTCCCTGTGGCGCCTGCGGTCCGCGTGGTGATGACGGCGCCAGCGGTCCATCCGGCGGCACCGCCCGTCGTCGAGGCGAACGTGAAGACCCATGTGCGGATCGTCACTCCGCCGAGCTTCAGCCGCAGTGTGCACGAGACGCTCGATCCGGTGGACTGGATGTCTCCGGCGAACGTGACGCGGAGGCACGCGCCGACGGCGTCCATGAGCGCCCCGACGGCGACGGTGGCGATCGCGGTCTCCGTCGTCGTGTTCGCGACCGGGCTGCCATCGGCCGTCATCGGCGCCGCGATGAGGCGGTGCCGATAGTCGTACGCGAGGCCCTCGTCGGCAGTGGAGGCTGCGACGATGACCGTGTGATCAGCGCCGGGGAGCAGTTCGCCTGCGTCGCCCGCGCCGAGCCCTGTGAGCAGCCCACCGAGCGCGCCAAACGCGGAGTAGAGGATCGGCGCTGCATCGTCGATCGGCTCTGCACACTCGACGTCGACGTCGTTCTCGGCGCGGAACTCCCAGACTCCCGCCTCGGGCTCGTCGCCCTCGATGACGCGACGCAGCAGGTAGACCGGCATCAGCTCGTTCGCGCCGATCGGCAGCAGGGTGACCGTCGCGTCGCCGGAGTCGAGGTCGACGCCGGCGCTCTCGCGATGCTCGCCGTCGTTATCGTTCTCGACGGAGTTGACCGCGGGCCCGAGCCCGCTGTCGGGGCCCCCGGACAAACCTCCGGCGCGCGGCTCCCACACGTTCGCGGTGGTGCTCCACTCGACCTCCTCCCACGAGTACCACCAGCGGTTGGCCGCGCCGTCGATGGCCGTCGCCGCGGTGATCCTGGCGTAGATCTCGGTCGGCTCGGAGAGCGGCGGGCCGACCCAGACGATGCAGTACTTCTCGCCGGTCTCGGGCGCGCCGGGCGTGATCGCGAGGATGCGGATCGGACCGCGGGCAGCGCTGGCCAGAGCCGTGCCCGAGGCTGCGATCGTGGCGTACCGGTGGGCCGCGTTGGTGAGGTTGACCAGAGCGTGACAGACGCCGCCGGTGCAGACCCGGCCGATGCGGCCCTGCTCGATGTCTCGCATCGCGACGCCCACCCAGGACGTGAGCGATCCGGCCACGCTGTTGCGCCCGCTCAGCACGACTCGCTTCGCCCACTCACCCTGCTGCGCGGCCACCGCGCCGTCGAAGACGCTGTCCAGCAGCAGCACGCCGCCGAATCGTGGGATGGTCACCGAGTGATCGTTCCTGACCAACGCGAGCGTCTGTGACAGCCCCAGCATCGCGTCCGGCTCTCGGCTGCGGCGCTGCGGTGCAAACTCCGCAGCACGCGCGGCGCTCCGGATGCGGCGCCACTCCGCGGCGCGGACCACGAGCGTGTCGCCTGGATTCGTCACGGGCCCAACCCCAGCAACGAGAAGTCACCGTATGGGTAGACCCGCTCGACGTAGGCCGCACGTGGTGTAGGGATGATCGTTCCGCCGGCGGATTCAGGCACGGCGTACGTCCAGAGGTACTGCCATCCCTCCTTCTCCGGAACAGTCACGTCACCGATCACGATGCCCGTGGCATTTGCGCTGAACGCGAAGTTGTACTCGATCTCCCAGACTGAATCGCTCTGCCGCTTGCGACCGCGCGCGCCCACAAACAGGATCTGGCCCTTCGCTTCGCCCCTCCACGTCGCGCCGTTCACCGTGCCAGCCAGACGGAGGAGCGTCCCGCGGTACGCACCATCGATCATCGAATCCGCGAGGAAGTGCCGCTCAGCGAATCGCCCCTCGGGCGTCAGAATGTCGACGCCGTGCACGCCATCGTCATCGACGTTGATCGCCTGCTTGAAGTCCGGCGCCGGCGTGTATCCGCTGGCGCTGACCTGAGCGATGGTCTCGATCGACCGCAGAATCCGCGTCGTGGTGGTCCCGACCTCGAATGAGAACTCGCTCTGCCCGACCTCCGGCGGTCCCGGGATCAGGCTCGTGGTGTACCGCCCCACCACGTCCCAATAGCTGTCATCGCCACGGATCACGATGGGCAGGACGCGGATGATGCGTCCACTGAGGCCGTCGTAGCTCGCCGGGAGCTGTGATTCCGCCTCGCTGCGGATCTCGAGGTCGTCGTCTGAACCGTGCGCAGTGAATCGCAGCTCGACGGACCTGTTCGGCCCAGTCTCGGTCTCGCGGGAGACATCGCGCTCGGTGAAGGTGACCGGCATCAGGCCCCCTCCTGCAGGACAGGTCCGTCCGACTCGGTGTTGCGGGCGATCGTGCGCAGGAACTCGAGCATCCGGTCGAGCTTCGGGCCGACGGTGTTCGGCGAGTCGAGTCCGCGCGCCGCCGCCGCGGAGAAGGTCCCGCGCGATTCAGCCCGCGAGGTCTGGCCACCGATCTCGAGGCCATCATCGGTTGCCCGCTTGATCCGCTTCTCGCGCTCGTTCGCGTCGTCATCGGACTGCTTGCGCGCTGCGCCAGCGGCCGCAATCGCTTCCTGGAGCTTCGCCTGGGCATCGGCGAGGGCCTTGGCGTTCTTGGCGATGGTGGCGTCGCGGGCCACTCGTCGCTCGGCGTCGCCTTCCACCAGTCGGTTTCCGATCACGTTCTGGCGACCGCTGAGCGTCGCGTCGGCCACGCCTCGCCCCAGTTGTCGGCGGGCCTCGATCAGTGCACGGTCCTCGTCCAGCTGCGTGTCGATCTGGTCTCCCGTCGGCAGAGTCGCAGCGATCGCGGCTCCTCCCATCCTGAACGTGTCGCCGGCACCGACCAGATCACCTGTCCGGGCAAGGATCTCGGTGGTGAGCTCGACGAGTGGACGCGCCGCCTTCGCCATCGCGGCGACCGTCTGCGCCCACGCTGATCGGATCATGGCCATGGCCTCGACAGCGGCGATCTCAAACGCGTGCCAGACGGATGCGCCGAAGAGCTGAATGCCAGCCCACGTCTCCATCACCGCGGTTGTTATCCACCCGCGGAACTGAGTCCAGCGCTCCTCGAGGTACCCAATTCCCGCGGTCCACGCGAGCTTGACTGCGGCCCACGCGACCTCCATCGCCAAGCCAAGGTCGCCAGCAGCGAGAGCATCGCGGATGCCAGTCCAGACAGCGTTCACTGCGGGCAGGAGTGACGCGAACCTGCCCTTGATCCACTCCACGGCCTGAACGCCAACGCTGGTGAACCGAAGCAGCCATGTGACCAGCCCTGCGAGACCGATGATGAGAAGCCCGATCGGGCTGACCATCGCCGCAAGTGCCGCGCCAAGCGCCGCGACGATGGTCGCTGCAGCGCCGAGCACGGCGCCCAGGCCGACGATCGCGATCCCCAGAGCGGTGATGGCGATGCCGGCAGCCAGGACGACGAGCGTGACCTTGGCCACCGCAACGACGATCTGCTGATTCGCCTTCACCCACCTGATGACGCTGGCGACGATCGGCGCCGCCACCTTGGCGAACCTCTCGACCGCAGGCGCGAGCGCAGCGCCGATCTCGAAGCTGACCTTCTTGACCGTGGCGAAGAGGAGGAAGAGCGCGTCATTGAGTCGCGCCGCGCTGTTGGCAGTCTCGGTCGAGACGGTCAGGCCGAGGTCGTGAGCCTGCTTGCGCATCGCGGCGATCCCCGCGGAGCCACCAGAGAGCATGGGGATGAGTTCGGCGCCGCTGCGCCCGAAGACCCGCATCGCGGCCGCTGTCCGCTGCGCGTCGTCGGTGATCGCCGCCAAGCCGTCAGCGATCGCCTCGAGCTGCCGGTCGGGCGACATCCCCGCGAGCTTCGCAGCCGAAAGCCCAAGCAGCGCGAGCGAATCCGCGGCCATCGCGCTGCCGTTCGCCGCCTCGGCGATCGTCCGCTGCATCGTGCGGATGCCCTTCTCCATCACCTCGACCGAGGTTCCGGAGAGCTGGGCCGCGACGCCGAGCTCGGAGAGAGCCTCGGCGCTCGCGCCGGTCCGCGCGGACATCTTCTGGAGTGCATCGCCTGCGGAAGCGAACTGGAGCACGGCGGCTGTGAGCGGTGCGAGTACAGCGCCAGCGCCTGCGGTGATGCCTACGCCGATGTTGCGCAGGCCAGCGCCGAATGACTTCAGGCGGGCCTGAGCGGCTGCGAGACCGCGTTGAAACGAGGATCCCAACCTCGCTCCGATCTCGACGAACGCACGTCCTGCACGGATGGCGCCGGAGAGGGCCATGGTCAGCCAGCTCCCGTCGGCTTGCCATGCTGGACACGCTCACGGAAGGCGTCCGGGATCTTTCCCTGGGCCAGGATGCGAGCGAGCGCTGGCCCCATGTACGGACGCGCTGCAACTCGCACCTTGCGTGACTTCCGTCGGGTTCGGATCGTGGTCGTGCCACCGTGCTCGAGCACGGCAGGTGCGCCGCTGCTGGTGTTGAGCTTGATCGGTCCGACGACCACGCTTCGCGTCCGGAAGTCGTAATCGAAGGTGATGCCAGCGCGCTTGTCCGCGGTCTTGCCGCGCAGCAAGTTGGTGATGCTGTACGGCGGCTTGCCAGGCTTGCTGCTCTCTGTGACCATCGGCCGCTTCGGCTTCGGCCGACCCTCCCGCTCGGCCGCCGCGACCGAAGCCCTGTACTTCGACTGCTCCTCCGGAGTCATCTCCTTGAGCTTCTGGCGGGGTCGGTCCTTGATGCTCGAGCGAGCCTCCCGGCGGACGATGGCACCGGATCGCGACAGTGCGCGATGCGTCACACGGTCCATCGCCGCGATGACGGCCGCGCGGTCAAAGAACGAGTCCTTCGTGAGCTTGAGTGTTGGACGGATCATCACTTCTTGCCGAAAAGCCCGCCCAGCTTCGTCACCGGCAGCACGCTGCCGACGATGTAGCCGGCGAGCCCGAGCATGAGGGCGAACCAGATCGAGCCGAGGAGGGACGAGGCGGATGCGAGAATCACGTGTTGATCTCCGTGAGAGGTGGAGTCGCCGTCGCCTGCTCGACGATCGGCGCGTACCGGAACTTGCGATCGAACGTCGGATCGCTGAGGCGCTTGAGCGCCGTCGCTCCTCCGATGTCCATCAGTCGCTTGCGCGGGTCCTCCTCGAGCTGAGCGTCGCTCTCCAGCTTCCGGATGACCGTCTGCGTCTGCTGGAGCTTGCGGACCCAGAGCCAGACCGGAATCGCCGCGCATGCCGCGAGGGCGATGCTGGTCACGAGGATCGCCGGCAGGAACATGCGATCGCCGTATCGCTCGAGGAACCACGGCGCCGACGCGGTCAGCAGCGCGATCCCCAGCAGCGTCCCGGCGATCGTCCGCAGCTGCGGGATGAACGCCGATCCGATCGCCGCGCCGATCGCCGGGACGAACGCCAGCATCGCCATCGAGCGCAGCACGCCCCAGCTCGCCGCGGCTCCGTTCGTCATCGCTCCCGACGTCGAGCCGCGGAGGCTCGGGAGCGCCGAAGGGAGGTCGCCGCCAGGCGGAGACGCACACGCCGCGAGCACGATGCACGCGCCGCAGGCAGTGAGGATGGACCATGACAGGCGCATCAGCGCAGGGAGTGGATCGAGCGCGGGACCGATGTTGACGCCGGGGGAGCCTCGGGAGCCGGGGGCGGGATCTGGAGTCGCTGGCGGTGGCGAGCGATCTCCTCGCCGTCGTCGTAATCGGCACCGAGTGCGGATAAGACGGAGCCGACGGACGAATACGCCCGGGCGAGGTGTCCGGTCTCGTCGGCGATGCGGCCCTCCACGGCTGCGACCTGGGCGAGTCTGATCTCGACGCGTGCCGCGATGAGCTGCGTGCCGATATCGACCGTCTCGCGCGGAGGCGGCGGCGCGAACGCGGCAGCGGCAGCGGCGAGGGTGAGACCGATCAGGCTGAAGATGGCTGTCCGGGCGATGGTGATTCGCATGAGGGCGTTGCCTTTGCGCGTGCTCCCCGGGGGAGGAAGACGCGGAGAGCGTCGATCCCGACGGGCAGCGATGCTTCCTTGCGGGTGTCGCCCGCACGGCGCGGGCGGAAATGGTGGGACGAGAACGGCTTCGCGCGCTTCTTGGGGTCGCGGTGGACGTTGGCGAGCAGGCAGAGGACCTCGGACGTGTGATCCCAGAGCGAGTCCGATCGACCCTGAGCCATCCAGACGAGCTCGCGGAGCGTCAGCGGGTCTGGATCGACTCCGACGGTCCCGGCGAGTCGGTAGATGAGCTCCCACGGGCCAGGTCCTCGAGTGCCCGCTCGGCTTCCGCCTGCGCCTGAGCGATCGCCGACGGGAGCCGCTGCTCCATCACATCGAGGGCTCTCGCATGCGTCTGCCGCTGCACCGTCAGCACCTGCCGAAGCGCGGCCTGGATTCGGGTGCTCGGGGAAAAAGACACGAGCGACTCGAGCAGCGCCGTCGCTGCGTGCTCGATCGGCTCGCCGGCGAGCGCCTCGCCGAACGCCTCGTCAGACACGCCAGCGGCCGTGGCCTGAAGCTCGCAAACGACGTAGAGCACGTCGGCCAGGAAGATCGGATCGGTGCTGAGACGACCGATGAGCTTGCCGTCGTCGAGGTCGATGAGGTCGACGCCGAGGCGGGCGCGCACTCGCTTGACCGCGGCGACGTTGACCTCGGGCGTCCAGACTCGCCCGGCGGTGTCGCTGAAGCTGGTTGGCTTCGCCACGGTCACGCCGGCACCTCGAACCACTCGGGCGCGTTGACCGAGTACGTGGGCTTGGCCGTCACGTTGACCATGAGGGCCTCCTCGAGCTGCTCGTCGCGCGAGAAGCTCATGATGTCGCAGGTTGCCCTGAGGCCCTGACTGCCTGCGGTCGCGACGGGGCCGTCGAGCACGAGAAACTCGATCGGGGTGTTGGCGAGGAAGGCATCCTTGATCGCGCTGAAGTGCGTGTCATCGGTGTCCCACACCATCTGGAACTCGATGGATGCGTCCTTCAGCGTGCCGACGTTCGCGCGCCACCCGTTGTTCGAACGGGTGGTGACGTCCGCCTCGCCCTTCTCGAGGTTGAGCGTGACGTTCTTGACGTTGCCGATCAGCGCCCACGTCGGCGATGCGTAGGTCCCGGTGTTCCGGTAGAGCTTGGCGTTGAGGCCGAGGACGAGTGACATATCGAGTCCTTTCGGGCTACGGCGCGGCGCAGGTGGCGACTGCGGTCATTGGTCGCTCACTTCCGCTGCCGGCATGTGACGGAGACGATCGAGACGAACTGGTTCTGCTCGCGCAGATGCATGCGATCGACGACCGGGTCGATCCCGACGTCAGTCACCGGAGCGCCGGTGATCACCGCGCGGTGCAGTGAATCGGCGATCCGCTCGACGAGGTCGACGAGCTCGGCGACCTGCTCCTCGTACCCGTCGAGCGCGGGCGGACCGGGATCGGTCCCGAGCTTCCGGCGGACGAGGATCCACAGCCGGTGATCGCGGAACGTGGTCGAGCGATCCGCCGCCGTGAACTCGATCGATGCCGGCGAGACGATCACCTCGAGTCCGGGCGGGGTCGTGTTGAGCGCGGTCTCCGGCGCGAAGCGGAACGTCGCCGTCAGCTCGAGCGGAGGCGCCGCGAGCATGGCGACGAGGGCGGTGCCGATCTGGACGATCGCGGAGGTCATGCGGGCACCGTCTCGATCGTCTGGACGTGCTTCGTGTGGACGCGGCGTCGCGTCCGCGACGCGTCGCTCCACCGCCAGTGCGCCTCGCCGCCGGGCGCGGCGACCTCGTACACGATCTGGGTGGTGCCGACCAGCTCGATCACCCGATCGCCCCGCGACGGATCGAATGGGAGCATCTCCGCCGGGATCAGGTAGTCGCGCGACTCGATCGACTGAGTTCCGCCGGCATCGGTCGCCAGCTCGAACGTCGTGCGGCCGATGGTCGCGACGACGTCGAGCGCGGTCCCCGTGGTCCGCACGTACTGCACCGCGCGGCTGACGTGGGACGCCTGCCGCGCGGCGAGGAACCGGTGGCCTCGGTCGAGGAGGTCGAGCATCAGGCTGCGTGACCCATCAGCACGAGCACGGTGGTGTCCGCAGACGCGGCGCCAGCCGGGACCGCGATGCCGACGTAGGCGTTGCTTCCGACGGTGGTGGTGACGCGCTCGTTGATCGCGTCCCAGTAGAGCTTGGCGCCGCCGGTGATCGCCGATCCGGTCGCCTTCACGAGTCGCTTCAGTCCGCGCACCGAGAGTGCGCCGAGCTGGTTGGCGGGGATGTCCTGATCGGCCAGACCGACTCCGGCGCCGAAGACGACGATCGTTCCGGCGGCGATCGCGGTGTTGGGCGTGTAGTCGACCCGATCTCCGGGTGCGAGAGAGAAGTTCATGTCGCGCTCCTGTCTGGCCGGGCCCGCGCCCGGCGTGAGTCATGTGCGATGCGATCGCGCCGACGACGCGTCGCGTGGTGTCGGTGCTTACGCCTCGCCCTTGCTCTTCGCGGCGCCGCGGTGATCCTGCATCGCGACGCCGAAGTCCCAGTAGCCGCGCCACTGCATGCCGAGCGTCGTGAAGTCGGTGCTTCCGCCCTCGATCGTCGGGATGCGCTGGCCATTGAGGAACGCGATCTGCATCGCGCCCACGTCCGCCGGATCGGCGAAGAGGTAGTACGCGAGTGCAGAGCTTCCGGGGAGCGCCTGAGAGTTGAGCCAGGGGCTGGCGATCGGCGTCCACTTGCCCGCGTGCGGGTTGTTCGCGGGCTTCGCTGCGTTCGTCGTCGTCGTCTCGTTGACGCGCGTCTCCGCGAAGATCTGCTGCGCAGGCACCGCCAGCGACGTCGGCACGAGCAGGAACTTCGGGCTGACCATGATCGGCTCGCCGGCAGCGTCCACCTGGTCGCGGAACTTCTGCTCGAGCGTCGTCAGGCCACCGATTCCGAACGCGGTCGCTGCGCCCTCGATGTAGTTGCCGTTGCCGGTCGCGAAGAACGACCCGGGATTGCTGAGGAGCAGCAGGTGCCACGCTCGCTCGAGAGCGAGCGCGCCGGCGCGCCCCAGGTGCGCCGCGATCTCCGTGAACGCACCGAGGTCGTCGTTGATCATCGCCTGACGAGTGAGTGCGATGACGCGGCCGCGTGTCTTGAGCTGGTTCGCGTAGTCCGATCCCTTCAGCGACGCGAGCTTCAGCTCGCCATCCGGACCGACCTCCTCGAAGCGCCCGTCCGGCGTCAGCCGATGGGTCGTGAACGCCTTGAAGTCGCTCGTCGATCGGACATGGCTGAGGCGCTCGGCGACTCGCTCGACCGCGAGGAACGCCGCGAGGAGGGTCTTGTTGGCGATGTTGGACAGGATTCCCGAGAGACTGAACGTCGAGAACTGCTGCGCCTGGATGAGCCGACGCTCGGCCTCGAACGCAGCCCGGATGTGGTCGTCGCCGAAGCGGCCGGACGGCATGTGCACGCCGGCGGCCGCGGCCGCGAAGGAGAACAGCTCGTGCAGTCCGACATTGCGCATGCGACGATCCGTCGCCGCCTCCATCGTCGGCTGGTCGTACCACCTGCCGACGGTCGCCTGATCGACGCCGATCGACAGGAGCATCGAGGCCTCGATCGCGGCGGGGGCCGGGGCCGCGCCGCCGACATGACCAGTCGGCGCGATGGGCCGACTGGCACGCGTCGCCTCGAGCTCTGCCTTGTCGACGGTCCAGCCCTCGGCGATCGCCTTCGCGATGATCTCAGGGTGACCTGCCGCCTTCGCCTGGATGCCGGCGATGCGGGCCGACTCGGCGGCTGCGTCGCGTCGGATCCTGGCGACGATCTCGGCGGAGTGATCAGGCTCGTTCGCGTCGTCGTCGGCTGTTGCGGCCGAGGCGGTGACCGCAGTGGTCTGCTTCGGTCCGTGGATCGCAGCGAAGGCTGCCTGGAGGTTGGTGCGCTGGGATGCGTCGATCGTCTGCGGATCGAGGCCGAGGCTGGCGAGCCACTGCTCGAAGGTCATGTGATGCTCCTTGCCGCGCGAGGCGGCGAGTCGTGCGGTCGTGCTGTCGTCTGCGCCGAGCGCGACGATGGAGACCTCGCGCAGAAGCGAGGCTCGCGCGATGTAGAGGGGGCCGGTGAAGGTGCGTCCGTTGGCCGAAGCCGTCGCGCCGGGCTTCAAGAACTCGACGCGCTCCGCTGCGACGCCGACGCTCGCCTGCCAGGGAAATCCATTCCTCGCGGCGGCACGGATCTCGGCGGCGTCGGGGCCGGTCCCGCTCACCACGCCGTCGAGGACGACGCGGTCGACGCCCTCGACGCGGATGTCGCTGGTGTGGCCGACGACGCGGAGGGCGTCGTGCTCGCGGAGGAGTGGCCGACTTGCAGCGCCGACTCGCAGCCCCGCGAGGTCGATGACCACGGGGTGCCACCAGCCGGCGATCTGCATCTGGACGCCCGTGTAGGCGACCACAGAGAGCCGCGGCATCGCCTCGGCGCCGTCTGCGGAGGCCACGAGCGGCGCGAAGGTGATCGGTGCCGACATCGCGATGACGCGCGACGGCAGAGCCTCGTTGGCGAGGATCGTCGGGGCCGCGGTGACGCGACCCCGCTTGGTCTTGCGGCGCTGTCGCTTCACGCGGATGCCTCCTCGAGTTCGCTCTCGGCGAGCTCGTCGTCCTGGTCGGTGTCGGTGTCGTCCGGCTCGTCCGCAGTCGTCGACGTCCCCGGCGAAGACAGGCCGAGCTCACGCATCAGCGCCTGCTCAGCGGCGATCTGCCGGAGCTCCGCCTCCCAGTCGAGACCCTGCTTGGCGTACTCAGTGAAGAGTGTCGTCGTCCTCGACTCGAGGCGGATCCGCTGTGCGTTCGCCTCCTTCGCGGGGTCGACGTGCTCATGACCGGGCCACATCCAGCGGTGCGGGATCTCGGCGAGAGATCGCCACGCTGCGGGAGCGATTCCCGTCAGCGCCGCCTCGTCCATCCAGTCGGTCAGCAGCGGATCGAGGATCACACACTCGACCTGCTCTCGCTCGACGCCGAGCAGCCGGTGGTAGATCTGCCAGTCGAGGCGCCCGGAGGCGTAGTTGTAGCCGCCGGAGTTTCCTGCCGCGACGTTGAAGGGGATGCCCAGCGCACGTGCGACCTCGTTCAGCAGCGCGTCGCGGAACATCGGGTAGGTGGTCGTGGGCTGCTCAGCCTTGACCTGCTGCATCCTCGCGCCAGCAGGCAGCGCGAGCAGCGAGCCGCGATCGAGTTCGAACGTGTCGCCGGGCTCGGTGATCACAGCGTCCTCGTCGTCAGCGGGAGCCTCGGACTCGAGGGTGCCGGAGATCGACGCCGCCGTCTCCGCAGCGCGCACGACCGCCAGCGTGTAGCGACGGAGCAGCGCGAAGAGCGAGAGGGCCGGTGCCAGCTCCGACATACCGCGTGCCTGGCCAGGTCGATCGACCCGGAACAGGTGGCAGACGTTCGCAGCGCTCACCAGACGCGTCCGGGGAATGCCCCCAGTCTGGTCGCCCGGGTGGGTGTCGAGCACCTCGTACCGCAGCGGCACGCCGTTGCGGTCGAGCTGGATGCCGTCGACGAGCTGATCAGCGGTCGCCGCCGGCGACGCGACCTGGTCGGCCTCGATCAGCCTCAGGTCGACCTGGACGTCGGGCAGCTGCGTGTTGGTCGTCCGCAGCGCGAAAGCCTCGCCGTCGACGGCGCGGGCGCGCCGCATGGTCCGGAGCTTCTCGGCGAGGTTCACCCGGCGAGACCACGCGCGGAACGCACGCTCAACCTCGCGGTTTGCGGCGGCGTCGCTCGTGAGCAGCTGGAGTCGAGGCCCGGTGCCGATCAGGTCGTTCGCCAGAGTGCCGACCATGCCGGCGGCGAACGAGTTGTTCGCGACCTCATATCGGGCCCGAGCACGGACCAGAGCCCGGACCTGCGGCGAGAGGGCCGCATTCGGGCTGAGGTGATCAGCAGCAGCCCAATGGCGGCGATTCTCATCGCTCGTCTGCGCTGCGTCGTAGCGACCGCTGACGCGGCGCCCCGGCGAAGCAGGTCGACTCGGCGCAGTCTCGGCGCGACGGAACAGCCGGAGGATGGATCCGAGCGGCGACACTCACCCGGTACAGACGCGGCGCCGACTCGAACCCGGGAAGAACCGCGTCGCGGATGCAAATGCCTCTACCGGTATAGGTCTCGCCCCTCGGCGGGTGCAGATTCACGCGCCCGGGGGGACGATCACGGACACGCGCATACCCCGGAGGGGCTTCTTGGCCGCGGCCTTGGCGCGGCGGTAGCGGTCCATCGCGATCTGATCGGTGAGCGAGTGCTGCTCGATCGAGCCCGTCTCGTTCGATGCCTTGCGCGGCCCGGTCAGGTTCTCGGCGAGCGCGGCGTCAATCTCTTCGTTCGTCGGTGTGGGCATGGGCGATCTCCTCGGGGACTTCTCGGCGACGGCGCCGACGCTCGGCGGCCCACCATGAGTTCACGGCGACGGCTGGATCGCGGCCCTCGAGGTATGCGATCCACGCGACCTGCATGGCGTCCTCGCGATGCGACGCCGGCACGAGTCTCAGCTCGAGCCTGAGGCGTCGCAGGTCGGAGACCGGCGGCAGCTGCATCCACAAGTACAGACGCGGCGCGAAGCCAAGTCCACGGGTGCGGCGCGAATCGTTCCACCGGTGCAGGTCAGGCCGTGAATCTGGCGCCGATGATCCGCTCGCGCGTGGTCACGCGATGGCCGCAGTGCCTGCACTCGCGACGTCGCTGAATGAACCGCGTGCGCTGCACGGTGTAGACGACCTCCCAGTGTCGGCATCCGCACTTCGCGCACTCGAGGCCCGGCGGGCGGTCGGTCGACGGCGGCGATGGTCGCTGGGGTGTGCTCATTGCGTGATCGCCCTTCTGGCCGCGATGATCTCGGAGAGACGGATGCGCTTCTGGCGCCGGGCCAGCGGTGCCATGCCTGCCGTCGCCGCCCCCTCCATCGACGCCGCGACAGCGCAGCCGACAGCGGTGTCGAGCCAGTGGTTGTCGATCCCGGGCGCCCGCAGCTTCCACTCGTCGACCGTCTTGCCGCGCGCCTCGACGGGAGTGCGGCGCTCGGAGGTCCAATGCTCGGCGAGCATGCGGTGGGATTCTGCGGCGGCTGAATCACCGAAGATGCTGAGCCCTCCCCGATCGCCCATGCCGATCGACAGGCGCTGGGCGAGGAAGCTCTTCCACCAGTTCGCGTCGAAGAGCACGTGCCGCACCGCGCGTCGGCCGGTCGGCGCCGGCATGCGCCAGTGCGAGCCGACCCGATCGCCCTTCTTCGCGGCGTACTCCGCCATCTGCCGGCTGGTGGCGCCGATCCATCGACCGTGGCTCGGAGTGAGCTGGCCCGAGTACTGCGACTGGCGGCAGAACTGGTAGACGACCTCGGTCGACGCACCCCAGTTCGCGTCGATGAGGCAGCGTGACACGCGGGCCACACCTCCGTCATCGCGAGGCAGCTCGCGGCCGAGGATCGCTGCGGCTGCGCCCTCGAGCCCCGCGAAGATCATCCCCTCGAGCCCGGCCCGGGGAGCGATCGAGGCGAGCGTCCGCTTCGCGTCGCGGAGCGTGAAGTACGGCACGCGCTGCTCGGGGAAGGTGCCGTAGTCGACGAGGTGCCCCGTGAAGTCCTGCTCCCACGCGACGATCATCCAGTAGAGCAGCTTCCCCTGCACATCGATGAAGGCTGTGACGATCGAGCTCGAGCGAGGGACGACGCCCCGGCGGTAGCCGTTGGTGCGCGCGAGGATCTCCTCGATGCCGACGTCGGGCGCTGCCTCCTCGTGCAGCGGCTTCGGATCGTTCTGGTACTCCGCCCAGAACGCGTGCTCGTCCTGAAGCCGCAGGTTCATCGCGTGCTGGATGGCGCTCGCCTCGTCCGGGTTGAACCGCGCTTCCCAGGCGACCTTGGCCCCGGCGTCCATCTTCTTTCGGTGCTTCTTGTAGAACGCTGTGGCCGGCTCGAGGCCCTTCTCGGCGCGCAGTCCCTCGGCGCGGATCTCCGAGTAGCGCGCCCAGAGCTTCTCGTCGTGCGGGAACTCGTAGACCATCCGCATCCGCTCACCCTGCCACTGGGGGTGGCGCTGCGAGTCGAGCAGGCGATCGGCCAGGTCGTCTCGGGCAACGACGGTGAGCGTCATCAGCCCGGCGATCTTCTTTCGGGGTCCTGCGAGACCGAGGATCGCGCCCGCGACAAGGCGCTCTCTGGTGGCGCACTGCGATGGGCTGCGGGCGGACTCGTCGGTCTGCGGGTCGTCGACGAGGACGAGCTCGGGGCGGACGCTGACGCCATCCTGCCTCTTGTACTTCATCCCGCGGATCCGGCCGGTGATGCCGGCGACGCGCATGATCGCGCCGGAGGACTTCGCGCCTGCGATCGTCGGCAGCACGAGCTCGTCGGCGGTCCAGTGGATGTGCGTCTGACGGCCCTGGTACAGCTGTCCCGGCGCCCGCTGGTGGATCCCCTCGAGGCACTGAACCGGGAAGCAGACCTCCGGAAAGTCCTCGGCGAGGAGATCGTTGCTCGCGATCTCGGTCTTCACGGAGTCGAGTGACTGGGTCGCGGAGTCCTTCTCGGCTCCGATGAGCGCCACGAATTGGCGGTGGCCGTACACGATCGCCCACAGGCAGGCGACCTCGCAGAGTGAGGTCTTCCCCGAGCCGCGGGGCATGGCCATCGCGAAGAGCCCGCCCTCCAACACCGCCTGCTCGATCTTGCGGATGACGACCAGGTGGTCTGGAGACCAAGCGAGCGTGAACGTCATCGGCATGTACGTCTCGCAGAACAGCCGCAGATCCCGCTCGCATCGAGCGCGCCGGTCGGGGTCGCGGACAGGCGGCAGCTCGCCGATGTCGCGGCCGGACTTCGAGAGCGCCTCGAAGCGGGCGCGCATGCGCTCGCGATGCGCGTCGTAGGCGTTCGCGTGAGGCGGCGGCGCGGCCGCAGGCGCGCGGCCCTTCCGCTTGGCTGCCTCGATCGATCGATCGCGGCGGCGAGCGAGCCATCCGGTGAGGCGGAGGACGTCTACCTTGGTCGGATCCGCGGGCGCGGCGATCGCCGTGCCGGCGGACATCCGCCAGCGCAGCAACTGCCTCTCGCTGACCACCTCGCCCAACGGGGTCGAGTTCAGCAGCTGGAGGCAGTCAACCGGTCTCAGGCGGCGCGGGTCGATGGGCTCGCCCACCTCCCTGCTGCCTCGAGACCTCCGCGGCGAGCCACGCGCAGTAGTGCACCAGGTGCAGCGTTCCGTCGGCGTTCGTCGGCGCGCCATCGGCCACGTCCGCCTCGATCATCGCCTCGCTGACGCGCACACCGCCCGCGCGCGTCAGCAACGTGGCCAGCTGATCGATCGCGAGCGCCCGAGGGTCGATCGGGGCCTGCCTGGGCGGCGACGTTTCGCGTGGTTCGGGTGGCTGCATCGGTGGCGATGAGACAGCGGCCGCGCCCATGGGCGACCTGGTCCGTCGTGTCTCGATCGCGTGCATTCTCCGGAGGGGTCATTCGCGGCAAACTTTGTCCACTGGATGCCCCCTCTGCAGATTCATCGGCGATTCTCGGGGGATCGCCTTGCTGCGTCGCCGATTCCATGGCCTGTTGTGTCCGACGCGGAACACCTACCACGGAGCACGACATGACGACCGCCACCAGCCAGACCCGACGCACCGCGACCAGCGCGTACGCCGCCGCCCGCAACGACATCGCCCGGCTCCTCGACGTCCTCGACATGGAGCTCGCCAAGCACGACGAGCGCGCCAAGGCCGACGAGAAGAACTGGGGCTTCGCGGGCAACATCCAGAAGCTCCGCTGCGACCTGGTCGACGCGGTCGCCTTCCTCGCGGGGATGGACCGCAGCGAGGTCGAGGGCTTCCTCGACGACGCGAATGCCGCGAGCCACTGACCAACCCACCTGGCCGAGCGCCGGAGCCCGCGCGTCGCGGGCTCCGGCGGCGTCGGCATGGAGATACCACGATGCCGCAGAAGACCACCAGCAAGAAGCCGACCCCGAAGAAGTCCGTCCCCAAGAAGGCCCGACGGGCACCGGCGAGCGCTGCTCGCGCCGATGGAGACGCCACGACCAAGCGGGCGCTCGCAGATGCGCAGCGGGCCATCAAGGCCAACATCAAGGCGATCGCTGCCGCCGATCAGGAGAACGCAGCCAAGAGCGACGAGCGCGCCACCAGCGCCGACGGAATGACCGCCAGCGAGCGCGCGGTGTCGACGACGGAGACGACCGCGGCGCCGCGCCGATCGCGCGTGATCCGACGCTGGAGCGGGCTCACGCTCGCCGCCGAGGTGCTCGCCCACTCGGACAAGCCTCTCAGCGCGAGGGTGATCGCCGATCGCGCGATCGCCGAAGGATGGCGGACGAGCGGGAAGACACCTCACGCGACGCTCTACGCCGCGATCACCAGGGAGATCGCGGCGAAGGGGCCGGCATCGCGCTTCCGCAGGGTCGATCGTGGTCTCTTCGCGTCGACCGGTCACACCGGATGAGCGCCGCTGGGCCGATTGGCGAGTTGCCCACTGGACGCCCACTCTCCGAGAATCCCATGTTTTCTCGGCTGATCCGCTTGCTGTGGGGCCGAATCCATGCCCTGTTGTGTGCGACGCGAACGGGGATCCCCGACGACGGGGAACGGACGCGGACCACCTACCACGGAGACAACGCGAATGACCACCACGACACACCGCACCACCGACGCCGCCCGCCAGGTCGAGGAGCGCGGAATCGAGATCACCAGCCTCGAGCTGCGGACGCCAGACCGCCGCCTCTGGAACCTCACATCGGTTCCCGCCGGACGCGGCCGGCGCCAGGAAGGCAACTGGGGGTCGATCCCCGGAGCTCCCGGCGGCTACCGACTCTTCGAGCTGACGCCGAACGGGCCCGAGGAGCACGACTGCGCGGACGGCGACATCTGGCTCCGGATCGATGACCTGCTCGACTACCTCGAGGCGGTGGGTGCCGCCACGAAGTAGCGCACGCTGGCGACCTGGTCCCGAGACGACGCCCCGGCGAACGCCGGGGCGCTCTCGTCCGCCCACGTTGGGCCGTGTCGCGTCGCTGGTCGCCAGGGCTGGGGTGGGGGGATCTCGGCGGGCCGACGCCACAGACGCGGACGTCGTGGCCCACGGCGTCGGGGGGCACGACCGGGACAGCCGGGCGGTCCGAGGCCGCGATCTGGAATGTGCGAGAAACCCATGTTTTCTCGGCTGATCCGCTTGCTGCGGGGCCGATTCCATGCCCTGTTGTGGGCGACGCGAACGGGGATCCCCGACGACGGGGAACGGACGCGAGACACCTCGAACCACGGAGACCACGATGCAGATCCTCACCGAGACCCAGACCTGGCATGTCGCGTACGCGAAGCGGTCCTTCAGCTTGACGGCCGCGGAGTACCGACAGCGGATCGAGAGCACGATCGACGAGGCCCGTCGGCGGCTCGACGAGGCGGAGCGACGCCTCGCCGCGGGCGAGGCCCCGAACCCCTGCGGTGTACTCCAGGCGACCGCGTACGAGCTCGAGATGGCGATCGCCAAATACCACGCGATCATCGAGCTGACCAGGCCGTTCAACATGCTTGCGACGACGCTCGCCGAGGTCACGAGCGACGCGATGCCTGCCTGATCGGATGACCGCGCCGGGGTCACGCCCCGGCTTCCTCCACAGCCCCGGCACCGGCCGGGGCTGTGTCGCGGTCGGATGCGGAGATCCGGCTGGCCTTCCGGCCCGTGAACTGCTCCCAGCGCTGCACGATCACGTCGCAGTAGAGCGCGTCGAGCTCCATCAGCCGCGCCCGTCGCCCGGTCTGCTCCGCAGCGATGAGCGTCGAGCCGCTGCCGCCGAAGAGGTCGAGCACGTTCTCGCCTGGCCGCGACGAGTACTGCATCGCGCGGATCGCGAGCTCGACGGGCTTCTCGGTGAGGTGGACCATCGACTGCGGGGTCACCTTCTTGACTCGCCAGAGGTCCGTCGCGTTGTTCGGCCCGAGGAATAGATGGGCCGCGCCCTCGCGCCAGCCGTAGAACGCGAGCTCGAAGGCACCCATGAAGTCCTTGCGCGTCAGGACGGGGTGTTGCTTGTCCCACACGATCCCCTGGCTGAAGTAGAGCCCGTGCTTCCGCAGGAACGGCGGGTAGTTCCCGAGGTTCGCGTAGCCGCCCCAGACGTAGAAGCCGCGACCGGGCAGGAGCACTCGGGCGATGTTGCCGAACCACGCGTCGAGCAGATCGTCGAACGCGGCGTCGGTGACGAAGTCGTTCGCGAGCGGACGGTCCTTCGCGCGGAGCTGGCGGTGGGTCGCCTTCGACTTCTCGGGATGCCGCGCGACGTCCATCGACTGGTGATGGGTCGGCTTCGCGGCGCTGAACGACGAGAGCCCGGCGGCGATCGCGTTGTTCGATCGCGGCTCGACCTTCACGTTGTACGGCGGGTCGGTGTTGACCAGGTGGATGGGATCGCCGGCGAGGAGCCGGTCGACGTCGGCAGCGCTCGAGCTGTCACCGCAGAGGAGCCGGTGGTCGCCCAGGATCCACAGGTCTCCCGGCTGCGTCGTCGCCTCATCGGGCGGAGCGGGGATGTCGTCGGGGTCGGTCTCACCGGGGGAGAGGTCTCCGGCGAGGAGCCTCGCCAGCTCGTCCTCGTCGAAGCCCAGCGAGGCGAGATCGACGTCGAGGTCTCTGAGGGCGAGCAGCTCCGCGGTGAGGGCCTCGTCGTCCCACTCGGCGATGTCGGCGGTCTGGTTGTCGGCGATGCGGTAGGCCCGCGCCCGCTCCGGCGAGAGGTCCTTGGCGACGTGGACCGGCACCTGCTCGAGGCCGAGGCGCTGGGCGGCCTTCCACCGGACGTGGCCGACGATGATCACCCCATCGGGGTCGACGACGATCGGCTGGCGGAAGCCGAACTCGCTGATCGACCTGGCGACAGCGTCTACCGCCGCGTCGTTGATCCGCGGGTTCTGCTCGTAGGGCCTGATGGAATCGAGAGTTCTGTGTTCGAGCTTCATCGCGTTTCTGGTCCCGGAAGGGGGTTGGATCGGACTGGCCGCGCGAAAGAAAGTCTGTCTCGTTTTGCGACTGTTCCCTTGGGTGTCGCGGGCGAATCAGGGCCCGGGGAGGACCCGCGGGGGGGCACGCAGCAGCCGGCCAGGTGCCTGGCGTAGGTCGAGACGGCCCGCCAGTAGGCGGCCATCGGGCCCTTGCGCCGCCGCCACGCGGTCTCCGCGAGCTCGTTGGCCTCGCTCCGCAGGTCGAGCAGGACGCGCCTGAGGCCGTCCCAGGCCTCAGGCGGCAGCGATTGGAGCTCGGCCCACGACGGCAGGCGATGCACTGGGTTGCGCGGGCGCAGCGTGCTCACTGGAGCCTCCCGTCGACTCGATGACGGCGTCCATGGCACAGGCTCGCAAGCTCGTCCCACAGTCCCTGATCGTCGATCGAGGCACCGCGGGGGCCATCGGCTTCGAGCATCGCGGCGACCTGCACACCCACAGTCCCTGATCGTCGATCGAGGCACCGCGGGGGTGAGCGTCGCGCACATCTCGGCGTAGGGCACGAACCCACAGTCCTGATCGTTGATCGAGGCACCGCGGGCGTCGGGGCCCGAGCCCCACAGTCCCTGATCGTCGATCGAGGCACCGCGGGGCGCATCGCCTGGCCGAGCTTCGGGACGGTCGCCACCCCCACAGTCCCTGATCGTCGATCGAGGCACCGCGGGGGCGACGAAGGTGTTGAGCTGCGCCTTGGCCGGGTCCCCACAGTCCCTGATCGTCGATCGAGGCACCGCGGGCGTCGACGGCGGTGTCGCCAGTGCCGTAGGTACCCGCCCCACAGTCCCTGATCGTCGATCGAGGCACCGCGGGGTGATCTGCGACGGCGCTGGTGACCCGCTGCTGGACCCACAGTCCCTGATCGTCGATCGAGGCACCGCGGGGGCCGCTGGCGCAAGGCCAGATATCCCCGCCACTTCCGCGGCATTCCGCGAGCGTGATCGGCGGTCAACGTCCGATCCCTCCTCGCACTCGGCCTGGTGGTGGCCGCAAGTCATTGTCCCGCCTCACTCGCGAGCATCTCCTGAGGGGGTGCCACCACCCTCGTGCTCGCGTCAGGCGTGATGGTCAGCATCTCCTGTCCGTTCGCCGCGACCTTCTGGCGGATCCGCTCAGCCAGCATGTGCCACGGGAACGATCCAGACATGTAGGTCCGGTCGGTGTTGTCGTACACCACTCGCGCGACGCGACGGCGGCGAGCGAGTCCCGCGACGATCGACGACAGCGTGTGCGTCAGCGTGTCGACGACGCGAGCCCGCGCGCGACACGCGATCTCGCGATCCTCCTGCAGGTGCTCAGCGACCATCGACGGTGGCCTGACCTCCGGCTTCATGTCGTCGCTCCAGCGCTGGAGCCGACGATCGTGAGTCTCCAGCATCCGGCGATCGCGGTCGCAGTTGACTCTGCGCACCGTCTGACCGACCGTCAGGGTGAGCATGTGGTCGCCGCAGGTGCGCACTGAGAGCACGCCATCGGTCTCTCGCGGTGCCGAGACTGGCACCCACGCACAGACCTTGATCATCGGTCTGCCGTCGCGCAGGTAGACCGATGCCTCTCCGCCGGGCCACTCGCGGGACGCGATCCGGCGCAGCGTCGCGAGCTGACGCCTCCACTCGGCACCCTGCACCATGGTGCAGGCGACGCGGCTGCGCCCGAGCCTGATCGACACCACGGCGCGATCTCCGTCCATCGCGACAGACGTCGCCGCAGCCGCGATCGGGCACGGCATGTCGTCGCGGTAGGACGGCGGCGCCGCCGAGCGACGCCAGACGACATCGAACCGCGACGCGCTCCACTTCCGCTGCGCGGCCTGCACGATGCTCGTCACGCTCTGTGGGTCGAGGTCAGGCAGCGCGGCGCGGACGCGGTGGTAGACGTGCGTCGATGCCTTGCCCGTCGGGCCAGGCGGGAACGCTGGCATCGGCGGCAGCTTGGCCATGCCCGGAAGCCTGACGATGTCCGTCGCGACACACTCGCGGATGACGATGTTCGCAGCGGTCGACGCCATCTGGCAGGCTGCCCGGATGAGATCGCGCAGCGCGCTGCGCTCGATCTGCTCGCCATCCCGTGCGGCCGACGCAATCGGCATCGACACCGCCCTCATGGACCACCCGCGACGCCAGCAGGTGTCGCACCAGAGCGCGTCGCACCACCGCTTCCAGCCGCGCGGCAGCTTGGCGGAGCCGTCCTTGGCCGGCTTGCCGTCGCGCTCGACGGCACACCGCGAGCACGTGCAGCGACTGGTGACGGTCAGCATGGTGTGGACTCCTCGGCCGCGCGCTGCGGCCACCGCAGGTGGCACTCAAGCCACGTCTCGACGCAGCCGCGCGCCGGTTCCCGGGCGGTGCGGATGATCCATCCAGGCCCGTGCTCCGGGTGGGGTCGAGGATGCCGCTCGACCAGCATCGCGAGCCGAGCTCTGCCATCGACCGGCGAGACGACCTGCACGACGTCCCCTGGCTCAGCGTGCGTCAGCATGCCTCCACCTCCACCTGGCTCTCGCTCCGCTCCCGGATCCGCGCCGAGACCAGCAATCGCATGATCGGGCCGTGGTCGCTCAACCGCTCCGCGGCAGGCACGTCGGCTCGCACCTTGCCGACGAGCTCGGCGTACTCCGCGGCCGTGAGCACCGAGAGCTCTGCCTCGGTCGCCGCTCGATCGCGAGCCAGCCGGTCACGCTCAGCCTCGGCTGTCGCGGCTGCGCCGATCCTGCCGGCGACAGCGACCGCGTCTCTCGACGCCGCGGCAGCCGCAGCCTCGCGAGCGACCGCGACGAACGGCCAGTACCCGCGCTCAGCCGACCACCTCCGCAGCCACACAGGCCGCCGCAGTTCGCCGCGGTCGACGCGGACGCGCAGCTCGTCGACCGCGGCAGCGATCTCGCTCGGCGTCGCGCCGTCCGGCCACGCTCGCTCGGCGACGATCGCCGCGACGACGGCGTTCTCGTCGGACATCGGCAGCGCTCCCGCGACCAGCGGGTAGCGGGACGTGATCTCCGACGCCCACTGGCGATCGGTCGACGGAGCCGGCCGTCGCTCGGCGTCGTCGATGATCGACTCCTCCGCCCCCCCCCCTTCGCCCCCTCGGGGGGCTGGGGGGGGTTCTCTGGACGGTTCACTGGACAGTTTCGGGGCCACGCTGGCCCCTGATCGTGGACAGGCTGGCCCCTGATCGTGGACAGGCTGGCCCCTGTTCAAGGGCCCACCTGGCCCATGTTCAGGGGTCGGGCTGGCCCCTGTTCCTGCGGTGGTCGGCGCGGACTCGCTCAGCCGCGCGAAGGCATCCCAGTCGATCCGATAGACGTTCGTCGCGCCCTCGATCGATTGACCGAGCTTGCGGCCGGCGGCGGCGCCGTGATTGCGCCGCCGCACCACCACGATGCCCTCCTCGCGGAGCACCGCGATCACCCGCTTCGCCGATCGCGTCGAGCTGTCGCTCTCTCGGGCGAGCGTCTCGATCGACGGATAGCTCACACCCGACGTGTCCGCGTGCTGCACGAGCGCCCAGACGACGGCCCTGGTCACGGCGGGTGACACGGTGGTGGCACCACGCGCTCGGCGCCGATCCATGAGTGCCGAGAAGCTGGCCGATGCGAGCATCGAGAGTCTGTCTGTCAGCCGTGCCACCGATGTCCTCCTCTCACTCTGCTGCCGCCGCTGCGATCTCTCGTCACCACCACCCACCGCGCTCTCGACGGTCTCAGCGTCTCGAGCATCACGCGGTGGAGGAGCTCCTCGCGGTCCTCTGGCGGTCGCCTCATCCAGCGTCGCACCATGACCATGACGGACGTGTGGTACCGACACATCAGCCGCCCGATCTCGGGCAGCGACGCATCAGTCAGCGTCCGGACCGCAGCCGCGATCAGCTCGCGGGCACGGACGAGTTCGGGCCGGCGCGATCTGGAGACGATCTCTCCCTGCGGGATGCCGACGACCCGCATCGCTGCCGACGCGATGTCGATCGGCCTCATCGGACGCGGCGCAGCGATCACCGTCGAGCCCCCTTCCGGCGCCGCACGATGCCGGCGTCGTGCGAGTCCGTCGCCATGTTGATCGCGGCCAGCAGCGGCAACTGATCGCTCCACCACGCGCCGAGCGCGACGGCGTCGGCGAGATCTCCGCCCGGGTCGGAGCGGTGGACCAGCTCCGGCGCGATCGCGCGGGCGAGGGCGATCCTCGAGCGCTGCGGACGCCGCCGCGTCCACGTGCGCTCGTCGACGGAGATCACCTGGTCCTGCGCCCCTCCGAGCATCGACAGGCACGCCTGCCGGATCGCGCCTACGGCCATGCCGTAGATCGCGAGGTGGCCGGTGGCGCCTGCACGGGCGCCGGTGCCGACGCGGCCGCTCGGGATCTCGATCACCACGCCGCGCACGCGTCGATGGTGGATCAGGTCCGCGAGCAGCTCGACGATCCGGTCGATGCGGACGCACGGATCACTCGCAGACCCGCCGCAGAGGGCGACGAGCAACGGGACCGCGTCCGGTGGGCGCCAGATCGCGACGCCGGTGCGGGTCGACGACGGGTCGATCGACGCCCACGTCACACCGGGCGTCGTCCAGTGGTCGAGCCGCGTTGGGTGCGGGGGGTGCATCATGGCTCGGCCCCTTCCCGCTTCCACGCCGCTTCACTCTTCATCAGCGCCGCCGCCTGATCTGGCGTGATGCCCTTGCTCTGTAGGACACGGACGGCCGCAGCAGCCTCCGAATCACCGAGGCTGAGGCACGCTTGGCACGGGACTGGCTTGACCAGTCCCATGCGCACTGCCGAACCCCCTTCCGCACTGCGGCGGAAGGCGGTGTCATACGCGGCGCACGCCCCGCGTGGCGACGGGCCATGGCCGACGACGCCGATGTCGATGTCGTCGCCTGCGACCCACCCGGCGCCGTATCGCTGCACCGTCGGTCGACGGACGATCGACGGCCGCGCAAGCTCCTCCAGTGCGGCTGCGATGCGCTCGAGGAGATGCTGATGCTCTGGGGTCATGGTGTGCGGTCCTGCTGCTGGCGTCGGACGGATCTGGACCACCGGCGCCGAGTGCTGCGGGGCCGGGTTGTGGTTGGGCGGTGCGGCGCTCATGGCCCGATCTCCTCCCACCGCTCCATCACGTGCTCGTATGCGGCGTCGGCGACCTTGCGCGCTGACGCGCAGAGCGCCCTCGTGCGCCCGAAGCTCGCGTAGCCGAGGGCGCCGTCAGCGGTCGTGTAGAGCACGATGCATCGATCGATGCGCGTGCCTGCGGCACGCTCCATCGCGTCGGCCGCGTCTCGCGCCACCTGCACCTGGGGTGCTGGACTCCATGCCATCACTGGTCCTCCTGGTCTCGTTCGAGCCGCTCCGCGATCCCGCGGAGCGCCGCCGCCATCTCGCCGCGCCGCCATCCGCATCCGACCATCGACCTCGCCGGGTGCCTCAGCGCGGCCCTGATGACCTCATCCGCCGACCACCGCGCGAGCCTGAACGCCGCGACGCACTGATCGACTGGCCAGCCGGCCGACCTGAGCGTGCACCAGATCCAGCCACGGCTGACGCCCTGGTGCAGCTCGAGCCACGCGACGATCTCCCATGGCTGGACTCCGCGGCAGAGCAGGATGTGCAGCGTCCACCGGGAGAGCTCTGAGGAGACCAGCATCGACCTGATGTCCTCGAGCCGACCCTCGTCGAGCGTGCGGTGCGTGGTGCTCATCGCGCCGCCTCCATGAGCCGCTCGGCGAGCTCGCGGAGCATCGCGGCGATCCTCGCGCCGTCGCCCTCGTCGAGGTCGAGGAGGGCGGACTCGCTCGCCAGACCGCGCTCCGGGTCGAGCGCGACCGCTGCGATCAGGAGCTGTTCGGGCGTCACGCGGTGCCGTCCGGCGAGCTCGCGGAGGTCGCAGGCGACGACATCCGATGGGGTCTCGCCGAGCCGCTCCATCGCCGCGGCGAGCCGCCGCACATGCTCCTCGTGGCGGTCCCGCGTCTGTCCGTCGTGGCCGCGGAACTGGGAGCACCACTCCGCGAGCGAGCGGACCATCGGCTCGACGAGGTCTCGCAGGATCATGTCGCGATCGGGTCCGGGCTCGATCCCGCGCACGATCAGCTCGACGTAGCTGAGTCGCAGCCAGACGTCTGCGGCGGCGAGCCTGCACGCCTCGGGGGTGATGGTGATGCGGTGATCGCTCACGCCGCACCCCCTCTCGTCGCGCGGCCCTCGGGCGACCGCGCGAGATCCAGCACGCGCTGCATGGCCGTCTCCAGATCAGGCTCGTGACCCGCGTCGGCGCGCTCCCGGGCGTGCGACCGGGTCCCGGGCTCCTCGCGCCCCGACCTGGTCGAGGGCACGCTCCGCGTCCGACCCTCGTCGTCGTCGCGCAAGGTTTGCGCAAGGGGGTCCGTCCCCGCGATCGCAAACCGTGCATCCGGCGCTGATTGAGAGTCAGCATGGCGCGCGCTCTTAATCAGCGGGTTCAAGGTTCGAGTCCTTGACGAGGCATTTCCGCAGGACGCCGCGCCACGCCGCGCATCGTCGCGCAACTCCGCATCGCGCGATGGCTTCAGGTTGGTCGCGGTAGCGCCGTCGTCGGTCTGGTCGTCGCGCCGCGTCGCGCCGAGATTCCCCCGTTTCGCGCACCGAGTGCGGGCCTGAGTGCGGGCCTTTTGCGCGCACCCGATCAGGGGCATCGATGCCGGTGGCGCGGAGCACCGCAGCTTCCAGTTCCGGCCTCTTCTCCGCAGCCGGCTTCGCGTCGAGGCCCTCCGCGCGTTGCCCATCCCTCGGTCCGTGCAGCGTGGCGTTGCACAGCGCCGGGGAGCCCGACGCACGCTGTCCAGCCTCACCGGGGAGTCGCGGCGGCCGCCGGCGGGAGCGAAGGGCGGGCGCGGGCTGACCGGAACCTCCGCCGACAGCGTGGCCGCAGCGCGATCGGGACGCAGGTCTTGCACCGAGGCGTGCGCTGCTTCGTCAGGACGCGCGCCGTGCAGGTCGAGCGGAACCACGGCCCGATCGGGAGGGCCGATCAGGCACGGTCGCGCTGGTCGCGCCCCGCGTGCCGGAACCACACGGAACCTGCAAGAACCCGACGGATCCTGATGGACTCTGATGGACCCTGATGGACCCAAATGCACACTGGGAGACACTGGTCGCCCCTGATATCGCTCATACCGCTGATGGCGCTGACACCGCTGGTACCCCTGCTACCCCCTGATACCCCTGATACCCCTGATACCCCTGATACCCCTGATACCCCTGATACCCCTGATAC
>CALMPF010000022.1 GCA_937871505.1 uncultured Planctomycetia bacterium | reverse complement strand
AGCCCCAGCGTCCCGCCCTCGACCTGCACCGTGCCGTCGTTGGTGAAGGGGAGGTTCGCACCGCTGTTGATGAAGTTGATCGTGCCCGTTCCGGTCTTCCGGAAGAGTCCCTCGTTCACGAAGGCGTTCGTTCCAGACACGCCCCGGGCGTTCACCGCGGCAGCGGCGATGAACTCGCCCTCGTTCACGAGCGTCCCGCCGTAGAAATCGATGCGGCCGGTACTGGTCCCAGTCCATGTCAGCGTCCCCTGGTTCACCAAGGTGCGACTCAGGTTCTTCGCGGATGTCCCGCTCAACGTCGACGTCGACGTCGCAGCAAGCGTCGTCGTCCCGCTCCCGCCCATCGTGCCAGTCGTCCAGTTCAACGCGCCCGTCACCGTCACGGGGCCGTCGCCACCAAGCGTGCCGCCGGAGATCGTCAGGTTCGACCACTCCTGATCCACGGAGGTGTTGATCGTCCCGCCGATCCATACGCCCGCCGGCGCAATTGCACTCTCTGCCGTGGCGCCACCCGTCACCGCCAGGTCACCGGCACCAGAGATCGTCGCGCCTGCGAGCAGCGTGTGCGTCGCGCCAAGCGACAGCGTCGTCGACGCCGCCACCATGAACGGCCCGGAGTGGACCACCGTGCCGCTGTTCAGCCCCAGCGTCCCGCCCTCGACCTGCACCGTGCCGTCGTTGGTGAAGGGGAGGTTCGCACCGCTGTTGATGAAGTTGATCGTGCCCGTTCCGGTCTTCCGGAAGAGTCCCTCGTTCACGAAGGCGTTCGTTCCAGACACGCCCCGGGCGTTCACCGCGGCAGCGGCGATGAACTCGCCCTCGTTCACGAGCGTCCCGCCGTAGAAATCGATGCGGCCGGTACTGGTCCCAGTCCATGTCAGCGTCCCCTGGTTCACCAAGGTGCGACTCAGGTTCTTCGCGGATGTCCCGCTCAACGTCGACGTCGACGTCGCAGCAAGCGTCGTCGTCCCGCTCCCGCCCATCGTGCCAGTCGTCCAGTTCAACGCGCCCGTCACCGTCACGGGGCCGCTCCCGCCCAGTGTGCCGCCGGAGATCGTCAATGTGCCGTCGAGCTGCGACGATCCATCGACATTGAGCGTCCCCCCCGCCACCGTCAGGTTCTCGGCGCACTGAAGGCTCGCGATCGTCGTCGTGCCGGTGTTGAACGTCACCGTGATCGCCGGTCCCGCGACGTCGATGACCACGTCGTCGGGTGGGCCGGGGACGCCAACCGGCTCCCAGTTTGCCGCCGTATGCCACGAGAGGTTTCCGCCGCCACCGGTCCAGACCTTCGTCTCCGCCGAGGCCGGCCGCGCTCCAAGCATCACGAACAGCGCGAGGCAAAGCGAAAGCACGCGAACGGACGGCATGGAGAAGAGCGTTGTCATGGAAACCCTCATGCAGAAGAACTTGTGCCCCGTCGAATGGGCGAGAAAGCAACTCGCGGGCTTAGAACGCCGTATCCCGCCAGATTCTGTACGTTCCCAGTCTCAGTCCCAGTCCGATCCCCATTCCCAGTCCTATCCCGCGCTCGTGCAAGGACCGACTCCCTCCGTCAGGTCACGGTCGACCAACGAGGGTCCGCCTTGGTGGGTGTTGACCACCATCCGAAAGTCCCGATCTGCCGTTCGCCCACGCTCGCGCCCCAGCCCGGTCCCTCGGAACACTCCACGACGAGCGCCCCGTTCTGATCGGTCACCCCGCATCCGCACTGCCGAAGCGTCCAAAGCGATCCGACGGATCGGCTCGAACGTTGTCCGCACCGAACGCGAAGAAGCCGAGATGCCGAGCGAATGTACAAGGTCACGGCTTGCTCGTACAGACGGTTTCTCAAATTCTCTGGATTATGTCACGCGTCGAGAGTTCTCCGGGGAAATCGGCCGTCGAAGCGCAGTGGGCTGGGCAGGCCTTTGGGCGCACATCGGCGTCCTGCGGCCCCTGCGGGTGACCCAGCCGAGATCTGACGAGCGCACTCCGCAGTTCGCCATTCCGCATTCGGACCGTGCTCAGGAATCTGCGGCCGACGGAAGCCCATGATGCGGTGCTGGTGAAGAACTGACGGTGAGCGTCCCGCCTCCATCAACTTCAGCCACCCCGCCGATCTGGATCTTGTGCATGGAGCCTGCGGCCGCGGGCAGGCTGATCGCCGACAGACCCAACGGACAGTGAGCCCCAGGTGCGTCGCAGCCGGAGATCGGCCCGAGACTCGCCGTTCCGAGACTCGCCTGATGGTCGCACTTGTCGTCCGGCGCGCCGCCAGCGTCGTCACAGGCGTCGATGGCGCCCTGGACGCAGATCTCGTCCCATGCCACCCTGCAGCAGAACGGATCGAGCGAGCAGACGAGGTCGCAGCACTCAACGTCCGTGCAGCCGGGGCCACCGGTGGTGAAGCAGTCGTGATCGGCAGATCCGCACGCGCCGACACATCCGAGCTCGGGGCAGAACGTCGCGGCGGCGCCGACGCAGAGACCGTCCCACGCCACCTGGCAGCAGAAGGGATCGAGCTGGCAGAGGAGCTCGCAGCAGTCGGTGTCGGTGCAGCCGGGGCCGCCGATCACGCAGCAGCCGTGATCTGCGCTGGCGCAGGCGGTCGGACACGACTCGGCGAGCGAGACACACTCAAGCCCGATGTTGTACAGATTCGCCTCGCCTCCGCACGGAAAGCCGTCAAAGAAGGTCGGCGCCGCGAAGAACCAGTACGTGCCTGGCTCCAGACAGGTCGTGAGCGAAGTGCGGCCACAGTACGGTGAGTACGCGAATGGATCCAGTACCGAGGCCAGCGCGCAGTCAGGAACGCCGCCGGTGCCGACGACGCCGATGACCATTGGAAGGACGTTTGAAATCGAGAACGTGACCTCGACCGGCGCCGCGAACGTGATCTCGTACCAGTCGGTGTCGCGAGTGCCGCCCGACGCCCACGCGCTGCCCCAAAGGCCCATGCCGCACTTGATCAGGCTGAAGACCGGAGGGACGCTGTTGCAGCCGCCGTTGAGATCCGTGCCGCAGGGCTCCTGCTCGAGGGGATCTTGGCTGCAGCAGATCGTTTCGCACCCGGGCAACTTGCACACCTGAAGTGCCTGGGTGACGCAGATCCCGTCCCACGCCGTATCGCAGCAGAACGGGTCGATTGCGCAGACCTGCTCGCAACAGTCGACATCGGTGCAGCCTGGACCGCCGGTCGTGATGCAGTCATGCTCCGCTCTCTCGCAGACGCTGGGCTCACCACAGTCGAGGCCGCAGAGGAACGCGGCGCCGGCGACGCAGAAGCTGTCCCACAAGACCTCGCAGCAGAATGGATCGTTGGTGCAGACGATGCCGCAGCACGTGGCGTCGGAACATCCCGGGCCGCCTGTGGTGCAGCAGTCGTGGTCCGCCTCGGTGCACAGATCGTCACCGGCGCAGACGCTGCCCCAGAGGCCGAGGAAGACTCCGAGGTCCGCGCCGTCGACGAGACCTTTGCCGTCGAGGTTGGAGCAGGGGTCGGTCGTGCCCCAGTTCCCGAGCAGGATGCCGAGGTCTGCGCCGTCGACAACGCCGTCGGCGTCGAGGTCGCCGCGGCAGACCGGGCACTGGGCCAATGCGATGGTCGTCAGCGCGATTGCAGCGACCGTGGCGGACGAGATGAGCAGACGGTTCTTGACGATCTCCATGGAGTTGGATCCCGATTCGGCCGGACCACCTCGCGAGGGTTCCGGCGTCTGTCTTGGCTCAAGGTTGTCGTGGAACCTCGAAGCTCGCGATGCGAGGCTGCCGCGACACCGTCGAACCCGGTCAGATCACGCAGAGCCTGTCCGCTGCCTCGGTCGCCCAGTCGGCACAGCACCGCACCGCGCAATCGCCCCCGGCGTTGAACTCACTCGAGAACGGTCGTCGCTTGCTACGGCGCTGCGACCGACGGAGGCCCATGATGCGGTGAGGGCGAGAAGCTGAGGGTGAGCGTGCCGCTTCCCTCGACGGCCCCCACACCTCCGACCCGGATCGTGTAGACGGTGCCTGCGGTCACGGGGAAGGTCATCTCCGACGCCCCCCATGCACAGTCGGCACCCTGCTCGTTGCAGCCCACGAGCGGCCCAAGGCACGTCGCGCCCAGATACGCCTCGAGGCGCGTCGCGAAGTCCGTCCCGCCGCACGTGCTCACGGTCAGCAGGCCCCTCCCGGTCGCGGTGTAGAGGTACCAGAGGTCCGGGCCGAAGGGAAGAGGGGGAATCTGGGTGACGACGGGACATGTGAACCCGAACTCCGGTCCATCCACGTCGGCACCGACGGTCTTGAACGCGGTCTCACCGAGGTCGAGCGGAATCGCGTACTCGCACCAGTCGTGCGCGACGATCGGAGAGGGGGGATCACTGATCGACGGTGGAGTCGGCTCCGGGAGTTCCGGGGTTGACGGGAGAGTGAAGTCGCACAGATACAGCCCCAATCCCGTCTCCGGCACCGTCAGGACGAGCGTGCAGTCGCCAAGGACTGCGGGCGGCGTGGGAATGCACCAGAACCACCCGTAGGAACCCGAGACGTCGGGGATGGCGAATGTACATGGATTGACCGACGTCTCCGGGGGCAGAAGATCCGTGCACACATCCATCGCCTGGAGCACGCAGAGTTCGTCCCATGAGTTGGTGCAGCACCAGGGATCCTGAGCGCAGATCGCGGCGCAGCACTTCCCGTCGTCGCACCCCGGTGGGCCGACCGTGAGACAGTGGTGACCGCTCGACGAGCAGGCGGAATCCCCGGAACTGCCCGCGGATGCGGCGCCGGCAGGGAGCAGGAAGGTCATCACGATCGTCGTGACGCAGGCGAAGTCACTCTGTGTCCTTTGTGTCATCGTGCATTCTCCTTTCGGCGGCTCGCGACACTCTCGGGAGACGTTCTGAGCAGACCAACCGCTGCACGGATTCGAACGTTCGGATCACGTCGGGAGCTCCTCGACGTGGGTGCTGCTCCCAAGACAAGCACGGAGCGGCCGTCCGCAGTAAGGCGCCCATTGGCCTCCGCGCGCCCGGAGATCTTCGGAGATTCGGGCGGTCGAGGGGCTGGTCACCGCGTGGCCCTGCGTCGAAGCTGAACCGAGGACTCGCCTGCGAGAGCTTGGCGTCCCATGGACGCCAGTCCTCGCACGACATCGACCATGCGCTTCTGATGCGGCGACGACCGGAGGCGGACCCTTGCCGGGGCGATCGAACATCCGCCGAAGCTCGAACGCGACACGACACCCCCTCTGCACGCCGGCACCGAGCCGGCAAGGGCGACGCCCCAGCGCACGCGGAAGACCGCACCCGGGGATCAATCGTCGTCCGGATGACGATCACGACATGGAAGTGCCGACTTTCGCCGATCTGTCTGCGATCCGTCGACCGGTCGCCCCCTTTCGGCCAACTGACTACTCTACAGCCATGGGCCGGAAACGAGATCTTCGGGGCGAGGCACACCCTACGGCGATCACGCAACTGCTCGATGCCGCAGGCAGGGGCGATGAGCGGGCGTCGAGCGATCTGTTCGAGATCGTCTACAAGGAGCTCCGATCGCTCGCCCGCCACCAGCTCCACAAGCTGAATGCACGAGGAACGCTCCCGACGACCTCGCTGGTCCATGATGCGTACCTGCGGCTCGTCGTGGGCCGCGATTCGGATCGGTCTGAAGACCCGATCGACCCAAGCCCACGGGGGGATCCGTACGTCTCCGGCGACGGCTCCGGCTCGATGCCCGCCGATGGCGGCCCGATGTGGAGCAGCCGCGCTCACTTCTTCGCCACGGCGGGCCGGGCGATGAGGAACATCATCGTCGACCAGATCCGCCGAACGCACCGCCTCAAACGCGGCGGCGACCGCCAGCGGATCGACTTGACGGACGATGTCGTGATCGATGTACCGCTGTCGAATGACATCGATGAGGATATGCTCCTGCACCTCGATGCCGCGCTCGACGAGTTGCAGCGCGAGGTCCGCAGCCGGGCAGTGGACGTTGTCACGCTGCGCTACTTCGCCGGGCTGACCGTGCCTGAGGTGGCCGCGGCGCTTGGTGTCACCAGTCGGACGGTCGACCGCGACTGGAAGTTCGCGCGCGCATGGCTGCACGCGCGCCTGAAGAAGGCGACGGAGAACACAGGAGACGTGGAGTGAGCCATCCCGAGCCGACCACTGACAGACCGCCGGGCGCAACGGACGAGGACGAGTTGACCCCACTGGAGTCAGCATTCCAGAGGGTGCTGGACGTCCCCGAGTCGGAGCGTGACGGCTTCATCGAGCAGGCCTTTGGCCGCGATCCTTCGCTCCGATCGCGTCTGCTGACGCTCCTCGCCAACGACCGCGCGCAAGGGCTCCTTGATCACCCTCTCGGTCTCGTTTCGGGGCGGGGAGAAGACGACGCGACGATCGACTACCCACCCGGAACGCGCATCGACCGCTACGAGGTCCGGGGCGCTCTCGGCACCGGTGGTTTCGGCATCGTCTATGACGCCGAGCAGATGGAACCGGTCCGGCGTCGCGTGGCCCTGAAGGTCATCAAGCCGGGAATGGACTCCAAGCAGATCATCGCCCGCTTCGAGCAGGAGCGTCAGTCGCTGGCGGTGCTGGATCACCCGAACGTCGCAAAGGTGCTCGACGCCGGAACGACGCCGATCCCCTTGGGAAGTCGTCCCTACCTCGTGATGGAACAAGTGCGGGGAGAGCCGATCACGATATGGTGCGATCGGCATCGGCTCTCCATCCGGAGCCGGCTGGCGCTCTTCGTGCCCGTCTGTGAGGCGGTCCAGCACGCCCACATGAAGGGGATCATCCACCGCGACCTCAAGCCGGGCAACGTGCTCGTGACGTTGCGGGAGCCGGCAGGTCCACCCGTTCCCGTGGTGATCGACTTCGGCGTCGCCAAGGCGATCAGCCCTTCACTCTCCGACCACGCGTCTTTGACCGAACAGGGGCAGTGGCTCGGCACGCCGGAGTACAACTCGCCGGAGCAGGCGCAGTGGGGAGCGACGGACGTGGACACGCGCACGGACGTCTATTCACTCGGCGTCCTGCTGTACGAACTGCTGACAGGCGCGCTTCCCTTCGAGCCCCGTGAGCTGCGCAGCAAAGGCCTCGCGGAGATCCAGCGGATCATCCGGGAAGTGGATCCGCCAGATCCAAGCACGCGGTTGCACGGTCTCGGTGTTCGCGCCGCGGAGGTCGCCGCTCGCCGCGCGATGCACCCGAGGGAACTCGCGCGGGAGCTGGCGCACGAGCTGGAGTGGATTCCGCTGAAGGCGATGCGGAAGGACCGCGAGGAGCGCTACCGCACGGCGATCGATCTGGCCGACGACGTTCGCAACTATCTCGCAGGCCGAGCGTTGGAGGCAGGGCCGGCGTCGGCGGCCTACCGGGTGCGGAAGTACGCCCGGCGGCACCGTGCATCCCTGGTGGCGGCCGCGGCGATGCTTGCGCTCCTGATCGCCGGAATCACCGGAACGACGACCTTCGCGTTGCGGGCTGATCGCGAAGCGGCGGAAGCACGCCAGCAGGCCGACGTCGCGGCAGCGCAGCGCCGTGTTGCGGAAGCGAACGAGCGCCGCGCCGTCGAGGAGGCAGAGCGCGCAGATCGAGAGGCCGAGCGGGCGCTCTCTGCGGAAGCGGAGGCGAAGCGGCGCGCGCACGAGCTGGAGACCGTGGCCGAGTTCCAGCAGAGCCAGCTTGCCGAGATCGAAGTCGCGACCATGGGCAGGCGGATCCGCGACGACATCATCGCCAAGCGCCGCGCGTTCCTCGAAGGTCGCGGCCGCGACGGCGAGGCGCTCGAGACCGACCTGAACGAGCTGGAGGCTTCACTCGCAGGCGTCAACTTCACGTCTGTCGCGCTGTCGACGCTGGACGCGAACGTCTTCGATCGTGCGCTGACAACAGTTGATGAGAAGTTCTCCGATCAGCCGCTGCTCAAGGCGCAGCTGCTTCATGCAGTGGCGGGCACGCTGCGCTCACTCGGTCTCCTCGAACGCGCGTCGGCGCCGCAGGCAGAGGCTCTCGAGATCCGCCGCCAGCTCCTCGGCGACGACGACGCGCAGACGCTGAGGTCGATCTCCGAGATGGGCGTGCTCCTCGTGCGGCGGGGGAGGCTCGATGAGGCAGCGGGCTACTACCAAGAGGCCTTGGAAGGCCACCGCCGGACGCTCGGCGATGACCATCGCGATACGCTCATGTCGATAGGCAACATGGGCAACCTGCTCTGGCAGCAGGGGAGGCATGCCGAGGCTGAACCGTACCATCGCGAATCGCTGGAAGGTCTCCGCAGGACCCTTGGTGATGATGATCCGATCACGCTTTCTTCAATGAACAACATGGGTGCCTTGCTCGTCGCGCAGGGGAGGCTCGTCGAAGCCGAACGCTCGCTGCGCGACGCCTTGGAGGGTCGCCGTCGCGTCCTCGGCAATGAGCATCCAGAAACGCTCATCTCGATCGACGGCATGGGAGTTCTCCTGCAAACACAGGGCAGGCTCGCCGAAGCCGAGCCCTACCAGCGTGAGGCTCTTGAAGGCTACCGCCGGACGCTCGGAGATGAGCATCCCAATACGCTTGTCTCGATAAGCAACATGGGGACGTTGCTCCGGGAGCAAGGCAAGCTCATCGAGGCCGAGCCCTACCACCGCGAGACTCTGGAGGGCCACCGTCGCATCCTCGGCACCGAGCATCCACGGACATTGATTGCGATTGGCAACATGGGCCTCCTGCTCCAGCAGCAGGGCAAGCTCGCCGCGGCGGAACCATACTACCGCGAGGATCTGGAGATCAGCCGCCGCATCCTCGGTGATGAGCATCCGGGCACGCTCATTGCGATGGGGAACTTGGGTGGCCTGCTCCAGCAGCAGGGCAGACTTGCCGAGGCCGAGCCCCATCTCCGCGAAGCTCTGGAAGGTCACCGCCGCATCCTCGGCAATGACCACCCCGACACGCTTACCTCGATCAGCAAGGTGGTCCATCTCCTCACGCAGCAAGCCAAGCTCATCGAGGCGGAGGCCTTTGCCCGCGAAGCCATGGAGGGCTATCGACGCGTCCTCGGAAGCGAGCACCAATACACGCTCATTTCGATTGGCAGCATGGGCTCCCTCCTTCGGCATCAGGGCCGACACCCCGAGGCCGAGCCGTACTTTCGCGAGGCCCTGGAGGGCTTCCGCCGCACGGTCGGCCCCGATCACCCGGGCACGTTGATGGCCTTGTTTCAGTTGTCGCGGCTGCTGCGGGACCTGGAGCGATTCTCCGAGGCCGAGCCACTCGCCCTTGACTGTGAGCGAGGGCGCCGCGCCCGCTTCGGCGATCAGCACGCACTCACCGTGGCGGCGGTCCGGCTCCTCGCCGACCTCTACGACGCGTGGCACATCGCCGAACCGGAGCTGGGCCACGACGTGACGGCGACAGAATGGCGAGCGCGACTCTCCGCGTGACGTCGCCGTGGTCCATCTTGCTGGCGACTTCCTTCAAGACCGCACGAAGTGGCGATGATGACGCTGCGGACGATGCCGATGATGAACGTGCTGAACCTCATGTAACACATGAAGCCTGCGCGCCGGAGGCACCCGACGCTCTGTAGCCGACGATCCCGACCGTCGACCGAGGCAGTTCGCGCCGACACTCCTCGTCCCGGCATCCGCTGCCGAACACCTCGGGTCGCGTCGCAGTCGACGATCTCGCGGTGTTTGCGGCGCTTCCGGAGTCGTCGCTCCGTTCGCGCCTGTCGCCGCGCGAGCGACTCCCCGTCGGGCGCGGGTCAGGGCTCATGCGATGCGGGAGCACAGGCTTCCCGCCCTTGGCTCGGCACTCCGTCGCGCCGAGGCGTCTGCCGTGGCGGCAGGGAGGTTGTCACGGCATTCCCACTCTGTCCAGAGCGAAGACCATGCTCCTGCGCCTCACACGCTTTGAGCCTGACTCGGTTTGAAGGACGACCTAAGTCAACGGGGTAGACATGGCGATGTACTCGCTGATGATCATCCTCTCGCTCGGTGGAGCCATCGTCGGCGCCGCAGTCGTGGTGTTCGGGCTTCGGGAGGGCACGGTGTGGACTGGGGCTCGGTGCACGTCTTGCCGCCACGACGTGCGGACCGATGGCCGCACCTTCGCAGTGTGCCAGGAGTGCGGCGCAGTCCTTGGCGCACCGAGGACGTTGGCCTTCGCCAGACGCAGCGCGTCCCGGCCGCTGACGGCTCTCGGCGGCGTCATCATGGCGTGTGCCCTGACCCTCGGAATCGGCATGACGCAGGCTCACTTCCTCAGGTCTGCGACGATCGCGCCACCGCTCGCCGGCCCTCCCGTGAGCGCAACGACCACGTTCCCTCCGGGCTTGCTGCTTCCTGCACCGCCTTCGGTGGCCGAGCTGGCCGAGGCGCTGAGGAGCGAGCCTCGATCGCGGATCGTCTGGGACCAGGTCATGTCCTCCGACCTGACAAGCGATCCGGTGGCGGCCAAGGTCATCGCCATGCAGCTCATCGAGGCGATCACTGGCGATTCACCCGATCCGGGATCGGCCGATGCTGTGCACGACGCCAGCCTCCGCGGGTGGACTCCTCAGTTTCTGTTGCAAGCATCCGCTGATCTTGATGAGTCGGCACGAGCGGCGCTGTGTGAGGCGTGGCTGGGTTCGGTGGTCCTCGCGCTGCCGGACCGAGCGCCCGTCGGCGCGACGTTGCTGGTGCCAGATGGCACGGGACTTGCCGCATACTGCGGCTTCAATCTCGTGATCTCGATTGATGGGCTTCGGCTTGAAGGTGGCGTGGAGAGCACTCTCCCGATCATCACCACGGCCCGCGGTCAGAGGTGCTGGCAGCTCAAGCTTCCGGAGACGGCTGGCTCACAGGTGCTCGAGCTCCGAGTGACGAGACGAATCACCGCCACCAACGGGCAGACGCCGGCCCTGGTCGCCCAACAGGTGGTCCGCAACGCTTTGGAGGTGGTCCCCGCCGGTGTTGAGCTTGCCCCGGTCCCGTGGACACCCAAGATGGCGAGTATGCTCGCCAGGAGTGATCCATGGACAAGAAGAAGAAACCTCGCAGGAAGCGTCGTTCGTTCACGAAGGAGTTCAAGACCGAGACCGTGCGCCTGTGCGGCGTCGGGGACCGGAGCGTCGCGCAGGTTGCGCACGACCTGGACCTGACCGAGACCGCGGTGCGGGAGTGGGTGAGGCGCGCTGAGATCGACGCCGGGCAAGGCCCGCCCGGCGTCCTGACCACGCAGGAGCGCGAGGAGCTGTCGCGCCTGCGGCGGGAGAACAAGCGGCTGCTGATGGAGCGTGAGATCCTAAAAAAAGCGGCGGCCTTCTTCGCGAAGGAGAACACGTGAGGTTCGCGTTCATCCTTGCGGAGAAGGCCTCCTGCCCGATCAGCGTCCTCTGCCGCGTGCTGTGCGTGTCGCGCAGCGGCTTCCACGCATGGACGAAGCGGCTGCCGTCGCAGCGAGCCCACGACGACGGCAAGCTCGCCGTCGAGGTCGCAGCGGCGCATGCGCGCAGCCGAGGCACGTACGGGAGCCCTCGCGTGACCACCGAGCTCAAGGCCCGCGGCGTGCCGGTCGGACGCCGGCGGGTGGCGCGGATCATGCGGGAAAGGGGCATCGAAGCCCGTCGCAAGAGGCGGTTCAGGAAGACGACCGACTCGAAGCACGCCAACCCAGTCGCGCCCAACATCGTCGGACGGATGTTCGGCGCCGCCGCGCCGAACCTGGTCTGGGCGACCGACGTGAAGGCCGTCTGGACCGACGAAGGGTGGTTCTTTCTCGCGCCGATGCTCGATCTCTTCTCCCGCCGGGTCGTCGGATGGGCCGGCAGCGAGGCCAACGACACCGACCTGGCGATGGCGGCGCTCGCGGCGGCGCTGAGCGAGCGGCATCCCGCGCCAGGTCTGGTGCACCACTCCGATCGCGGAAGCCCGTACGCCAGCGAGCAGTACCGCGCCGCGCTCGCCCGAAGCGGCGCCATCGCCAGCATGAGTCGCAAGGGCGACTGCTGGGACAACGCCGTGGTCGAGAGCTTCTTCAGCACGCTCACCGCCGAGCTGCTCGATCGCGTCCGCTTCGCAACCCTCGCTGAGGCGCGACGCGTCATCGGCGAGTGGATCGAATCCTTCTACAACATCGAGAGGAGGCATTCCACCCTCGGGTACCTGAGTCCGATCGAGTTCGAGCTCCGTTCCACTTCCGCCGCCAGTGCGGCATAATCAACCTGTCCACGGGACCGGGGCAAGCTCACCTTTTGGGACGATCTGGGGCGAGGACGTGGTCGTTCCGGGCGTTCCGCTGGAGCGCCTCGACCTGAGCCCGTAGTCGCGGGCCGAGGTCGAGGCTGTGAGCGGCCGGGTCGGCCGTATGCCGGCGGGCAACAAACTGGTCAGCCACCCGTCTCGACTCGAATCGCGACCAGGGTGATCCGGGCGTCAACCGCCGCTCCACCTCCGCGCAGTGCGGCAGCCGACCCGGAGGCCGGCTTGGCTTGAGTGATCTCGAAGCGGCTCGGGAGCCACGACGTGTGGTCCTGACGCCATCGATCGAGGAAGAAGTAGAGGTCTGCCAACTCGATGCCGCGGAGTGTGACCCGCGTCGACTCTCGGAGGAGCACGGGCCCATCTGCTGATTGCCCGGTGCCCGTCACAACCGGAGCCGAGCCTGCGGACTCGAGGCCGTCGAAGTGGTGGACCGCGATCCCCGCAGCGTCAAGGGTCGAGAGGATGCGCTCGATCAGATTCGATTCCGACGGCGCGATGTCTCCGGGGCGCCGCGACGACTGGCGGAGGACCGAGAGCCGCTCCAGGTCGTCATCGAGCGTCGCCGAAGCGAGGCGGGCGGCGTCGAGGCGTTCCTGCGACGAGGAGAGGCCCCGCGCGACAAGTGCGAGGCCAAAGGCGGCCGCCGCGGCAAGGGATGCGGTACCAAGGAGCAGGGGTCGGCTCATCGGCTGGCTCCGGGCGCGCGAAGGGCCGCGGAAGGACGCGCGGGTGCCTGCGGCGGTGGAAAGGGTGTGGCAGTCTCGATTGAAGGCGGAGCCCTGCCGGACTCGCTCGTGACCCCCGGAGCGTCCCGAGCTGCCGGTTCATCTGCCGGCCCACCCGCAGCGCCATCGGCCGGTCCGACGGCCGCTCGACGCAGCTCGATCGTGAATGCCACGGAGTCTCTGAGCCCTCGCAACTGAGGCTGAAGGAGCCTCCAGCCTCGAAGCCCGGCGAGCGCGTCCGAAACCCGCTGCGCCTCCGCCGGCTCGGGCGCCACACCCTGCACGACGATCGACTCCGAGCTGACGACGAGCGACTCGAAGCTGGCCTGCGACGGCTCCGGCCACGCGGCGAGAAGGGCCGCAAGAGCGGGCGCGGCGTCGTCCGAGCGACGATTGGCCGACGTCGATCCTCCGGAAGCCCGCTCGAGACGCCGCAACTCGGCCAGCAGTCGCAGCTCCGGAGGGAGCGGAGACGATGGCCTCGACAAGTCAGACTCGCCGTCATCCAGCGCTGCGACGATTCGGGCGGTGCGGGTGCGCTCCAGCGTCATGATCGCATTCTCGATCGCTGAAGCTCGCACCCCGAAACCCAACCCGACTCCGGCGATCCCGAGGACGATCAGCAGCGACGCCTGCCAGACGATCATCCGTCGGACCTTGGCGATGCGAGACGGCTCGAATGGTCCCGTGAGCAGATTGAGCGCCTCGCAGTCGATCGGGCGATCGAGATCGATCGGCAGCGCAGGTGTCGCGCTCGGCGTCAACGTCTCGAGCGCCGCATGGTCGCGGATGAGCGGCTCCAAGCGACCGCGGTCGACCGCGCAACAGAGCACCTGTCGATCGCCAAGGGGCGTGAAGGACCAGTGAAGCTGTTCAAGCGGCACCGGAAGGGAGGGTTCGAGCAGATAGCCGATCTGCCGATGGACCTTCGGAGACGCTCCGGTTCGGGAGGCCCTCAGCGACATCGTGCCGACCGATCGACCCAGCGGCGTCAGATCGACGATCGCCCAGTAGAAGGCCCCAGGCGGCCAGCGCAGGTGCGCGACCTCAGGCGCAGGCGACGTCGCGTCGTCGGGAGCAGAGTGCCGGACGCTCACGATCGCCGCTCCCACCCGGAGGCGGAGGGAAGCTTGATCGTGATGACTCGCATCCCAGACTCGAGCTCGATCTCCCCCGCGCTGACCCGCCGGATCAGGAATGGACCGATGCGATCGCCCTCCGAGACCACGATCAGTCGATCCTCAGCGGGGAGATAGACCGCCGCGCGAAACGTTCCCCGTTCCACGACGATTCCGACGAGGTCGATCCGAGGATCGGGGGCGGCGCCCGACTCATCCGCCTCCGGCGCGGGAGCTGCGACGGCAATCGGCGCGGGCTCCGTCGGCTCGCTCACCTCGGCGGGTCGAGGCTTCGCGGCACGGACGAACCCGGCAATCGGAAGCGGAGTCACGGCGAGTTCGGAACCGGTCGCACTCCGCGCGCCGGAGGGCGTGTCGTCGCTGGCCTTCGACGTGAAACCGGGTTGAGGCTCGATCGGCTCCGGCAGCACGAGCGCCCATCCCCATGCCGACGCGACGATCGGCATCCCGACGAGCCAGAGGAGCCGGCGCCTCCGGCGGAGATCGCTCAGCGGCCCCGAGGTCGCACGGGGCGCCGGTGGAGGCGGGATGACGCCATCCTCGCCAGCTTCTCGCTCGGGTCGACCGGAGTCGCTCATGGATCGATCACCAGTCGCTGAACCAGACGCCACCGGCCATGATGAAGCCGGCAGACGCACCATCGACTGACAGAGGTTCGATCGACCGTCGCATCGATCCGAAACGCCCACGCGTCACTCTCGCCGACGAGCTGGATCGCCGGGCTCTGTCGGGTGCGCAGGCCCGGGCGGCGCAAGGTTCCGATCGACGCAGCATCGATCGAGCCCACCGCGCCCGAGCCACCGGGAGCGTGCCCCGAGGTGTCGCCGGCATCGCCCCGTTCCTCTCTCCCGCGCCCGCCTCGATGACCGGCCGAGGTCGCCGGCTGCGAGCGTGCGGGGAGGCCCAGTTCTGCATGCCGTCCCTCACTCCGTGCGATCCTGATCGCTTCGATGCCGCCACGCTGGCCGCGGCGCAGCGCCGCCTCGATCAGGGTCATTGGTGCCGTGTTCACGTTGAGTGACGGCTGCGACGCGGCGTGCGTCGCGACGAGGGCGCCGATGGCAGCCGTGGCTTGGCCAGTGACGTCGGCCCGCCCGGACCCATCGGCGCGCTCGACCGATGCTCCTGTTCGGCGACCTCGCGGTGCTCCACCAGAGATCGCGGGATAGAGGATGGCGCCTTCACGCTCCACGGCGTTGACCAAGGCGTCGAGACCGCGCGAGGCGGAGCCGTCAAGGCGAGCGTCGGCCGCTTCGAGAGCGCTTCGCAACCACGGCGGATGCGCACCATCGACGCCTGTGCCATCGCGTATCGCGTCCCATGCGCTCATTCCGAGCTGATCGAATGCAACGACATGAAGGAACACGTCGCGGCCATCGAGCTGGAATCGATCGTCGAGAACGACAACGGCCGGAGTGGTGGCATCGACAGGCAGGACGACCCCGGCGGATTCATGAGTGAGCCAGTGCAGAAGCGCGGCTTCAGCCGAGTCCGCGAGGTCGGCAGCAGCAACGCGATCGTCCAGAGCCCGCCGGGCGAGGCCGTCGGTGAGTCGAACCCGCGCCGTCAGCGAAGCCGCACCGACCAGCAGGACCAGGGCCAGCAGGACAAAGAGCAGCGTGAACCCGCGATGGCGCGCGAGTCGCGTCGATCCTCCATCGCAGCCGGTCGATCGGCGGTGCTGAAGACCTGCACGCGTCACAGCTGGAAGCTCCTTCGACGGGCGACCTTCACCGGCTCGGTCCGCGTGCCCAGAGTGCCGGCCTGCACCTCGATCACGACCATGAGCGTGCGTCCGTCGTCGGAGATCAGCACATCGAACTTCGTGACGGAGCCGAGAACGTCGCGCACCGCAGGCGCCGTTCCCTCACTCCGTTCCTCGACCTCGAGCCGGCCCCCGGAAACAAGACGGTACGTGCGCTGCCGCGTTCCAATGGTGCGGTCGAAACCGATCCACGGCGCGTCGCGGGTGCGCAGGACGAGCGCTCCCTCGACAAGCTTCGCTCGCTCCGGCCCGGTGCGCGACTGACCTTCGCGCAGTCTGTCCTGGGCTGGGGCATGATCGAGCGGCGCATCACGCACACCGGGCTCCGCGAGTCCGAGGCCGGACTGGAGGCGGTCGATCTCGCGAACCGCATCGACTCGGCGGACGGTGTCGACCTGGCGAACTCGCTCGCGTTCGTCGCTCCGGTCGTCGTGATCGACGATCGTCACCTCGCGCTCGATCTGTTCGAGGACCGCGTCGATTGCGCGACGCGCCGAGTGTCGCCCGTCGCCATCCCGCGCAAGCCGGGTCGCCGTCATCGTCCACGCGGTCGCGATGGCGATGACGGACGCCGCAACGACGAGGGCGAGCAGCAGCTCGACCAGCGTGAAGGACCGGTGCGATCCCGCGGCGGCATGACGACCCGCCCCGCTCGCGGCACACCCGATGCGGTGGCGTCGAGTCAGCCGCCCCCGAGGCCGTCGCCGGGGACGTCGCCGCTGTCGAGGCTGGTTCGACCTGGGCTCGGCATCGGCAGGCGTGGAATCGTCGGGGAGAGGAATCCACCGCAGCAGCGCCACGCCGTGCACTTCGATCCGAAGCCAGGCATGGCGCGATGCCTCGCCGGCTGGACCGATGAACCCGAGCCGCACATTCGGCGACGTCGCCAGAAGCGCGATGTCGAGCTCACCGAGCCGCCGCCGTGTCGCTTCGGGGATCTGGACCTGACCGAGCTCCGCGCCCTCCCTTGCGAGCATGCCGAGATCGACTCCGATGCCGAATGACCCCGGATCTCGGAGAATCTCGTCCGCGACGACCACGAGGACGCAGCGAGCGAGTTCCGGATCGAGCCCGGATGCATTGCGCGGTCGTGCAGCGTTCACGTCCGAGCTCGCGGCGCGAAGCAGCGGGAGCGTCGCGACGATGACGGTCGCGAGCAGCGCGGCGGAGACGAGCGACTCGATCAGCGTCACGCCTCGTCGCGTCGATGTGCCTCCCGATGCGGTCGCAAGCACGACGCAGCTCGGATCGAGCCGACGCGCCGTCATGGCCCCTCCTCGATCCACTGACCGCTCAGCCCGAGGACCCGCAGCGAAAGCGAACGATCAACGCCCACGAGTCGAAGAACGGCGTCCATCGACTGTCCTCGCGAGTCGAGCAGGAGCCCCGCATCGCCCGCGACCGATCGGAGTTCGCACTCGATGGAATCGGGCAGATCGATCGTGAGCAGGAGGGAACCATGCCGATCCCGTGCGACGACGCGACGGTGCGCCGATTCGACGAGGATCATGAGCTCGCCCTCGTGCCGCGCGAGGAGTCGAGCACGGGCGTCGAGATCCCGGGCCAGCGCGGCGGCGCGGCGGACCGGATCGCCGCCCGTCGACCGCGCAGCGGACGCAGCGGCGAGAGCGACAGCCACGGAAAGCACCATGGTGGCGAGGAGGAGCTCGATGATCGTCAATCCGCGTGTCGCCATGGAACTGACTCCCGGTGCGATCAATCCCGCTTGCGAAGCGTCGCCGACGAGATGTCGCGATTCTCACCTTCTCCGCCGGGAACGCCGTCGGCGCCGTAGGTGATCACCTCGTACGGAAGCCCTGCCGGACCGGGAACGACATAAAGGTACGGACGATTCCATGGATCATTGAGGTGATCCGCACCAAGGTGGTACGACGACCCGGTCGCCGACCCCTCGGCGAGAGCGCGCAAGCCCACGTCGGAGCCGGGCCAGGTGCCATGCTCGACTCGATAGGCCTCGAGCTTTCCCACGATGACACCGATCCCGCTTCGCGCGAGTTCATGCTTGGCGCGACCGAAGGTGCCGGAAAAGCCGACGAGGAGCGTCCCCGCGATCAACCCGAGAATGACGACGACGGCGAGCACCTCGACAAGCGTCATGCCGCGATGCCGCGCGGAGCCCGTGCTCCGGGCGGCGCGGCTGATCGGCTCGCGGTCCGGCCTCGGTCCTGCTCCGGTTCCTGCGCCTGTCCCTGTTCCTGCTCCCGCCCCCCGATCGAGCGGTTCGTTCATTCGAGTCATCCGATCACCTCCTGAAGTCGCACGAGCGGCAGCACGGCTGCCATGACCACGATGCCCACGAGCACCGCGAGGATGAGAATCACCGCCGGCTCCGCGAGCGCGGCGAGCCGGTCGATCAACCGCCGCCCCGATCGCTCGTAGCGCCGACCGAGGCGCTCCAGCACGACATCGAGCTCGCCGCCGGTCTCGCCGACCTCCACGAGCCGAACCATCTCTGGCTCAAACCAGCGCGAGGCAGTACGGCGGAGGCCTGGTTCGCCCTTCTCCTCCTCTGCGAGGGCATCCGCGAGGGAACTCCCCTGCTCGATCCGCTGGGCGACCCGACGCAACGCCGCCCGAAGCCCGATCGTCATGGTGCCGACCGTGGGTGCGAGCACTCTGAGGGACTCGGTCAGCGGAACCCCGGTCCGGATCAGTTCGGCGAGCCGCTGGCAGAGCGAGGCAAGGGCGAGTCGTCGGACGACGCGTGGGAGGACCCGATCCATCCACGCTGCCAAGCTGCGGGAGCCCTCGCGCGAATCTTCGGCGGCGATCACGCGGCTGACGACTCCGATCGCGGCGCCGACAACGATCACGGCGCCGATCGCGACCGCCCACCAGAATCGGACAACGAATCCGACGATCGCGATCACTCCGGCGGTCAGGCCAGGCACCTCGAGTCCCGCGTCGACGAGAAGCTGGGAGAGCTCTGGCAGCGTCTTGACGCCGAGGAAGACAGCGACCGCAGTGCCCAGCAGCGCGATCGCGCATGGGTACGCAAGTGCTGCGAGGAGCTTCTGACCGAGGTTTGCCGACTGCTCATGGCGCTCGGTCAGATCTCGCAGCACCTGCGCGAGGGTGCCCCCGCGCTGCCCCGCCTCGACCATCGCCCGCTCGATCGGATCGAACCAGCCCGGATGCGGCGCCATCGCCTCTGCGAGCGAGCGGCCGCTTCGAAGCGAATCACGAAGCTCGCCGATCATGCGCACTCGCGCAGCCGGCCGATGGCGCTCGTCTCCGAGCATCGCGTCGAGCGCTTCGCTCATCGGCAGGCCGGAGCCGATCAGGAGTGCGAGGCTGTCATGAAACTCGGCGCGCTCCGCCTTCCTCCTCCCCCGCAGCCACGACGCCGCGAGGCCATCATCGCTCCCGTCACTCGACTTCCGGCTCGGCAGTTCGCGGATGTCGACGACCACGAGTCCGACGCGGCGCAGCGCGGCGCGGACCTCGGCCGACGAGTCGCCCGCGATGACGCCGCGCCGGCGCGCGTTCTCTGAGCCACCGACGGCGACAGCGGTGTACTGCCAGCTCGTCACAGGACCCCCAAGAGCACGCGTCGAACCTCGGCGTCGGTCGTCCCGCCGGAGTCCACGAGCCGCCGTCCCTCGTCGACGAGCGTCGCCATGCCGGAAGCCGTTGCGGACGCGCGGATCGTCGCGGCGTCGGCACGATCGTTGATCAGGGCCCGAAGCGCATCGTTGATGATGAGCAGTTCAAAGACGCCGGTTCGTCCGCGAAGCCCGGTTCCCATGCAGAGATCGCAGCCGGCGCCCGCGCACTCCCGATGGATCACCCGCACGAGACGCTGCGCCAGCACCGCGGAGAGCGACGCACTCACGAGGAACGGCTCGACGCCCAGATCGAGCAGGCGGCTCACTGCGCTTGCGGCATCGTTGGTGTGCAGCGAAGAGAGGACGAGGTGACCGGTCAGGCTCGACTGGATCGCGGTCCGGGCGGTCTCCTCGTCGCGAATCTCGCCCACCATGACGATGTCCGGATCCTGACGAAGGATGTGTCGCAGGCCGGTCGCGAACGTGACGCCCTTTCGGGCGTTCACCTGGGCCTGACTGATCGCGAGCCCGACGGTCGAGAGCTCGTACTCGATCGGATCCTCGATGGTCATGATGTTGACCTGACTTGATCCGATCTGTCGAAGCGTGGAGTAGAGCGTCGTCGTCTTTCCGGAACCGGTCGGTCCGGTCACGAGGATGATGCCGCTGCTCCGCCCCGCACGGTCGAGAAAGGGGCCGGCGATGCGCTCCGGCATCCCGAGTCGCTCGAACGCGCAGAGCTGCTGCGACGTGTCGAGCAGCCGGAGGACGGCGCGCTCGCCATAGCTGGTCGGCAGCGTCGAGATGCGCAGATCGATCGGGCGACGACCGATGTTCACGGTCGCTCGTCCATCCTGGGGCATCCGACGCTCGGCGATGTCCATACGGCCCATGACCTTGATGCGGCTGACCACGGCGATCGCCAGCTCGGCTCCGAGCTCGCGGACGTCATGAAGGACACCGTCGATGCGGTAGCGGACCAGAGTTCTGTCCGCGAGCGGCTGAATATGAAGATCGCTTGCGCCCCGCCCCGCGGCCTCGAAGAGCAAGCCGTCGACGAGCTTGATCACTCGTCCCTTGCCCTGCGTATTGAGAAGATCGCGGTCGGCGTCCACGAGCAAGCGGTCGAGGTCGCCGCCCTGCTCCGGCCGCCCGATCGTTCCGTCCGCCGCATCGCGGCCCTGGCCGACTCGACGAGCCCGTTCGTAGAGCGCATCAACCGCCCGAGCCACTGCTTCAGGGTCCTCGACTCGCACCGTACACGGTCGCTGGAGGCGAACGGAGACGTTGTGCACCACAAGCGCATCGGTGGCCGGACCAACGACCAGCCGTTCGGCGCCGTCGACCAGCCCGTCACTGGAGATCAGGTGAAGCCGGGCGAAGTCGTGAGGGATCGCGTCGACGAACGTCATCGGATGAGCCTCGGCTCCGAGGCGGGGAAGTCGCCGGGAATTCCTGCGTCGGCCTGATCGAGGTCGCTGAGATACCGCAGGTCCTCGAATGCGGGACTGCGCAGCACATTGGCCCGAAGGAAGACGAAGAACCTCTGCTGCTTGTCGGCGCTGCTTCGCGACTTGAAGAGCTCCCCGATCAACGGAATGTCTCCGACCAGGGGCACCTGCGACCTCCCGTCGAGATCGCTGTCGATGCGAAGTCCTCCCACCGCGACGGTGTACCCGTCTGGAATGGTCACGATGCTCTCAAGCGTGTTCTGCTGCCTCGGCGGCGGCAGACTGGGGTCGGAGGATGTGCCCACGAAGGCGCTGATCGAGACGGAGTATTCGAGGACGAGATGGTCGCCTTCGGCGATCTGGGGTCTGATGGTGACGGTCGTTCCGGCATCCTGCGTTCCGCCAAAGGAGGTCGTAGCGACGGTGGTCGATGCATTCGTCGTGAGAACCGGCTGCTGAAGCACTGAGTTGATCGTCGCGATCTCGTTGTTGTTGACCAGAAGCTTCGGCAGATTGAGCGCTCGCCCCTTGTTGAGCTTCTCGAGTGCCCGAATGACGACGCTGAAGTCGCCTGGGTTGAGCACCGTCCCGGTGAATCCCTGCGGCCTCGCGGGCGGCGGCATCACGCCCGGAGGAGGTGTCAGGCTGAACAGGGAGGCGAGCGTGATGATCGTGCTTCCGCTGATCGAGATCTTTTCCAGCTCGACGCCGAGTTCGACCGTCTGGTCGTCGGTCAGGGTGACCACCAGCGCCTCGAGCATCACCTGGGGCTGACGCACATCGATGGTCCGGAGCATGTCCTCCACCTGGGTGACGAGCCGGGGCTCTCCGATCACGAGCAGCGTGTTGGTGCCCTCGTCGGCGGTGAAGGCGAGAGCAGCACTGCCCACGACTCGGGCCGATCGCGCCGCAGCGGGGCGGCGCGACTGAAGTCGTGTTCCTGGCCCAGACGACTGGGTGAGTTCGCCGGCGCCCGCCGAACGTGGCTCTCTCTCGGTGCGCTGCGAAGCCGCCGCCGCAAACTGGCCGGCGTCCGACCCCATGGTCGACAGCCGATCGCTTCCGTTGACGTCCTGGACCTCGATGACGCCGGCATCCACGAAACTCGAGAAGACGGAGATCACGTCGGCGACGGGCCGGTTCCGGATCACGAATGCTCGCACCCGCCGCCGCTCGCCGCTCGTGCTCGCCTCCAGCCGCTCGACAAGATCGGCGATCGCCTCATGCTCGCCCGGCGTCGCGGTGACGATCAATGTCCCCGTGAACTCGTCGAGGACCACCTTCCATTGATCCCCGGCGCCTCGCGGGCCGGCATCGCGGCACGCCTGTTCGATGAGGGTGCCGACATCGCGGGCGGCCAGCGTTCGCATGTTGTACGACCGAGTCTGCACCTCCTGCCGCTGATCGAGTCGCCGAACGAGATCCGACCACGTTCCGATCTCGCTGCCCGGCGCGGTCACGAGCACGGCGCTTCCGTCGGGAATCGCCATCACCCTTCCCCTGAGCCTCTTGCCGACGACCTCGTCCCGCGCGGCGACGGCCGAGGTGACGAGTGTCGCAAGGTCGCTCGCTCGGAGGTTGATGGCCGGCAGGATCTCGATCGCGGGAACTCCCGACGGGACATCCACCAATGTGAGGACGTAGATCGCCTGCTCGATGCGCGGCTTGAGGTCGGCGATGAGCACAAGCCCGCCGTCCCCGAGCGGCGCGATCAGCCCCGCGGGCTTCGACAGTACCTGGCGAACGGGCTCCAGCACATCCGCGACTTCGCGATGCTGAACCCGAGTCACAAGAACTGAGAACCCGGCAGGGATCTGCGGCAGGTCGGGTCGCTCCAAGCGTGCCCTGACCGGGGCGTCGGCAAGTCGCACGATCGAGACCAGACGGCTTCCAGGCTGGATCACGCTCGCGAGATCCCGGGTGGCGAGGATCTGATTGGTGAGCTCCCAGAGCGCGGTGTCGTCGAGACCCTCCGCGAGACGTAGCGTCACCGTCCCCTTCAGGAGCGCTGTGTCGTAGTCGACATCGAATCCGAGCCGCTGCGCGCTCAGATCCACCAGTCGCGCCAGTTCCACCTCGCCGGAAAGGCGCACACTGGCGGACGGCACCTCTTGCAAGGTGGCACCCGCGGCCTTGGAACCCCACGCGAGGGACTCGAGAATCAGGATCGCGAGCGCTGCCATGACGGCGGAGCCGCACCAGCCTGCCCCCCGCCGGAGCTTGCGATACGGGGCGGATCCGCCCCGAAGATCGCGCCGCTCGCCCGATCTCGACATGCGCCTTGAGTCGGGATCGAGCGCCAGTCGGCTCCTGTCGTCACGAATCGCGCACGCACGCGCGAACGTACCCTGGACATCCTCAGAGGACCGGAGTCTCGCGGAAGCATGGCAGTGGCACCATTCGCCGTGATCCTCGCCTTCACGCGACCGATGGACGCTCGATCCGGCGTCGCGCACACCGGTTCCACACCGCTTGGGGAAGGTTCTTCGACGCATGGAGCGATCACCACGTGCGGAACTTGCGACCGATCACCCGCCAACGGTCATTGGCGGCGATGAGCGACCTTGATCTGTCGCTCGTTCCCGCGCGACCTGAGGCTTCGGGTACGATAGCGTCCGGGTCGCCCCGCGGCCCTTGCCGCTCGACAGCGATCTCGGCGGGGTGCAGTCCAGCCCCCCGGGTTCTCACACCGCCTCGGCGGTCGGGAAGCGATCGCGCTGAGAGCCGAATAGCATGCGGCCGCAAGTGACCGAGTGCTCGGTCCGGCGGACCATCCGCGGGCGGAGTTGCACTTGATGCGCCCTCCGGTGGTTGTTGTGCATCACGCCGGACCTCCGCACCGACTTGCACGAGCCGCTGAATCCAGGCTCCTCGGGGAGGAGCCGATGCAGCGAGTCGACACTCGGTGGCCGGTAATCCTCGGCACGGCCAGTCCGCCACGGATCCGACCACCCTGACCAGTTCTGCCGACGCGGTCAGACAGGTCTTCGCTTGCCGACCATCCGTCGCGCCCACGGCCCTTGGTCGCACGTGGGACCACACCGCGTCTCCTGTCACAGCCAGTCGCCTCGCGGCCTCTGCGTGGGTGCTGCCGTGCTGATTCAGAATCTGGATCTTCGCTCTCTGCTCCTTCGACAGATCCGGCTTCGACACGGCCTGGACTCCTTGCCTGCTTGACACAGACAGGATCGCTCATCCCGCGTCTTCTTGCCTGGCCAGTGGCCGGACGCTCAGCGCCCGGAACCTCGATCGGCTCGTGACGACCGAGGTCCACCAGTGGCGTCTACCAAGCGGCATTCTGCGCGGTTTGGTTGCGCTCCAGCAAGTGGCGCCCGGAGGTTGCCGCAATCGCCATCCCATGCAGACGATGGAGTCCCCAGCACGCCTCTCTCGCGGGAGCGACCCTGCACGCCATCTCCAGGAGTCGAGTGAACGCGAGGCGGACTCGGCGGCTCCCTGACCATCGATCGACACGGCCGACCATGACGGCCATCGCGACGATCAGGTGGCCACTGTCGGCCCCATCATCACGACAGTTCCGAGCCATGCCCAGCAGCCTGTGGCGAAAGTGCTTTGTAGGCGAGGGCGAGCGGGGAGGCGAAGATCGAGGAGCCGCGACGAAGCAGTATCCGCAGTGATACAGGCGAGTTGCGGCGACGATGAGATTCGCCTGTCCGCTCGTCCGCAGCCCGAATGACTTTCGCCACAGGCTGCTGGGACGGCCTCGCCCCAGGTCGATCCATGAAGCGGCCAGAAGTGCTTCAGATTGACCGACAATGCAAAGTACGCGGCCAACTGACCTGCGTGCGCCTCCCCGGGGAATGCACCTTCCACACTCGGTCCGATCCGACCGCTCGGATCTCCGAACTCGTTCGACGGTGACGGAGAGAGGCGCTACACGCGCCGGCGCATGGCACGAGCGAGCATCGACTCGGTGCGAGTGCTCGAGCGCGTCGATGCCGGAGTCCACGCGCCGGAGCATGGCAAGAGCGAGCATCGACCGCGGAAGCCCCAACGCGACGTGGGACAGTTCGACTGGGCTGCTCACCGAGGCTGCGACCGTTCGCAACCGCAGCTCCAGTGTGCGGATCAGTCGATCGGTCGCGCGCGAAGTCGTGCCGGTGGGTCGCACGGCGGCGCTCCATCCGAGGCCGAGCGCGAGCGAGCTGGAAGCTCCGAACGCGATCCGGCCCAGCGCCTCGCGCCGGTTCATCATCGTCGCCTCTGCCGAACCCGGACGCCGGCGGCAATTCCGAGTGCGCCGGCCGCGACAATCACCACCGCCGGCCAGAGATTGCGCGCAGGCTCCCCGACCAGCAGCACGTTCCCCGTCCAGTGCTTCCGGACGAAGTCCGGATCGAGCGACCCGCCTCGAACCACAGGAATGGTCGCGTCGAGAAACTCGCCTGGCCCCGTCCGCTGCGGGCACGGGATGTAGACGGCAAAGTGCCCCGCATGAGGTGCGTCATCGCCTTGGAGGCCCAAGTGAACGACGGCCGCACCCTCCCACTTGCCAAGGTCTTCAAGCGACATGACGCGAGCCTCGGCCGCGATGCCTCGGGCACGGAAGTAACGCTGCATCTCGGCCATCGACATCGCGCCGCTGGAGTCCGCAAGAGCGCGGAGCTCGAACTCACGGACGGGGCGTTCGAAGAGCCGAAGCACGATCGCGACGCACGCCGCCCCGCAGGGATCGGTCCGTACCGCCGAAGGCGCCGCGCTCGCCCCAAGGGCGCCCGCAGACATCATGCACGGGCCACATGCGACCAGCACTGCCGAGGAGATCGGACGGAGTCCCATGGTCGACCGTACCCCCAATCGCCCTCCGCTGCCGCGGCGACCCGATGAGGGAGGCCTCGGATCGCAGCGCAGAGACTCCGCAGACTCCGAAGTCAGAACCTCCACTCGGAGGTCCGGTGGCCCTGCCCGCGAGCGACGCGCGCTGCGGATACCTCTGACCACTCGACGATCGGACTGAGCTCGGCGCGGTACCCCCGCGCTTCCAGCGGATCGCGAGCCGCACACCCCGGCGCAGCGGCAGGGAGCCGACCCTCACGACGCGCGCCGCCGTGCGCTCTCGCTCCAGCGCCCCTTGGGTCCGTCGCGAGGCGGTCGGACGCGGATGTTCTCTGCAAGGAGACGCGAAGCAGATGGGGCGGCGGTGGCCGCTCTGCGGGCCACCAAGCACCCATCGATGAAACCAGATGCGAGCTTCGACGCAGCAGAACGCCGCTTCCGGACGCCGCAGCAGGAGACAAGGGGCGCTGGCGTGCTCGGAAGCCACCGACGCCGTCACCAGCCGTCGAGCGAAGCGGGGCGGCGCCACTTCGGCGAGCGACCGTCGATCAGCCGGTGGTCACTGGATCGCGGCCTCACGGCGGGCACCAGGTCCCAACCGGCGCCAGGCCACTCCCATCGTCACGCCGATCACGCCGGCGACGATGGTCGCGATGAGCAGTGCGCCGGGTCGCGGTCGCTCGCTCAGATGTCCGGAGAGCACCGGACGCACGTCTCCAAAGCGGGCCGCGAGCACACGATCGGCCGACTCGGCGAGGGGACGCCCCGCGACGACATACGTCTCCGAGAGATCCGCAGACGACACCAACGTGCCCGGCGGCAGGTTCTCATCAAGGTCAAACCTCGACGCGGGGAGCGGCGCGACCGATGCCATCGGCGCCCCCGTGTCGCCGAGCGCGACGTGAAACTCATACTCGAGCCCCCCCGCGAGATCGGGGTCCCCGCCGCGCGGCATCACGATGCGGCGCCCCGCCGTCGGCACGACCGCCCCATTCTCAAGCGTCGTGACCGACTGGACCTCGCGCACCAGGATCGCCTCGGCGCCGCGGAAGTGGATCTGGCGAATCGGGACGAAGCCATGATCCACCGCGAGCCAGAGGCTGGTTGAAGGAGAGTCGGGGCCGACGGCGTCGACGACGACGCACTCAAACTCGCCGACGTGCTCGGTCGTCGGACGCACGGACACCGACGGTCGGGAGAGGATCGCCGTCAGATCACGCTGGTTCTGCCCGCCGGTGGTCAGCTCCGCGATGGGAAACCACGCCATCGATGCGAAGAAGTCGCTCGCTTCGAGGTTCACGAAGTCGGCGAATTCGGTCGGGCCCGCCATGATCTTCGCGTTGCCGGTGGCCCCCCAGTACTGAAGGCCATCCTGACCGTCGTAGATCGACCACCGCAACAGTCCTGACGCAGGCTCGGACGGGACCGTGCCGTGCCGGACTCGGTAGGCGAACCGATCGCCGTCGCCCGAGTACCACTCCTCTGTCCGCCCGACGGCGTGCCCCGGCCCGACGACTCGTTCGGTGACCGCAGACACCTCGAACGTCGAAAGGAGCGCCCTCTGCGCGAGGATCGCATCACGGATCGCCTCAATGCTCGGGACGTCGGCGACTGCGACGGCACCGATCGCCAAGGCCGATGCCGAGGCGATGACCGCTCCGAGCACCGAGCTTCCGAGCCCGCCTCTCACGTTCGGATCGCACGAATCGATCTGACTGCTGCCAGTTGTGATGTTGTTCATGGTTCACCCAAGGTGGTCTTGCGGCCCCAGCCGACATTCGCCGATCGCCGTCGCGACGAAGGGCGAACCGAGTCCAGCGAATCAGGGGGTCAGATGATGTTCCCGCCGCGAACCGAGCCCACCGCATCGAGGCGGACCCCGCGAGGGACACCGGGAACTCGGGGTGTCGAGAGGATCGAACCGGCGACCCCCATCCCGGCACCGGCGACGCAGATGATCGCGAAGACCGCCGGCAACCCCCGAACGACCTGGAGTGAGTTCGACGGCAAAGTGCAAACCTCCGGTAAGCTGGCGACGAACTTGACCCGCAATGAGCGAAGCTACGACACAATCAGCAGGGCGTCAAGATCGACGGGCACAAGGAAATAAAAAGATTCTGGTCGCCGCGGCCGCCGATTGGCATCGCGATTGCTCGCCGCTCGAGCTCCGGGGCTTCCGGCTTCACGAGAGCCGATGGGGACACCGACGAACCTGATGTGCGTGCGGGCGCCGCGCTCGAACCGTCGATCTGGCCGGCGACGCGGCGAATCGTCCGGCTTGGCATGGCTGCACTGACGGTCTCCGAGCGCGGGTCGCTCGGAGTCCTTCTCGTCGTCGACCGCATCGCCGACGGAGTGCCGCGCAAACCCGAACTCTGGACGCGGAGCGCCCCGACCCGAGATCTCGCGGCGGAGCCTCCTGCGTGACGTGACCAGCGAGCGGTTGCTTCCGCGCGCGACGCGCGTGGCCTGCGGTCGATGCGGCCTCTGGTCGCCGCTGCGCTCAGCCAGTCCACGCGCCGAGGACCAGTCCGAGATCGGAGCCATCGACGACGCAGTCGCCGTTGACATCCGGGCCCGCGGATCCCACCGTCCCGAAGGACCCAAGCAGCAGCCCGAGATCGGCGCCGTTGACGCGCCCGTCGCCGTTGAGGTCGGCCGGATGGGGCGGAACACCGGTGCTCGTTCCCTGAAACTCGAAGGCTCCGACATCGATCGTCGGTTTCGCACCTCCTGCGTCGGGGAGACCGGCATCGTCGTGGAATCGCGAGGCGAGCCGCAGGTCGAAGGGGCACTTCTCGTCGGCCGCGACTCCGTCCTCGTCGGAGTCGCCGGCATCGTCCCCCATCGCCCCGTTCTTCCCGGCGTCGATGCAGGGGCTGAACGGCAGGAGCTCGCCGCTGTCGTCGGACGTTCCATGCAGGCCGTCCGGTCCGGCGGTCCCCACGAAACGCGGATCTCCGCCGAAACTCTCGGTCGCACCGTCGAAGCGCCCGCTCTGACCGAAGCACTCGATCAGCGAGAAGGCGATCTCGAGGGCGGGGCCTTTCTCGAAAGCGATCTGGGCAAGCTCGCCGACGGCGAGCCCGTCGACGTTGCCATGGAGCACCGAGTTCAGGACGCTCGTGACGCTCGGACCGACCGCGAAGATCCCTGCGCCGCCGCTCTCGCTGGCGTTGGCCACGATCGTGCAGTTGCGGATCTCCAGCGCCGACTCGGAATAGACGCCGCCGCCCGCCGTTGCGTCGTTGCCGGAGACGAGGCAGTTGACCAGCACCCCCGCTCCGTTGCCGATCGAGCCGACTCCGCCGCCGAGAAGCGCCTGATTCCCCACGATCCGACAGTTGCGGATCGTCGGCAAGGCGTCGGAACGGATGCGGATGCCTCCGCCATGCGCCCCCGATGGATCGCCGTGGGCGTTTCCCGCGGTGATCACGAAGCCGTCGAGGACGTCGGCTCGGGAGTAAGTGTCCCCGGTGAAGTCGATGACATGGAACGAATTGTCCGCGCTGCCCGCAGCGCCGATGGCGCCGCTGAGGATCGTCGGATTCGCCGCAGGATCGCGCTCGAGCAACGACAGCTCGCCGCCTGCGAAGCCGCCGAAGACGGCGACGCCGCTGCCGGGATGGACGAAGCTCGCCGAGCGATCGGCGGTCTCCGTCGGCTTGTAGGTCCCGGCTGCGACCCAGACCTGAACGGGAGGTTCGAGGCGGGGCTGCGCAGCGAGGGCGAACCCGGAGTGGATGTCCTTCACCGCCTCCTCCCACGTCAGGCCGGATGCTCCTTCACCCTCGGGATGGACGCAGATGACCGTGCCTGGGCGCCTGAACTCCGCCGCCCCGAGATCGAGGTGACTCACGCCGCCAATTCCCGTGTCGATCGTGAGCGCGTCATGGGCGCGAGCCCCGCCGAGGAGGTCGAGCGAGAGCGGCTCGTCGACGTTTCCATCGCCGTCGAGGTCCGCGATGTCCTTGGGAAGATGGGAGAAGTCGGCGCGATCGATGCATGGCGACGCGGCGAGGAGTCGCGGATCGTCGTCGGCGGTGCCGAGGAGCCCGTCGTCGCCCGCGAGGCCTCGGAAGAGCGGGTCGCTCCCGAAGTTGCCGTCGCCATCGGGAGCGAGACCCTCGACGTTGCAGCGGACGAACGTGAGGAGCGTGCCCGGCAGCGACGCAGCCTGATCGGGCAGGCCGCCGGCGGTGTTCCCGCGGATGATCGTGTTGGCGACGACGGTCGTCCCGGAGACGGTCGTGAGGATCCCGCCCCCCTGCTGAGTCGGCAGCGTGACGGCGCAGGCGACGATCGTGCAGTTGACGATCGCGGCATCCGACGCGGCGACGTCGATCGCGCCGCCGCCGAAGTGCGCCTGGTTGCCGCTGAAGAAGCACCCGGTGATGCGGCTGGTTTCGGTGCCGTTGAGCACGCGCAGCGCGCCGGCGCCGCCGTCGGCTGCCACGTTGCCGAGGAACCGGCAGTTCACGACCTCCGCGCGGTGGAGCTGAAGATCGAGGGCGCCGACGGCGACGCCGGCGACGTTGTTCAGGAATGTGCACTCGATGAACCGCGCCGGCGCCGAGGACGTCACGGCGCCGCCGGTGTGGGAGGCGAAGTTGTCGACGAAGGTGCAGCGCCGGATGGCGACCGCACCCCCGCCGAGCCCCCCCAGTCCGAGCCCGCCGCCGACGTGGAAGGGGAAGGTGTCCGCAGAGGCGTCGCGGATCACGAACCCGTCGAGCAGCGTCGACTCGGAAAGGTCGAATCCCGCGACGACGCGCAGGGAGTTGTCCGTTGTCAGGGCGGGATCGCCGATCTCACCGCTCAGGATCGAGGGGTTCCCCGCGATGTCCCGTTGATCGAGCGACGAGTCGCCGCCGTGGAATCCGCCATAGAGCCGGACCCCGGACTTGAGGTTGAACCGGGCGAAGCGGTTGGTCCCCGTGGTGGGCGTGTAGGTCCCCCCCGCGACCCAGATCTCGTCGCCGTCGGCGGACGCGGCGAGCGCGGCGGTGAGCGACGCGTAGGCCGTCGCCCAGCTCCCGCCATCCTGGGCGGCCTCGGGAAGGTCCTGACTTGCGTCGACGTAGAGAACGCCGGCCGCGAGGGCCGGGCAGCGGAGGCAGAGGGCGGCAATCGCGAGAGAAGGCAGGGTCGTCCAGGCCGGTCGAGCGCGCATGGGTCTCCTTTGGATTGGGGAGCGAGGGAAGAAGCCGTTCCCCATCCAGCGCCATCCAACCTCCGACCGGATCATGGAGCTCCCCAGTCGGACTCCGATGCCGAGCGCACACCGCCCGCCGCATCGCGTCGGCTCCACCCGTCTGCGCCGATGCGGTCCGCGCGATCCCACTCTCGGCGCGGAAGGCCAGGAGCGCAGGCGCTCGGCGTGATCCTCTCCCTGCCCACGCTGGAGAGCCTGCCGAGGCCGATCCGGTCCGACTGGAACGCGGAGAGGAACGCCCGGAGCGTTCGAGGAGGCGTTCCAGCACCGAGCGGCCCGTGCGCTCCTTTCCATCGACGCGGCTGTCCCGCTGCGATTCGGTGCCAGCGTGCTCCACATCCGCGGTGCGCCGTTCCGGGCCTCGACGCCGCAGCGCTTCGCGCTCAGGCCGCGAAGCGGCTGCCACGGCGAATCAGCGCGTCGAGGTCGGTCTCAGGACCACTCCGCGAGGAGGAGGCCGAGGTCGGCTCCGTCGGTCGTCCCGTCGCCGTCGAGGTCGGCCTCCGGGGTGTTCCAGGCTGCGAGGAGCAGCCCGAGATCGGCCCCGTCGACGATGCCGTTGCCGTCGAGATCGGCGCCGGGCGAACTGGGAGCGGCCTCAAGCCGCACATCGTCGAAGTCGACCTCGAGGTCCGCCGCCGGGAAGAGCGGATCGACGATGTTGAGGTTCACCAGCCGAATCCCGATGGGCTGGCCGACCCCTGGGTGCCCGCGCGGAATGGCGACCGAGATGATGCTCGGCGCGAACTCCCCTTCCGGGATCGATCCGGCCAGCGCGTTGTCGTCGCTGCCGATGACGACGCCTCCCGCGAGGAGCTCGATCCGGTAGCCGGGAAAGCCGTCGAGATCGAAGAACTCGCCGCTCAGCGCGCTCCCCGAGGCGATGTTCCCCACGAGCACGGTGAGCGTGTAGCTCGTCGGCTGGAGCGTCGCCGCGAGCGTCTGGACGATCCCGTACTCGCCCTGTCCGCCGCTGCCCGCGACGTTGAACGCGATCGCGACGCGCTCGCCCTGCGGTGCACCCGCCGGGAAGTAGACGAAGACGCCCGGGCTTCCCGCCGGATCGATCTCGAAGGGCCGCAGCGTCCCGACGTAGCAGGTCGGCCCGGCGCCGGAGCCGGCTATGCCAGCCGGATCGTGGAGCGACCAGCCCGGCGGAGCGCCGAAGCTGAACTCGTTGAAGAGCCAGGTCCCTTCGACTTCCTCGAAGCCTGGGTTGACGATCGGGATCGACTCTGCACGGGCGGAGCCGGGCGCTGCGAGCAGCGTGAAGCCGATGGTCACGCAGGACGACGTCGCCGCGATGGCGGTCGCACGGGCGCGCGGAGAGATCGGAGAGCGACTCGTGTTCTTCATGGGTGGACTTCCAGTCGGAGACCGACAGGCTCGAGCATCGGTGCTCAGGAGTGCGAGGTCGAGCAGGAACCACTCGATGCTCGCCAGCGGGGGCGAGCGATCAACGGCCTGCCGCGGCGTGATCCCGTCGCCGGCGAGGTGCGACATCCGCCCCGCTGCGAGCGCGTGAAGGGACTCACCCCCACGCGTTGAACGCGCGTCCCGCACGCCACGGCCAGAGACCGACGCCAGGCGCACCAGCCAGCGACCCCAATCACGGACCCCAATCACGGACTCCAACCACGGACGCCAACCACTGACGCCAGCAAGGGACCCCAACGAGGGACGCCGGCCAGGGACGCCGGCAAGCGACCCCAATCGGAGCTCACAGTCAGCGACTGGGAGGGCCCGGCGCGCTCCCGCCGTCCGCCGCAGAGGGCGGGCGCGGCGCGCAGCGTCCCAGCGCGCCGCGAGCGCGCCGCGCGAGCAGGCGAGATGGCAGCTCGGGCTGAGGCGATTCACGGTCCGCAGGACACCTTGGCGCTGGGAAGCGGCCCGGCGATCGGACAGGCGATCGGACCCGCGGCGGTGGATCGCGGGGGCCCGCCCGGCTGGGGCCGCTCCCGCGCCCGCCCCTGCCGTGCGCTACGCTCGTGCCCTCATGGGCGGTCCGGTCACACCCGCCGTTTCCGTCCGCTGCGTCGGCGTCGGCAAGCGCTTCGACGGCCGAGTCGAAGCGCTCCGAAACGTCGATCTCGAGCTCGAGGCGGGTTCGATCACCGCCTTGGTCGGACCCTCCGGCTGCGGCAAGACGACGCTGCTGCGCCTGATCGGCGGACTCGAAAGCCCGACGACGGGCCGCATCGAGTTCGGAACCGGCGATCACGCGCACGGCGTTCCGCACGAGGACGGCAGGACGACGCAGCGAGTCCGCGATGAGCGGCAGCCGGCGCCGGGTTCAGCGCCGCGGCTCGGCTTCTGCTTCCAGGATGCCCGGCTGCTCCCCTGGCGCGATCTGACCGCGAACGTCGCGCTCCCGCTGGAGCTCGCCGGCGTCGATCGCCGCGAACGCAAGCGCCGCGCGCGGGCGATGATCGCCCTCGTCGGGCTTGGCGACGCCGAAGGACGGCTGCCGCGCGCCCTCTCCGGAGGCATGAGGATGCGCGCCGCGCTCGCCCGCGCCCTGGTCATCGAACCGACTCTGCTCCTGCTCGACGAGCCGTTCGGAGCCGTCGACGAGATCACCCGGCGCCAGCTCGACGACGAGCTCCTGCGGCTGCACGCTGCGCTGCCGACGACCACGCTGCTTGTGACGCACTCGATCGAGGAAGCGGCGTTCGTCGCCGATCGCGTCGCGGTGATGGGAACACGACCCGGCCGGATCGCCGAGATCTTCGACCGCGACGGCGCTGCGCGGGCGCCGCGCGGATCGGCCATCTTCGCCGCGTTCGTCGAACGACTCCACCGCCGGCTCGCGACCGCGTCGGAAGGGCAGCAGCCCGCCAACGGAGACCGATCGATGAAGGTCGGCCCGGGAGGCCCATCGCAGGACAGCTCCGGACACGGCCGATTCGGAGATGACCGGTGACGAAGAGCGGCTCGACGCGGCCCTCGGGCGCTGCGCTGCTCAGCAGCGCATTCAGCTCGCTCGTCCCCCCCGCTCTCGTCGTGCTCGGGGCGCTCGTTCTCTGGGAGCTCGCCATCATTCTCTTCAGGCCGCAGGCCTACCTGCTTCCGGGGCCGCGCGCGATCCTCGCGGCCGCCGTCGAGCAGCGGTCGATGCTCGCCGCCGCCTCGCTGCGAAGCGCCGCCGCATCGCTGGCGGGTTTCGCGCTCTCGGGGCTCCTCGGCCTCGCCATCGGCAGCGCCCTGTCCACGAGCCGCTTCCTTCAGCGCGGGTTCTACCCGATCGCCACGCTCTTCCAGATGGTCCCGCTGGTCGCGATCGCCCCGCTTCTCGTGATCTGGTTCGGCTACGGCATGCGGGCCACGATCGCCTCGGCGGCGATCGTCTCGATCTTCCCCGTGCTCGCCAACACGCTCGACGGAATGCGCTCGGTCGATCCCGGCCTCCGCGAGCTCTTCGCGATCCACCGCGCCGGCCCGCTCGCGCGCTGGTGGAAGCTGAGTCTCCCCGCTGCGACGCCCCAGATCGTCACCGGTCTGCGCATCGCCGCCGGACTCGCGGTGATCGGCACCATCGTCGGCGAGTTCGTCAGCGGCTATGCGGGACGCGAAGCGCCGCTCGGGATCGTGATCCTCTCCGCGATGCGCGAGTACCGGACGGATCTCGTCTTCGCCGCCGTCGGCATCGCGGCCGCGATCGGCATGGCGCTCTTCGGCGTCGTCAGCTTCGGAGGCTGGCTGCTCCTGCGGCGGTGGTACCCGTAGCCGACGGTGGCCCAGGCGATCCGCGAGCGGGTTGCGATCGGAGATCGCCCGGACGCGTCGAGATGGCGGCCCTGACACGCGCCGGGACCTCACCGGCGGTCGAACGACCGCGGCGATGCGCCGGACCGCCGCCGCCGATGCGGCCGGCGGCGTCATCCGCGGGTACGCTCAAACGATGAAGCTCCGCCCCGGCTCGGCGCCCTTCGCGACTCTCTGCTCCGCCGCCCTCGCGGCAGCCTCGCTCATCGGCGGCTGCGGTCGCGAGACGGGAGAACCCCGCGCGGCGCTGGACGGCGATCGCGCCGCTCCCGACCGCGTCCGCCTTCAGCTCAACTGGATCGCCGAGCCGGAGTTCGGAGGCATCTTCGCGGCCCGCGCCATCGGCGCCTTCGAGCGCCGCGGCCTCGAGGTCGAGATCATCCAGGGAGGTCCGGGCACACCCGCGCCGCAGCTCGTCGCCGAGGGCCGCGTCGAGTTCGGAATCGTCTCCGGCGACCAGATCCTCACATTGCGCGAGAAGGGCGGGCGGCTCGCGGCGCTCTTTGCGATCTTCCAGGTCAACCCGACGGCGGTGATGGTGCGGAGGGAGGGAGGCGCGGCGACGCTCGAGGCGCTCTGGAGAAGCGACGCCCGCATCGCCCTCGAGCCTGGACTTCCCTACATCACGTTCCTCAACCGCCGCTTCGGAGGCGAGCGCCTGCGACTCGTCTCCGCGGGCGGAGGCGTCGCGGCGTTCGAGTCCGGCGCCGTCGACGCGCAGCAGTGCTTCATCTCCGCGGAGCCGGCGCAGATGGACCTGCGCGGCATTCCGGTGCGCGTCTTTCCGCTCGCCGAGAGCGGATACAACCCGTACGCGGCGGTGGTCGTGACGCGCGAGGCGTACCTCGAGCCTCTGAGGAGCGGAGACCGAACGGATGCCAGGCCGGACGGCCGGTCGATCGCAGAGCGGCTCACGCTCGCGCTCCGCGAAGGCTGGGAGGCGTATCAGGCCGATCCGGGTCGGTTCAATCCCGAGATCCACCAGCTCAACCGCGCGATGAGCCTCGATGCGATGAACCTGGCAGCGCGAATCCAGCACGACTACGTCGCGCCGACGGAGGGCCTCCCCTGGGGTGCGATGACGCTCGAGCGCTGGCGGACGCTCGCCGAGCAGATGACCGAGCTCGGCCTGCTCGAACGCGTTCCCGGAGACCTCGCCTCGATCGTCGTCGAGATCGGCGGCGACGGCGCCCGCGAGCCCCTCCCGTGAGACCGACGATCGTCCGCGATCCCGCGGCGCTCGACGCCTTCCACGGCGGCGCCTTCGTGCCGACGATGGGCGCCCTCCACGAAGGACACGCAGCGCTGCTCCGTCGCGCCGCGACGATCGCACACGCATCGTGTCGCCCGGACTCCCCGACGGCTCCCGTGGTGCTCTCGATCTTCGTCAACCCGACGCAGTTCGCGCCGGGGGAGGACTTCGACCGCTATCCGCGCACCTTCGAGGCCGACGTCGCCCTCGCCTCCGGGGCTGGCGCCACGGCGATCTTCGCCCCGGAGGTCGCGACGATCTACCCCCCCGACGCCGCCGTCGCAGCGCCGGCGCTGCCGCTCGTCGCAACTGACCCGGGGCTCGAGGATGCAGCGCGGCCCGCGCACTTCGCGGGCGTCTGCCAGGTGGTGGCGCGGCTCTTCGACCTCATCCGGCCGCGCTGGGCGATCTTCGGCGAGAAGGACTATCAGCAGCTTCAGGTGATCCGCGCGATGGTCGCCGCGGAGCGCCCGCGCTGGGGCGACCTGGAGATCGTCGCCCAGCCCACGATCCGCGACGACGACGGCCTCGCGATGAGCAGCCGCAACCGCTATCTCGCGCCGGAGTCGCGCGACGCCGCGCTGGCGCTCTCGCGGGCGCTCCAGGCCGCGGCCGCCGCGCAGCATCCCCGAACTGCGGAGGCGATCATGCGGCGGATGCTCGAGTTCCACGGGCTCGCGGTCGAGTACGCCGTCGTCCGCGACGCCGAGACGCTCCTGCCGGTCGAGAGCCTCGAGCGGCCGACGCGGGCGCTGATCGCCGCGCGGCTCCTCTCGGGGGGAGCCACCGTGCGGCTCATCGACAACCAGGCGATGCCGGTCTGGTGCTGACGCTCCGGTACCTCGGGGCTCGTCCCGGGCGCAGGCCCGCGCGCGGCGCCCACGGAGCCGGGCGGTCCGGACCCGGAACGCCTCCGCGGCGTCACGTCCCAGCGAGCAGCTCGTACAGCCGAGCGCGGGCGAATGCCCAGTCGCGGGCGACCGTGCGCGGCGAGAGTCCCGTCAGCTCCGCGACTTCGTCCACCTCGAGCCCGGCGTAGAACCGCAGGCGGACGATCTCGGCGGCGCGGGCGTCCTCGCTCTCGAGTCGCTGCATCGCTTCATCGAGCGCGAGGATGTCCGCAGGGTCGTGCTCGGCGGCGAGATCGACGACGTCGATGGGCATCGGCGCCTTGCCTCCGCCGCGCTTGGCGCTGCCTCGCCGGCGCGCGTGGTCGATCAGGATCCGGCGCATCGCCTCGGCGGCGGCGCGGAAGAACTGGCTGCGGTCCTCCCACCCGCCGCGACCATCCGCGATGAGCTTCATGTAGACCTCATTGACCAGCGCCGTCGCCTGCATCGTGTGCGCGCTCCGCTCGCCGGCCATCCGCCGACGTGCGATCGCGTGGAGCTGGTCGTAGACGAGCGCAAGCAGCTCCGCGTCGCCGCCACCTCCTTGCAGCGGCCCGGCCTCGCGGCCGCGCAGCGCCCGGGTGACATCGCCCGCCGGGCCGGGATCCAGCTCCTTGCCTGGCAGCTCCGCGCCTGCCGGTTCCCGCTCGTCGATTCTCCCGTCTGCTTCCCCGTCTGGTTCCCCGTCCGCGTCCCCGTCCGCACGACCGGCGGAGCGCGGAGCGCGCGGCGCGTCGGGCCGCGGCTCGGACGAGCCCTCTCCGTCCGCCGGATGAGTCGCGCTCATGCCCGCACGGTAGCACCGCAGCGCCACCCCTGCTCGGGTGATGGCGCCGCTCGAGCCGATGAGCCCCCGCGGTTGCTTCGGGGGACGGCGCGTTGATGCCCGGCAGGTCCAGGCGATGCACACGCTGCTTCGATCGCGGCCCGGAGCAGGATCTCGTCATCGATCCGGACGATTCGCCGGACTCAGCGCGTGAGCGGCGGCCGGGCCCGGTGTTCCTGTCGGGAGCGCTGGGCGCCGCGCTCCGACGGCACGGCGCCCCCCGCGACCGCGGCGCACTGTCGTCCGGCCCACAGCGACGACCCCGAGCGCGGGCGCCGTCGACATCCCATGCGCAGGGAACCCCTGCAAGGAGCAAGTGGTCATGAACATCGGCAACGGCCTCGCCATCGCCTCGCTCGCCACGACGAGCGCGATCGTCTGCGGATCGGGTCTGGCCCGGGCGAACTGTCCGCCCCCGGGCCCGGCGGTCGTTCAGGAGAACGACGCCTGTGGCGGAATCGTGCCCGACCCCAACGGCGGGTGCAACTTCGCGCCCGCCCTCTTCCACGACCTCGGCCTGATCGGAGCAGGCTCGCCGCTGACGATCTGCGGCACCGTGGGGACGGTCCCCCCGACCGGGCGCGACCTCGACTGGTACACGTTCGCCCTCGCCGTGCCCTCGCGGATCACGATCTCGGCATCGAAGTCGCCCGCCCTCTTCACGATCTTCATTCGCAACGGCGTCGACTGCGCCACCGCGGTGACGGTCTTCGCCGCCCAGGCGACGTCGACGGGCGAGCTCGTCCTCCCTGCGGGGACGCACACGGTGATCTTCACGGTCAACGCGTTCGCACCGGATGGGCCGCAGTGCGGAGTCGATCCCAACGCCTACACCGCGACGATCGCCGTCACCGCCGAGCTCGATCCGGCCTGCGGCGGGAGCAACAACTGCGTCGAGACGAGCCCGACCGGAGGCTGCAGCGACCTGGCCTGCTGCGACGAGGTCTGCCAGCTCGATCCAAGCTGCTGCGACACCGCGTGGACCAGCGACTGCGTCGAGCTCGCGGTCTCGCTCTGCGGTCTCTTCGTCTACACCTGCTCACCGCCGCCGGCTGCGCCGCCGAACGACTGCGCGACCGCGGCGGCGCCGCTCGCCCTCGACACGCTCGTCGTCTACGACACAGCCGCGGCCACCTCCGACGGGCCGCCTCTCTCCTGCCTCAACGGCAAGGACATCTGGTACGTCGTGCAGGCTTCTGACAACGGCGAGCTCGAGGTCGAAATCAACACGCCGGGGTGGGACTCCACGCTCGCGATCTTCAACCTCGGCTCCAGCTCGACCGTGGACGGTTCGCTGCTTCCCAGCCAGTTCATCGGCTGCGTCGACATCTTCGGCGCAGGCGGCGAGGGTCTGGTCCTCACCAGCGCCTCTGCGGGCACCCATTACCTGCTTCAGGTCGCGGGCTTCAATCCCGGGACCGGCCCCGAGTTCGGCGCGGGGGACATCAACGCGACCTTCCGCCGGCTCATCTTCGACACCGGCAACACCCGTCCGGTCCAGTTCGATGCGACCAACCAGGGCAACTTCGCCGGACTGACCAACCTCGGTCTCTCCTCGGGCTTCCTCAACGCTGCGAACCCGCAGCGCTGGTACGCGACGCCGATCGTGATCGGCCCCGCCGGCCCCGGCCTGGACTGGCTGATCACGTCGATCAACGTCTACGGCTTCAGCCCCGCGGGCGTCCAGAACCAGGCGCTCGAGTGGAAGATCTGGTGCCGCACCGACCTCCTCCAGCCACCGACCGACCTGCCAGCCGACTATGAGGGGGCCGAGGTTCCCTTCCCGGCGCCGTACGACATCGCCGGCGGCGCGGCCAACGAGAACCACGAGATCACCATCAACCAGATCATCCCCGCCGGCGACTACTGGCTCACGGTCTACGCCTCCAACGACACCGGCGGCGCGATTCCCGCGAGCTTCGCATGGTTCATCAACCCGCCGGAGGGAATCCCGATCGTCGGGACCAACGGCGTCCAAGGCTGGCGCTCGGTCACCTTCCCGCCGCCCCCGGGTGGGTTCGTGACCTATCAGCTCCCGCCGACGACGCTCCAGCAGCAGCCTGGCCTCAACCCCCTCGACCTCTACAAGGCCGGCTTGCGGATTCTCGGGACCAAGGTGCCAGGCGGTGCGCGCAACCCCTGTCTCGCCGGAGTGGACTGCCCCTGGGATCTGTCGGGAGACGGCGTGGTCGACGGGGCGGACATCGGCATCATGCTCGGGGATTGGGGCTTCTACGGCGGAGCGGAGCTCGGCGGTCTCCTTGGATCGTGGGGGCCCTGCCCGCTCGGGTGTCTCTGCCCGGGGTTCGTCGACATCCGAAAGGACGTTCCGGACAGCGAGCTTGATCCTCCCCACGTTCAGGCAAGCTACGACATGGTGAACCTGACGAACTTCCTGATCGGAGACACGCCGCTGTGGGCACTTCACACCTCCACGCCTGCAGCCTTGCTTCCGCAGCAGCTCGCGCGAGTCGAGCAGGCGGTCGCCTGTGCATGCCTCAACGTCAACGGTCCCGCTCTCTCCGCGGCGCTGACCGACGTTGCGAACCTGGCAGGCTCGATGACCTGGACTCAGGTGCTCAGTCTCGCACCGGGCAGCGCTCCGTCGCTCGAAGCGCGGCTGTGGGATCTCCGGGGGCTCGGCATCGATGTCTTCCTTCCGCCCATGGATGCCAAGGTTGCTGCGGGCTACGCGGTAGGTTGGAACCTCCTGGCGACTCTGGCGCCGGCTCTCACGTACTACAAGTTCCGGTTCGGGGATCCCGGTGTGATCAGCCAGTCGGAGAGAGACGCAATCGAAGCGGCCTCCGTATTCGGCATCTGCAAGAGTCTGGTCGCCAACGACCGATGCCTCGACAGCAGCAACCCCGACCACCCGACGTGTGTCCCCTGGCCGGGACTGTACTGCCTCATCAAGAAGGGCGTACCCCGAAGCGGAACTCAAGACTGCCCGTAGCCGAAGCGACCAGCCTCGAGCTCTCAGACCCGCTCGCTCCCCGCGCATGACTGTCTCGGACAGGCTCCATACGCATCTCCCTGTGGGACGGACAACGGAGCGGGAGCTGGCGGCGGAGAAACGGCGCGCGTCTCGGCCCGCCCTCGCGAAGACGCGATCGGGCTCGCGCCGATCGTCGATGAAGCAGTCGGCGAAGCAGTCGGTCGGGTCCCCGGAGTCCGCCGCCGGAGCCGCCTGATGGTCGAGGAGAGCTCCGGTTGACTCATGGCAGGACCCGGCGTGCGGTCTCCCGCACGACCGGGTCCTCCAGCGGGTCGCAGGAGATCGCCGCGAGGCGCTCCCGCAGCTCCTCGCACCGCTCGGGCGGCACCGTGCTCCCGTGGCGCTCCCGGGGCGATGAGCGCATCCACCGCGGATGCGCTCATCGACGCAACAGTTCGCGCCGCCACTCGCTGGAGGGACGCGCCCCCGCATCGGGCGCGTCTTCCAGCTTGGCGGGCGTTGCTGGGTCGAGGGCCCATCGAGCGCGGCGCGGCAGACCTGCCACCCTTCGTAGCGGGGCCGCGCTCTCCGCGCGCTCAGTTCGGACTCTCACATGCAGGAGTGGAAGCGATGCGAGGCCGAGGCGATGCCGCCCGACACCTGCCCGGGGTTCTTCGATTGGCGCTCGTGGGCTGAGATCGGCCGGTGGATCGCGGACCACCAGCGCCGGACGGCCGCGTCCTGCGCGAGCCCGCGGGACCCCGCCCGACGGGGCACGGCGGCGCGGCGGCGCGGTGGAGCGGTGGAGCGGTGGAGCGGTGACGTGGCCGCGAGAGGATGCCGGATGAGCCGACCTGCGGGGGTGCTTCGGGGGGCGCGCTTCAGGGGGCGCGCTTCGGGGGGGTCCACCATCGGGAGACCGCCCCCTGCACCGGGCGCCGATGGCGCCGCCGCGGCACTTCGGCGCCCGCGGCCATCGGGCGCTGCGCTGCTTGGCAGTCGGCGCGGACGCGGTGCGCCGATGGGGGACGAAGGCGTTGGCGCTCCAGCGCCGGGACGGCTCCTCACCATGACCACCATCAGCCACGACGACCGCATCGCCCCGACCGCCCCGCGCCGCCTCGACGGCCCGCCCGCCGATGCATCGGCGACACGCGCCTCCGCGCCGACGGCACCGGGAGGAGGTGCCGATGCGCTCCCCTTCTCCGATCGGTTCCTTCGGATGCTCAACGACGCTGCCGCGATCCTGATGATCTCCGTCGGGCATCGGACGGGGCTCTTCGACGCGATGACCCGGCTCGCCTGGGCCAGCAGCGAGGAGATCGCGTCCGAAGCGGCTCTCCACGAGCGTTATGTGCGCGAGTGGCTCTCGGCGATGACGGTCGCGCGGATCGTCGAGCACGATGCGGTCCTGCGTCGCTTCCGCCTGCCGCCCGAGCACGCGGCGCTGCTGACCCGCGCCGCGAGCCCGAGCAACCTCGCGTCCACGGCGCAGTTCATCGGCGAGCTCGCGCGCGTCGAGATCCCCGTCGTCGAGTGCTTCCGGAAGGGCGGCGGCGTCCCGTACGCGGGCTTCCGCTGCTTCCACGATGTCATGGCGGACGAGAGCGATCAGACGGTCGTCGCGCACCTCGATGAGCGCGTGCTGCCGCTGGTGCCGGGGCTCGAGTCCCGGCTCGCCGAGGGGATCGACGTCCTCGACATCGGATGCGGTCGCGGTCGAGCGATCGTGGCTTTGGCGGTCCGCTTCCCGTCGAGCCGATTCGTCGGGTACGACCTCTGCGCGGATGCGATCGAGGATGCCCGCCGCCTCGCCGCACCGCGCGGCCTCTCGAACGTGCGCTTCGAGACGCGCGACGTCACCCATCTCGACGAACCGGGGTCGTACGACCTCGTGACGGCATTCGATGCGATCCACGACCAGGCGCGGCCGGACATCGTTCTCGCCGCCGTCCGCCGGGCCCTGCGACCCGATGGCGTCTTCCTGATGCAGGACATCCGCGCGTCGAGCGAACTCGCACGGAATCTCGACCATCCACTCGGGACGTATCTCTACACGATCTCCTGCATGCACTGCATGACCGTCTCGCTTGCGCAGGGGGGACTCGGACTGGGCACTGCGTGGGGCGAGGAGCTCGCGGTGGCGATGCTCCGGGAGGCCGGCTTCGCCGACGTCTCGCTCCACAGGATCGAGGAGGACATCACGAACAACTGGTACGTCGCGCGGTAGGTCGGCCTCCGCTCGGGTCGAAGCGCGACGCCGAGCGGTGCCGGGCGGCGGCGGGGAGGTCGGGGAGCTGCCCGGCCGACCGGTTCCGTGGCGCGCAGGCGCCAGCGCGGGAAGCGGTCGAACGAACGGCGCGCAGATCCGCCGCGGGCGCGGAGTCCCACATCGATCCGAGGGCGGGACCGAGAGCGCGGCGTGCGACCGGATCCGGCCGGGACGGCCGCGCACCGAAGACGACCGCGGAAGCGGTCATGCGCTCCGCCACCGACTCGTGCGCCGTCGCCGGTCGAAAGCCACAGCCGGCCCTCGCGTCGCAGTGGACGATCGCGCCTGCGATCCGGCCGCGGCGGCCGTCGACCTCGTCGGCGCCCCCGCCACCGCCCCGGCCGATGCTTCGAGGCGAGCGTTCCGGGGGCGATCCGGGCACCGGGAAGTCGGCGGCATTGCCATCCAGGCTGCCCTCGCGGTACCGTGCGCAGAGGACTCCGCCCCTCGGCAGCTCGGGCGCTTCGCCGCGAGCGCCGAGGCGATCGGTGTCCGTGGAAAGGAAGACCATGGCAGGCGACGACGCCCAGGATCGCCCGAAGCGGATGAAGCGGAAGAAGTACGAGCGCGAACTCGAAGGGCTCCAGGGCGAGCTGTGCGCGCTCCAGGCGTGGGTCAGGCACAAGGGCCTGAAGGTGATCGTCATTTTCGAGGGGCGCGACGCGGCGGGCAAGGGCGGGACGATCAAGGCGATCACCGAACGGGTCAGTCCCCGCGTCTTCCGGGTCGTGGCCCTGCCGGCACCCTCGGACCGCGAGAAGTCGCAGCTCTACGTTCAGCGCTACATCGAGCACTTCCCGGCGGCGGGGGAGATCGTCATCTTCGATCGTTCCTGGTACAACCGCGCAGGCGTCGAGTGCGTGATGGGGTTCTGCACCAAGGAGCAGCACGGTCGCTTCCTTCAGCTCTGTCCCCTCGTCGAGAAGTTCATCGTGGATGGCGGCATCCGGCTCATCAAGATCTGGCTCGAGGTCGGGGACGAGGAGCAGAAGCGCCGCTTCGCGGCCCGGATCGACGACCCGCGTCGGCAGTGGAAGCTGAGCCCGATGGATCTCCCCTCGCGGCGAAAGTGGTTCGAGTACTCACGGGCCCGCGACCTGATGCTGGATGCCACCGACACCGAGCATGCGCCGTGGCATGTCGTGCGCTCGGACGACAAGCGGCGGGCGCGGCTGAACTGCATTCGCCACCTCCTCGACCAGGTGCCCTATGAGAGGCTCCCGCGGGAGGAGATCAAGCTTCCCGATCGGTCGATGAAGCACGCCTACGACGACGAGGCCACGCTCAAGGGCAGGAAGTTCGTCCGCGAGGTGTACTGACCGGCGGGGCGCGGAGGAGGGCGACCTCCCGCTGCGCCGTCTCGACCTCGATCGGCCGCGGCGCAACCTCGCCGGTGCGGACGGCGTTTCGCGGGTCAGCCCGGTCGTGTCGCTGCCGCGGGCGACGGTTCGCCGCACTCCGCGCCCCGGAAGCAGAGAGCATCGCGACGACCAGCCGCGATCGCAAGACGCGAGCGCAGGAGTCTCCGGGAGCGGATCTGCGCATCGGAGCAACAGGCAATGTCGAAGCAGCCCCGAGACCCGGAGGAGCCGGAGCGCATCGCGGTCGGGAGGCGGACCCCGCTCTTCGGATGGGCGCGCGGCTACGGCGCGGGCACCCTGCGCATGGATGTCGTCGCCGGGGTGACGCTCGCCGCGTATTTGCTCCCGGCGGCGATCGGCGACGCTTCGCTGGCGCGGCTGCCCCCGGAGGCGGGGATCTATGCATGTCTCTTCTCCGGGCTGGTCTTCTGGGTCTTCTCCAGCTCGCGGCGCACCGCGATCACCGTGACCTCGGCGATCTCCCTCCTCATGGGAACCACGCTGGGCGCGATGGCGGAGGGAGACGCATCGCGGTTCGGCGCCCTCGCGGCGTGCACGGCGCTGATGGTCGCGGGGCTGGCGCTCCTGGCCTGGCTCATCCGCGCGGGGTCACTCGTGAACTTCGTCTCCGAGACCGTGCTCCTGGGCTTCAAGGTCGGCGTCGCCCTGACCCTGATGAGCACCCAGCTTCCCAAGCTCTTCGGACTCGGCGCCGGTCACGGCGGGTTCTGGGAGTGCGTGGAGCACTTCCTCGGCCATCTGAACGAGGCGAACTTCGCCGCCATTGCCGTGGGAGGGACCGCGTTGGCGGTGCTGATTCTCGGGAAGGTGTACCTGCCGAACAAGCCGGTTTCGCTGGTCGTGGTGATCGCTGGCATCGTCGCCGCGGGGGCGCTTGGCCTCGGCGAGCATGGGGTGAAGATGCTCGGCGAGGTTCCCCGCGGACTTCCGGCGCCGGGACTGCCATCCATCCAGCGGTCGGACCTCAACGAACTTCTGCCGCTCGCCCTGGCGTGCTTCGTGCTCGGGGCCGTCGAGACTGCCGCAATCGGCCGGATGTGGGCGAGCGCCCACGGCGACAGGTTCGATCCCAACCGCGAGTTCCTCGCCCTCGCCGGCGCCAACCTCGCGGCGGGGCTCGGCCGCGGCTTCCCCGTCAGCGGCGGGATGTCGCAGTCGCTCGTCAACGCGGGGGCAGGGGCGAGGACACCGCTTTCGGGGCTCGTCGCGGCGCTTTCGATCCTGGTCGTTGCGGTCTTCTTCTCCGGCGCGCTGCGCACCCTTCCTCAGCCCGTGCTCGCCGCGATCGTGCTCATGGCCGTCCCCGGTCTGATCAAGGTCGAGGAGATCCGCTCTCTCTGGCGACGGGACCGGCAGGAGCTGCTCATCGCCGCCGCGGCGCTCGGAGGAGTGCTCGCCTCCGGCCTGCTGCGCGGAGCGCTGATCGGCGCCGTCCTCTCGCTGTTGCTGCTGATTCGCCGCGCGTCGCGCCCCAACGTGGCGTTCCTGGGGAGGATCCCGGGCACCCGACGCTACTCCGATGTCGCCCGCCACGCCGACAACGAGCCGGTGCCCGGCGTCCTGATCGTCCGGCCGGAGTCGAGCATCCTCTACTTCAACGCCGAGTTCATCCACGATGCCGTCATCGACGCCATCGACGATGCCGAGGAAGCGCCCCGTGCCGTGGTCGTCGATCTCTCCGCGGCGGCCCTCATGGACATCCACGGGGCCGCGATGCTGAAGAAGCTGGCCGCGGAGCTTCGCGACCGGGACATCCGGCTCGACATCGTCGAGGCGCGCTCGCGGGTGCGCGACCGCCTTCGAGTCGAGGGCGTCGATGACGCAATCGGCGGTGTCGACCGCTTCCGGAGCGTCGCCGACGCGGTGGAGGCCGCCATGGCCGGCGCCGACTCGGGCCCCGCCGGTTCCGCAGCACCAGCCTCCGCTCGTCGATGACCGCGCAAAAGGTGTCAGGACGCATTTGTCGTCCGGGTCTCCCGCACCATGGTCGTGCAGTGTCGGGGATGGGCACCTCCTCACCCGCTGAGGGACGTCGCGCTGCACGCCCCGGACTCGCTGCGCGCGGAGCGACCGGCCGCGATCTGACCCGGCAGATCGGATCCTGACACCTTTTCCGACCCTGCCCGCCGCGTGGACTGGCTGATCGGCAACGCACGGTCAGCGTGGCGGCGGGCCGGAGGAGACGAGCGCAACATCGGTCCAATCAAGCACTTCCCACCGGGGACAGCACCCGGTGTGAAGTGCTTGCTGCTACGGGAGTTGCGATCGACTCCTCCGCGGAGATCTGCCGTAAGCGACGCATTTGCAGAGATGTGCCGCAGAGATATCAATCGAGCGATGTCGGCGAACGGACCGGGCGGCACTTCTCGCAGGTGCTGAGGCGCGCCGGACGCAGATCTCGCATTGAGTTGCCGAGCCGCATCAGGCTCGCCGCACCACTCGTCCGAAAGGGAGGACTCGCATGACTCGCACCCCGACTTCGTCCTGTGCTTCGCTGCTCGTGGCTTCGCTCATCGCCATCAGCCCGACTGCCGCCGCCGACACGCTGCCGGTCACCTACACCGGTGCCGGAGGTGCGGTCATCCAAGACGGGCAAGAGACGTCGCTCCTCCGCGACGGATCGTCGCGGGTCTTGTGGTATGCCGACAAGTTCTTCGTTGTGCCGACAGGCGCGAATCCGCCGGAAGTGCTCTGCTCCGGCGGTTGGGGCTTTGCTGTTGCGATTCAGTTGCCTGCCGGGGCGACTGTCGGACCGAACCTCTCCGCAGGGTTGTGGCTGACCAGCGGCGGCTCCTACGCGAAGGGCGGTGCGTGGACGCCCACCGGCATCTTCTTGGGATTCCGCGTCCTTATCGAGGGGCACTACCACTACGGCTGGATCCACATTGGTTTCGATTCGCCAGTTGGGTGGCCGACCGCCCGCATCCACGGCTGGGCGCTCCACGACCTGCCCGACACGCCGATCATCGCCGGCGAGATCCCGTACTTCCCGCCGCCTGATCTGGACGGCGACGGCGTGGTCGACGGTGCCGATCTCGGGTTGCTCTCGGCCGCGTGGGGTGATCCGGGCATCGGCGACCTGAACGCCGACGGCGTCGTCGACGGTGCCGACCTTGGCATCCTGCTTCAGGCGTGGGGCCGTTCGAACTCGCCGTGCGGTGCGGTCGACTCGATCTGCGTCGACGAGCAGGAGCCGGGTATCGTCGGCTGCGCCGGTGGTCCGTGCTGCGCACAGGTGTGCGGGATCGACCCGCACTGCTGCGCCATCCAGTGGGATCAGCTCTGCGCGGACCGCGCGCTCTCGAGTTGCGGTGCCGACGGATGGCCGATCGAGTGCCAGGTCGAGCCCGGACACGCCAGCGACTGCAACGGCAACGGCATCGTCGACGCGTGCGAAGTGGCGGCGGGACTCGTCAGCGGCGCCGATTGCAATGGCGACGGCACGTACGACTGGTGCACGCTGCTGCTGGGGCTCGACGGCGACTGCAACGGCAACGGCATCCCCGATCTGTGCGAGCTCGCCGACGGGCTGCTGGAAGACTGCAACAACGACGGCATTCCGGACATCTGTCAAGGGGCGGCACCGGTCGTGGGAAACACCTCGAGCCTGCGATTCGTCGATGGGCCCGACCACGTTCGCGTGGCTGGATTCGGACTGGCGATTCCCGCCGGGGAGGTGACGGTCGAGTTCTGGCAGAAGATGGATGCGGCGGCGATGCAGCCTGTGTTCTCGCTCTCGGGCTCGCCCGACAACAACCGGTTTCAGGCCTACACGCCATGGATCGATGGCGTCGTGTACTGGTTGTTCGGCAACTTCCAGACGGCCGGAAGCCTGTCCTATGCACCGCCGGAGTCGATCGTGGGCACATGGCAGCACTTCGCCTTCACGGTGAGCCAGAGCGGGAACTTCATGCGGATTCACCGCAATGGCGTGCTCGAGGCGCACAAGCACGGAATGAGCATGTTCCAGCCCGGCGACTTCGCGCTGGCCATCGGCGGCGAGTTCCCGAACGGGTTCCTTGGCCACCTCGACGAGTTCCGGATCTGGGATCATGCCCGCACGAGCGCCGAGATCGCCGCGAACTTCGACAAGTCGGTCGATCCGTCGACTCCGGGCCTGATCGCGTCGTGGCGCTTCGACGAGGCGAGCGGCACGATGGCCTTCGACGAGACGGGCACGCACCACGGCACGCTGATCGGCCCGCCGCTCTGGAGCGAGAGCTTCGACTGCGGACCACGGTGACGCGGATCGCAGGGGCGCCGGGGTGCGCGACGGCGCCGTCGACAGCGCCGATCGCGGTCGCCTTCGGAGTGCGTGGAGTTCGGAGCGGATCGAACCAGCCACATTGAGGGCCGGCCACATTGATGGCGGGCCCGACGAGCCGAGCGATGCTCGCGATCGGACGGGGCGGCCGTTCTTGCAAGTGCGGAGGCGCGCCGGGCGCCGATCTCGCGCTGTGTGGCGGTCGCTGGCCGATCCCGGTCGGATCCGGGCGGCGGACCGCCGGAGACGCCTCGTCATGCTCGACAGACGGATCACGCACGCCTTCGCCTCGATCGGCCGCGTTCGTCGGATCATCGCGGACCACCCGGCCCGTCAGTCGCCCAGCAGGTGTCCGATCGCGGCGTCGACCTCTTTGACGAAGCGGCGGCCGAGCCAATCATCGGCTGGGCACGGGGAGGCGCGGATGTGGCGGAGCGCCTCGGTGGCGGAGTCGAGGTTGCCGAGCTCGTGTTCGGCGAGCGCGAGGATCCCCCAGCGCAGGGTCGCGTCGGTGTCGGCGTCGGGGCTGGCATCGGTGTCGGCGTCGACTTCCCGCAGCGCGGCCACGGCCTCCGCAAGCTGTCCGAGGCGGAAGAGCGAGGCGCCGCGCGCAACGGCCACGTGCGGCGCGGTCGGCTCGGCCAGCGCAGCTCGATCGGCAGCGCGGAGCGCCAGCTCGTGGAGCTCCAACGGCAGTCCGCCGAGCTTCGGGAGCTCGGTGCCGAGATGGCGCCAGACCGGCAGCGCCGACGCCGACTGTTCGACCAGCGTGCGGCCGTGCTCGCGGGCAAGGGCGATCGCACGCTCCGGTTCGCTCGTGAGCTCGTGCAGCTCGACCAGATCGACGAAACTCCTCGCCGCATCCACATGCCGCGGGCCCGGAACCACCATGGTCCTCTCGTGGGCCGCGGTCAGATGCGGCATCGCTTCATCCGGTCGACCGAAGCGGACGAGGCACTGGCCGAGGAGCCGCTGCGCCCGGACCACGCGCGGCGAACCGCTGCCGTAGACCCGGCGCTTGGTCTCGTAGGCTTCCCGGGCGAGCGCCAGCGCATCGACGTCGCCCGACTCGACCAGCGCCGGCAACGCACACCGGACGTGGTGCCACGCTGCCCGCGCGATCCACACCTCGTGCAGATGGGGGTTCTGCCGCATCTCCGCGGAGACTTCGTCGAAGATCTCGCGTGCGAACGCGGGATACGGATCGATGAAGGTGAGCGACATGATCACATATGCCCCCGCTACCGCGGTGGCCGGAGCACCCGCCGGAAGCGAGCGCCACTGGTCCATGATCGCCGCGACGTGCTCGACGACATCCCGCTCGGGCTGTGCGACCAGAGGCTTCACCTCGAACATCAGGCGCCGATCGGGGGGCAGCGCCCGGGCCGCGGCCGACGGAAGCCACGTCAGGTCGCGCATGCCCGCAAGACCGCGGGCGAAGTCCTCGCGCAGCTCGTCGGCACGGTCGAGCCGTCCTTGCCGTTCGTAGAGGTCTGTCAGGACGCTGTTGGACAGCACGCGACCGTACAGATGGGGCGCGGCGAGAAGGCGAAAGCGCTCGAGTGCGCCTCGGATCGCCGCCTCGGCCTCGTCCTCGCGTCCCATGGAGTAAAGGTTCTGGCCCATGAAGAGCATCGCCATGTGGCCGAGAATGTGGTCGTCCGCGAGCGTCTCGGTGGCGTGCCGGGCGAGCGGCTCGAGGACCGCATGGGCGCCGTCGGAGTCGCCGCTCACCATCAGCATCTCGCCGTAGGTCGTCGCCGCGTGGATGGCGTAGGTGCTGTGCTCGCCGTACAGACGTCGGTATCGTTCGACCGCCTCCTTCAGGCACGCGGCCGCGGGCTCGCGTTGCCGGACCCAATACCACTTGACTCCGGCGGCGAAGATCAGGTTGGTGACGTGGCGGTGGACCAGTTCGTCCTCGTCGGCGAGCGCGTCCGCCAGCGCGATGATCGTCTCGAGGAGCCGAACTCCCTCCTCCGGCGATGCGCCCGTCCGCGAAAGCCAGCGCATCTCCAGCATCGGCGCCCGGAACTCCGGTCGCTTCAGGAAGACGTACTTCTGGAGCGCGTCGACGATCTCCGGGACGGCCTCGCGCCACGCCTCGCCGAGGATCATTCTGACGTTGAGCCGGGTCAGCAGCGCCTCGACGCGCGTCTCGAGCGGAACTTCCGGGTGCCGGTCGATCAGTTCCATCGCGCGTTCGATGTGGACGTACGCCGTGTCGGCGTGGCCGCGCACGTTGTACGCGTAGGCGAGCGCCGTGCGCAAAGCGGCCTCCGCGCTCGGTTGTCCGAGGAGCGACGAATCGATCGACTCGCCGACCCGATCGAGCATCTCGATGACCGACAGTCGGGCGGTGCGACTGAGATCGGGATTCGTCATGCCGATCATGCCGAGGGCGAAGTTGGTGACGGCGCGGCTCGTCTGCGCTTCGGCCATCGCCTGGGCCGCGGCGCGCTCGGCTCGCTCCGCGGCCGCGCGGGCGGCAGCCTCCGACGCGACCGCCTCCGTCTCGGCGGCCATCGCCGCCGCCGCCAAGGTGTCCGAACGCGACTTCTCGGTGATTGCACGGGCCATGCCGACGGTCGTGCCGACCGTCCCGAGCACGAGCAGGCACGCGATGACGGTGCCGAGCGCCACCGGAACCTTGTGGCGCTGGATGCCGCGTCGAAGCCGGTACGCCCGACTCGGCGGCGCCGCGACGACCGGTTCGCGCGCCAGATGGCGCCGGAGGTCGGCGGCGAGCGCATTGGCCGTCTCATACCGGCGGCCGCGTTCCTTCTCGAGGCACTTCATGACGATCCAGTCGAGATCCCCGCGGAGGGCCGAGCGGAGGCGTCGCGTGTCGGTTCGACGGAGCGATGCGGTGCGCGTGCCGCTCTCCGCCAGCGTCAGCAGCCGGGTGCTCGGCTTGGGCGGATCCTGCTCGCGGATGGTCCGCATCATCTCCTCGAACCCCTTGCTCATCAGATCGTCGACCAGGAAGGGGGTCGTGCCGGTCAGCAGCTCGTAGAGCAGGACACCCAGCGAGTACACGTCGCTGCGGGTGTCGACATCGATGCCGCCCCTCGCGGTCTGCTCCGGGCTCATGTACGCCGGCGTGCCGATCACCTGTCGATGCTCGGTGAAGTGCGTGCGCTGCGTGAGCTCGGCGCCGGTCGCCTTGGCGATGCCGAAGTCGATGACCTTCGCCGATGGCTCGTCGCCGTGCCACATCACCAGCACGTTGCTGGGCTTGATGTCGCGGTGGATGATGCCCTTCTGGTGCGCATGCTGGATGGCGCCGCAGACCTGGAGGAAGAGCGCCACGCGCATCTCGGTGTCCATCCGCTGCTCGTCGCAGAACTGGACGATCGGCATGCCCCGGACCAGCTCCATGACGAAGTACGGACGTCCGGCGTCGGTGGCGCCGGCATCGAGCACGCGGGCGATGTTGGGATGGTCCATCATCGCCAGCGCCTGGCGCTCCGCCTCGAAGCGGGCGATCACCTGCTTCGTGTCCATGCCGAGCTTGATGATCTTCAGCGCCACGCGGCGGCGGATCGGCTCGCGCTGCTCGGCCATCCAGACCCAGCCGAAGCCGCCTTCGCCGATGCGCTCGAGCAGGCGGTACGGGCCGATCCACTGACCGGCGGACTCGCCCGCGCCGATGCGCTCGAGCAGGCGGTACGGGCCGATCCGCTGACCGGCGGACTCGCCCGCGGCCGCCGACACACGGGTCGTGTCGGGATCGACGGGCTGGCGGGGCTTGTCCAGCTCGTCCGGCTCGTCCAGCCCGTCCGCGTCCGGAGGCTCGACGAGGAACTCGACTGCCTCCAAGTCGGCGCGCAGGAGCATCTCCAGCTTCCGCAGCAGCGCCGCATCGTCGCCACAGGCGTGACGAAGATAGCTGGCGCGCTGCTCGCCCGAGAGCGCCAGCGCCTCCGCGAAGATCTCATCGACTCGTCTGGTCATCGTCGGATCGCCGCGACGCTCGACCGATGGCGCCATCGGGCGGTGTGGAGTCGGTCAATGCGGATTCCGTGGTCGGCGAGCCTCGGTTGGCGTCCGACTTCGCCGACTCGACCGTCGGATCCGCTCCGTCATCCGCCTCGGCCCCATTCAGGGTGGCGAAGAGCCATGCCCGGGCGTAGGTCCAGTACCGCGCTGCGGTGGCGCGCGAGATGCCCAGCGTGTCCGCCGCCTGTGGCAGGGTGAGCCCGGCGAAGAAGCGGAGCTTGACGAGTTCGGCCTTCTGCGGCTCTTCGACGGCGAATCGGGTCAGCGCGGCATCCAGGTCGACGACCATCTCGGGCGCAACGGTCGCGACGGCGAGAGCATCGAGCGTCACGCGTTGCGCGTGGCCGCCTCGCTTCATGGCGCCCTTGGAGCGTGCGTGATCCACGAGAATCCGGCGCATCGCCTCTGCCGCCGCCGCGAAGAAGTGGCGCCGGCCGTCCCACTGCGGCTGAACGGCGCCGCCACCGTTGCCGATCGGTCCAATGAGGCGCATGTACGCCTCATGCACCAGGACCGTGGCCTGAAGCGTGTGACCGGGCCGCTCCTGCCGCATCCGATGCTCGGCAAGCGCGCGCAGCTCCGCGTAGACCAGCGGCAGGAGCTCGCTCGACGCGCGCGGATCTCCGCGGTCGATCGCGCACAGGATCTTCGTCACATCGCTCACGCGCGTCTCCCCACCCACGTGCGGTCGCCCGACTTCCAATCCGAGGGTGGCGGCCGCGGGCCTCCCCCGCGTGCCGCACCGCCCAAGGCAACGATCAGCCCGAGGCGCGATGCAACTCGAGGCGACGGTCAGAGTGTACCGACGGTCATCCGAGGCGGGAAGCCCGGTGGAGCGTCCGGCGGGCAATCAACCGGGGCCGAGAAAGGTGTCAGGATGCATTTGTCGTCCGGGTCTCCCGCACCATGGTCGGGCAGTGTCGGGGACGGACACTTCCTCACCCGCTGACAGACGTCGCGCTGCGCGTCCCGGACTCGCTGCGCGCGGAGCGACCGGCTGCGATCTGACCCGGCAGATCGGATCCTGACACCTTTTCGAGTCCGGCGCAGAGGTGTCGACCAAGGCGGCCACCGCAGGCCGGTCGAGGCCTCGCGACCCGACAGGAGGCGCATGCGAAGTCGTGACCCTCCTCTCCACTCCGCTATCCTGATCGGCGCCGTGCGCGGAACGGAGGGTCCATGACCGAGGGTGCACCACTGGATGCGGGAGCGGACGCGCGCTCCGATGTCCTGCGCGAGCCCGGACGTCGGCCCGGCCCGCACGAAGTGATCGACCGGGAGCAACTGGTCGATCGGAAGCAGTCGGTCGACCGGCGTGAAGACCTTCGAGGGGATCGGGGCTCCGAGGGGGACCCGGTGGCAGACAGGGCTGAGCAGGCGGAGCTGGACGAGCGGGCGGACTCCACCCAGCCGGTCAATCGGCGCCACTGGAGACCGACGCAGGGCGCAGCGCAACCGGAGTTTCCCGCAGTCGCCCGCCGTGCGTACGAGCTGATCTGTCACCTCGGGCGCGGTGGCACCGTCGACGTCTACAAGGCGCGGCGGAGCAGCGCCAGCCGGATCGTCGCGGTGAAAGTCCTGCGGCCCGAGCTGGCGCAGAGCCCGGTGATGCGCGAGCAGATGCTCGCGGCGGCCGCGAACGTGGAGGACCTGAGGCATGTCGAGCACATCGAGCGGCTGGAGACCACGCTCGAGTCTCCCGAGCATGGACCGATCCTCGTCATGGAGTTCATCGAGGGCGAGTCCCTCGCGAGCGTGCTCGGCCGCGGCCCGCTCCCGCTCGACGAGGCGCTGAGGCTGGCGACGGAGATCTCAGTCGCGCTCTTCGGGATGCACGACCACGCCCGCAAGTTCCTGCATGGCGACGTCACGCCCGCGAACATCATGCGCCGTTCAGACGGCACCTTCACGCTCATCGATCTCGGCTTCGGACTCTCGCGCTGGAAGCCGGCCCCGGATCGCGACGCGTGGGTGAAGGTCGAGCAGGTGCCCCTCGGAGGCACGCGGCGCTACATGGCCCCCGAGCAGGCTGGAGGCGACGAACCCATCGACGCCCGCGCCGACATCTACTCACTCGGGTGCGTGCTCTTCGAAGCCGTCACCGGCGTTCCGTGGGCGGGAACAACCCGCGATGCCGCCGCGCTCGCCAGGATTCCCGGCCGCGCTCCGCGACCGCTGCGCAAGGCGATCGAGCGGATGGTCGTCCCCGAACGGGCGCGCCGGCTCCAGACCCTCGGTCAGCTACCGGCCGATCTGGGCGAGCGGCGCCACCAGAAGCGCCATCCCGGCGAGCGAGTTCTCCCGCGCACGCCCAAGGTCGCTGCATTCGATCGCGAAGGCGAGATCGAGGTGATCCTCGCGCGGGTCGGTCCGGGGGCAGTCCACCAGATCGTCGGTCCGGCCGGCGTCGGCACCACCACAGTCGCCCGCGCCATCGCGTGGCGTGTCGCCGAAGGCACCTATCCCTTCGCGTCGGAAGGGGTCGGCTGGATCGACTGCGGCGCCTTCGGACCCGCGACGACCGAGGACGATCTGGCGGTCGCCGTCGCGGCGGCGCTGCGCGCTTCCGGGAGCGCGGGCGTGCTCCGGTCCATCGACCGCATCGACGCCGAGCGCCTTGCGGCCACCGCCGGTCGCCGGGCGTGGCTGCTCATCTTCGACGGGATCGACCGCTGCGCCGACGCCTTCGCGAGGCTCGGACGGCGTCTCGCCGACCAGGGCCGCTGCTGCGCGCTCGCGACGACGACGCACGCGATCGGGCACTTCGGCAGCACGCGGATCGGCGGTCTCTCGACCGTCGCCGCGGATCGGCCTTCCGCCGCGGAGCTCTTTCTCCGCCGCGAGGCGCTGCGGCTGGGCGTCTCGCTGCCCGTCGACGGGCCGACGACGAGTGTCCTCGCGCAGATCGTCGCGCTGCTGGGAGGCAACCCCGGGGCGATCACCCTCGTCGCCCGCGAGTTCTTCGTCCTCTCCCCGATGGAGGTCCTCGAGCGCCTGCGCCACAGCGACGATCCCGGCGCCGTCGCACAGCTCGCGGAACGCTGGATCGACGATCTCGATGAGCGCGACCGCGACCTCCTGGCGAGCCTGTCGGTCTTTCAGACGCCGGTCACCGCGAAGGACATCGCCTCGCTGGGCGCGACGGACGTCGTGCCGGTCGCGGGCGTCCGATCGCCCGACGGGATGGCGGGCGTGACCGGCGCCCTGCTTCGGCTGGTGCCGGCGCAGCTTGTCGATCGCGGCGTGATGCCGCCCCTGGATCAACCGTCTCCGCACGCCGAGATGGCCGGCGCGCGCGACATCGGATGCGCCAAGGAGGAGACCGCCGCGATCGCGGTGCCGCGCTTCGCGATCCGGCACCTGCTGCGCCCCTGGGCGCGGCGGCACCTCGGCGACCGGCGCTGGGACGCGCTGCACGCACGACACCTGCGCTGGGTGATCGAGCAGTGCGACGCGCTTCCGTACGACGGCGACGAGCAGCTTCGGATCGAGGGGTACGACCGCGTCGAGGCGATGCACCCCGAGATCGACCAGGCGCTGCGCTACGCCGACTCGATCGGCGACGGCGCCGCGATCGCCGCGATCGTCGTGCACGCCGGGCGGGTCTGGCTCTTCCGCGGTCCCGCGGAGCGGGCGCGCCGGTGGTTCCCCGCAGCCCGGCCTGCCACCGCGAAGGACCGGCTCACCTTCGCGCTCCTCTGCGGACACCTCGATCTGCTCGGCGGCGAATGGAACGGGGCCGATGCCCAGTTCCGCGCAGCCCTCGCGATCGCCGAGGAGATCGACCCCGCCCGGCGCGACCGGGCCCGGCTCCGCGCCATGATCAACGTCGCGGTGGCGCTTCAGCGCCGCGGCGGGGCAGATTCGCTCGGCGAAGCCCTCTCCGTCGAGCAGGACGCCATCAGGATCGCGGAGGAGCGCGGGTTCGAGAGCCTCGCGAGCCATCTGCGCATGAACATGGCGAGCACGCTGCTGCTCCTCGACCGCCTCGACGAGGCCGAGGAGCTGCTGCGTCCGCTGCTCTTGCGCCTCGAGACGGAGGCGCCGGAGAAGACGTCGCCCCAGCGAATCAGCTATGTCCACCAGCTCCTCGGCAGCATCGCGCTCCTGAGAGGCGACCTCGCGAACGCCCGGCGCTGCATCGGCCGGGCCCTCCGTCTCAACCGCGCGCAGGTCGGCAACCGCGAAGACCAGCTCGAGCTGGCCCTGATCACCGCCGCGATCGAGGCGAGGGAGGGCGATCGTTGGCGCGCAGGGCACCTCGCCCGCGGAGTCGAGCTCTGGTCGCGGCGGCTCTGCATCGTCCCGCTCCCTCTGCACCATCGCCTGCTCCAGCTCGTCGGAACGGTCTCCGAACGGGTCCGTTCAGACTGGAGCTTTGAAGACCTCGTTCGCGCCGCGCAAGAGTCGTACGAGGGGGCCTGACCGGCACTCTCTCGCCCCGTCGCTCCTGCGGCGGCGCCGGCGGGCCGCGACGTCGACGCTCGCAAGGCGATCCGCGATCGAGGCGCCTTGTTCCCTCGGAGACCGGCAGCGTATCGTCTGCGGCTTCTCATCCCGGCGCGCGCCGTTGCGGATCGTCCCGCCGGGCGCCGCAATCGAATCGCGAGTCGACGCTTCTCGACTCGCACGCTCCCGGAGGTTCACCCGACATGCAGGCGGCTCGAAGGTTCCGACGGTCGACCGACCACGCGCACCCGACGAGCCCGGCGTCCGCTCGGCACCGTGGGAGTGCCCTGAGGATCCTGCTCGTGCTCACGGCCGCGCTCGTCGCGCCGGCGCTCCTCCTGCCTCGGTCGTCCCCCTGCGCGGAGACTCCGCAGGCGCAGGCGGCGCCGCCTGCTGCGCTCAACCATGCGGACGAGGAGTCGAGGCCGCTGCGGCTCATGTCCGGCGGGCAGCCGGTCCACTCGATCGCGGTGAACGCGACCGATGCCGTCGGGGTCGTCGCGCTCGCCGCGGAGGCCGACGTGCGCACGCCGACGGTCGTCCAGATCATCGAAACCGTTGGCGGCGGGACCCCGCCCCGGACTCGCCACCTGGCGATCCGTTCGGGCAACGCCTCGACCGCGTTCGCGGTCGGCGCTCAGTGCGAGCGCCTTCAGGCTCAGAGCTACCCGCTCCGGCCGACGCTGGCCGGCGATCCCCCGCTCCCGATCACGGTCGGAACGCCCGTGACCGCCACGAAGCTCGAAGCGGGCGCGCGCTCCCTCCCCCGGACGCCGCCCCCGACGGGAAACTCCCCGACCAAGGCCGTCGCCAGCGCCGCGATCGATGACAGCTGGCGACTGCATGTCGCTCTCGCCGACCGCCCGGGGGATCCGCAGCTCGTCGAGATCACGGTGCTCGATGGCACCGCCAAGCATGTCTTCTACGAGCCTTGCACCGAGAAGGACTTCACGACCTCGATCCCGACGTCGTTCCGCGGCGGAGCAGGGAGCGTGGTCACGGTACAGGCGGTCACCGCAACCTTGGGCGGTGCGATCGGCAATTCGCTCGAGTGGTCTGCCGCCCCTCCGACGTGATCCGCCTCGACTCCTCGTCGTTCGGACCGCACCTGCTTCGCTCGACGCTTCTCGAGAGCCTGCGCATCCCCCATGCGTTCTCGACGCGCCTTGGCGGCGTCAGCGCAGCGCCGTGCGACACGCTCGACTGCGCCGGCGAGGCGGCGGAAGCGGCGCCGGGAAGCGCCGGCGCCGATGGCCGCGATCGTCGGCTGGAGAACCGCCGGCGTCTGCTTGCCGCCGCGGAACTGGCGGGTCGGGCGATCGCGCCGATCCGGCTCGTCCACGGCGCTGACGTCGTTCGGGCAGCGCTCGCTGCGGAGAACGAGAACGGGGATCGCTCTCCGCACCGACCGGCGGCCGATGCGATGGTCAGCAACGACCCCGCGATGGCGCTGCTGGTGACGACTGCGGACTGCGCTCCGATCCTGCTCGCATGCGCCGCCTGCGGGGCTGTCGGAGCGGTGCACTGCGGCTGGCGCGGCGTGCTGGCGACTCCGGGCGGAACGGTGGATCAGGCAAGCCGCACCGGCGACGCCGCCGGGCGGTGCGCGGTCTCAGCCTCGGGGACGGTTGCCGCGACGGCGTGCCGATCGAGCGACGAGAGGGTCCCGCTCCGGGGTGCGATCGCAAGCGCGCTGTCGGCGCTGCACGGGGAGGCGGCGCCGTGCGCCGCGCGCTCCCCGCTCGAGCGCGCGAGTTCGGTCGTCGCCGCGATCGGGCCTTGCATCGGGCCGGAAGCCTTCGAGGTCGGTGATGAGGTTGCGTGCGCCTTCATCGCCGCAGGACTCGGGCGCTGCGTGATCCGCAGGAGAACCGGAGGGCGCCCGCGCATCGACCTCTTCGCCTCCGTCCACGCTCAGCTCGTCGCGTGCGGCGTGGATCCCGGGGCGATCGACGGCGAGCCCTTCTGCACGGCCTCGAACCCCCAGCTCTTCTTCAGCCACCGCCGCGACCGGGGACGCACCGGACGCATGGCGGCCGTCATCGGCGCTGCGGCCCTCGACGGCGCCTAACACTCCAGCGCTGTAGTGCTCATGGCGCGGGGCAGGCCCCGCTGGGTCAGGCGAGTTCCGCGCACTGACCGCCTGCATCGAGAAAGCAGAGCGTCTGCCGGATCGCCCGCCGATCGACGCGCCACTGCTCTGCCACGGCGGTTGCGTATGCCGCAAGCTGCGCCGCGTACCGCTCCGGGAAGTGCGGCCCGGTCTTGAAGTCCACGATGCGTGCCTCAAGCGTCCGTGCTCCGTCGCGGCGGATGAGCAGCCGATCGATCGTCCCGCGCTGGACGCCACCCTCGACCAGACGGAGAAAGGGAGCCTCGCAGTGGACGCTCCACGTCCCTCCGCTCCCGGCGAAGGGATCGGTCGCTCCCGCGTCGCCCTCGGGTCGTGCCAGCGCCGCACGGAGCGCGGGCTCCGCCAGCAGAGCGCGGAACTCATCGAGACGCTCTCGCGCCCACTCCTCGCCGCGTCCCGGCGCCGCCCGGAGGACCGTCGCGAGCAACTCGGTTTCGTCGAACGCGAACGTCTCGATCCACCCCACCGCCGCCAGGCAGGCGTGCAGCGCCGAGCCGCGATCCGCAGCATCGCGGCGTCGTGCAGGGTCCATCGCGAGGCGCGACGCCGGAGACTCCTCGGACTCCGAGGGCGGCCGGACGATCGAGGCCCGCGGTTCCGGCTCGCGCAGCGAGGGACTCCCCGCAGGCGACCCCGGGTCCCCGAGCGGCCGCGCAGCCTGATCGGAAGCCCGGGCGACGTCGTTGAGAGCGCCGGGCCGGGCGCCGCGCTCCGCCGTTGCGACCGCAGGCGCCGCGCTCGACGAACGCGCTCCGGGCGCTCCCTCAGCGAGCGACGCGAGCACCTCGTCGGTCGGCGCGCCAAAGTGCGCGAGCACGCCGTGCGGCGCGTCCGCGCCATCGGCGAGAAGCTCCCGCAGGAGCGCCGCCCACGACTCCCGCAGCCGCCGCGGGCGCGGCGGCTCGACCAGCATGACCAGCCCCCGCTTCGCCCGCGTCATCGCGACGTAGAGGACCGAGAGCGACTCGAGCGCGGCCCGCTGGATCTGCCGATCGAAGATCGCTCGCTGTCGGGCGGGGAGGAACTCGCGGCGCTTCTGATCGACCCAGCGGATGATCGTCGATGGCGGTCCGCCATCCTCCGGGCGATCGATCGCGGCGACGTGGCCGCCCGGCTTCGCGATCGCGCCATCGAGCTCCGGGAGGACCACCAGGTCGAACTCGAGGCCCTTGCTCTGGTGGATCGTCATGATGCGAATCGGGGCAGCGCACTCGTCGGCGACGGGTGTTCCCTCGACCGCCTCGATGAAGGCTTCGAGCGCCAGCGCCGAAGCGGCCCCCCCCGCGCCGCCCGGGGCGCGGGTGACCGTAGCGAGCTCGACAAGCTGGACGAGCCGGCGCCGTTCGCGCTCATCGACCTCGCCCGCGATCGCCGACGTCCACGCGCGGAGGAGCTCGGGAAGGCCGACCGCGAGCAGCCTCCGCCGGATCTCCGCTGCGACGCGCCCGCGCGCCGCCCCCGAGGTCGCCTCGGTCCGCGCGAGTCCGACGACGGGGCCGAGCGGCGATGCGGCGACGTTGAAGGCCGCGATCGAATCGCCGGGATGGGCCGCCATCCTCAGCGCGTCGAGGATCGCCTCCACCGGCGGCGCATCGATGAGCGGCATCCCGCCTCGACCCGAGACCGGCAGTCCCAGTCCGCCCGGGCCGAGCGCGGCGAGGAGCCGGTTCACGACGGCGTTGCGGCGGACGAGCACGCCGATGGTCGCCTGCGGAGCGCGCCGGTGCAGCTCCGCGATCACCGCCGGCGCCGCGTCGATGCCGATCCCGGGGAGGTGGCCGTCATCCTCGTCCTCGCCGTCACCGCGCCCGGCGTCGGCAGCAGCGGACGGCGGCGCGGCGTCGTGCTCCCCCGGCGGAGCGCCCGCGGAGCGGAGCGTGGCGAAGCTCGGTCCGCTGGCGAGCGTCTCATGCGACTGGAAGTAGCCGGCGAACTGCGCCGCCGCTGCCCGCGCAGGCCCGTCGAGCACCGCCGACCGATCGAGCCTGCCGAAGAGCCGGTTCACGACATCGACGATCGCGGGCCCGCAGCGGCGCGTGAGCTGGATCGCCACGGGATCGACATCGAGCAGGTCCGGCAGCGAGGCGAGGATCTCGGGAGAGGCGCCTCGCCAGTGGTAGATCGACTGCTTGAGGTCGCCGACGCAGAAGAAGGACCGCAGCGGATCCTCGCGCCGCCAGACGCTCTCCGCGAAGGGGAGCATCGCCGACCACTGCTCGGCGCTCGTGTCCTGCATCTCATCGAGCAGGAGGTGCCGCAGGATCGCATCGAGCCGGTGCTCCGTCCGCCTGACGACGACCGCGCGCTCCCCTGCGGACGTCAAGTCGCGCCCGCGGGCATCGGCATCCGGCCCGTGCCCGCGCGCAACGCGCTGGAGCAGCCCCGGAAGGTCGTCGAAGGAGATCACGCCCAGCTCGCGCTTCAGCGCATCGAGGGCGGCAGCGAAGCGCTCCGCGAGCGTGCGCGCCGCGAGCGTCTGGCGGCGGATCGACTCCACCACTGCGTCGCGGGCGACGGCGGTGACGACGCGGAGCGCCGCGAGGACGGGTTCGGGAATCGGCTTGCCGAAATAGGTGCCCTCGCCGTCACGGGCGTTCCGGACGATGGTCGCGGCCGAGTAGGGAACCCACGCCTCGCGTTCGATGATCTCGATGATCTTCTCGAGCGCGGTGCGCATCCGCTTGTCCTTCTGCTGCTGGGCGGCGCCGCGGAGCGCCTTCGTCGCCGCGGGGATGGCTGCCGGATCGCCCCCCTTCGGAACCGCGATGCGGTCCCACGCCTCTCGGGGGGCCTCGCGCCAGAGCCGCCGCAGCGCATCCACGGTGCCGCGCAGCGCGCGCTCGATGTCGGCATCGCTGTTGCCCGCGGTGTACTGGCGAAGCACCGCGATCGCCTCGCTCGGGTCGAAGCCGGCGAGCATCCGGGCGAGGGCGTCGCGAACGAGGCGGCGCTCCATCGCCTCGTCGGCGATGCCGAGATCGATCGGAGCGCCGAGCTCGAGGGCGTGCGTCGCGACGATCGATCCCATGAAGCTGTCGATGGTCCTCACGCGAAGCCGATGCCACGACGCGATCAGCCGATCGAGCATCGCGTCGGCGTCGAACTCCGAGGAACCGAGGTCGAGCTGCGCGGCGAGCGCTCTCGCCGCGGCAGGATCCTCGGCGGCGCTCGCCGCGCGCTCGAGAATCCGATCCCGGATCTCCGCCGCCGCCGCGCGGGTGAACGTCGTCGCCACGATCGTCGCCGGCGGGGCGCCCTCGGCCACGAGGCGCAGGAAGCGCGACGTGAGCGCGAAGGTCTTGCCGCTGCCCGCGGAGGCGAGGATGATCGTCGGCGTCGTCATCGCGGGCGCTGGGCTCCTCCGCCCCGAGGCAGGGCGAACATCACGTCGCACCCCCGGCGCCGACGGGATCACCGGGAGCGCCGGCCTCCTCCGCGATCAGGGCGTTGCCGTGGCAGATGCGGACGAAGCGATCGGCGCCGGCGTAGCCGGGATTGATCGGGAACTCCCCGGCGCGGATCTTCGCCACCACGCGCTGGGCCCTCTCGATCGCCTCGCTCCGCTCGTCGTCGCTCCAGGCGGCCTCGGCCAGGCGCGTCGCCGAGGCGTCGCGCGGAAGGAGCATGTAGGCGAGTTGAGGAGCGAGCGCCCGAGCATCGGGCTGGACATCTGGCCGTGCACCTGGTTGGACATCTGGTTGGGCATCTGGTCGGGCCGCCAAGAGCTTCGCCGCCAGATGGCCGTAGAGGGGAAGCTGGAGGTCGATCCACTCCTTCTGCGGTCCGCCCGCTCCGGGAGCGGCGATCGCGCGTCGATGGACCGCCTCCGGCATCCGCGGCAGGTCGGCGGTCTTGTAGTCGATGAGCAGGAGCTCGCCGGTCCGCTCATGGCGATCGATGCGATCGATCCTCCCGGTGATCCGCACGGGCGCCTGGCCAGGAATCTCCAGCGACGCCGTCTCGGGCAGATCCCACTCGATGCGCTCGATGCGCCACCCCATGCTGCGGTGCGCCGCCTGAAACGCCGCGAACGCATCGAAGCGCTGCCGCAGCCGGGCGGCCTGCACCAGCGCCGCGACCGGGGCGCCCCCCGGGAATGCCCGGCGCACCTCGTCATCGAGGGCGTCGCCCAGCGCCGCCGCGATGGCCGCACCGTCGGTCGAATCGCGCAGCAGCGAGTCGGTCCCCCATCGAGCGAGGGCTGCGTGGGCCACGGTGCCGAACTCGGCCGCATCGAGCTGATCCCGCACGGGATCCACCCGCTTCAGCCGCAGGTGCCGCTCAAGCCAGTAGCGGAAGGGACATGCCAGATAGGCGCGAAAGGCGGTCACCGCGATGCGGTCGAGGGTGACGGGTCCCGAGGGCGCCGAGGGCACCACGAAGCGCGATCGCGGCGCGGGAGCCGCAAGTCCGCTCGGCACATCGAAGCGCCGGGCGCCGGCCCCCGCGAGATGGCGGAGCCGCCGCGGCTGCTGCGCACGCGGGATCTCGAGCAGCAGCCGGCTCGCCAGCAGCGGGTCGCCCGAAGCTGAGCGCCGCGCGACGATCGCGCGCAGCGACCTCCGCCCGCGCCGCAGCGCCGCGAGCAGATACCGATCGCGCCGGGCGCCGAAGTCGTCGTCCGCGAGCCCGAGGCGGCTTCTCAGGGCGCCGGGCAGGAACGGATCGGAGGTCCGCGCCCGCGGCACAGCCCCCTCGTGCAGGCCCAGGAGGATGACCGCAGGCGCGTCATCGGGATGCAGCTCGAGAAGCCCGAGCGCCTCGACTTCGCCGCGCCGCGTCGGCGCCGGAAGCGCCCTGCGCCCGAGCCTGCGCGCGAGCAGCCGCAACGCCCCGACAGGGCCCAGCCGCGGCGCGATCCGCGCGTCGAGCGCCCCCCACTCTCCGAGCTCCTCGACCACGGCGTCGATCGCCTCATCGGCGAGGTCGGAGCGCTCGATCCCGGCCAGCAGCGTCGCGAGAACCGTGCGGATGCGCTCGGCCCACTCGACGAGCGATCGGAGAGAGCGCGGCAGCGCGGCGCGCGCGTGCGGTCCCCCGATCTGGGCGCCATCGTCGGGATCGCCCTGCGCCGTTCGCCCATCGTCCTCGGACAGAAGCGGCGCCAGCGCCGCATCGATCGCCGCCGCCGCGCTGCGGGCCAATGCCGAACCGACGCGCTGATCCCCCCCCGGCCGCGATGCCCGCATCGACTCATCCAGGCGTGCCACGACATCCGCGACGGGAACCGCCTCGCTTCCGCGCTCGCCCTCCCCCGCGAGCTCGAGCGCGCCGCGCAGCCACGCCCCGACCGCCGGGAGCCGCGCGAACTCGGAGGGATCGCGGTCCCCGTCGAGCCACCGCGCGATCGCCTCGATCGTCGCCGCCGGCTCCGTGGTCGCGACCGAGCGTCCGGTCGCGGTCCTGAAGGAGATCCCCGCGTAGGCGCCCGCGTGCTCGAGCGCGTCGCCGAGCGGCGGATCGAGCAGGCCGACGGTCACGCGAGGATCGGGCTCGCAGCGCCGCCCTGCGAGCGTCTCGGCGATGGCGCACTGCGCGGCGTCCGCAGCGCTTTCGGCGACGATGAGCTCGGCCTCGGCGACGAGCGGCTCCTCGTCCGGACGAGCCTCCGGAGCCTTCGGAGCGATCCGGCGAAGCGCCCCGAGCTCGTCAAGTTCGGCGAGCCAGCGCTCATCGGCGTGGACCAGCGCGAAGACGGCGTCCTCCGCCGCGCTGGCCGAGCGAGCGAACCGCGCGATGGCGCGGCGCTGCACGCCGTTGAGCTCGGGCACCAGCGCCAGGACCAGCCGATCGACCGATGGATGGGGCCGCTCGGGCGCCCCCGTGCGGGACCAGGCGTGGCGCGAGCGGATGGACATCCCGCACCGCGCGAGGCGACGGGAGGCGCTCTCCTCGATGCGGCCAAGCGCCTCCCAGCGCTCCATCTCGCCCCGTTCGATGCCCCCGATTGGTCTCTCGTCTGGATTCCCGTCTGGTTTCCCGGCTGGGCTCCCGGCTGGGTCCGCGTCTTGGCCCCGGTCAGTCTCGCGGTTCGCGGCGCCGTCGGCTGCGGCCTCGCGCGCCATCTCCTCCAGCGTCTCGACAACGCGGCTTGCCGCGATCCCCTCGCCGGCGAGCTCGTCGACGATCGCGGCGAAGACCCGCGCTGTCTCAAGGGCCGCGAGCGCGCCGTGGTCTTCCCGCCCGGTCGCGGGCGCGACGAGCGCCGGGGCGATCAGCGATGGCGCAGCTTCGGTCGATGGATCGCGCAGCGCCTCCGCGATGGCGCATTCGAAGGCCAGCGGCGTGGCGCAGGGCCCGAGATCGTCGAGCAGGGCGTCGACCATCGAGCCCGGCGTCAGCGTCATCGGCGGGACGATCCGCGCTCCGAGCGCCTCGGCGCGGCGCGCGAGGTGCCAGAGGAGCAGCCGTCCCGCACGAGCGCCGGGCAGGACGACCGCGGTGCGGCCGAGATCGATCACCTCGGCCGCGCCGGATCGCTCGGCCGCGCCGGACGCGCTCGCGTGCGGGGCTCGGCGGCGGGCATGTTCCTCCGCGCGCGCTCCGATCTCGCCCGGCGGCCCGCTCGCGCCTCCGGCCGACGCGGTGTCGATGAGCCACTCCGCGACCTGCGGCAGCGCGAGCGCCTCCCAGCGCAGCACGATGCGCCGAGCGTTCATCGCGGGCGGTCCTCCGCGCCGGTCGAACGCCGGGTGCGCAGCCTCGCCCGAAGCTCACCGGGGTGGATCTCGAGGTCCAGCAGCTCCACGGAGCGCCCATCTCCGAGATCGAAGCTCGGCGAGACCGACTCCCCGCGGAGCAGCGCAGTCACATCGCTCCGCCAGCGCTCGCCCCCGGGTGAGCCCCCGGATGCCTCGGCGTCCCCGGCCGCGAGCCATCCGACGAGCGCATGCAGGGCGCCGCCGGGAAGGCGCACCGAGGCGACGCCGCCCCCGGTCACGGGCGCCGTCAGCTCGCCTGCGGTCAGCCGCGGCGCGAGGGTCGCCGAGGCGAACGGGGTCCCGGGGCGCGAGAGGCCCAGTTCGACCGCATCGCGAAGAAAGCGGAGCTGGACGACCTCGCGCTGCCGCGGTCCGCCGGCGGAGCGGGCCTCGAAGTGCTCGATCCAGCGCGGGAGCCTCGTCGCCAGCCATGCGTTGGCGGCATCGTCGTCGAAAGCGATCGACCACGTCGACGCGTCGGGAGCGCGGACGCGCGTGAACTGCTCGATCAGCGCCGACTCCAGCCGCTCACCCCGATCGATCGCGGCCGCGTCATCCCGCGCGGGCGGCGCGAACCACGTCGGGGTGCGGCGCACCAGGACGAAGGCGCCCAGCGCGATCGCCACGCAGAGAAACCCCACCACCGCCCGCACCTTCATGACGGGAAGTCCTCTCCGCCGGAAGCGCCGCCGATGACGCTCAGCCCCATCGTCGGACCACCAGCGTGTCGTTCTGTCCGCCGAAGCCGAAGGAGTTGCTCAGGCACGTCTCGACCGTGGCGGCGCGGGCGGCGTTGGGAACGTAGTCCAGATCGAGATCGGGATCGGGGTTCTCGAGGTTGATCGTCGGCGGGAGCATCCCGCGCCGGATCGCCAGCACGCAGGTGATGAGCTCGACCGCCCCCGCCGCCGCGATCAGGTGGCCGAGCATCGACTTGACCGAGGACATCGGGATGCGCCGGGCGTTGTCGCCGAAGACGAGCTTGACCGCGCGGGTCTCGATGGAGTCGTTCTCCTGCGTGCCGGTGCCATGCGCGGAGATGTAGTCGATCGGCGGACGATCGCTCGCAGCGGCGGGATCGATCCCCGCCTGCCGGAGGGCCATCGTCATCGCGGCCGCGGCTCCGCGACCCTCGGGCTGGATGTCGGTGATGCGGAAGGCGTCGGCGCTTGAGCCGTAGCCGACGACCTCCGCCAGCGGCGTCGCGCCGCGCCGCTCGGCGTGATCGAGGGTCTCCAGCACGACCATTCCCGAACCTTCTCCCATCACGAAGCCTGAGCGATCGCGCGAGAAGGGTCTCGACGCCCGCCGCGGGTCGCCCGCCGCGGCGCCGGCGAGCGCCTGCGCCGTCGCCAGCGCCGTCAGGCGGTTGAAGCCGGTGATCCCGAAGAGGTGGATCATCGTGTGCGTGCCGCCCGCGAGCATCGCGTCGGCGTCGCCGCGGCGGAGGATGCTGAACGCCTCGCCGATTGCCTGGGTGCTCGCGGCGCACGCCGTCAGGCAGTTGTACGCGGGCCCGCGCAGGCCGAACTCCCTGGCGAGGTGCGCCAGGGGCATGTTCGGCTCCTGCGTGATCTCGGAGACGGGCCGCATGCGTGCGCGCGCCGTGCGCGCCCAGCGCACCGCGTCGACGGTGCCGTCGGCGGCCTCCCATCCGGCGAGGTTGCTGGCGATGTAGTTGGGCGTGTCGAGCACGCCCTCGCCCGCGCCGAGGTAGATCCCGATGCGCCGCCGATCGAGGTCCGCCGGAGCCGCCGAGAGCCCGGCCTGCTCCCACGCCTGCCGCGCGGCCCCCAGCGCGAAGCGGATGTTGAGCCCCGCGCCCTCGTGAACGCGCGGGTCCTCGACGAAGCGGGTGAAGTCGAAGTCGCGCACCTCCGCCGCGAAGTTGGTCGGGAAGGTCTCCGCCTCGAAGCGGCTGATGCGGTCCACGCCCGATCGGCCCGCCATGAGCGCCGACCAGACCGTCTCGAGATCGTGCCCCAGGGGGGTCACCCACCCCATGCCGGTGATGACGATGCGCCGAGAGGTCGAGGAACCGGAGGAGCTCGTGGGCATGGGCGGGCGGAGGTCGGTCGAGGAAGTCGTCGAAGGAGCGCGATCCGGAGTCACTCCGGCGCCCTGAGCACCAGCGCCGCGTTCTGGCCGCCGAAGCTCGTGGTGAAGATCAGGATCGTCCGCAGCCGCGCCGATCGGGAGGGGGCCCTGACCGCGTCGAGCCCCGGAGTCAGCTCGCTGTTGAGGCGCGCAGGGAGCATCTGATGGCGGAGCATCAGCGCCCCCACCGAGACCGCGACCGCTCCGGCCCCCGCACAGCAGTTGCCGACGGCCGGCACGATCGTCACCATCGGCACGGAGGGTGTCCGGGCGCCGAAGGTCCGCGCGATCGCGGCCCGCTCACCCGCATCGACGGCGGGGATGCCGCTGCCGAAGGGAATGACCGCGTCGACCGCGTCGGCGTGGACGGCCGCGTCGGCGAGCGCCGCATCGATTGCGGCGGCGATGCTCGCGCCATCGGGCTCGGTCACCAGGCCGACGGTGTCGGGGTTCACGCTTTGGCTGGCGCCGAAACCCGCGATCTTGGCATACGCGCGGGCTCCGCGGCTTCTCGCGACCTCGGAGGCCTCGAGCACCAGGATCCCTCCGCCCTCGCCGAGAACGCTCCCGCCCGAGGCGGGATCGAAGGGGCGCACCGAGGCGATCTGCGCGGCGTCGTCCGCTGCGACATCCTCCGTCACCGCGCCGCCGCGCCCGACCAGCCGGCCGGCGAACTCCTGGCGCAGCAGACCCATCAGGTGGACCTTGGTCTCGGCCCCGCCCGAGAGACAGGCGTCGGCGTCGCCGCGCTGGATCACCCGGAGCGACTCGCCGATGGAGAGCCCGCTGCTCGCTTCGGCGCAGGTGATGGTGTTCGACGGTCCCTGGCAGTCATGGATGATCGTCACATGACATGCCAGCATGTTCGGGAGGTACTTCAGGAGCCAGAGCGGCGTGAGGTTGTTCATCCCGGCGCTGCCCCAGATCCCGGAGTCGAAGGCGCCGTCGGGGCGCTGCGCCGAAGCGAGCGCCGCGGCAAGCTCGTCGATCTCGGCGGCGATCAGCCCCGCTCCGATGTGACATCCGACGCGATCGGGGGAAAGCGTCGGCGCGGCGTCGGCCCGCTCGGCAGCGCGCGTCACCAGCCCCGCGTCGGCGACCGCGGCGTGCGCCCCGGCGACGGCGAGCTCGATATCCCTGGCCATCACCTTGGTCGCCTTGCGATAGCTCTTGGGCACGACCGAGCGCACGTCGAAGAGCTCGTCGGCGATCTCACCCGCGACGTGGCACGCAAACCCGGAGGGATCGAACCGGGCGATTCTCCGCAGCGCTGGGCGGCCCGCAGCGAGGCTCTCCCAGAGCGGCTCCGCCCCGACGCCGCACGCCGTGATCGGTCCCAGCCCCGTGATGAACACCTCGCGATCGGCCTTGGCGGAGGGCATGAAGGGGCGAGTATACGGAGCGGGCGCGCCGCGCCGGGACCGGCGGTCGAGGCGCCGAGGGCCGCGGCGCCGACCGAACGATGGGGACAGCCGCTGTCTCGACTCGCAGCTCACGTGGAGTGCCAACGCCCGCGATGTGAGACCCTCGCAGTCGCCGCAGGCTGCGAGGCCTCTCGTCGTCGAGCGCACGTCGTCGGTGCGACGCGCGAGCCAGCGCTGTCAGCGGGATGGCGGCCGAACGTCTGGAAGTCCTGTCAGGATCCGCCCCCGACCAGGTAGGTGCGGTCGAGCGGCCGAGCGGCCGCTTCGCGCTCCGGCCAGCGGCGAGCCATCGCCGCCTCCGCAGCGCGCATCAATCGCCTCGACAACCACCCCTGCACGGACCCCGCCATGACCCTGAACACCCGAATCCTCACCCTGACCCTGGCCTCCGCACTCGCCTCCCTTCATGCCGCGCCGGGCATGGCCGAAGAGAACAAGTGGATCGGAGACCACGGCGGCGCTTGGGAGAACAAGACGAACTGGAGCGCCGGACGAGTGCCGATCGAGACCGACGATGTCGTCATCGAAGGCGCAATGGTCATCATCACCGTGACGGAGTCCTACAAGTTGCAGGGCGACGGCTCGGTCAAGGTCGTTCCCAAGAAGATGAACTCCCTCCGGATCGAAGGGACGAACCACAACCTCTCCGTCATCATCCTCGGAGCGCCGAAGCAAGGGAACCTCGGTGGGTTTGCCGGCCAGATACCGATCACGCTGGCCTTCCTGGTCAAGCAGGACGTGGACATCAAGGGGGTCACCACCATCTTGGCTGCGCCCGCGGCGCCCGACACATCGAAGGTCCCCGGTGGCTCGGTGCACATCATCTCCAGCGAGGGATCGATCTCGATCGGCGATGACGTCTTCCTGACCGCCAACAGCGGGTCCAGCGACCCTCTCCCTCCCGGCCAAGACCCGGAACGCCTCAGGACCCTGCCTGCGGATCCGGACGCCAACGAGGCGCTTCAGCCGGGGACCCGGCGGGGCGACGGCGGCTACGTCGAGCTCAGCGCCGCCAAGGACATCACCATCGGCCGGGCGATTCTCAGCGGCGGCAGCGGCGGTGCGATTGGAAGCGAACGTGCCACAGGCGGCGACATCACCCTGAAGGCCGGCGGGACGATTCGCGTCAGGGGGGATCTCAGGCCCGGCGCTGGTCGCTACGCCGCGGGTGGCACCCTCATGCTCAAGGCCGTCCAGCGCGTGATCATCCGGGAGCATGCGAAGATCTGGGGAGGAACATCGCTCCACGGACTGGCCACGCACGCCAGGGGAGGAGACGTCGTGCTGCTCGCCAACCAGGAGGTCATCAACCGAAGCGAAGGCGTCAGGCCCGGCTCAGGCCGGACCGGCGGCAGGCTGCTGATCAACACCAAGGTGCTCACCAACGATCGCTCCATGCGCGGCGGCATCAGCTACGCCAACAACGTTCCCGGCGGGAACATCATCATCCAGCTCGACGATGCCGCCGCGTCCACGCCCGGCCACCTCTTCCCAGGCAACTTCCAGGGCCAGGGCTCCAGCAATCCAAAGCAAGGGAAGACCCACATCCTGGGCCAGGGCGACATGAAGATCAACGGGCTCATCGGCGGAAGCGAGGTGCTCCTGGCCCTTCAGCCCGCCGGTCCCGCGGCCCCGACGCTCACCTTCCTCCCCGACGCCCAGATCGTGGCTCAGGAACTGGTCTGCCTGGACACCAACGACGGCACCATCGACTTCAGCCAGGTCTCGATCTCGGGCGGCAGCGGCCAGGACTCCGTGATCCTCAACCCCGCGGGGTTCACCAACCTCGTCGGCACCGCGGAACTGCCGGAGGGCTTCGGCTCCCTGGAGGAGGCCATGACGGCCCTGGTCGAAGGCAGCTACGACTTCTCCGACGAGGGCTGCGCACCCGACTGGTGCGACCCGGACCTCAACGGCGATGGCGTGGTGAACGAGCTCGACGTGGAGATCCTCGAGCTGGTCTGGGGATTCCCCCTGGACTTCGCAGACCTCAACCAGGACGGCATGGTCGACGCCGACGACCTCGGCATCCTGCTGGCCCTGTGGGGCGCGTGCTCGTGAGCTGAAGGAACGATCGGGAGGAAAAGGTGTCAGGATGGAATGGCATGAAGCGAACGAACCGCGCGTCGTAAATATT
>CALMPF010000021.1 GCA_937871505.1 uncultured Planctomycetia bacterium | reverse complement strand
GCAGAACGCCGCTTCCGGACGCCGCAGCAGGAGACAAGGGGCGCTGGAGTGCTAGCGCACCGCGTCGAATGGATCGCCGCGAGGCGGTGCCGGCCGTCCGCGACCCTCCGGAGGCCGGCCGGAGGGGTCGGATCGCATCACCCCGCCGAGGAGCTCCCGGGCCCGCGCTTCATCGCGGTCGAGCCGCCTGTCGAGTCGATCGACGTGTTCGACGGCGTGGACAATGAGGTTGTGCGCCGTCAGCGGCATCGAACTCAGCGCGACCATGAGGCCGTAGAACCCGACGATCGCCGCCAGCACCACCGGGACGAGCAGGAGCTGAACGCCGAGGAACTGCGGCAGCCCGATCGCGACGATCGGCAGCGCCGCCACCGCCGGCGCGCCGAGCGTTGCCCACGAGAGCAGCGGCTCCGACCAGTCGTCGCGCATCCATGCCGCAAGGCGGCGCATGTGAATCGCCAGCGGCGTCAGCCCGAGCAGCGCCGGCGCAAGGATGCACAGCGCGATGTTCCGTCCGATGCCGGGGTGTGCAGCCGTCGCCGCGACCACGAAGCTCGAGAGCGCGGCCAGCGCCCAGAGCCCGACGAAGGCGCGCGCTGCGCGGCGCGGACCGCTCGACCACCCGACTTCGTTGCGGAGGGCTTCCGGCACCCTCAGCACCGGCGTCAGCAGCCATGCCCCGATCGCCAGTCCCGTCGCGAGGCTCCCGGCGCCCGCGAGCCCGAAGGCAGTCAGCGGCGCGACCGGCGCCGAGAGCACGGCGAGCAGCGGGCCGAAGATCCAGATCGACTGGATCGACGTCGCCATCGTCGGCGTGCTCGCATCGAGCGCGTGACGCGCCATCTCGACCCCGAACAGCACCAATGAGGCCGCCCATCCGAGCGCGATGGCGAGGGTACCGAACATGATCCGCCTTCCCAGGGCGCGGACAAAGGTGAGGGGCATCTCCGAGAGGGGGCGATCGGGATCGTCGGGAACGACGATCGAGGAGTCGCAGGAAGGGCAGCGTTCCCCGCGCACCGAACGCACGTCGACGCCGCAGCAGGGGCAGCTCTCGGCGCGAACCAGCCGCTGCGCTCCGATGCGCAGCGCCGTCCCCGGAAGCACCGCCTTCGTGCGCGATGGCCTGCTGACGCGGCTTCCGCACTCCGGACAGCGGTCCGACTCGAGCCCGCGGAGGTCGTAGCCGCAGGAGGCGCAGGGCGCCGGCGCGACTGGCGCGCGAGGCTCCGGGTCTGCGATCCGCACCGATCGGGAGACCGGCATGCCGCAGCCGGGGCACGTTCCCCTGAGCGAAACCGACCGCAGATTCGTGCCGCATCCCCTGCAAGGAAGCCGCAGCTCCCCGATGCCGGTCAGCGGCGCTGGGTGGTTGGCCCCGCTCATGGGGTCACTCTATCGCGGCGATCCGATCGGAACTCCGTTCCGGGCGCCTCGTGCGACGCGAGGTGGCGGACACTCCATGCCTCATCCGTTCACCTGCCGCCGGCGGGTGCGGCGGCCGCGAGCGACCGGACCGCCGACTCGAACATCGCAAGCCCGAGCGGCGTGCCCGAGCGTTCGTCGTCCCCGAGCCGCGTCCACCACGGGTGCTGCGTCCAGCGCGTGAATCGCTCGGGATGCGGCATCAGCCCGAAGCAGCGGCCGGTGGGGTCGCAGATTCCCGCGATGGCGCCGATCGAGCCGTTGGGGTTGTCGTCGCTGGCGTAGCGCAGGGCGACGCGGCCATCGCGCTCGAGGGTTCGCAGCGTCGCCGCGTCCGTCGTGAAGCGGCCTTCGCCGTGGGCGATCGGCAGCATCGAACCGGCGCCGACGGGACGGAGCCCGCGCGTCCAGATGCAGTGCGTCTTGACCGGCACCTCCACCCGCACCCAGCGGTCGCAGAAGCGCCCGGAGTCGTTGTCGCAGAGGGCCACCGAGGGCCTCGGGAGCGCCGGACTCTCCTCCGGGCCGGACGCGCCCGGACTCGGCGCGGGATCGGGAAGCAGGCCGGCCTGCACCGCGATCTGGAACCCGTTGCACGGCGCGATGATCGGGACTCCGCGCGCCAGCGCGTCGACGAGGCGCCGGGCGATGCCGGCGCGGATGAGCTGCGCCATGATCCGTCCGGCGGCGATGTCGTCTCCGTACGAGAAGCCTCCGGGCAGCCCGATGAGCTCGAAGCGATCGACCAGCTCCGGCTGCCGCGTAAGCCGGCCGAGCAGGATGCGCTCGACCTCGCAGCCGACGAGCGCGAACGCCTCGGCGAGTTCGAGGTCGCAGTTGATCCCGGGAGCGGTGATGACGAGGGCGGAGGGCATGGTGATTCCGGATCGGCGTGCTCGGCGTTCGGCCTACCAGTCGAGCGTCCCGCGCCAGGCCGCGCGAAGCTCGTCGAGCGTCCACGAGACCTCGCCGAGGATGAGCCGCCGATCGGCGACGACCCGCCCGATGACCGCGTGGGGGATGGCCGCGGCCGGCGCACTCCCGGCGAGCGCGGCGCGGAATCGCCCCAGCGCCTCCTCGGGGACCTCGAGCAGATAGCGCGACGGCCACTCGCCGAAGAGCTCCGCAAGAAGCGCTTCGTCGATGACGCTCCCCTTCGGCGGCGCGCCGGACGAACGAGCCGCGGGCGCCGGCGCACCGTCGAGCGCGCGAGCATCGATCACGGCGCCGAACCCGCCTCCGATGGCCATCTCGGCGACCGCGACCGCGAGGCCGCCGTCGGCGCAGTCATGGGCGCTGCGGATCGTGCCCGCGGCGATCGCCGCGGAGACCGCCCGGGCAACCGCGGGTCCGAGCGCGAGATCGACGAGCGGAAGATCGCCGCAATCGCGCTCCGTCAGGCGGCCCGCGTGGCTGCCGCGGAGCGAGCGCGAGCGCGGGCCGACGAGCACGAGGAGATTCCCCGGCGCCTTGAGGTCGCTGGTCACGCAGCGCCGGACATCCTCGACGATCGCCATGCCGGAGATCAGCAGCGTCGGCGGGATCTGGATCACCTCGCCGCCCTCGGCGACGAACTGGTTGTTGAGCGAGTCCTTCCCGGAGATGAAGGGCGTCCGATACGCCTTGGCGCCGTCATAGCAGCCCTCCGCTGCGCGGACGAGGGCGCCGAGATTCGCGGCATCTCGGCAGGAGGGCCAGGAGAAGTTGTCGAGGATCGCGCAGCGGGCGGGATCCGCGCCGAGGCAGACGAGGTTCCGCACGCACTCGTCGATCGCGGCCAGCGCCATCGCCCGCGGGTCGTCGCGCAGGCCGGTCGCGAGACCGCAGCCGACGGCGAGGCCGCGAAGCGACCCGCGCACCGGAAGGAGGACCGCGCCGTCCGCAGGGCCCTCCTGCCGCTCGCCGACGAAGGGCTTCACGACCGAGCCACCCTGCACTTCGTGGTCGTACTGCCGGACGATCCAGTGCTTGCTGGCGATGTTGGGATGGCGGAGCAGCGCAGGCAGGAGATCCTGCACCGCGACCGCCGCGCCCGACTCCGCCGTCGCCGATGCCCGCTTCGGCGCAGCGAAGGACGCCTCGCGCTGCGGCATCGGGAGCGCCTCGTCGAGGAACGTCGTCGAAAGGCGCCCGACTTCGGCCCCGCGCCAGAGCAGCCGCAGGTGCGGCTCGGGGCCCGACGGCCCATCGAGCCGGCAGCCGAACTGGCCGAGATCGCACCACTCGACCTGATGCGCTTCGCAGTGGGCGATCACCGCATCGAGCTTCGCCGGCGGCACCGCGAGCACCATGCGCTCCTGCGCTTCGCTGATCCAGGCCTCGGTGGGCGAGAGGCCTTCGTACTTCAGCGGGGCTCGGTCGAGATGCACCTCGGCGCCGTGCTCGCGCCCCATCTCGCCGACGGCGCTGGAGAAGCCTCCGGCGCCGCAGTCGGTGATGGCGTCGTAGAGGCACCCGCGCGGATCATCGCGCATCGCCATCAGCGCATCGAGGACCTTCTTCTGCGTGATCGCGTTTCCGATCTGGACCGCGTGGCTGAACTCGTCGGCGTGCGTCTCCGTGAGCTCCGCCGAGGAGAACGTCGCCCCGTGGATCCCGTCGCGGCCGGTGCGGCCGCCCACGACGACGATCCGGTCGCCGGGGCGCACCTCCCCGCGAACGAGGTTGCGGGGCATCACGCCGATGCAGCCGCAGTAGACCAGCGGGTTGCCGATGTAGTCGTCGTCGAACCAGACCGCGCCGGCGACGGTCGGAATGCCCATCCGGTTGCCGTAGTCGCGCACGCCCGCGACGACCTGGCGGAGGATCCTCGCCGGATCGAGGGCGCCCGCCGGAACGACGGACCTGCTTCCCTCGTCGGGTCGCCGCGCCGCGGAGGGACGCCTCGGCCATGCGACGCAGAAGACGTCGGTCGACGCGATGGGCCGCGCCGAGAGCCCCGTTCCCATCACGTCGCGGATGCAGCCGCCGACGCCGGTCGCAGCGCCGCCGTAGGGCTCGATCGCCGAGGGATGGTTGTGCGTCTCGCACTTGAAGCAGACTGCGTGAAGATCGTCGAAGGCGATCACGCCGGCGTTGTCGACGAAGACGGAAAGGCACCAATCGATGCCCTCGGCCATCAGCTCGTGCGTCGCCGCCGCGATCGTCGAGCGCAGGAGGTTGCGGATGACGATGGTGCCGTCCGCGAGGCGCTCGTGCCCGGGCCGCGCCGCTCCCCCGCTCACCTGCGGACCCAGCGGCATCGCCTCGACGTCCCCTTCGCGATAGCGGATCGTCGACTTGAGCGTCTTGTGAACGCAGTGCTCGGACCAGGTCTGGGCGATCGTCTCAAGCTCGATCTCGCGCGGCTCGCGCCCGAGCGCCCGGTAGTGCCCGCGGATGGCGCGCATCTCGTCGAGCGAAAGGAAGAGGTGCGCCTCTCGCGAGAGGCGCTCGAGCGCCGCGTCGTCGAGACCGAGCAGCGGAACATCGCGGATGGCGTCTCCGTGCGGCCGAGGCGCGGGGAACGCGGCGGGGTGATGGGGACCGCGATGCAGCGAGTGCACCACCGGGTTGGCCAGGGCCCGGCGGACCAGCGACTCGGCGCGGTCGGCATCGACGCCGTGGAACTCCCAGCGGCTTCCGGTGCGGACCCGCACGCGGAGCCCGATCAGCCGCTCCGCGACCGCCTCGATCGACTCCGCCGCAGGATCCGTCACGCCCGGGAGCGGATGCACCTCGATGATCGATACGAGGCCACCTCGCGCTCCGCCGATCGAAGCCCCGCGCCGCGCCTCCCCCGCGATCACCGTCGCCTGCTGGGTGACCGGATCCGCGAGAAGCTCGTCCGCGAGTCGCGCGGCCAGCGCAGCATCCTCCGGCCCTTCGACGAGATACACGGCCGCGTGATCGATCCGTTCCGGAAGCCCACCCTCGCCGTCGCCGAGGGCGGTGACCTCGCGCAGCGCCGCGGCGCCGCGCACATCGCCGAAGCCTTCGCGCGGCCTCACCTCGATGCGGTGGATGATCGTCGTGCGCGCTGTTTCCGCGGTCATCAAGCGCGGATCGTAGACGACGACGCGGCGCTGCCAGAAACGGACCGGAGGCCCTCTTCTGAAGGCCAGATCGGAAGCCCGACCCGAAGCCCGATTCAGAAGAGAAGCTGGAACTGCGTGCGGATCACGAACTGCGGACGGGTGTCGATTCCGTCGGGGCGCCAGCCAAGGCTCTCGACGCCCCAGAGTCCGGAGACGTCCTCGAATCCGAACCCGAAGTCGAAGCTGAGCTTGAGGTCCTGCCCGTCGATGTACCAGTTGAAGCCGACCGTCATGACGGACAGGTCCGTCGGCGTCACGACGTTGCGCTTCGAGTCGATGGTGCCGTACTCGTATCGCGCGGTGAGCTCGAGCTTCGGGGTGACGTAGAACCCGACCTGGGCCACGGCGCCGAAGATGTCGAAGATGCCGAAGTTCCCGTCCGAGTACGAGTAGGTGAAGGAGCCGAAGACGCTGAGCCCGCCGAACATCGCGGAGATGTCGGCGGTCCCGATCAGCCAGTCCGAACTGGCGATCGTCGTCCCGTACTCGTCGCGCTGGTAGTGGCCCGCGACGCCGACCATGAGGCCGAAGGGATCGCCCGGCGGACTCGTCATCTGCTGGAACTGTCGCCACTCTCCGGAGATGAGGAACTCCAGGCGGCTCGTGAACGCGTACTCGGCGAGGTCCGGGGTGTTCCAGGGCGTGTTGGCCGGCGTGGTTCCGACGATCTGCGCGACCCCGCCGCCGAGGTTGTCCGCACCGCCGTCGGAGTAGGCCAGCCGCCAGCCGAGCCAGTCGCCGCGGTACTCGAGCTCGATTCCCTGGCTGTAGCCGATGTTGAGGCTCTCGTTGACGAGCGAGCGGTCGACCATGAGCTGGTACGCCGGCGAGACGAGCTTCTCGCGATTGAAGGGCAGCTTGAACTGCCCCGCGCGGAGGTACCACCCTTCGATGAGTTCGGCGCGGAACCACGCATCGAGAAGCTGGAAGTTGCCGCCGCGCGGCTCGCCCAGCCGCGGGTTCGTGTCGCCGACGCCGCCGCCGCCGCGGCTGAAGTTTCCGCGGATCATGTAGGTCAGGCTGGGGCCGAAGACGTGCCCTCGGAAGGTCAGCCGCGTGCGCGTGTTCTCGAAGCCGTAGCGGAACTTGTCCGTCGGATCGTTCGGGGCCTGCTTCTCCCGGACGTTCATCACCCAGCGGAACTGCAGGAGTCCGTCGATCTCGAGTCGAAATCGCCCGTCGGGACTGCTCAGGAAGAACCCGTTGTCCCACCCGGCGGTCATTCCCGAGGACTGAAGGCTCGCGCGGCCGTCGGCGTCGGCGAGCACGTCCTGCACCAGCGATCGGATCTCGGCCGCCCGGGTCTCGTCGAGCCAGTTCTCCCCCGTCTTGGCCTGAAGATCGACGACCTTGTCGCGCAGCGCGCGGTTGTCGCTCTCGAGCGCCTCGAGTCGTTCGGCCATCTCAAGCAGGCGACGTTCGAGCGCGGCGTCAGAGGAGTCCTGGGCGGCGACGATCCGGGTCGCCAGCGCCGTCACTGCGATGACGGTGAGCAGGATGCGAGACATGCCGGGGATCATAACGGAAAGAAGAAACCGACCGGCCCTTTCGGGCCGGTCGGTTGAGTCCTCGATACGCCCGCGTCGTGCGGTCGTGTCGTCGGGTGGATGACTCAGGTCATCCTGGATCGGTGCGCTTCAGGCGGAAGCCCGCCGTCGAGCTGCCGATCAGAAGAGAAGCTGGAACTGGGCCCGGGCGACGATCTGGGTCTCGTTGAAGCCCTGGAGCCAGCCGACGGAGGGCGACGCGTAGAAGCTGTCGAAGTCCTCCAGCGAGAAGCCGACGTCGACGGTGAACTTGGCGGACTGGCTCTTGGTGAGGTACCAGTTGGCGCCGACGGTCAGGACGTTGAGGTCCTTCTCGTCCGTGTCGGGATCGGCCCACTCGTAGCGGGCGAAGATCTCGAAGGTGTCGGGCACGATGAAGAAGCCGCCCTGAACCACGATCGCAAGCTCGTTGCGGTCGTTGTTGAAGTCGTCGCCGATGTCCGGGTTGAACCAGACGAAGGCACCGTAGAGGTTCGCGCCGCCGAACTTGGCCGACGCATCGACCGTGGCGCTGAGAGCCTGGCCCTCATCGTTGTCGGCCGTGCCGAACTCCGGACGCTGCCAGTTCATGGCACCGCCGATGAGCAGGCCGAACGACTCGCCGTTGAAGCTGGTGAACTCGTCGAACTGCCGCCAGTTGCCGGCGACGAGGAACTCGGCGCGGGCGGTGACGGCCCACTCGGTCGAGCGGGTGTTCCAGCCGCTGTTCGCGTAGGAGGGACCCCACGCGTTGTTGTCGCCGATGCCGTCGCTGAACATCGCCTCGCCGCGGAACATGTCGCTCTCGAAGCCGAGCGAGACGCCCTGCGAGTAGCCCTGGTTGTACCGCTGGTTCACGAGCGAGCGGTCAACGAGGAGCTGCCGCTTGCTGTTGACGAGCTCCTCGCGAAGGAACGGGGGCTTGTACTGTCCGAAGCGGACGTACATGCCGTTGTCGAAGTCCTTCTGGAGCCACGCGTCCTCGAGCGTGAACGATCCGCCGTTGTTGTTCGAGCCGTTGAACGTCACGGTCTCGGTACCGCCCATGCCATCAGGAACCTCGCCCGTGCCGCTGAAGTCCGTGGAGGCGCGGCTGAAGTTGCCCTGGACGCGGTACGTCCAGCTCGGATCGACGATGTTGCCCGAGAACGTCAGCTTGGTGCGGCTGTTCTCAAACCCGCTCGTCCAGCGATCGTTGATCCCGTCGCTCGAGAGGTCGCGGTAGTTGAGGATGTAGCGGAACTGGATCTGTCCCTCGACACGGAGCCGGAAGTTGCCGTCCGGGCTCGCGAGGAAGAAGCCGCGGTCGTAGCCGGCGGTCATGCCGCTCGACTGAAGGCTCGCGCGGGTATCCGCATCCGCCAAGACATCCTGAACGAGGGCCCGGATCTCCGAGGCCCGCTGCTCCGTCAGCCAGCTGTCGCCCTGCTTGGACTTCAGCTCGGCAAGCTCCGTGCGAAGCTTGGCGATCTCTGCGAGCGCCTCGCTTCCAGCATCGCGACTCTCCGCAAGGCCCACGCCGGTGAGCGCGAGGGTCGCGGCGCCCGCGAGGAGCCCAACTCGATGGGTCAGACTCATGCTTGAATCTCCTGTCTGATCGGACGGCCCCATGACTCTCGGGGGGCCCGCCCTCTACTCATCCACCCGTCCTTCGACGCCCGCGCCACGACGGCGCGTGCAGGACGTGAAAACTCAGTATCGGCCAATCCTCAGCCGACGGATGAAATCACGAACGATACCGAACGCCGCGGAAAACGCAAGTCGCCCGGGCTCGTGGAGGCGGCCTCCGGGGGCTTCAGGGTGGCCGAGATTCCTCTAATGCCCTGTCACTGAACACCTTAAGAGAATCTCCGGGCCGGCCTTCGGGGGGGTCCGAGCGGCGGTCTCGCCGGTCTCGAGTCGCTCCCGAAGGCGCCCCCCGAAGCCGCCCTCCCGCCTCGGAAACCCCCTCGGGACCGTCCCCCTGGGCACCTCCGGTGTCATGCCCCAGTCATGCCTGCGCAAAGCCCACTCAAGCCCGGGGAGGGCGCGCGGACGATCCCGTCCGCTCGGGCGCCGCGCGTGCGCTCGGGGCTCGCGGCGCGGCTTCGAGCATCCCGATCGCATCCGCGAGGCTCGCCACCGGACGGGTCGAGTTGCCGAAGCCCTCGAAGGTCTCCGACTCGCGAGCGAGAATCACCCGGCGGAAGCCGCGCCGCAACGCCTCGCGGACGCGCTTGGCGGTCCCGGGCACCGGCCGCACCGCGCCGGTCAGGGCGACTTCCCCGAAGACCACCGTCCCGGGCTCAAGCGTCCGGCCGTAGTGCGTCCCGGCGATCGCGAGCGCGACGGCGAGATCAGCCGCGGGCTCCACGACGCGGAGACCGCCTGCCGCCGCCGCGTAAATGTCCTGATCGGCAAGCCGCAGCCCGCCATGCTTCTCGAGGACGGCAATCAGCATCGCCAGACGACTGGCGTCGATGCCGGATGCCTTTCGCCGAGCTGCGCCGAGTATTCCGGTGGCGGTCAGCGCCTGCACCTCCGCCAGGAGGCAGCGGCTCCCGACGATCGTGGGGCAGATCGCCGTCCCCGGCGCCGGGGGCACCAGCGGGTCGGCGGGAAGCGCACCTTCGGCGACCTCGCGGAGTCCGTCGCCGGTCATCTCGAAGAGCCCGAGCTCCTGCGTGTCGCCAAAGCGGTTCTTCACGGCCCGGACGAGGCGGTACGCGTGGTGCCGGTCCCCCTCGAAGCTCAGCACCACGTCGACGAGGTGCTCGAGGAGCTTGGGTCCCGCGAGCTGGCCGTCCTTGGTGACATGGCCGACGACGAAGATCGCCATCCCCGAGCGCTTGGCCAGATGGACGAGATCGGTGCAGCAGCGGCGAAGCTGCGTGATCGACCCGGGAGCCGCCGGGAGGTCGCTCCGATGGACCATCTGAATCGAGTCGATGGCGCAGACGAGCGGCCGAAGCCTCCTGGCCTGCTCGACGATCCGGGCCAGGTTGGTCTCCCCGAGCACGAAGAGGCTGGACCCGTCGAGCCCCAGCCGCTCGGCCCGGAGCCGGATCTGCCTCGGCGACTCCTCGCTGCTTACATAAAGGATGGGCGCGGTCCCCGCCGAGGGGTGTTGAGGCCCGCCGGACGCCATCAGGCCGAGAGACTGGAGCAGGAGCGTGCTCTTGCCGATCCCCGGATCGCCTCCCAACAGGATCACGCTGCCGGGCACGATGCCGCCACCGAGAACCCGATCGAGCTCGGCGACCCCTGAGGAAACGCGGGGGACGTCGTCGAGCGGGATCTCCGAGAGCCCCGTCGGCCGAGCGGCGCTGCGACCGGGAAAGGTCGACCTCGTCGACGCCCCGATCGCCCCGGCGGCATCCGCTTCGACGCTGACTTCTCCGGCGGAGCCGCTGCCGGATCGTTCGCCGTGGCCAACACCGCCTGCGGAGCCCCCGGTCGCGTCGCTTGCTGGACCTCCGGCCGCCATCGCACCCCCGATCCACTCGCTGACGCCTCCGAGGAGGTCATCGGCGCCCGCCCCTCCGCGCGCGGCCGAAGCGCCCCCGCTCGGAGCGTCTATGAGCAAGCCGCTTCGATCGGTCGTCTCCACGAACTTCTCGAGCGCGTCCCAGGCGCCGCAGTCGGGGCACTTGCCCATCCACTTGGCCTGGGCCCCGCCGCACTGCCGACAGACGAAGCTGGTGCGGGCCTTGGCCACGAGACCGAGTGTAGTTGGTGGGCTGCGCGGCCCTTCGCGCTCCCCAGCTCATGCACCGGCGCCGCCGCGCCCGCTCGCTACGCTGCGTCGATGCCAGCGGGTCCGGAGAGCGCCGCCGAGGAGACCTTCATCGCGCTGCCGACCTCGGCGCCGACTCTGACGGCGATCGTGATCGCCGCGCTGCTCTGGTGCGGAGCATGCCTCGGCTGGCGCTTCTTCGCGCTCCCCTGGCTGCGGCGGCAGTGCGGCGATGACGCCGTCGCGGGGGCGATGACCGCGGTCGTCCGCGTCTATGCCCGCCTGTTCCACCGGCTGCGCTGCCGCGGCGCGGAGGCGCTGCGCGACTCTGTCGATCCGGGAGCGCTCATCGTCGTCGCCAACCACGGCGCCGGGATCGATCCGCTGCTCATTCAGTCGGCGTTCCGCGGCCACATCCGCTGGATGATGGCCCGCGACATGATGGTGCCCGCGCTGCGCTGGCTCTGGGACCGGGAGCGGATGATCCCGGTCGACTTCGATCGCTCGGACACCGCCGCAGTCCGCGACGCGATCCGCCACGTCCGCGAGGGGGGCGTCCTCGGCGTCTTTCCCGAAGGCGGACTCGCGCGGCCTCCCGAGCGGCTCATGCCCTTCATGCCCGGCGTCGGCCTCATCGTCACGCGGACCGGCGCCCCGGTGGCGCTCTGCGCCGTCCGCGGCACGCCGAAGCGCGATCGGGCGTTCGAGTCGCTCATCGTCCCCAGCCGGAGCAGCGTCGATGTGATCGACGTGATCCGCTACTCGGAGCGCGAGCGACCGGAGGCGATCGTCGCGGACCTGCGCCGGCGGCTCGCCGAAGCGACGGGGTGGCCGATGGTCGAAGGAGATGAGCAAGGGCGGGGTTGACCGCAGGCGCCCGGGGATGGCGGCGCGGGGTCGCCCCCGCGCCGCTTCGTCGATCGCCGCTTCCATCGGTGCCCGCTTCAATCGGCCCCGCTTCAGTCGATCGCCGCTCCTTCGCAGCGTGCGAGGCGCTCGGCGAACCAGGCTCGGTTCGGCCAGTGCCTCGGATCGTCCGGAGCGCGCGGAAGCGCCATGCGGATGATCGCCACGGCCTTTGCGCAGTCGCCCGCCGCCTCGTGGACCTCGGCGCACCAGGCGAGGGCGGCGGTGTGCTGCCTGATCGCCGCTTCGCGCAGGTACTGCTCCCACGGGTCGGTCGACTCGGCGGTCTCGATGGCGGCCATGCGGAGCAGCGACGACTCCGCGAGCCGTCGCGCATCGTCGATCGAAACCGGCGCGATGATGACGCCCAGCTCTGCCAGCGCCATCGGGTCTTCGGCGATCGCTTGCAGCCCCTCCGCCTGCCTGGCGACCGCGATGGCCTCCTCGCCGCGCCCGGCGCTCACGAGGAGCCGCGCCCGTGCTGGCCATGCCCAGTATGGGGGCGACATCCCCTCGACGAGTTCGATCGGATGGCCGCAGACCGCTTCGGTCACGGCAAGCTGCGTCGCGGCATCGCCTGCGAGATACTCCTCGACGAGGAGCCGCGTCTCGATCGCGGCCTGCTCGCGGATGCGGAAGCGCTCGGCGGCCGCCGCCATATCCCACGTGCCCGCCGCGACGGACTCGACGACGTCGTCGAGATCGACCGGATGACCGAACCAGGCGAGCCGTCCGGCGCCGTCGATGACGAATGCGCGGGGGAGCGCCAGATCGCGCGTGCCGAGGCGGTAGCCGTCGCTGGTGGCCCCCGCGTCGATGGCGACGCCGAACCGCATGAGACCGTCGTAGCGCCGGGCCGTGCGCCGGATCCGCGCCGGGGTCGAGTCGTCGTCCACGATCGCCACCGCGATGAAGCGGACGCGATCGCCGTGGACCGACGCGATCCGCTCCGCCAGCCCCGAGACGTGCGGCATGGAGGCGATGCACGGCCCGCACCACGTCGCCCAGAAGTCGAGGACGTAGACCCGCCCCGGCTCGAAGGCGACGACGGGATCGCCCTTGATCCACTCCCGGAAGGCCGGCTGCGGCGCGGGATCGCCCACGCGAAGCGCCGCGGGCGTGGCAAGCGCCGCGCGATGGGCGGCGAGCGCCTCCGGCGAACCGTCTGACGACTGCCGCCCGGCGCAGCCGAGCACCGCAGGTGCGAGACACAGGGCGACGACAAGTCGAACGCGGGAGGATCGCTTCAGCATCGGGCAGGTTCTCAGTCGCGCCGACCTCTCGAGCCGACGCCGGGCTATGGAAGGCGCGGTGGCGGGGTCAGGGCGCGGTGCTCGCGAGCTTGCCGCAGGTCCAAGGCGTCGCGGGGGCTCGACGCGCGCGTGGGCGCTCTCCCGAGGCCTGGCGGGACTGACGGCTGCTCATGCGCATCAGCGCGCACGGCGCGACCGATCCACTCTCACGTCGACTGGGAGTCCCGCGCAAAGTCGAGCACCTGCTGCACGAGCCTGTGGACCCCCGTACAGCAACCGACCTGACCCTTCCGGCGGGTTGCCCACTCGATCGCTTGCATCCTGCGATCGGAGAGACGTTCGTACTTCGCGTTCGGCTTCCGGAACTCCTCTCCGAACGCCTTCTGCCACGCGGCCTCAACCGCCCGGACCACCTCGGCACATCGCTTGAACAGGCCGGGCTTCGCTTCGAGGTGAAGAAGCGTCCAGACCTCGAAGCACGGATCGGAGATGGCGCACTCGATGCCGCTCGCCTTTGCCAGCTCGCCGACCACTTGAGCTTCGGCCCGATCGTGATCGCTGCACTCCGCATCGATCACGATCCAGATCACTGTGCGATCGCGCGCATCGCCACGCTGCGCGAAGTTCCGCTTCTCGCGCTCCGCTGCCTCCAGCACGTTGCTGCTGCGCACCCCGCTCCTGGGCGCGCAGCGGACATGGATCGTGAGCGAGTCCTTCAGCTCGCGCTTGAGCACGTCGAAGTACCTCGGCGCCGCCCGCTCGTCGTCACAGCAGATGACGACCACCGGAAGCGTCGCGCGCGCGTCAACCCTGCGAGCGCCAGAGCCCCGGCTTCGGGCCCCTCGACGAGATTGCGCCTTCGCGCGCCCTCCCGCCATCGATGATCACTCCCCTCCGATCGCCGGAATCGCCCCGTACCGGCCCTGAAGGTAGCGGCGGCGGAGGTTCACGTTGTGCCGCTCCCGGAACTCCGCCTGGCTGTAGAGCCGCGCCGCCCCATCCGAGGCCTTGGACGTGTACCAGATCTGATCGCGGCGCATGGCCGCATCCCGTGCCTCGCCATCGATGATGATGGTCTCGTGGGCGGTGAAGATGAGCTGGCCGCCGCCAGATGGACTCTCGGGCTGGTTCACGGATCGCACCATCATCTCGAAGAGGTTTGGGTGCATGGATGCGTCCAACTCGTCCACCCACGCGGCGATCGCCGGCTCCTCACTCATGACACCGTGGATCACGGGTGAGTGCTTGATGAGCTGCTTGGTACCCAGTGACTCGCGCGAGTAGGGCATCCTGTACGTCCCCTCGGCGGCCCGGTGCTCCAAGCGGAGTTCCAGCGACCTCGAACGACCGCCGACGACCTCCGGTCGATCAGGTCCTGGCTCGTTGAAGAGTGACGGCTGTTCGGAATCGCGTCCGGCCCTCCGCTCGTGCACGACAATTCGATCGACGCCAAGGTCGGCCCGACGAATCTGACGCTCAAGCCAAGACCCGAACGACGGGTTCTCCCGCACCAGTCGAGCAACTCTCATCGAGTCCCCGACGATGCTCGGCGGGAACAGACGCTGACGACCGACCGCGTTCGGACCGGCTTGCAGCGACCTCGAGATCTCATTCGCGATGGACGATGCCAGGTGCGGGGCAAGGCTCGCCGTGAGCGACAGCAGGAGCGCGTTGTCGCGAAAGTCGCTCTTGATCACGGTGAACATGGGATCCTCGGACCAGCGGCCGGTCACGCTCTTGTCCCGACGCTCGAAGAGGGTCGTCTTCGCAGGCATGAGCTCCGTGAGGCGCTCGGCCCCGATCTTCGTCCGGTCGAACTCCACCTCGTACCGGTAGACGACCCCGGCTCCTCCACGCACCACCGCGCCGAGACGAACGGGACGGCGTGCTGAGCCTTCAAGCAGGTAGGGCTCGTGAAGCTCGTCGAGGAGGGGGTGCTCCTGCGGCAAGAGCGCCGAGAGCCAGATCAATGACCGAAGCACGCCCGCAGCCCGGATGATCGTCGACTTCCCAGACGCGTTCGGGCCGTAGATCACCGCGCTCCGGAGCAGCCGGATCGATGTCCCATCTGCGAGAGGGACCGTGCGCACCCCGCGATCGTCGTTGGGATCGATGTCCGTGGCCTCCATCGAGAGCCGGAACTCGTCCCGGAAGCAGCCGAAATTCTCGCCGAAGAACTCGATCAGCATGGGTGACTCCGTGGGTAGCGCAGGTTTCCTGCGCCGGTTGGCCCATCGTCAGCCATAGACGCCGATACACGCAGTGTTGTTGCGGAGATTCTCGCAAGACTGCGCAGATTTCCTGCGCTCTCGGCCAGAGCCCTAGAGCTGTCGAGAGTCGGCGCGGGTCGCCGCGGGGCGCACCCCTTCGGCGCGGCCCGCCACGCACCACGAGATCGTGTGCCCTTGATTCGACCCATACAACAGGTTGTGCGACGACACCCTCGTGAGCGAGGCCATGATCATCCGCGGGGGTTCCGCCGGCTTTGGGGGCAACCTCGGGGCGACCTGCAAGGTCTTCCGCAATGCCTGGAACCTCCGCGGCGGCTGCGCGAACGTCGGCGCGAAGCTCGCCGGAGACGTCGTGCTGCCGATCGATGACCCGGACAGCTCGAAGTTCGGATCGGTCTTCGCCGGGAATCACGGGAGTGAGGGCGGCGGCTTCAAGCCCGGAACGATGAACATCGTCTCGCCTGCGATCCCCTCCTTCCCCCGGAGTTCGGAACGCCTGAGCTAGCGCTCGTGTTCCTGATCGTCGGCGAAGTCGTCCTCTCCGAGGATGGCTCTGCGCCGCAGCGGTGCGATCCCGACCTCGACGGCGACGGCGTCGTCAACCAGCTCGACCTCGACCTGCTTGAGCTGGTCTGGGGACTCCCCGCCGGGTTCGCCGACCTCGATGACGGTGGCGCGATCGGCACGCACGACCTCGGCATCCTCATCGCAGCATGGGGCCTCTGCGGCTGCGCGCCGGGATGGCACTCCCGACGTGTCGCAGCGGCCTCGGAGACGGGCACCGCCGAGAGCGGCTGAGCGCCGGCCAAGGCAGTCGCAAGGTCATCGCGGCGGTTCTGACACGGGCACCAGCGGCATGTCAACTGACGGCCTCTTCGCCCCTTCGGGGCGAGGACGTTGAGGTCGCCCCGGAGCGCCCGCAGCGGCCTGCGATGGCGCTTCGTCGGCTCCGTATACTCCCCGCCGATGCCCCGCCGAACCGATCTTCGCACGATCCTGATCCTCGGCTCAGGACCGATCGTCATCGGGCAGGGGTGCGAGTTCGACTACTCCGGCACGCAGGCATGCAAGGCCCTCCGCGAGGAGGGCTTTCGCGTGGTGCTGGTCAACTCGAACCCCGCGACGATCATGACCGATCCGGCGTTCTCGGATCGGACCTACATCGAGCCGATCACGCCCGAGGCGGTCGGCAAGGTGATCGAGCGCGAGCGCGACCTGGGCCATCCGATCGACGCGCTGCTGCCGACCCTCGGCGGACAGACCGCCCTCAACTGCGCCTGCCGGCTCTGGGACGACGGCGTGCTTCAGCGCCACGGCATCGAGATGATCGGGGCCGATCGCGACGTGATCCAGCGCGCCGAGGACCGGGAGGCGTTCCGGCGGATCGTCGAGGAGCTGGGGCTGCGGCAGCCCCGCTCGCGCACCGTGACCGACCTCGACCAGGCCCGGGAGTTCCTCCGCGAGATCGGACTGCCGGCGATCATCCGCCCCGCGTTCACGCTCGGCGGAACCGGCGGCGGCATCGCGTACAACCGCGAGGAGTTCGACGACATCATCCGGCGCGGCCTCGCGGCGTCGATGATCGGCCAGGTCCTCGTCGACCAGTCGGCGCTGGGGTGGAAGGAGTACGAGCTCGAGGTCGTCCGCGACGGCAACGACAACTGCATCGTCGTCTGCGGGATCGAGAACATCGATCCGATGGGGGTCCACACCGGCGACTCGATCACGGTGGCGCCGATCATGACGCTCACCGACAAGGAGTACCAGCGCATGCGCGACGCGGCGCTGGCGATCATGCGCGCCGTCGGCGTGCGCTGCGGGGGCTCCAACGTCCAGTTCGCGGTCGATCCCGCGACGGGCGAGATGGTCGTCGTCGAGATGAACCCGCGGGTGTCGCGCTCCTCCGCGCTGGCGAGCAAGGCGACCGGCTTCCCCATCGCCCGCATCGCCGCCAAGCTCGCCGTCGGCTACTCGCTCGACGAGCTGCGCAACGACATCACCGGCACGACCAGCGCCTGCTTCGAACCGAGCATCGACTACGTCGTCGTCAAGATGCCGCGCTGGACCTTCGAGAAGTTCCCCGAGGCCGACGAGACGCTGACGACGCAGATGAAGTCCGTCGGCGAGGCGATGTCGATCGGGCGCACCTTCAAGGAGGCCCTCCAGAAGGCGATCCGGTCGATGGAGGTCAAGCGCTTCGGACTCGGGCTCGACAAGAACGACAAGTGGCTCGCCGCGAAGCGCGCCGTCGAGCGCGGCGGCCTCCGCTTCACCGGCGTGGCGACCCTGGACGTCCCCCACGGCCTCCTCGCCGCCGACGGCTCGCCGATCGTCTGGCCGATTCCGGACGACACGCTGCGCCGGAAGCTCAGCGTCCCGAGCCAGGGGCGCATCTACTACGTGCGCTATGCCTTCAAGATGGGCTGGTCGATCGCGAAGGTGCACGAGCTGACGCGGATCGACCCCTGGTTCCTCGACCAGATCCGGCAGCTCTGCCAGTTCGAGGATCTGCTCTGCGAGCACGAACGGCTGGAGGACGTTCCCGCCGAGCTGCTGTTCAGGGCGAAGCAGCTCGGCTACTCCGATCCGCAGCTCGCCAACCTCTGGCTCGGAGACATCTCGACGTCGACGATCCTCTCGCTGCGCGCCCGGCGCAAGGCGCTGGGGATCGACCCCGCCTACAAGCTCGTCGACACCTGCGCCGCCGAGTTCGATGCGGCGACGCCCTACTACTACTCGACCTATGAGCGCCCCTTCGCGGCGCCCGCCGCGGACGCGGAGATCGCGCGCTGGCGCGACGAGGGCGGCGCGGGAGCGCCGCCGGGCATCGGCGCTCCCGCCACCGACGACGAAGTCCGCGTCACCGAACGCGAGAAGATCGTGATCCTCGGCGGGGGTCCCAACCGGATCGGGCAGGGGATCGAGTTCGACTACTGCTGCTGCCAGGCGGCCTTCGCGGCCGCTGAGATGGGCTTCGAGTCGGTGATGGTCAACTCGAACCCGGAGACGGTTTCGACGGACTACGACACCAGCGACCTGCTCTTCTTCGAGCCGCTGACGCTCGAGGACGTCCTCAACGTCGTCGAGCGGCTCAACGGCGGCGGCGTCGACACGCCCGGCCGCAGCGGCAAGGTCGCCGGATGCATCGTCCAGTTCGGCGGCCAGACGCCGCTGAACCTCGCCCACGGCCTCGTCGCCGCGGGCGTTCCGCTCATCGGCACCGGGCTGGACGCGATCGATCTCGCCGAAGACCGCGACCGCTTCCGCGCGATGCTCCTCGAGCTCGGCCTTCGCCAGCCCGAGAGCGGCATCGCCCGCTCCCTCGACGAGGCGGTCGCCATCGCGGAGCGCGTCGGCTATCCGGTGCTGGTGCGCCCGAGCTACGTCCTCGGAGGCCGCGGCATGGAGACCTGCTTCGACGAAGCGGCGCTGCGGCGCTACGTCACGAACGCGGTGACGGTTTCGGAGCTCGCCTCGGCCCCGGTGCTCATCGACCGGTTCCTTTCCGATGCGACCGAGCTCGATGTCGACGTCGTCGCCGACTTCCACCCCGATCCGGCGACCGCCGCGAGGCAGATCGTCATCGAGGAGGGCGTTCCGCGCGCCCTGGTCTGCGGCGTGATGGAGCACATCGAGGAAGCGGGCATCCACTCCGGCGATTCGACCGCGATCGTCCCGCCCTACTCGCTCCCCAAGGCCATCGTCGAGCAGGCCCGGGACGCGGCGCGCCGACTGGCGGAGCGGCTGCGCGTCCGCGGCCTCATGAACGTGCAGATGGCCGTCAAGGAGGAGCAGCTCCACATCCTCGAGGTCAATCCCCGCGCCTCGCGGACGGCGCCCTTCATCTCCAAGGCCAAGGGCGTGCCGTGGGCGCGGGTCGCCGCGCGGGCGATGATGGGTGCCAGCCTCGAGCGGCTCGGAGTCCGCGAGGTCCTCGACACGGGCTTCTCCGCGGTCAAGGAGTCGGTCTTCCCGTTCGCGAAGTTCCCCGGCGTCGACGTGGTCCTCGGTCCGGAGATGCGCTCGACCGGCGAGGTGATGGGAGCGGACCGCTCGCTGCCCATCGCCTTCGCGAAGGCGCAGATGGCCGCCGGCGTGCAGCTTCCCGTCGCGGGCGAGGTCTTCCTTTCGGTGCGCGACGGCGACAAGGACCATGTGGTCGACATCGCCCGGTCGCTCGCCTCGATGGGCTTCGTCGTCCACACCACCCAGGGCACGCACGAGCTGCTCCGATCCTTCAGCGTGGAGACGCGGGTGATCCCCAAGATCAGCGAAGGACGCCGGCCCAACATCCTCGATCGGATCTCGAGCGGCGAGATCGCGCTGATCATCAACACGCCGACGCGGACGGGCGCGAACACCGACGAGGGACGCATCCGCGCCACTGCGGTGCGTGCGGGAGTGCCGATGCTCACGACGATCGCGGGCGCCCGCGCCAGCATCCAGGCGATCGCCGCGCTCCGCGCCGGACGCTGGGGCGTCACCGCCGTCCAGGACTACTTCCCGCATCTGGCGCGGGAGCCCGTCGCCGCGGCGCGCGAAACGGTCGGGACCGGCGAGTCTTCCGCGCCGTCGCGCACCCGCGCGGCGGCGGTCCAGGCTCGCTGATGGCGCCGCAGCGCCCATCCCGCGAACCGCGCTCGACGAGGGGCCGGGGCAGACACCCGCGAGGTCAGCGCCGGCACTGCGCACTGCCGTGCGGCGAACCGAGGCGAAGGCGCGAAATCGCAACTCATTGCCGATCGACCGTTCTCGGCGATGGTCGGGTCGTCGGCTGGTAGCCTCCCCGCTCGGTGATTTCCCGGGTCCACAGCTTCGTCCTCCAGGGGATCGATGCCGTCGCATGCGAGATCGAGGCGGACATCTCCGCCATCGGCATGCCCAAGACGACCATCGTCGGACTTCCCGACGCCGCGGTGAAGGAAGCGGCGGAGCGCGTCCGCACCGCGATGCACAACACCGGTCACTTCTGGCCGCAGTCGCGCGTCACCATCAACCTCGCCCCTGCGGACCTGCGCAAGGAAGGCCCGGTCTTCGATCTTCCGGTGGCCATCGCGATGCTCCTGGCCGACGGCACGATCACGCCACCGGCGCAGACGGCGTCGCTGCGAGCGGAGCTCGCGGCGGCTCGCGGCCCGGAACCGACCGCCGAGGCGACCCTCGCCGAGTCCGCGCCGGAAACGGCGCCCTGCGAGCCTTCCGCCCGCCCCGATCCAGACGAGTGGCTCATCGCCGGCGAGCTGGCCCTCGATGGCCGGCTCCGGCCGGTGCGCGGGGTGATCAGCCTCGCGCTGCTCGCTCGCCGGCTCGGTCGGCGCGGGGTGATCGTGCCCTCGTCCAACGCCGCCGAGGCGGCGGTCGTCGACGGAATCGAAGTCCGATCTGCGGGGCACCTCGCGGAGGTCGTCGGCTTCTTCAACGGGTTGCGCGACCTCGAACGCACCCCGACGCTCGACATCGAGACGCTGATCGCAGTCGCGACGACCGAGATCGACTTCGCCGATGTCCGCGGCCAGGAGGCCGCCAAGCGCGCGATGACCATCGCCGCCGCGGGTTCGCACAACATCCTCATGATCGGCCCGGCGGGAACGGGGAAGACGATGATGGCACGGGCCCTTCCGGGCATTCTCCCCCCGCTTGGCCGGGAAGAGGCGCTCGAGGTCACGCGGATCTACTCCAGCATCGGCGCGCTTCCGCCGGGGAGTCCCGTCGTGACCCGGCGTCCGGTGCGCACCCCGCACCACACCGCGAGCGTTCCGGCGCTCGTCGGAGGAGGGTCGATTCCGCGGCCGGGCGAGGTGAGTCTCGCCCATCGCGGCGTGCTCTTCCTCGACGAGCTGCCGGAGTTCTCGCGCTTCGTCCTCGAGTCGCTGCGGGAGCCGCTCGAGGACGGGCACGTGACGATCGCCCGCGCGCATGGCTCGATCCGCTTTCCCGCCCGACTGATGCTCGTTGCGGCGATGAACCCCACGCAGCAGGGCGGCGGGCGCGTCGCCGACCTCGCGCGCGACGGCGGCGACCGGTATCTCGCGCGACTGAGCGGACCGCTGGTCGACCGAATCGACATCCACGTAGAGGTCGCGACGGTGCCCTTCCGGCAGCTTGCGGGCGCCCGCGCCGGGACGGACTCTGCGACGATGCGCGGGCGCGTCCTCGCCACACGGCGCCGGCAGTCCGGGCGCCAGGGAAGGACGCCCAATGGCGAGCTCTCCGGGCGAGCCCTCGATCGACACGCGCGGCTGGACGAGGAGGGAAGGAGGATGATCGGGTCGGCGATGACCGAGCTCGGGCTGAGCGCACGGGCGTACGACAAGGTCCGCCGGATCGCGCGGACGGTCGCCGATCTCGACGCCTCGGAGGAGATCCGCCCGGAGCACGTGGCGGAGGCGATCCAGTATCGCCTCCTCGACCGCAGCCGTTGATCGAGCCGGATCCGGCGAGGCGGCCGGCAGGCGGCTTGGCGCGCTCTGGCCGAGCGCTCGCGCGCGGACTTCGGGAACTCCCTGCGCCTGCTTCCGGGGATTCCGTTGATGGCGGAGGAAGAACGTGCCGAGACGCCTTCTCCGCACCCCACCTCCCGCCGGCCGCAACGGTCCACGTCTCCGCGGCGGCCCCTTCCCCAACGCATCCCATCAGGAGCACCGCCATGACCCGCACTTCCTTCCTTTCGTCCTCCCTCCTCGCCGGCGCGCCAAAGACGCTCGCCGCAGCCGCTCTCCTTCTCGTCGGCGCCGGGCAGCTCTCCGCGACCTGCTCCTGCGTCGGTGATCTCGACGACAACGGCGTCGTCGACGGTGCCGACCTCGGTCGCCTGCTCGCGCTCTGGGGTGGTCCCGGCGTCGGCGACCTCAACGGCGACGGCGTCGTCGATGGGGCCGATCTGGGAATCCTGCTCGGCGCCTGGGGTCCGTGCGGCGGGCCGGCGAACGACAACTGCGCGAACGCGATCCAGATCGCGGCGCCTTCCCTGATCCAGTTCTGCACGCTCACCGCCACGACGGACGGCCCGGGCGTCGCTGGGATGTGCGGGCAGGTCGCGTCCCAGATCCAGAAGGACATCTGGTACACGTACTTCGCGCCCGGAAGCGGGATCCTCAAGCTCTCGACGTGCAACAGCGCCGACTTCGACACCATCGTCGCGGTCTATGGAGCGACGACCCCCGGAGCCAACCCCTGTCCCTCCACCGACGCTCCCGGACTCTGGACGCTCGTCGGCTGCAACGACGACACCCAGGGCTGCGCGGGCTTCACGTCTCAGCTCTCCGTGAACGTCGTCGCGGGGAACTGGTACCGCATCCGTCTGGGCGGCTTCCTCACCGCCGCCGGCAACGGCACGCTCGACGTGACGTTCACCAGCGTCGGCCCTTCGTGCGAGAACGGCATCGTCGTCTTCGGTGAGAACGGCATCACCAAGACGGTCAACGGGATCACCACCGACAACCCCGACTATCCCTCGCCCTGCGCGATCGGCGTCCAGGGCGGCGAGTGGATCACCTACATCCCCTCGTGCCCGAACGAGCAGGTCTTCGTCAGCACGTGCCACCCGGGAACCAACTTCGACACCGTCATCGCGGTCTGGCGCGACTCGGTCGTCACCGGCTGCACCGGCGAGCTGAAGCTCTGCGTCGACGACTCGCCCGGCGCCGCGTGTGAGATCTCCGGCTTCCCGCGCAAGAGCTCGGGGCACTTCTTCGCCCAGATCGACGAGATCTACCACATCCTCGTGACGGGCTTCAGCGGCGCGGAGGGGGCGTACACGCTGACGATCCACACCGTCTGCAACTGAGTCGGAGGTCCGAGGGGCAGGGCGGATTCCACCCGAGGACCCCTCCGGCAGCCAGATGGACGATGGTCCTGATCACCCCGCGCCCGCATCGCCTTCCTCCGGCGTGCGGGCGCGGGGTTGCCGCATGACGCCTTCGAGCGTCGCTCCAACGGGAGATCGGGATCCGGATCGGCCCCGGCGCGGGGCGTCGACGCGCTGGCAGTGACCGCACGGCCGTTCGGGCTCCGGCCGGAACTCCGAAACAAAAATGCGCACGAAGGCCGTGTCAGTCCTTCTCGGATGACGTTTATATGAGTGAGCGGAGCCCGGTCTCGACGCCGTCGAGTGCCTCGGGCGACTCCCGAGCGGTGCTCCGCCAGCCTCGCGGTGGGACGCGTGCGACTCCCGCCCGCCTGGCGGTCCCGACCCCCTTGCCTCGCCCTCCGGCGGAGCGAGAGGACCTCGGGGATCCGGACCGCCACGGCGTGCGGAGTCGCCGCCGAAGCCGGATGAGCGAGTCTCCTTCCACGTCCGCGCCGGGCGTGAGAGTTCCCCCCGTTCACGCCGTGAGCGGAGGGAACGCCCGACGCCGACGTTTCTCCTTGCGGTGCGACGGTTGAGTCGCACCTGCTCGTTCCGGATGCGGGCGACGGCGCACGCCCGCATCCGGCTTTCTCGATCGACGCGGCGCCCACGCTCGCCGCAAGGCGGACGGCCGGGCCGGGGGTTCACGCACCCGCCCGGCCGTTCCGCGCAGCGCGCGACCGTTCGCGACGCGGAGCGCCCGGGGGCAGCCGTCGATGAACGACCTCGGATCTCGCCGCCTCGCCGTCCAGGCCGCAGGCCGATCGCGACGGCGCGGCGCCTGCTACCGCGCGTCGCTCGGCGTCCAGTGGACGCGGCCGTTTCCGAGCAGCGTGCCCGTCGCGAAGGCGATGTCGACCTGCGCAATCTGGTATTCGGCGAGCGCGCGCACCTCCTGCGACTGCGCGTCGGAGAGGCGCGCCGCCGCGTCGAGGACGTCGGTGCTGGTGCGGAGGCCGAGCTCGAACTGCCGGCGCTCGGCCTCGAACGTCCGAGCCGCGACGATGGTCTGCTGCCGCGCAGCGAGGATGCGCTGCCACGACTCCTGAAGCAGGTCGAGCGCGTCGAAGACCTCCTCGCGGATCGCCTGGCGCCGCTGGTCGCGCGTCGCGAGGCGCTGCACGCGCGTCAGGATGGCCCGATGGACCCGGGCCTTGGCCGCCTCGTTCCCAAGCGGGATCTCGAGCCGGGCGGCGATGCGCCAGTTCTCGAAGCTCTGGTCGGTGAGCTGGCTGAACGCCTTCCCGTAGCGCTCGCCGAGCCCGTCGCGGCTGTAGAGGTAGTCCACGACGAAGAGCGGGAGCGCCTGATTGCGCTGGAAGTCGAGGTTGCTCGCGTCGATGGCGAGCTGAAGCTCGAGCTCGACCATCTCCATCCGGTTGGTGACAGCCCTCCCGGCGAGCGCCTCGGCGTCAAGGTCCAGCCCGACGGGGCTGGGATCGGTCGCTGGAATCACCTCGGTCGCACCGCCCGGGGGAAGGTCCTCCCGGTTCATGATCCGCTTCAGCTCGCGCTGGCGCACGCGGACCGCGGTCTCCGCCACGATGATCCCGGTGAGGCTGTCGGCGACGCCCTGCTGCGAACGGATGATCTCGACCTCCGCTGCATTGCCTGCGGCGACGAGGCGACGGGCGCGCTCGAGCTGCTCGACCGCGAGCTCGTAGCGCTGCTGGCGCACGGAGAGCTCGCCGCGCGCCGCGAAGAGCCGCCAATACGACTTGTCCGCCTCGGCGAGGATGCGGATCGCCGAGAGCTTGGTGCGGGCGTCGACGATCTGGCTCTGGTATCCCGCGACGCGGATCGAGTTGGTGTTGGTGCGCACTCCGGCGTTGCGCAGCAGCGGCTGGCTGATGGCGAACCGCAGCGACGCGTCATAGGAGGGATTGAGCAGCGCGAAGGGGTCGCTGGTCTCGAGATCCTGGAAGGGCACGTCGACGACGATCTGGCCGCCTGTCCGCAGCGGCACGTTCACCCCGAGATTGAACGTATTCAGGTCGCTCTGCGCCGCCTCCAGGAGCGTCGGCGTCGGCCGGTCGGTCCGCGCGCGCGCGGCGTTGGCGAAGAACGTCCACTCGAACTTCGCCTCCTCCTCGTCGACGACCGTCGCCGCGATCGTCGGGTTGAACAGCTCGGCTCGAAGCTCGAGGTTCCCCGCCAGCGCCGCTGCGCGGACTTCGGCGAGCGTCAGCTCGACCCGCGCCGGCGCCGGCGCGGGCGAGATCACGTCGCGAAGCACCTCCGCGGTCGCATCCTCGACGCTCGTCGGCGGCTTCCGCGAGAGGCGGCCCAGGTCGACCTCCTCCGCGCTCCGGAGGGCTTCGCGATCGAAGCTCACAGGTCCCATGTCGAGCGGATTGCGGCAGCCGTGGCCTGCCGCCGCGACCAGAGCGAGCGCCGCGGCGACACGCATCCGCGATGCGAAGAGAGCGACTGCGCTGCGACGCGGCGGACGGCCGCAATCGCTCCGCGAGCCTCGCGCGCTCCGCGGGACTCCCGGCTCGCGCAGGCTCCCCGGGCCTGCCGAGTCGGACCGCCGACTTCGCCCGGGCTGGACCGGCGACGCCGAGACGCCGCGCGGCGCTCGCCGTGGGAGGCTCTCACTCATGGCGCAGGGCCTCGATCGGATCGAGCTGGGATGCCTTGATCGCGGGAAACATGCCGAAGACGATGCCGACGAGGCCGCTGAAGGCGAAGGCCATCGCGATCGCCCAGAGCGGCACCTCCGCCTGGTCGAGCTGGGCGCCGGGGATCTTGGTGAGCCCGAAGGCGAAGGCCTGGCCGATCGCCACGCCGATGAGGCCGCCGACCGCGCAGAGCGTGATCGCCTCGAGCAGGAACTGGATGAGGATGGCCGCCGGGGTCGCTCCGACCGCCTTGCGGAGGCCGATCTCGCGCGTGCGCTCGGAGACGGAGACGAGCATGATGTTCATGATGCCGATGCCTCCCACGAGCAGGCTGATCCCGACGATGCCTCCGGCGATCGCCGTGATGCCCGCCGCGAGCGCCTTGAACTGGCTGATGAACTGATCGATCGCCGCGACGCGGAAGGTGTCCGGCTCGTCGGGCTCGAGCCCGCGCATGCGCCGCATCAGCGCCGTGATCTCCGCCTTCGCTTCGTCGGCCAGCTCGGGGGAGCCGATCCGGGCCGAGAAGCTCATGAAGAAGTCGCGCGGAAGGAGCTTCACGGCGACCGAGAACGGAATGAAGATCTCCGCCGTGTTCGTGCTCGGGACGATCGTCAGCGTCAGGGTCTCGACGACCCCGACGATCAGGAAGCGCCGACCTCCGATGAGCAGGTAGCGCCCCACGGGATCCGCCTCGAGCTGAAGCTCGAGGATCGCACGGTCGTTGACGAGGCAGACCTGCCGCGCGTTCTCCTCGTCGATGGCGTTGAAGGGGCGGCCGAGGATCACGGCTCGGCGCTCGACGTCGTGCCAGTCGGGCCAGATGCCCGTGATCGTGACGCCGTCAAGCTGGGCGCGGTCGCTGCGCACATCGAGACCGAGCGTCGCAACCGGAGTGATGGAGCGCACCGACGCCGCCTGCTCGCTGATGGCGGTCAGCTCCTCCGGCCGCAGGCGGATCCGCTCGAACGGATAGACGTTGCGGGCGCTTCCCTCGGGCCGCGAAGGGAAGATGAAGATCTTGCTCGCGCCGAATCCCTCGAACTCCGAGAGCACCCGCGTTCTCAGCCCGACCAGCGCCGCGATGACCGCCGTCACCGAGGCGACGCCGATGATGATGCCGAGCATCGTCAGGAGCGAGCGGGTCTTGTTCGCCCAGATCTGACCGAGGGCGAGCGCGATCGCCTGGATGTAGAAGAGCGGATTCAGCATCGACCCGAGCGCTCCCCCGCCGCGCCCGAGGCCGAACCGCCCTCGTGCGCGGTCGCGGATGCCGCAGCCTGCCATCGATCCGGGCCGCCCTCTCCGCGCAGCGCGGACCTATGCCCGGCGGCATCCTCGCTGACGGAGAGGTCGGAGAGCACGTTGCCGTCTCTGAGCCGAACGACGCGGCCGCAGCGTGCCGCGACTTCGTCCTCGTGGGTCACGAGGATGATCGTCTGCCCTTCGTCGTGGAGCTGGCCGAAGAGATCGAGGATCTCCGCGGTGGTCGTCGAATCGAGGTTTCCGGTGGGCTCGTCGGCCATCAGGATCGCCGGTTCGTTGAGGATGGCGCGGGCGATGGCCACGCGCTGCTTCTGTCCGCCCGAGAGCTGGTTCGGCCGGTGCGTCAGCCGGTGCCCGAGTCCGACGCGCTCGAGCGCCGCCCGCGCCCGCCGGCGCCGGCTCCCCCACCAGCTTCCGCCGCCGGCGTAGACCAGCGGCAGCTCGACGTTGGCGAGGGCGCTCATGCGCGGGAGCAGCTCGAACGACTGGAAGACGAAGCCGATGAGCTTGTTCCGGACCTGCGCAAGCTGCCTCGCCGACATCGCGGAGACCGCACGACCGTCCAGCAGGTACTCCCCGGAGGTCGGGCGATCGAGGCACCCGAGCACGTTCATCAGCGTGCTCTTGCCGCTGCCCGAGCTGCCCATGATGGCGACCCACTCGTTGGGCGAGATGTCGAGATCGACGCTTCGCAGCGCGTGGATCGTCTCGACGCCGACGCGATAGACCTTCGCGAGCCTGCGGGCCCGGATCGTCAGCGGCGCTCTCTGCGGGGTTGCGCGGGCCATGGCCTCAGTCACCCGCTCCGCGCGGAGGATCGGCCCGCGGAGACCCGTCGGCCGCACCCAGGTCGTCGTCGCGGCGGATCGCGTCTCCGTCCACGAGCTTCTCGAGCACCTTGAACGGCCCGACGACGACGACGTCGCCCGCCCCGAGCCCCTGGCGGACGAGCGAGCTTGCGAGATCGCTGGGACCAAGCCGCACCGGCGTGGCGACCGCGCGGCCCGCGACGATCCGGTAGACCACCGGGGTCACGCGCCGCTCCGCCTCGATCGCCGGGCTCGACCGGGCGTGCGCCGGGAGCTCGTCGACGGGCCGCTGGAGGACGGCCTGGCTCGGAAGCACCAGCCCCTCGTGCTCCGCGATTCGGACATCGACGTTGGCGGCGAGCCCCGAGAGAATCCGCCGTCCGTCGAGGTCGATGTCGATCTCGACCTTGAAGTAGGGATTCTGGCCGAGCGCGACGGTGCGCTGGAGACCGATCCGCGAGACCGATCCGTCGAAGGCGAAGTCCGGATAGGCGTTGACATGGATCCTCGCCTGCTGCCCCGTCCGCAGGCGGGCGATGTCGGTCTCCGCCACCTCCGCATTGAGGATCATCCGCGAGAGATCGGCGACGGTCATGATCACCGTGCCGGGGTTGTTCATCGTGCCGACGAGCACCAGCTCGCCGACTTCCGCGTTGAGCTGCGTGATCACGCCTTCGATGGGGCTGGTGATCACCGTCCGCCGCACCGCCTCCTCGGCACGGGAGATCTCGGCCTCGGCGGCGGCGAGCGAGCTTTCGAGCACCGAGATCGTCCGTTCCGCCGAGGCGATCGACGCCTCAAGGTCACGGACGCGCTGGATCGCTTCGTCGACCGCCTGCTGACTGACGTCTCCGGTGGCCAGGAGCGCCTCCTGCCGCTCGAGCGTTCGCTGGGCAAGCGTGAGGGTCGCCCTCGGACCGGCAAGGCGCTGCTGCTCCGACTGAAGCCGAAAGCGCTCCGCGTCGCGCCGCGCCGTGACCGATGCGAGCGCCGCGCGGAGGTCGCGATCGTCGAGCCGGACGATGACGTCGCCGCTCTGCACGGCGTCGCCCTCGCGAAAGGGAAGCTCGTCGATCCGAGCGGAGATCTCCGCCGAGACGTCGACCTTGCGGAACGGCTCGATGACCCCCGGCGCCGAGACGACCTCGATGATCGTGCCGATGGCGACCTCGTGCGCCCGGACCTGCGTCGCCGAGGGCACGCGCCCGAGGGCTTCGAACACCGCGCCGGCCCGCGGACCGACGACGATCGCCGCGGCCATGACGAGAACGATCGCGGTCAGCAGGATGGTCAGGATCGTGCGCACGGAGGAGTGAGACGGAGCGTTGGGAAGGAAGGGCCCGAGTTTCTCGATTGCGCCAGATCGCGTCAGCCGCGCGGACGTGAAGATAGCCCCGGCAGGCGGCGGCGAAAGTGGCGTGGGCGTCATCCGGCCGCCGCCGATCAGCCGAGGTACGACCCCGGAGGGCGAGACGGGAGGGAGCGCGACGCGCCCCGGCGCGCCGGAGCCTCCGGGAACGACGACGCCCCCCGGCTGCTGCCGGGGGGCGTCGCGACTCAGGAGTTGTCTCAAGCGCCGAGCCCGGGCGCGAGGCACTCGGGCTGCGGACGGCGATGCCCTGTCAGGCGCACCGTCACCGACGCATCGACTCGCCGATCAGCTCGTCGGGCACGGACCCCACGAACCGAGAAGCTGGCCGAGATCGGCGCCGTTGAAGACGCCCCAGCCGCCGAGGAGGATGCCGAGGTCGGCACCGTCGACGACACCGTCACCCGAGAGATCCCACGGGCACGGAGGAGCGACGGAGCACGGGTTCGTCGCCCCGCCCGGCTGCTTGGAGCCGAGGATGCGGTAGCCGACGCCGTAGATGTCGTTCGGGTCGAGCCCGGCCTGCTGCTGGAGGGTCGTCGGCGGGAGCTGGTACGTCACGAAGCCACCCGGCGGCGGCGGGAAGGTGACCGAGCGCCAGCCCTGGACGCCGTTGGGACCGAAGATCGGAATTCCATCCGGCGGGTTGATGAACCAGGCGAAGTTCGACGGCAGCGCGCCGCCGGTGTTGTTCGACGCGTAGACCGTCAGCCAGTAGTCGCCTGCGGGGATGACCTGGTTGATGACGATCTCGTGGTTCTCGTTGGCGGCGCCGCCGGCGATGTCGTACGGCGTCGGGAACGGAACCTGGGCGCCCTCATACTCCGCGGGAAGCGTGGTCGGAGGCTGAAGCAGATCGGTGCGGCACCAGATCTTCCACTCGAGCGCGTCGTTCTGGACGCCGGCGGGCGAGAAGCCGTAGACGTTGATCGAGGTGACGAGCCAGTCGAGGCCGGGGCCCGGATCGCTGATGGTGATCGGGGTGGCGTACCAGCGCTGGGGGTTCGCGGCGTTGAGGAACCCGGAGGAGAGGCCGAGGTTGGTCAGGCCGGCGAAGTTGCCCTGGTTGGTCGCATCGAACTGGACCGGACGGGTGTTGCCGGTGTTCGCGATCAGGCGACGGCAGGCGACGTTGATGTCGCCAGTGCCGAACTCCGGACCGGTGCCGGGATCGAAGCCGGCGACCTGGATCAGGTAGTACTCACCCTCGGCGGCATCGATGAGGACGAGGCCTTCACCGCCAGCGGCGAAGATGTCGACGCAGCCGATGAAGAGATTGGGAAGATCGCTCGGATCGAACGCCGGGCTGGCGCCGAGCGCGTAGAGCGCGATCGTCGAGTCCCAGCCCGGGGTGTTGACGACGACCTCGAGCTCGCCGCCGCCGACCTCGTTGAACTGGGTGATGTACCAGATGTCCTTGCCGTAGGCGCACTGGGTGTTCGGGGGGCCATCGGTGCCGGCGAACGTCGTGTTGAAGGCAACGGCCGTCGCGCCGCAGGCGATCGTGGCGGGGCTGGTCGCGCAGTCGTTCGCGGGAGCGCCGCCGGGCGAGTTGCACACGTAGACGAAGAGGCCGCAGAGCTGGACCGCGAGGTCGACGCAGTCGCTCGTCCATGAGGAGTCGCAGCAGCTCGGATCGAACTGGCAGACCGTGTCGCAGCAGGCGAGGTTGCTGCACCCGCCGGAGGCGTGCACCTCGACGCAGCTCTCGGTGCCGCCGCAGGCGGGATCGAGCGTGCCGGTCACGGCCACCGTGGCGGTGTAGCCGTTCGGGTCGACGCCGCAGACCGGTCCATCCGGCGCGAAGGCGTTGACCGTGAAGATGAGGGTGTGCGTCCCGGCGGGGAGGACGAGCTCCGGCGTCGAGGTCGCCTGGGCCGCGAAGACGGTGACAGCGGTGTTGCAGTCAAAGCCGTTGCGGACGAAGATCGTGAAGAGGCCGGGGGCCTTCGAGGTCGTCACCTGAACGCGGGACGGAACGTTGAGCTCGAAGGTGTACCAGTCGAGATCGCGGGCCGTCGGGAGCACGGTGCCCACGGTGCCGCAGATCGTGATCGACGTGGTGAGAAGCCCGAGATCCTGGAAGTTCGCGGGGGCGAAGTTGCAGCCGCCGTTCGGATCCGGGTCGACGCCGCCGCAGGCGTCGTTCTGAACGACCGAGCCGGGCGGACATGGGGTGTTTGCGAGAGCCGATCCGGCGACCAGCAGGCCAGTCGCCGAGAGCGCGAGGATCGCGCTTCCGTTGCCGAGTCTCATGACTCAATTCCTCCTTGCGGGGTGTTCCCCATTCACAGAGTGACGCGGCCGCCATGGGGTTCGGCGTCCGCTTGCGCAGAGTGCATCATCGCCGACACCGCTTCGGGATTCAAGAGACCGTTCGCGGCGCGATCAGGCAGATCGTCGAGAGCGCCGCAGCCGCTCCTCCCCATTCGCCCGAACCTGTGCGTCCGTGCGACCGGCGAAGCGCGCGACGCCCCCCGCCAAGGGCGGGGGGCGTCGCGTGACTTGATCGTCTTCGGCGAGCTGGGAGGCTCGATCAGAACGATTATCGGATCTTCATGGGCGACCTGTCGAGGGTCTGCACGCCGAGAAATCTGTGGCGACGGTGCGCTGGGAAGCGAGGGCGAGCAGGAGGCGGGAGATCAGGGAGATCCGAGGTGCCCCACCCGTCCAGAACAGATTCGGGGGACGGAGTCGGGATGCGGTGACACGGAGAATCAGCCTCCTGCTCGCCCGCAGCCAGCGCGACGGATGCCAGAGACTGCTAACAGCTTCCCCAGCCCCCCAGCAGGATGCCGAGGTCCGCGCCGTCGACGATGCCGTCGCCGTTGAGGTCGGCCGCGGGATTGGCCGTTCCCCATGCTCCGAGGAGCTGGCCGAGGTCGGCGCCGTCGACGACCCCGTTGCCATCCAGGTCCGCCGGGCAAGCCACCGGCTCGCAGGCGTCACCGACGCCGTTGCCGCTCGTATCCGTCTGGTCGGGATTGAACACGAACGGACAGTTGTCGCACTCGTCGCCGATCCCGTCGCCATCGCTGTCGAGCTGATCGGGATTGGCCACGTCCGGACAGATGTCGCAGGCATCGCCGACGCCGTCGCCATCGCTGTCGAGCTGATCGGGGTTGGCCACGCCCGGGCAGTTGTCGCAGGCATCGCCGATTCCGTCGCCGCTCGAGTCGGCCTGATCCGGGTTCGGCGTGTCGGGGCAGTTGTCGCAGGCGTCGCCGACTCCATCGCCGTCTCGATCGGACTGATCGGGGTTGGGCACCGAGGGGCAGTTGTCGAAGGCGTCGCAGACGCCGTCGCCATCGCTGTCCGGGCAGGCGCACTGAACCGCGAGCTGTCCGGTGCCGCCGCCGGTGACGCCGCCGAGGCGGATGATGATCTCCTGGCCCTGGAAGACGAAGACCTCAAGCTGCGAGGAGCCGGAGGCGCAGCCCGGCGAGTTGTCGTTGCACGCCAGCGCGACGGTGTTCGCGAGCGGGCACCCGAACTGCGCCGAGTAGACGACCAGCCGCGTGTCGATCGCGGTGAGATTGCAGGTCGTGATCGTCAGCAGCCCCGTGCAGTCCGCCACGTAGCGGAACCACAGGTCGTTGGCGATCGCCTGGCCATTGGCCTCGTTGCAGGCGGCGGGCGGCGGCGGCGAGCTGGTCGTCGCGTTCGTGCTGTCCCACGCGTACACGCCGTTGGTGATCAGCGTCGCTGTCGAGCAGTCGTTGTTCGACGGCGGCTCGATGGTGTCGACCTTGATGTCATCGATGTACCAGTCGTCGTCCGCCTGGGTGCCGTCGACGCGGAACCGCAGCCTGAAGAGATTGTGCTTGGCGTTCGCCGGCAGCAGGTGGCTGTGGAAGACGAAGGTGTTCTGGTCGACGCCGTTGGAGACGATCTCGTTGATCACCGTCCACTTCTGGGCGTTGTTGAAGTACTCGACGAAGAGCTGCTTGCCCGCCTCGACGCCCTTGTGCTGGGTGTAGTAGGAGAGCGTCACCGGCTGTGCCGCATACGGCGCGAGCAGCATGAAGTTGCTGCGGATCTCGTCGTCCTGATAGGGGCCGGACCCGGTGCTGTCGAGGTTCAGCGCGCGCGTCGGGCTGGGCGGGTTCGTGGAGGCGGTGCTCGCGATCCCGCCCTTGTTGAAGATCCAGCGTCCGGTGTTGATGGTCGCCGTCGGCCAGGTCTCGAGGAAGGGAAGCTCCAGCGCCGGCTGGAGGAGCAGGTCGCAGGTCACCGCGTTGCGGTACGCGACGATCTGGCCCTGCTCGAAGGGGCCGAACTTCAGGTTGGCCCCGTTGATCCCGTTGCAGCCGCCGAGGCTGGCGCACATGATGTGGCAGGGGGTCTGGCCGTTGCAGTGCTGCGCCTGCCAGTTGTGGCCGATCTCGTGGCAGGAGAGGGCGACTCGCCCGCCGAAGGTCGCTCCGCCGTACTTCGATTCGACGACGCTGTACGCGAGATTGCCGAACGAGCCGCAGTCGAATCCGGACTGGTTGCAGACGACGCCGAGCCACGCGAGACCGAGCGTGGTTCCCGCGAGGTTCTTGCCGGTGAAGAACTGGGCGAGGTTGCGCTGGATCGAGACCTCGGGCGCGGTGTTCCAGGTGCTCCTGAACTCGCAGAGCGCCGTGCCCGCGTCGTTCGACGTATAGGGATCGTCCGAAGTCGAGCGCACGATGATCGTCGAGATCTCGTACTTGATCGCGACGTCGCGGTCGTAGATGAAGTCGACCTGGGCCATCACCGACTCGATGTCGTTGATGGTCGCCGTGACGTTGCTCGAGTTCTTCTGGAAGAACTCGAAGTCCGCGTCGATGCCGATGGAGACGATGTAGTTGGGGTCTCCGGCGATTCCGCCCTCGTCCCCGTCCCCGCCCAGCTCGTCCGGCAGCATCGGCTTCGCGAGGTCGTACAGGTCGTTTCCGCACGACCCCGGGACCGCCGGGACGTCGCGCGACCGATAGGAGACGTGCTCGGCGGGGCCAGCCCCGACGATGAGGTTCGCCAGCGGCTCGACGTGCCAGCGTTCGCCGTCGGCGCGCTCGACGATGGCGGTGAGGCGACCGTCGACGAGGGTGCCCGCGATCGCCGAGCCGGGCTCGTTGAGCAGGACTCCGCGGTAGACGCGGGAGGGCGGCGGCTCGATCGAGACAAGCTCACCGCCGCCGACGTCGACAAGCACCGCGAAGTCCGCGGAGCGCACGCTCGCGCGGGTCAGGCTGGCGAGCGCGGGCTCTCCCCCGAGATCCACCACCACGTTCACGTGATCAGGCATTCCCTCGGGCAGCAGCAGCGACGCCACCCGATGCTCGGGGAGCGATCGGATCGTCGCGGCATCCGGAGGAGGGACATGAAACGGCGCCGCTGCGAGCGGCAGCGCCGCCGCGATCGTCGAAGCGACGAAGAGCGAGCAGGTCGATCGGATCGATCGAGACACGCGAGACATTGGGGATTCCTCTCGAACGTCTGGACTGGTCGGCGGGTCCTCGCGACCTGCGGCGGAAGTCAGCCGGGCGGGCAGGACAGGACGCCGACTGGCCCGGGAGCGGGCCTGTGGATGGATGCGGCACCGAACGCTCGGCGCTGCGGGGGCTCGGCGAAGACTCGCCGGCGCGAGGCCGCCGCTCTCTCGACGGCGACCAAGGCGGGTCAGACGCGGCGGAACACTCTTCGTTCCGGGGTTCCGCAGGGGTTCGAGCGGATCTCGAAGTTGGGCGAAAGCGGCGCCGAACCCACGTGGATTGCGGCCCGGATCAGCGTTCGCAGGCGCCGATAACGGCCTGAAAGGGGCACCGCCCGGCCAAGGCGGCCGGGCGGTGCGGATGGTTGCATGACGACAGCACGGCCGGGGAGCTCAACCCCAGGCGCCGAGCAGGATGCCGAGATCGGCGCCGTCGGTCTGACCGTCGCCGTTCAGGTCGGCGTCGGGAGTTCCCCACGCGCCGAGCAGGATGCCGAGATCGGCGCCGTCGACCATGCCATCGCAGTTCAGGTCGGCCGGGGCGCACGTCGAGACCGCCGTCGGCACCATCGCCGCGAAGGTCATCTCGGTCGGAGCGCCGGGGCGGAAGAGGCCGAGCTCGCCGACGCCGGCCTCAGGCGCGCTGTTGGCGTCGAACCAGAAGTTGAAGAGCGTCGACCAGCGCAGCGCGTTGGCGTTCTGGTTCTCGGCGAAGGTCTGCGTCGACCAGGTGATCGCGCCGCCATCGGTGATGGCGATGTCCCAGTCGCTGGTCGAGTAGGGCTCGCCGGAGTGGTGATTGATGCCCTTGAAGCCCGCGTTCGTGACCTCGACGCCCGCGGCGATCGGGAGCGAGAACGACTGGCCCGAGCGGTGCGAATTGAGGTTCTGCACGGCGTACTCGTAGCGCCACATGCCGTTGCCGATGTCCGTGACCTTGTACGCGACGACGAAGCGACCGTCGCTCGGAACGTCGAGGTTGACGTTGGTCACCGAGGGATCGAAGTCGCGCCAGGCCGCGATGGCGGGCTTCTGCTGCGCGGTGGCGCCGGTGAAGCTCAGGTTGTAGCCGCCGCCGCTGAACGACCCGACGAGGATCCGCCGGTACGACGCGTTGTTCATCGCGTTGCCCGCCGCGGCGTCGTCCTGGGTGACGTACATGCCCTCGCCGAAGTAGAGCGCTCCGACATTGAGCGCCGGGTTGAAGTCGTCGTTGTTGACGACGAGGCGACGGCTGAGCGAGTTCTGGACGGCCGGGGCCGACCACGGATAGGGGAAGACGCCCGTCGAAGCGTTGACCTGCGACCGCGGGCCGAGGTTGCTCTGCTGACCGTTGAGCTGCGCGTCGTAGGGATCGGAGCAGCCGATCCCGAGCAGGAAGTAGCAGCCGCCGCCCGCCGGGATGCAGGGTCCGCAGAGGGTCTGCTGAAGGGCGCAGAACCCGTGCTTGAGCCAGCTCATGCCGATCTGCTCGAAGCGCCCGTTCTTCAGGCGGTACATGTTCTGGGCGATCACCGGGTGCAGGTTGTTGTTCTGGAACCAGTTCAGGTTCTGATCGCCGATGTTGCACGACGTCGTCGCAATCGAGTACGGCGTGAAGCCGCCGACGCTCGCGAACTTCCCGATCGCGGGGAGGGACCCGACGATGACGTCGGGCCCGATCATCGCGACGCCGCCTTCGTTGCCGCCCGGAAGCGCCGAGGCGCTCATCTGACCCAGCAGGACCGCGGCAGACGCCAGCCCGACGCCGCCGAACACGTACTTGTTCTTCACCTGATGGTCTCCTTCCGCAGAGCGGAATACTTGGACTTGGTGTGGTTCGCACGAGCCAGCTCTGCTCCGGCCCCGACTCGTCGGGGCGGAACGAACGCTGGGCGAGAAAGGCCATCGTGCTCCGACTCAGGCGGCGAGGCAAGTAGAAAGACGAAAATCGCCGAAAGTGCCCAAACTCCGTGACCGCGGCTTCGGCGCCGGCGCCGCTCGGACCGGGATCCGCCGCGGCCCGAGAAGCGCTCCGAACGAGCTGCCATGATCGGACGCAAGTGTTAGATTGGAAAATGTTTGCGAGCACTCACGGAACCGCGCCGCCCCACCCGCCCACGCTCCCACGCCTCGCCACACCCGAGTCCGGACGACTGGATCAGCCGGATGCGCCCCCGGCGCGACCGAAGGGCGCGGCGCCAGCCTCCCAGCGCCGCTGGTCTCCACTGGGTCCCGACCGACGCCGGCGGCCGTCGACCCCCGCGGCCGCCCGCACACCCCCCGCGCCCCCGGTTTCCCCTGTTCCCCCGGTTCCCCCTGTCCTCCCTGTTCCCCCTGGGGCGGCGACGCCCTGCGGCGCCAACCAGTTCCCGGCGACGCTCTCCAGCGCGACGCGACGCGCTCCAACTCCCGGTGACGCCCTCCGGGTCCCAGCGGCGCCCTCAGACGCTCCCTCCGCCAGCTCTGCCGCCCTCACTGCTGGCTCCGCGGCTGCGTTGGTCGCACGCCGTCCGCTTGGCTCCACATGCTCACGTTCGAGGGCTCGCGGCGCCTCGTCCGCACGGTGCAGCTCCGCGTCGCCAACGCTCGCGGCACCTGTGAGATCGGAGATCCCACGGTCCGCCACGGCACGACGGGTCCGAGCAGCACCGCTGCGTCGCGGCGCGCACAGCGCCGCGACCCGAGGGGGTCGCGGCGCTGGAGACTCTTTGAAGCCGGCGCGTGCATCGGCGCCGGAGGTCAGCCTCGGGCGCTCAAGCCGCCGAGGCAGATCCAAGGGTCGGTCACGCCCGGCGACGACGGGTGACCAGTCCGGCGAGGCCGAGGAGAGCGAGAGCGCCAGGAGCCGGGATCGCCCAGAGGTTGTTCTGGAACGAGAACGACGGCTGGGCCGGCGCGGTGCCGATGCCCTGGTTGAACGTGAGCTGACCGGAGAACGAGACCGCAAGGCCGGCGTCACCCACCGACGCGGCGTTGACGACGAGCCGCATCGCGAGGGTGGCGGCGCCCTGATAGGTCTTGCTGCCGATCAGGTTGGAGATGTCGACGAACGAGGACTGACCCTGGAGGTTCGGCGGGTTGCTGTTGAACCAGCCGGCGAGGGCCGGGATGCCGGCCTGGTTGAAGCCGGCGCCGCCCCAGTTCGGATCGGCCTGGGTGCTGTTGTTGAAGCCAGCCGCGCCACCGATGGTGACGAAGGTGTCCATGTTCTCCATGCCGGGGGTGACGAACTGGGGCGACCAGCTCGGACCCGGGACGAGGTTGTTGTGAACGAGGACGCCGAAGCCGCCCTCGATCGAGAACTGGACGTTGTAGATGTTCAGGAGCACGTCGGCGAGGCCGTTCGTGCCGTTGAACGTCATGTAGATGTCGGCGACGCACTTGTCGCCGACCTGGTACTCGTTCACCGCGACGCCGGTGAAGGCGGCCGTCGCGGCACCCGCGACGACGAGCGAGCCGAGACCCGCAATGAGCATCTGGTTCATGAAGATTGGACCCTTCTGCCGGGGCCGCCGAAGGTCACGATCACCGACGCGCTCGCCGTCCACGCGGACGGATCAACACGGCGCGCGGAGACCGTGCGCGGCCCCGGGCCCTCTGAGAAGCAGATCTATCGGCCCCGGGCGGTTCTGACGTGAATGTCCTAGCACTCCAGCGCCCCTTGTCTCCTGCTGCGGCGTCCGGAAGCGGCGGTCTGCTGCGTCGAAGCTCGCATCCAGTGCTTGATGGCCCGCAGCGGGCCCACCGGCGCCCCATCTGCTTCGCTTCGCCTTGCAGAACATCCCCTTCCGTCCGCCTCGCGACGGACCCAAGGGGCCCTGGAGTGCTCGGAGCCTCGGGGTTGTCGACGAGACCGCCTGTCCTTACGGAAGTTCGGCTGGACACGCCACGTACGACACTCGGGCTCGAGGCTGTCGCGGGCGAGCGGCGAACGACCGGCTCCCAGTTCGGACCACACCGGAGGGCAAAAACGACACCGCGACCCTTGCGGATCGCGGTGCTGGATACTTGTCTAGGTCAGCGAAATCGCTGACGTTCGGCAGGAGTACCGAGTCGGCGAGCGATTACGCGCGACGACGGCGGCCGCCAGCGAGGCCGGCGAGGCCGAGGAGAGCGAGAGCGCCAGGAGCCGGGATTGCCCAGAGGTTGTTCTCGAACGAGAAGTTCGGCTGGATCGGCGTGGTGCCGAGGCCCTGGTTGTAGGTCAGCGAGCCGGAGAACGAGACCGCAAGGCCGGCGTCACCGACGTCAGCAGCGTTGACCACGAGCCGCATCACGAAGGTCGCGGCGCCCGTGTAGGTCTTCGAACCGATGAGGTTCGAGATGTCGACGAACGAGGACTGACCCTGGAGGTTCGGCGGGTTGCTGTTGAACCAGCCGGCGAGGGCCGGGATGCCGGCCTGGTTGAAGCCGGCGCCGCCCCAGTTCGGATCGGCCTGGGTGCTGTTGTTGAAGCCAGCCGCGCCACCGATGGTGACGAAGGTGTCCATGTTCTCCATGCCGGGGGTGACGAACTGGGGCGACCAGCTCGGACCCGGGACGAGGTTGTTGTGAACGAGGACGCCGAAGCCGCCCTCGATCGAGAACTGGACGTTGTAGATGTTCAGGAGCACGTCGGCGAGGCCGTTCGTGCCGTTGAACGTCATGTAGATGTCAGCGACGCACTTGTCGCCGACGGCGTACTCGTTCACGGCGACGCCGGTGAAGGCAGCCGTCGCGGCACCCGCGACGACGAGCGAGCCGAGGCTCGCGATGACGAAGTTCTTCATAAGAAATGGACCTTTCTTCTAGAGTCTCTAGAGAGCGACCTGGATAGACGCACTCACCGCCCTCGCGGCGAGGTACGCCCCTCACTTCAGAGCGTCAACATACCGCGTCCGCAGGGAACGTCAAGGGAGGGGGACGATTTCGCCACGAAAATCTCGGGCCAGTCGCTCCTGAACGCAGCTCGATGGACCTTACACATTCCGAACACCATTCGGCGCTCAGGAGTGATGGTCTTATAACCGGTCAGAAGCGTGAAGACTCAGATCGGGCGCACGGCCAGAGGGGACTGGCTGCTCGACTTCATCCTGAACTGGCCTCGCCAGGATTTCGTAAGGGTTCGTTCGGGGTCTCTTCACGAGTCGGCCCGCGCCGCGCTCGCGCGCTCTCGGTCTGCGTGCCGTGCTCCGTCCTCGGGGACTGCGGGACGCGGCGGTTCCCCGCCGTTCCCTGAGTCGAAACCGCCATGAGCCAGATCAAGAGTGCCCTGGAGCGTGAGCTGGCTGGCCGCATTGATGCGGACGGGGACGATCCGGCCGAGCCACTCCGCCGGAGAGGACTCAGCGGGAATCTCAAAGGCCACGATGAGGTCAGCAGACGTCCGGCCGGTCATCTGGATCGTCCCGACCGAGTCGCTCGGGTCGCCTCGATCGTCGAACGAGCCACGCGCGCTCGCCGAGGGACGCCCGCGGACGGTCAGGTCGACGGCGCCCACCCCGCGCTCAGCTCCGCCTGCGCGCCTCCGATCGGCCTTCGACTGCCGCTCGCTCACTTGCTCGACGAAGACGTCCACTCTCCGGCCGACCGACTCCTGATTGACCGCTGCCCCGATCTCGGCCTGGATCGCCAGAAGCTCGTTGTTCCGCCGCCGCTTGACCGTGTCGGGGACGTCGTCGGCGAACCGGTCGATCGCCGCGGTGCCGGGTCTTGGCGAGTACTTGAAGATGAAGCAGTTCTTGAACCGCGCCCGCCGGAGCAGCGCCGCGGTCGCCTCGAAATCCTCCTCCTGCTCGGTCGGGAATCCCACGATGATGTCGCCGGAGAGCCCCACGTCGGGAAGGCGCGCCCGGGCCCGCTCGACGAACTCGAAGTACTCCTCCACGGTGTAGCCCCGGTTCATCAGCCGCAGAATCCGGTTCGACCCGGACTGGGGCGGAATGTGCAGGTACCGGCAGATTCGCGGGGAGGCCGCCATGACCTCGAGGATGTCGTCGCCGAAGTCGCGCGGATAGCTGGTGACGAACCTCAGCCGGGCGATCGCCGGGACTTCTTCATGGATCCGCCGCAGCAGGTCGGCAAAGGTCGTCGTCCGGCGCCCCGCCGCGACCGCGCCGGGACCCCTGAATGCCGCCGCCCCCGGGCCGATCTGCGCGAGCTCGCGGCCGTCGACCGAGACCGCTGTTCCGTGGACATACAGATAGTGATTGACCGTCTGGCCGAGCAACGTGACCTCGACGACCCCCGCGTCGGCGAGGCGACGGCACTCCTCGACGATGTGGTCGGGCGGCCGGTGCACCTCCGCCCCGCGCGTCTGCGGAACGACGCAATAGGTGCAGAACTTGTTGCAGCCACGGGTGATGCGCACGTAGGCCGCGCGGCCGCCGGCGGCGGCGCGCTCCGGGTCGAACGCGCGGGCGAGATCGAGCAGCTCCAGATCGTCCGAGGCCGCTGCGAGCGTGCTCGACCGGCGATTCCGGTTGCCCTGGAGTGCAACGACCTCCGCGAGGTCCCGGCTCCCGGCCCCTGCGGGGCCGTCGCGCTCGGCGGCGCGCGTCGTGCGCGCGGCGTTGTCGATGAGCAGCGGGAGCTTGTCGAGCTCGCCCGGACCGCAGAGCAGGTCGATCTGCGGATGGCGCCGCAGCATGTCGATCCCGTCCCGCTCGGCCATGCAGCCGATGACGCCCAGGATCACGCTCGCCCCCGCCCGCTTGCGCTTGCCGATCAGCCCGATCCGGCTCAGCGCCTTGTTCTCCGCCTGCTCGCGCACCGAGCAGGTGTTGTAGAGGACGACATCGGCATCGCGATCCTCGGCAACGAACCGATAGCCCAGCGCTTCGAGCTGACCGCGCACCAGCTCGCTGTCGAGCTCGTTCATCTGGCAGCCGAAGGTCTCAAGGTAGACGCGCACGGCCGCGATGCTATCGCGACGGCGCCGAAACGCGCCCCGGGCGCCCCGGGCGCCCCGGGCGCCCGCGAACGACGGATCTCCGCAGATTATCGGTGAGAGCGCTCGCGAGCCGATCTTCCCAAGACGATGCGCCTCGGTCACGGGATGGCACTCTGCGCGCTTGCGCTGCTGGTCGCGGGCGTGGTCATGGTCACCTCGGCCGGGCTTGAGCTCGATGCCGCGACGCCGCTCACGCTGGAGGGGATCCTGCTCGGCCGACCCGCGCTCTACGCGGCCCTCGCGCTGGGAATGCTCTGGCTGGGTTCGATCGTTCCGGTCGACCGGCTCTACACCCTCCGGGGCGGCCTCTCTCCGATCCCCTGGCTCGTGATCGGGATGATCGTCCTGCTCCTCGCCGTGCATCTGCCGGTGATCGGGAAGGCCGAGAAGGGCGCCCACCGCTGGATCAACCTCGGGCTTTTCACCTTCCAGCCGAGCGAGTTCGCCAAGTGGGCGCTCCCGATCGTGGTCGCGTGGCACTGCTGCCGCCGGGCGGGCACGCTGCACCGGCTTCGCGATGGCTTCCTTCCGCCGATCGCGATCGCCGCGGTCGTCTGCGGCCTGATCGCCGTCGAGGATCTCGGGACCGCAGTCCTCGTCTTTGCGGTCTGTGTGGCGATGCTGGTCGCCGCAGGATGCCGACTCCGCTACGTTGCGGGGCTGGCTGCCCCGGCGCTCGCCGGGATCGGAATCCTGATCGTCACCAGCCCCTACCGGGTGAATCGGATCCTCGCGTACCTCGATCCCTTCCAAGAGCCGGCCGGTCGCGGGTACCACGTCATCCAGTCGATCGCGGCGGTGGCGGGCGGCGGCATCTCGGGGCGCGGCATCGGCAACAGCGTCCAGAAGTTCGGCTATCTGCCGGAGGACACGACCGATTTCATCTACGCCATCGTCTGCGAGGAGCTCGGCGCCGCCGGCGCCCTCATGATCATCGCGCTGTACGCGATCCTCCTGCTCTGCGGGCTGGGGATCCTCCGCCGCGCCGGGACCCCGTTCGCGCGGCTGCTGGGGCTCGGGATCATCCTGACGATCGGACTTCAGGCCCTGATGAACCTCTTCGTCGTCACGGGCCTCGCGCCGACCAAGGGCATCGCCCTGCCGCTGCTCTCGCGCGGCGGCAGCGGCTGGCTGCTGACCGCCTTCTCGATCGGGCTGATGCTCTCGATCGACCGCGACTCCGCGGCCGCGGAGTCCGAGGGAGAAGCCGAGGACGCCGAGGACGGGATGGTCGACGCGATCGATGAGCCAGTCCCGCGGGCGGAGACGGAACGCGACCCGAGCGGGCTCGATCCGTTCGCGGCGGAGCCGGGACTGCGATGAGCAGCGCCGTGGAATCGGGATCGACGGAGTCGTTCCGGGTCGACCGCACCGCGGCGAAGGCGTCCGGTGCGGCCGCGCCGGTGATCGCCTTCGCCGGCGGAGGATCCGGAGGTCACATCAGCCCCGGCCTGGCGATCGCGGAGCGGCTGCGCGAGCTCCTTCCTGACTCTCGAAGCATCTTTCTCTGCTCCGAGCGGGCGATCGACGAGACGATGCTGCGCGACGCCGGCGCGGATCACGTCGCCCTCCCGGCGCTGCCGTTCTCGTTGCATCCGCTGCGGGCGGCCCGGTTCATCGCCGCGTTTCGCCGGGCCCGCCGCGATGCCGAGGCGATTCTCGATCGCGCCTGCGTGGCTCAGGTGGTCGCCTTGGGCGGCTTCGTCGCCGCTCCCGTGGTCGCCGCTGCGGCACGGCGGCGGATCCCGGTGACGCTCGTCAACCTCGACGCGCGCCCCGGCCGCGCGAACCGGTGGATGGCGCGGCGGAGCGACCGCGTGCTCTCGGCGGTGCCCACGCCGGAGGATCCCGGGTTCCTCCGCAGGATCTCGCGCTCGGGCGGCGCCATCGTCGGGATGCCGCTGCGGCGCCTCGCCGTCGCTCCGGGCGATCCCGCGGAGTGCCGCGCCCGGCTCTCGCTCGATCCGGCGACCCCGACACTTCTGGTCACCGGCGCCTCGCAGGGCTCCGCGAGCCTCAATGCGCTGATGGTCGAGATCGCCAGGCGGCGCCCCGATCTGCTCAGCGGCTGGCAGGTCCTGCATCTCGCCGGAAGCGGCGAGATCGAGGACCTGATCTCGAGCTACCGCAGCGCATCCATCGGAGCGGTGGTCCTGCCGTTCCTCCACAGGATGGGCCTCGCGTGGGGCGCAGCCGACCTCTCGATCAGCCGGGCGGGGGCGAACTCCGTCGCCGAAGCCGCCGCCAATGCGGTTCCGACGATCTTCCTCCCGTACCCTCATCACCGCGATCAGCACCAGCGCCTGAACGCCCAGCCGATGGTCGATCGCGGAGGCGCGGTCGTCGAGACCGATCGCCTCGACCCCGCGGCCAATCTCGCGGCGCTCCAGCCGGTCCTCGAGAGCCTCCTGCGAACCTCCGCGCGGCGCGAGCGGATGCGCGAGGCCTTGGCGGCGCAGCCCCCCAGCGACGCCGCCGCGATCATCGCGCGGCTGCTCGTCGCCTGACCGCCGGGGTTGCGCCCGCGGCGACTGGCCGGGCGGCGCGACCGCCCTCGCGCATCTCGACGCCCGTGACGGATGGTCCGCACGCCGCCCCTTGACGAACACACCGAACCATCCTCCAGCGCAGCATCCGGCTGACCCTCCGGCTCCGCTTCCGCAGCCTCCCTCGCCCGCGCTGGCCGAGGCCCTCTTTCATGGCGATGGCGCCCTGATCGCGGCTCATCTTGCGCCGCTCGCCGCGATTGCCGCGGGGGCCGGCCTCAGGTTCATCCGCGCGCCGGAGGAGCGGGCGGCCGGAGAGCGCCTCGCGACGGTCACTGGCGCCGGCACGCCCATCGGCCACTTGGCCTCCGCGTCGCTCTCGCCCGAGGCGCTCGCGGCCTGGGCGGAGTCGCTCGGAGCGTGGCTCGCAGCCGAAGCGCGCATCCGCGAGCTCGATCGCCTCGCGCACGAGGACCCGCTGACCGGCGCCGGCAACCGCCGCGATTTCGATCGCTTCCTGGCAGCGGCGCTCGAGTCGGCCCGGGTCAGGGAGCGAGCGCTTCCGCTGATGGTCTTCGATCTCGACGACTTCAAGCGCTACAACGACCGATTCGGACACGCCGCGGGCGACGAAGTGCTCCGGGAGACCGTGGCGCTGCTGCGCGGGGTCATTCGCAAGGGCGACCGCGTCTTCAGGATCGGCGGCGATGAGTTCGTCGTCGTCTTCGCCGATCCGACCAGCCCGCGGAGCGAAGGAATGGCGGTGATCGAATCGGTCGAGCAGGTCGCGCGGCGCTTCGTCGACGGGGTCCGTTCGCTCGACCTGCCTCAGCTCGGCGAGGGAGGCCTCGGCCCGATCACGATCTCGGCGGGCCTGGCCCGCTTTCCCGACGACGGCGCCGATCCGGCGACCCTGCTCGCCGCCGCCGACCTGCGCTCGCTCTGCGGGAAGCGGCGGGGCAAGGACTCGATCACCCTCGGCCCGGCGGACCTGCCGGCGGAACCGGCGCCGTAGGCGGCCTCTGCGCAGCGCCTCAGCGCGAGGGACCGGCGCAGTGGCGCACCGGCCGGATCCACGTCAGGGTGTCATCGCGGCGCGTCGGCCCGCGGCGCGACCGGGCCGCCGCCGACACCCTGCTCCGCGCCCTCCTCGGCGCGGAAGACCCGCCCGGGCGGCGTTCTCCCGAGGGCCGCTGCGATGTGCCGACCGGCGGCGCGGAGGGCGGCGCGATCGACTCCCGTGGCGATCGAGGAGCGCTCGCAGAAGTAGACGAGGTCTTCCGTCGCGAGATTCCCGGAGGCGCCCGGCGCGTACGGGCAGCCGCCGAGTCCGGCGCAGGACGCATCGAACCTCCGCACGCCGAGCGCCAGAGCGCGGTCGACGCAGGCCAGCGCCGTCCCGCGGGTGTCGTGCAGATGGAGCGTCGTACGTTCAGGAGCGATCAGCGGAGCCAGGGCGGCGTACAGCCGCTCGATCTCATCCGGCACGGCGACGCCGATGGTCTCTCCCAGATCGATCTCGTCGACGCCGAGGTCGAGCAGTCGCCCGACGACGGCTCCGACGGCGCCTGGGTCAATCGGGCCCTCGAAGGGACAGGCGACGACGCAGCTCACGTAGCCGCGCACGGGGATCCGCGCACCCGCCGCCGCGCGGATGACGGGAGCGACCCGCTCGAGGCTCTCTCCGATCGACGCGTTGATGTTCCGTCGGCTGAATGACTCGCTCGCGGCCACGAAGATCGCGACCTTTCCGACGTCCGCGGCCAGCGCCCGCTCGAGGCCCGCCTCGTTGGGCACCAGCGCGGAGTAGGTGACCCCCGGAGCGCGCTTGATCGCGGCGAAGACCTCGGCGGCGTCGGCGAGCTGCGGGATCCACCGCGCGCTGACGAAGCTGCTCACCTCGATCTCGCGGAAGCCCGCGGCGGAGAGCAGGTCGACGAATCGGATCTTGTCGGCCGTGGCGACCTGCACCGACTCGTTCTGGAGGCCGTCGCGCGGCCCGACCTCGACGATCTCGATCCGCTCGGGGCGCCTCACGCGGCACCCTCCTGGTCATCCGCGCCGGGAACGCGCCCGTCGCCGTCGCGCCCTCCCTCGCGCAGCAGGACGACCGCGAAGAAGCCGCCCATGGCGAGCGCCAGCAGCACCGCCACCCCGAAGAGCACGACTTCGATCGAGACGACGAAGGGAACGCCCTGCCCCGCAGGGGGCGCTTCGGCGAGGACGCTGAGGCAGGCGAGGCTCTCCCGCGCGAGCTGGTTCACGTCCGGCCCCACGCTCTCAGCGGTCCCACCGTCGCCTCGGCGCGGCGATTCTCGCCGGTGACGATCACCCTCGTGCCCTCCGCCACGTGCGACGCGCGCAGCATCGCGAAGGCGATCGGCGCCGATCCGAGCATCGGGCTCGGCGCGCTGCTCGTGATCGTGCCCACGGGCTCTCCCAGCGCGCCGTCGACGATCGCGTGGACGTTGCCGCCGGACTCGGGCAGCACGTCGTCCTCGATCCGCAGCCCGACGAGCATCCGTCGAGGACGACCGAGGCTCTCCATCCGGGCGACGATCTCCTGCCCGAGATAGCACCCCTTCGTGAAGCTGACGCGCTCGCGCAGGATCCCCGACTCGTGCGGCAGGCAGGAGGTGTCGAAGTCGATGTTCATCAGCGCTGTTCCCGCCTCGATCCGGGCAATGTTGAACGCGTGCCAGCCGACCGGGCGCGGCGGCTCTTCGCCGACCTCGCGCAGCGCCCGCCAGACCGCCAGCACGCCTGCGGTCGGAACGATGAGATGGAATCCGGGATCGCCCGTCTCGTCGCGCCGGATCGCGTGGACCGGCTCCCCCGCGATCTCGCACGCGGCCGTCGCGAAGCGCTCGAGCGCGAAGGGCCTTCCCGTCGCCTGGGCGATCGCGGCGGCAGCCCGCGGTCCGTGGAGCACGAGCCGGTGGAACTGCGACGTCGCATCCACGATCTCGACCTCCTCGACCACCACGAAGGGCGCCAGCGTCGCCGCCGTCGCGCTCGCCTGATGCACATCGACATCGACGAGGATCTCCGCGCCGGTCTCGGCCACGAGGAGATCCGCCTCGATGCGTCCCTTGCGATTGAGCCAGAACCCGGCCGCCGCCTTGCCGGGCTCGAGACCGCGCAGGTCCTGGGTGATCATCCGCCCGAGAAAGTCGCGGCGGTCCGACCCGCGAATCCGCAGCGTGCCCCGGTTTGCGCCATCCAGAAGGCCGGCGCCGCGGCGGAGCGCGGCGTATTCGAGCTCGACCGGCCCGTGGGCGGCGACGACCTCGCACGTCGGCGTCCCGCCATCCGCGGGCGGGCCGTATGGAATCCACTCGACGCCCGGGCGCGGTCCCGCGATGCTCCCGAACCGCTGCGCGCCGGGCCGATCGGCCCCCGCGACCGGCGCCGCGGGAAGTGCGGCAGCGGCGGCTCGCTCATGCTCAGAACGAAGCGGGGTGTCGAATCGCACGCGGGAGCCAGTCAGCGAAGTCCAGTTCTGCGGAGCCTGCATCGGAGAGAGCCGATCCGGCGCGAGCCGGTGCAGCGAGCGCCCGTGCCACCACGGGCCCGGCCTCGCGCCTCGACCTCGGCGAGATCGACCCGCTCGGACCGCGCGGAGCGACCGTTGAAAGCGCTTCGATCGCCCGACGGGTCGATGCTATCCCCCGCGCGGGCGCCCCCTGCGCGAGGACGCGTGCTGGGAGTGCCTCGGTGAACTGCTCATCCGATGGCGGCCTCGATGAACCGGCGGAGAAGCTGCGCCCCGAAGCGACCCTGCCCGGTGCGCTCGGGGTGCCACTGCACGCCGAGATAGAACCGCCGGCTGGGGTCGATGACCGCCTCGACGACGCCGTCCAGCGCCCGGCCCGCGATCGCGAGGGAGCCGGCGTCGGAGACAGCCTGACGGTGATGGCTGAGGACCTCGCCGCGCTCGACGCCGCGCCCGAGATCGACGCGCACCTCGTGCGTGACCCGCCCCCAGTGCGCAGCGTGAGTCGGACAGGAATCGGGGAGATGCTGCTCGAGAGCGCCGCCGGCGTGGAGCGCCATGTACTGCATGCCCAGGCAGATCCCGAGCACCGGGAACTCCGGTCGATGCGCAACCGTGTCGAGCAGCGCCAGCTCGAAGGCCTGGCGGCTCGGATGCACAGGCGTCGCCGCCGCGTGAGTGGGGATGCCCCAGCGCTCCATCCGGGGGTCGTCGCCGCCCGAGAGGATCAGCCCATCGGCGCGCTCGAGGAACGCGGCTGCGAGCTCCGCCCGATGCGGAAGGAGGACGGGGATTCCCCCCGCGTCGGCCACCGCGTCGGCGTAGGGACGGCGCGAGAAGTACCGCTCGTCGTCGCCGTCGCTGGTGATCGCGATCGTCGGTCGCCCGATCATCGCTGCTCCGCTCCGTGGGATCGCGCGGAACTCCCGCAACACCGTGCGAGGTGAAAAAAGATGGCAAAAAAAGAACCACCGGTCTCAGCACGACGGTGTGGGGGTGGGGGGAGGTCGTCGCGCCGGGGGGAGTGACCGGTGGCTTGGGAGGTCCCGTGAGATGTCGTCATTGGTGAGCGTGGCACCGGATGACAGGCCATTGTTCGAGACGATCTCGGGAGCGGATCCGGGTCTCTTGAGAAAAACTTCACGACGTGGCCCAACGCCCCGAACGGGGTCAGCGGGCGCGGGTCAGGTTCCCGCCGCTGGTCCGATCGAGGCGGTCGAATCGGAGGCGATCCTGCTCGAAATCTGATCGAACCTGCTTCGTTCTTCTTCGTTCATCGCTGCTACGACCAGGTCGAGCATCGCGGCCTGAAGCCGGACGGCGTCGGCTGGTCGAGTCGGGGCGACTTCGGCGAGCAGATCGAGCCACCGGCGGGGCGATCCATCGATCCCCTTGGCCGCCTCGTATCGGCCATCAAGGACCGTGGCGACGAATCGAACGTGCTCGATCTCCGTCTCGACCTCCGGCGCTCTGGGCGTGCCGATGCGCTCGAGCACCGCGATCGCCCGGGCGGGCTCCCCGGTGTACGCGAGCCGTCTCGCCAGACGCGCGAGCAACTCGCCGCGAGCCGCGGGCGGAATGACCCCGTCGGGAAGGTCGGGGACCCGGAGGAGACCCTCGTTGCGGGCGCGATCGAGCCCGTCGAGTCCGCTGACTGCCCGCGCGGGCTCGCTCGCCACCGGGTCGCCGTTCGTCGCCCCCGCCGCTCCGCTCGCCCACCGGATCAACAGGTTGTCGGCCTCGAGGAGAAGCTGCGGCTCGATGGCCGCGAGCACGCGGCGCACCGCGGCGTCACGATCCTGGGCGAGCGGCGGCGTGGGCGGCGCCGCTGCGAGGATTGCGCGCAGTCGATCGATGTCGACCGGCGGATCGGCCAACCCGCGGACAAGTGCCGGATAGACCGCAGGATCCGTCGCCATCGGCGCGAGCGGCTCCAGACGGCGGCGATGGCGGAGCGCCTCTGCGGCAGCGGCGCGGATCGCCGCGTCCGGCGACGAGAGCAGGGCGGCGATGTCGACGAGATCCTGCTCATCGCCGACCGCTCCGAGGAGGCGGACGAGCCAGGGATCCGACGGTGGCTCCGAGGGGGCCGTGTCGGGCGCCTCGCCGGAGGCTGACGTCGCCGGACCTTCCCCGCCACCTGCGCTCGCGCGGCCGGCAACCAAACGGCGAGCCGGCTCGCGCAGGACGACGTTCCACGGTTCATCGAGCGTCCGATCTTCGGCGAGCCGAACGAGCGCCCGCGCCGCATCGACGCTCAGACGCTGCTGCTCAAGCAGCTCAGCCAACCGTTCGACGACTGCCGGGTTCGGAAAACGCTGGAAGTGCCGCAGGTAGGCTGCGAGGACCTCGTCATCCGCCTCGGACGTGAAGGCCGCGACCAGTTCGGTCGATGCCTCGTGCCGTCCGATCCCCTCAAGCAACCGGATCGCCCGGAGCCGATGGGGCGGAATCGGATCTGCCAGCCGTTCCACGACCGCCTTCACGACGGCCCTGTTCAGGGACTCGCCGTTGGCGAGCATCCGCTCGACCTGGCTCAGGCACTGCTCGCGGACCGGCGCAAGCGGGTCGCCGAGAAGCCGCGCGACGCGGTCCATGCGGATCTCGGCAGGCAACGCGATGAAGATCTCCCCGTAGAGCGTCGCGAGGCGGGCGGCCACCTCGTCAAGGTCGCGCCGCGATCGACCGACCTGAGCCTCCAGCTCGATCACCCGATCGCGAAGCTGCTGCACGAGGCTCTGGACTTCGGGACTCCCTCCGTCGAGCTGGCTCTGGTGCCACCACTCGACCCAGCGATCCGGATCGTCCCCGATGCCCCGAGCGAGACTTCGCTCGAGCTTCTCGCAGATCGCGGCCTTCAGCTCTCGAGGCGTCCCCGAGTTCGCGCCCAGCAGCTCGATCATCGCCGCCACGCTGGAGGCCCGGCGCATCGCCGCGAGCACGACCACGGCGCCGCGCCGTGCCGCGAACTCGCGATCCCGGTCTCGGATCATCGCGGCGAGCTCGGGAATCGCGCCCTCGTCGAGCCGTGCGGCGGCGGCCCTGATCCGGTCGAGAAGGTCCGCCGGTGCAGATCCCGCCAGCCGCGCCAGCGGCTCGGCGAGGACCGCGGGGACCTCCTCGACCTGCCGCATCGCGTCGAGGATCGCCGCGGTCACGTCGGGGTCCGTCCCGCCGAGACCGGCGCGGAGGGCCGCCACGGCATCGGCGCGGGGAGTCGCGGAGGAGTCGCGCAACCCCAGCAGCCGCTCCGCGGCGCCGACGCGCACCGCGCGACGGGCCGAGGGCGTCTCGAGCACCTCGCTCAACCAGCGCACGTCGGCATCGACCGCGCTCCCGCGGACGCGCTCGTCGCGCAGCGAGCGCGGCTCGCGCGGCTCGACCGCGAGCGCTGACCCTCCGACGAGCATCGGAAGCACGAGCATGAACCGGGCAGCACGGAGCATCGGAAGGGTCTCGGACCAGGGGTCGACGACTCGGCGAATGCGGGGCTCGCTCCCCAAGCATCCTGTGGCGAAAGTGCTTTGTAGGCGAGGGCGAGCGGGGAGGCGAAGATCGAGGAGCCGCGACGAAGCAGTATCCGCAGTGATACAGGCGAGTTGCGGCGACGATGAGATTCGCCTGTCCGTTCGTCCGCAGCCCGAATGACTTTCGCCAGAGGCTGCGAGGGTCGCCGGAGGGCGCTCGTACGCACACAGTCCTCCCGCGGTGCGGCGTCGCGCGAAGGCAGCCTCCGCCCTTGGACTCCGCGGCGGCGGGGCGATCTCGGCGCCGCGCAGGTCGCACTGCGCTCCAGCCGCACTCCGCCGGACGTCGACCGACCCCCCGGGGCGACCCCCCGGGCGACTCCGGTGCGGGGGCGAGCAGAGGGCCGAAGGACCTCTTCCGCCGAGCGCCAACGTCGGGACTGCGAGGACCCCGCGCCGACGGAGGTCAGATCGCCCTTCGGCGCGAAGCGGCGGGTTTCGGTTGGACTTGGCCGATGCCGAGGCAGAGACTACGGACGCTGCCATCGTAGCGGATCGTCGCACACGATCCTCTCTCGGCCGCGACTCCTTCATCGGCATCGACCGGTCGTCGGTTGCGGCCTCCGGTTTCGCCCGCAACCGCGCGCTTCAGCGATCGGAATGCACCCCGTCGATCATCAGTTCCGCGAGCGCCCATGAGCAACTCGAGCAGTTGGAGCAACTGGCACGACGCCGAAGATCACGTGACTCGTGCCATGGCGCACTTCGAGCGCGGACGCTGGGCGGAAGCCGAGACCGAGCTGCGCAAGGCGCTCGCTGTCAGGCCGGACCGCGGCGAGTGGCAGTTCAATCTCGGGCTGACGCTCGAGGCCGCGGGTCGCGATCCCGAGGCCGTCGAGTGCTATCGCCGCGCCGCGGAGCTCATGCCCGAAGAGGCCGATCCTCTGCTGGCCGCCGGAGCGCTCAGCCACGGACTCGGAGAGCACGAGGAGGCGATCGCCCTGCTCGAGCGGGCCGCGCTTCTCCGCCGGGACGATGACGGGATCTACGCGATCTGGATCGAGAGCCTGGTCGCCCTCGACCGCCTCGAGGAGGCGGAGACCGTCTTCCATCTCGCCCTCCAAGGGTGCACGGAGTGCCCGCGCTCGCTCGCCGCCGTCGCGGAGAGCCTCGTCCGGCGCGGACTGACCGCGCGGGCGGAGTGGTGTCTCCGCGAGGCGATGCGCCTTGAGCCGACGCTGCCGCGGCTTCGGGCGCGGCTCGCAGGCGTCTTTGCACGAATGGGCCGCTCCGAACGCGCGGTGCAGCTCTACTGGCGCGAGCTGCGCGAGAACCCCGGCGACATCGAGACCCTGTTCGACTTCGGCAACCTGCTCGCGCAGCTCGGGCGCCTCGCGGAAGCGGAAGAGCGCTTCCGGAGGATCCTCGAGCTCGAGCCTGCCAACGTCGCGGCGCACCGGAGACTGGGCGATCTCGCCCTCCAGACCGGAAGACTCGACCGCTCGCTGCTGGAGTACGAGCTGGTGGCGAAGCTCGATCCCGCCGCTGACGGAATCCACCTCGACGTCGCCGAGTGTCTCCTCGCGCTGGGACGCTCGGAAGAGGCGTGGGAGCATCTTCAGGCGGAGCTCGATCTCCGCCACGCCGAGGAGTCCGACCCCGACCCGGCCCGATTCGGCTCGCTCCTGCTGCGCGCCGGAAAGCCGGAGAAGGCGACTCCGCTGCTCGAGCTGGCGGCGGAAACCGCGCCGACCGCGGAGACGCTTCGTCTGCTCGCGCTGGCGAAGTACGAGACCGGCGACCTCCGCGGCGGCGTGCGCGTCAGCCGGGCGGCGCTGCGGCTGGATCCAAAGTGCGTCCGCTCGCACCACAACATCGCCTTGGCGACGCTGCGCCTCGGTCGGCCGCGCTCCGCCTCCGCGTGGATGCGCGCCGGGCTGAAGATCGATCGGCACGACGACGGCCTGCGCCGACTGCGGATGCGGATCCTCGCGGCGCGGGTACTCGCTTGGGTTGGCGTTCGGGCTCGCTTCTGACGCGCTTCCGACGAGCTTCCGACGAGCTTCCGACGGGGGGGTGGAGCGTCGCCCTGGGCGGCCGACACCGCGACGCTCACCCGCTCGGCGACCCTGCCGCAGTCGGATTGAAGCCAGAACCCCGAGCCAGTACCCGATCCTGACCCGAAGCCAGATCTCGACTACCTGCTGCGGCGACGCGCGCGGGACCGCCGCTGCGGCGCGGAATGCAGGCGTCAGCCAGCGCTCGATCGGGCTCGCAGGAGTCAGCTCAGCCGGAGTCAGGTCAGCCGGAGTCAGGTCAGATGGTCGCGCTGGTGTACGGCAGCAGCGCCATGAAGCGCGCGCGCTTGATCGCGGCCGCGATCTTCTTCTGGCCGCGGGCAGTCACGTTGAGGCGCTTGCGCGAGAAGATCTTGCCGTTGGCCGACATCATCCGGCGAAGCTCCTCGACGTTCTTGTAGTCCACGAAGTCGCTGTACGCGTCGGAGGGCTTGCCGCGACCCTCCGACGGCTGCGGCGCCCCGCCCGAGAGACCGCCGGGAATCCCGAGGTAGCTCCCGCCGAAACCCCCGTCGCGGGAATCGCGGGAATCGCGGGAACCCCCGCGAGAGCCATGGTGAGGACCTGACGACTGCGGCATGACCGGTTGTGCTCCGAGAGGGGGCGGGCCGCGTCAATCGCTGCGGATCGCCCCGGCGCCATGGATGTCGGGCCCGTCCGTTCAGGCGGCGCGGGCGAGACCCGCACACGCCCGGACGCGATGGCCCGGGACAGCCCCCGTCTGCGCCGATGACGGAGAGCGTCAGCGGGGACGGGAGCGACGAAGGGCGGATGGTAGCGGGTCCCGACGGCTGATCAAGGCCGACCCGAAGAGGGAAGAAGCCGGCTCGACGGATGCATGACCGATTCCGCGGCCATCTTCGGTGCGCGGCCGCTCGCGGTGCGCGGCCTTCCAGGCCGCCTCTGATGGTCCTTCGCGCTCTCGTCCACCTCGGCGCCGGACTCGGGTCGCGCCGCAGCCGACCTGCCGCGGTGCCGACAGTCGTCCGAAGCAAGTCCGGCGGAGCAGGAGCGGCCCGGAGGGCCGCGCACCAGCGACCGCGGAACGAGCACCCCAGCGCGACAGCGCGACCGAGCCTGTCCCGATCGGGCCCGCCCCGAGCGAGCGAGGAAGCGCGGCGGCGGCGGTGCCGGGGGGTGGTCCTTCCGGAGGTGTAGCATCGCGGCCGTGCGGCGTCTCGTGATCCGGCTCCTGACGACCGTGCAGCTCACGCGGCTGACGATGGCCTTCGGAGCGGTGAGCGATCTCTGGTTCGTCATCCTGCTGGCGCGCGCCCTCGATCCCGAAGGACCGCTCTCCGCGCCGCGTCATGCGCTTCCGGAGGCGCTGGGTGCGGGAGCGATCGTCGCGGTCGGGCTCTTCGCCTTCGGAGCGTCGCTCAACGACCTGCTCGATTCGCGGCACGACACCGCGTTCAGCCCCGATCGGCCCATTCCTGCGGGTCGGATCAAGGCGAGCCAGGCGGTGATCGTCACCATCGGTTCGCTCCTGGCGGCGATGGTCGCGGCGGTCTTCTTCGGCGAGGCAGGGCTGCTTCTCGCGGCGCTCGTCGCGGCCGGAATCCTCTTCTACAACGCCGCGGGCAAGCACATTCCGGCGATCGGGCTGGTGGCGATCGGAGCGATCCACGCGACGCACATGTTCATTCCCGAGCCCGGCCTCGCGTTCACGCTGCCGGTCTGGCTGGTGGCGACGCACGTGACCGGACTCGCGCTGGCGATCTACGTGATCGAAGAGAAGCGCCCCGCGCTGACTCGGCGCTCGGTCGCCGCCCTCGTGCTGGGCTACCTCGCCCTCTCGTCGCTGCTCCTCGGACTTGGCGCGTGGCGCGCGGGAGCGGGCGGACTGTGGCCCGAAGGCCGCAGCTTGGCAGGCCTCGCATGGCCTGCCCTCGCGGTGGTGGCCTTCGTCGCGGTCGCACGGCGCAAGAGCGCCGGGGTCTCCGGGCGCGTCGCGGCGGAGAAGCTGCACCGGTACGGCGCCATGTGGCAGAGCCTCTACGGCGCCGCATGGCTCGCCGCCCTCGGGCTCGATGCGCCGGCGATCTGGCTCGGGCTCTTCGCAGTGGCCGGCTTCGCCTCGATGACGATCATCAAGGAGATCAACGGGGCCACCGGAAGACCGGTGACCTTTCGAGGGTGAGCGCGCGGGCCGTCAGGGGGACGGGTGGATGGGTGGACCGGGGGGACGGGGGCTGCGCCGCAGCGAATGCGGCCGGATCACTCGGCCGGGAGTCGCGGAACGATCCAGAGCGCGAGCAGCGCAAGCGCGGTGGCGAAGGCGATCATCGCGAGCACGATCTGCATCGACATCGTGGCGACGCTCCGCCAGTAGCGCTCGAGCCCCGGAAGCCGATACGCCTTGTAGACCATCGCGATTCCCACCGCGAGCGGAATCACCGTGATCCACCACCAGTCATGCGCGCCTGGCCACGGGTCGACGAAGGGCGTCCACGAGAGGGTGGCCGCGGGTGCGGCGAAGATCACGGCGCCGACCCCGCAGCGGTGACCGCGGCATGCCTGCGGAAGCCCGCATCGAGCATCACGGCGACGTTCATCAGCCCGGCGAGGGCGATGAAGAGCGTCCCGAACTCGTTGGGATGCGCCAGCCCGCGGCGGTCGCTCACCAGCCGCGGCGCGCTCCCTCCCGACGGATCGGGGACGGGCAGCAGACGGCCGATGCGTGCGCTCTTGAGCAGGGCGACATTCAGCGCATCGACGCCGAGCACGATCGGGCCGCAGCCGAGCTGGGCGTAGAACCAGAGGCGATCCTCGCGGCGGTCGACGCTGTCGATGCCGCCGATGAACAGCCCGCCTGCGATGAGCAGGAGCAGCCCGGCCATGATCCGCACACCTCGGGCGCGCTCGCCGACCGACAAGTGACCGAGGCCCGGCCAGATCCACGCCAGCGCGAGCGCCAGCGGGCGGATCTCGCGCGGCGCGGGTCGGTCGTCCGATCGAAGGCTCTGCGGCGTTCCGCTCATGACCCGTGCGAGACCCGGACGCTCACTTGTTGCGGTTCGCGTACCAGTCCGCGTTGATCTGGACGTACCGGTTCCACTCCGCGGGCAGGTCTTCCTGCGGGTAGATCGCCTGCACCGGGCACTCGTCGACGCAAAGCCCGCAGTCGATGCAGACATCGGGATCGATGTAGAGCTGCTCCGCGCCCGTGAAGTCCGACTCGTTCTTCGACGGATGGATGCAGTCGACGGGGCAGACCTCGACGCACGAGGCGTCCTTGGTCCCAATGCACGGTTCCGCGATGATGTGGGTCATGGGGGTTCAGCGAACGCAGGCGGAGTGAGCGAAGGGGCGATGATAGCCGAAGCCCCCGGATGGTCCGCGCCGCGGCGGACGGCCGCTACCTGGGAAGACCGAGCGCCTCGGCGACGCCGTAGACGCCGGGCCCGCGGCGGGCGAGCCACGCCGCCGCACGGAGGGCTCCGTGTGCGAAGAGGGCGCGGTCGATCGCGACGTGCTCGAGTCGCAGGACCTCGCCCGGTCCCGCGAACTGGACGGTGTGCTCTCCGACGATCTCCCCGGCTCGGACAGCATGGATGCGCCCGCGATCGAGCTTCGCACCGCCGCGCTCGACCGCCTCCGCGAGGGCCAGCGCGGTGCCCGACGGCGCATCGCGCTTGCGGCTGTGATGCTGTTCGACGATGTCGATCTCCCATCCGGCGAGCAGTTCGGTCGCCCGACTGACGAGGTGACCGAGGACGGCGACTCCGATCGACGTGTTCGCCGCGCAGAGAACCGCGACGCGCGCGGAGAGCGCGGCGATCCTGTCGCGGATCGTCGCGTCGAGCCCCGTCGTGCCGACGAGCAGCGCGGCGCGGCGCGCGAGCGCGAGCTCGATCGCGCGCTCGGTTCCGGCCGGCGTGGAGAAGTCGATGATCACGTCGAGGCCCGGCTCCGACGCCGAAGGCTCGGGCTCCCGCGCCGGCTCCTCGCGATCGATCCTCGACACGAGGACGAAGCGCGGATCCGCGGTCGCGAGCGCGCAGATGCGCTCGCCCATCCGCCCCCGCGCGCCGACGACGGCGAGGCGAATCGACGCTGCATCGGCGGAGGCGCCGGGGCGCTCCGAGTCGCCGGGAGCGCTCACCGCGGAGCCTCGCTCTGCGCGGAACGGCCTCGGGTCAACGCGCAGGTCGCGCTCGGGGGACTTGAAAGATTCTTGAGGAATTTCCTGAAGGGCGGTTGCATGGTCCGCCGATAAAGGTACAACTCTGACGGCGGCGATGCTGCACGCGGGTCGCCGCCGACTCCACTCCGACACCGCGTGCGCATCAGGAGCCAAGCCATGGCGAAGAAGGCTGCGAAGAAGAAGGCGTCCAAGAAGGCCGCCAAGAAGACCGCGAAGAAGGCTTCCAAGAAGACCGCGAAGAAGGCTTCGAAGAAGACCGCGAAGAAGGCGACCAAGAAGGCCGCGAAGAAGACCCGCCGCAAGGCCACCAAGAAGGCCGTCGTCGGGATGTGACGCGACCGCCGAGCCGCCCGCCCGACGGCGAACGACGTCCGACCGGACGACGGCGTCGGCCGGGGACGGCGGCTCGAACAACCGGACAGGCTCTCCACGCTGTCCACTCTGTGTCATCCGTAGCGGATGGGACCGGCGCCTGCCGGTCCCATCCGCTTTTTGGATGCCGTGCATCCGCGGCGCCCGGCGATGGGCACGCCGCGCGGTGGCTGGCGCCGACTCGACACCGGCTCGACACCGACTCGCCGCCGGCGAGGCGCCCCCGCCGCGACGTCGCGATCGACCATTGCCCCGCTTCCCGAGCGGCCCCGCCCGGAGCCAGCGGCACCCCGAAGGCGCGGGGCGCACGAGCGGTCCGGCGCCATATGGCGCCGTGTGGCGCCCCGTCGCGCCCCCGGCGGCGCCCCGTCGCGCCCCCTGAGCTTCGACGCGCGGTCGACCTCAGTCGGCGTTCCAGCAGGAGAGTCGACGTTCGCGGGGCGCCGACGGCCCCCCGCGGGCCTCGAAGGCCGGACCGCGCGGAACGTGAGGGGAGCGAGCTTCGACGCCGTGAAGCGCCGCTTGGGGCGAACGCAGCAGGATCCGCGCTGCGCTGGAGTGCGCTCGACCGTCGATCGACCGCCTCGGACCGACGGCGCGGAAGGAGGCGCCGGGCACGCTCCGGCCGCGCGGAGACGCGGCGCCGTCGTCTCGGATACCGTCGCCCGATTGAACGCCCGCCGCGCGGCCGCTTCGCGCGAAGGCACCCGCACCGCCAGCCGCGCCCCGATCTCACCGCCCATGCCGATCACGACCCGTCAGCTCGAATGTGGCATGCCCCTCCTCGTCGAGGCGATGCCCGGCGTGCGCTCGGCGGCGCTGACGTGGCTGCTCCCGGTCGGGTCGGCTGCCTTCGACGACGCCGAGGATGGCCACGCCGCCCTGCTGGCGGAGTTCGTCCTTCGCGGCGCAGGCGGACTCGACAGCCGTCAGCACAGCGAGGCGCTGGCGCGGCTCGGCGTCCAGCGCTCGGCGATGGTCTTCTCGCACCACATCCAGCTCGGCGCGACGATGCTGGGATCGAGGCTCGCCGAGGCCCTTCCGCTCATCGCGGCGATGGTCACCGCGCCGGCGCTCCCGGAGTCGGCGCTCGAGTCCGTCCGCAGCCTTGCGCTCCAGGCCCTCGACGGACTCGACGACGATCCCCAACTGCTCGTGCTGCTGCGCCTGAAGGAGCGGCATCAGCCCCATCCGCTCAACCGGCACGGCTACGGCGTCCGTTCCGTCCTCGAGTCGGCCAGCGCCGAACAGCTTCGCGCGGCCTGGAAGCGGCGCGCTGTTCCTGCCGGATCGATCCTCGCCGTGGCGGGGGATGTCGATCCCGACTCGGTGGAGTCGCACCTCAATCGCCTTCTCTCGGAATGGCGCGGAGGCGGCGCCCCCGCCATCGCGACCTCCGCTCCGCAGCGCGGGACGGCGCACATCGAGGAGCAGACCGCACAGACCCATCTCGCCCTCGCCTGGGACGCGCCGCGCGAGGCGGAGCCGACCTCGATGCGCGAGCGGCTGCTGGTGCGCGTGCTCGGCAGCGGGAGCTCGTCACGGCTCTTCACCGAGGTTCGCGAGAAGCGCGGACTCTGCTACTCGGTCAGCGCTTCCTATTCGGGCGGCCGCGATCGCGGCATGATCAGCGTCTACGCAGGGAGCACCCCGGAGCGGGCCTCGACCACGCTCGCCGTCATCCTCGCGGAGGTCGAGCGGCTTCGCCAAGGCGTCGAGCAGGCGGAGTACCGCCGCGCCGTCGTCGGGCTCAAGAGCCAGCTCGTGATGCAGGGGGAGAGCACCGCCGCACGCTCCGCGTCGCTCGCGGGCGACCAGTTCCGCCTCGGCCGCCCGCGGACGCTCGCGGAGATCGCCGCGGAGGTCGATCGCGTCACCCTCGACGAGCTCAACGCCCATGCCGCCGCGCGGCGCTTCGAACCGATGACGCAGGTCTCGATCGGTCCGAACGCCCCGGAGCCGGCCATCGTCGCGACCGGCTGACATGACAGCGCCCCGCAGACGTCGGGGCGATCCGCTCGGCGCGGCGCGTCCGGCCCGAGGCGCTCAGCCCGACAGCGCTGCGGGCTCGATCACGCTGTAGCCATCGAGATTGAGGACCACCAGCTCGCCATCGTCGAGCCGCAGCTCCAGCCGATCGAGCCAGAGCCTGTCGTCTCGGCCGTGGGCGAACCACGAGCCGGTCTTCGCCTGCCTGTAGCGGACGACGACGCCCTCGACGGCCTCCGTCCAGACTCGATCGCGCTGCGGCATCTGCTGCCGCACGCGCACTCTGCTTCCGACCGCGAGCAGCCGCCCCGGCGCGTCGTCCGACGCAGGGAGGCTCCCCGCAGCGCCGCCGCCGCCGCCATGCTCGGGGGTCTTGGTGTCGGCGCGGCGATCGACGGATGGGGACGCGGATGCGTCGGCCGCGCGAGTCGCCGAGCGATCGGCCTCATGGTGATCCGCCGCCGAGTGATCCGACATCGAGTGAAGCATGGAGCGGCCGAGTGTAGCGTCGCCGTCACCGACGCTGGCGAGCGGCAGCGCTCGCTCAACCGCACCCGACACGAGGTCCGACGGCAGCCCGCCGCTCCGCGCTCGCGCATGCGGAGCCGGCAGCCCGGAGGAACGTCGTCGCGCACTCCAGCGCACCGACCGAAGCGCTCCCCGCGAGGCGCTCATCCGCCGAGCTTCGCCAGCAGCCGCTCGAGCCGCCTGTTCATCTCGTCGAGCCTCTGCTCAAGCCGGTCGAGGCGCTCCGCAGCGACCGGATCGACGCTCGCGGACGGCCCGGCGAGCGCAGCGGCTCGGTGCGCCTCCGCGACCGCTGCGGCGCGGAGCTCCGCAGCCCGCTCCTCCGCCAGTCGGAGATGCCGCCGCTCGTCACGCTCGAGCTGGAAGATGAAGCGCTCGCGATCTCCGGGCACCGGGGCGAGAAGGACATCGCCCGAGACGCCGGCGCCGCCCGGGAGACCGGGACCGCCAGGAACGGCAGTGCCGCCGGCCCCGCCCCTGCCTCCCATTCCGGGGGAGCCTCCCATTCCGGGGGACCCACCCCGGCCCCCGCCAGCGGCGCCGCTCGCGAGGGCATCGATCCGCACCAGCTCTCCCGCCCGACCACGCGCCGCGTCGAAGGGGACCAGCCGGACGTCGATCTCCTTTCCTTCGCCCGCGCGGAGGATCGCGAAGCGCAGGACATCGCCCGGCGCTGCGGCGGCAATCGCTTCGGTGATCTCAGGGGGACCGGCTGGCCTGCGCCCGTCGACTGCGATGACGACGTCGAACGTCTCGATGCCCGCGTCGGCCGCGGGAAGCCCCTCGATGACGCGGGTGACCAGCGCCGCCGAGCGCGGCGCCAGCCGAAGGTGGCTTTCGAGAGCCGGATCAGGATCGGAGAGCGTCACGCCGAGCATCGTCCGGGGCGGGACGGAGGGCGGCGCCTGCTGGCCACCGGCCGCGATCCCGAAGTAGCGCTCCGCGATGGCCCCGGCCCGCGCTGCCTGCTCGCGGGCCGCTTCCTGAAGAAGCTGCGCGGCCACCGCTGGATCGAGTTCGTGCGCGGCACGCTCGAGTCCGCGGAGGCCAGTTGCGAACGAAGTCGACGATCCAGGATCGAGCCGGCGCGCGAGGCGGTCGAGTCCGCCCAGCGTCTCGCGGACCGCATCGGCGGTCTCCAGCACGACCCGGATGACGCCCGCGCGGTCGACGCTCACCACCGGCAGATGATCGAGCGTCCGCCCGTCCTCATCGAGCAGCGTGACTCGGCCGTCGTCGAGCAGGATCCGATCGGTCGAGACCCGGCGCCCGTCGATCTCCGCCGAGACCTTGCCGTTCTCGACCCGAAGCTCGATGCGCTGCGGCCGCGGGCCGCCGTCGCGGAGCATCGCGAGGGAGAGCGCGGAGCGGGCCGCGGCCGAAGCCGGGGCTTCGACATCGTCGTCGCAGGGGAGAGCCGGGAGCAGCGCGCCGGCGAGGAGTGAAAGGGAGAGGATCGCGTTGGCGAACATCGTGAGCTCCGTGCGGAGGGCGGGAAGGGCCCATGCCGCGGGGGCGGCGCGGGCAGCGAACCGAAGAGCGGACGGACGGATCAGAACGAGACGGACTGGCGCCGAGGATCGCCTGGAGAGACCGGACGCGGGACCGCCCGGCCGAACTCGTCGACCTCGTCGAACTTGAAGAACGCGGGCACGTGGCGCCGCTCGAGGAACTGCCGCAGGTAGACGACTTCGAACGTCCCGTCGGGCGCCTCGCGCCACTCGACGACGGGCATCCCGGGGAGCTCGCCGATCACCACCCCCTCGGCGCGCCCCGCCTCGAGGTAGGCCTCGATCGCGTCGGTGGCCGTCAGCGCAGCGCGCTGGATCGTCGGAACCGCGGCGGCATCGCGCGCGTCGCGAGCTTCGCGCGCCTGACTCGCGGCGTCGCCGGGCGCCGGACCTCGCGGCGCGCCGAACGCGATCCACGCCATGGCGACGCCCGCTGCCGCGAGCCAGCCACCCCAGGAGCGCGTCGCGGACCGACTCGAAGGCCGACGACCGAGGGATGCGTCCACGGTGCTCGCGCCGCCCCCGTGCAGCCGAGACGAACCGACGGAGGGAGCTCCCTCCGACTCCGCGCGGCTCGGCGGACCGCCCGCGAGCCCGGCCCCATGCCGAGCGCGGGCGAAGCTCCTCTCGGAGTCGGCCGGAGCGGCCCCGGAGTCGGCTGCGCCGCTCTGAGACGCTGCGCGTCCCTCGGACGCAGGCGGGTGGCGCATCGCGGCCACGTCGATCGACGTTCCGGCGGCCGATGCCAGCGAGCCGACGGCCCGCTCGAACCGGCCGATCTGCCACTGTCGACACGCGAGCGTCCGCCAGAGCGTCGGGGTCGTCTCCGCGTGCTCCGCGAGGCGGCGCAGCGCGGCGCAGTCGCTTTCGCCCTCGGCGATCCGATCGAGCAGGTCCTCGATCGGCGGTTCGACCGTCTCTGCCGCCCACGCGAACGGGTCCATCGTGGCGTGCCCACCTGCCTTGGTCGCTGGACCCTCCGACATCGCCGTCGGCGAGGACTCCGCCTCGCCGCCGGCGGCTTCGACGACGCTTCGCCGGGTGCCCGGTCGATCCGGCGGCGGGGAGTCTCGCTCTGGCAGTCCGTGGTTCATGGCGTGGTCAAACCTCAGGCGAGAGCCGCGGCACGGGGGCCGGCCGGACTCTGGAGTCTGGTCTGTGCGGAGCCGAGCGGCGCCGGCTCGGGTCCTTCCTGCCCCGCGCTTCGAAGCGGGGCCGCGCGGGCTGCCGCAGCAGCAGCGCGCTCTCTGAGCATCCGTCGTCCGCGGGTGATCCGCGTCTCGACGGTCGTCTCGGGCAGCTCGAGCATCGTCGCGATCTGGCGACAGGTCATCGCGCGCAGCGACTTGAGCAGCAGCGGCTCGGCGTACTCGCAGGGCAGTCCGGCTGCGAGTTCCAAGAGGCGTTCGGCTTCACCGATCGGTCCCGACTCGCAGCGGGGCGGCGTGCACGGCTCGTCTCCGCCGACGGGAAGGCGCTCGGTCCGCCGAAGCGAGAGGCTGCGCGCCGCGGCCCGCGCGACGTTGACCGCAACGATCCGCAGCCAGCCTCGAAAGCCCCGCTCGTCGCGCAGGTCGCTCAGATGGGCGACGAGCGCCGCGGCGACCTCCTGCATGAGGTCCTCCAGATCCACCTCGGCGGGCTTGTGCGCGATGAGCACGACGGCAACCCACCGTCGATGCGACTCCCACAGCGCCGCCAGCGCGGCGCCGTCGCCTCCGCGGGCCCGGGCCACCAGCTCGCAGCGCTCGGCGCCGACGCAGGAAGCCGGCGCCCCGGCCCGAAGGGAGATTGTCGCTGGATGCGGGTCCACGAGGGCAATCACACAGACTCTGGATGCGCGTCGCCCGCCGTTCCGTCAGAGGCGGCGAGCGGAGCACCCGCCGAGGCCGCTGCCAGCGCGGCGGAGGGAGCCCTGCGGCGGCCGGAGCGTCGCGGAACTCCGGAGTGTTATCTTCACCGACGATGAGCCGATCGGACCACTTCCGCGGCACGATCGCAGGCGACGTTCGGTCCGCCCCGCTGCGGCGAGCGCGGGCGACCGGCATCCTGAGGTGCATGAGCCTCGTCGGCCTCGCTGGACTCGGCGGGCTCTTCGGCTGCTCCTCGACGCCCGCGCACTCCGACAACGAGCGCGCGTGGCCGTTCCGGCCGGTCGCGATGCGGATCCACCCGCTCACCCGCTTCGTCGAGCCGGATGAGTTCGGGCCGGTGATCGAGGTGCATCTCGAGTTCTCCGACATCGACGGGTACGACACCCGCGCCGTCGGCGAAGTGCTCCTGCGGCTGACCGCCCGGGGGTCCGCGGAGATCGAGCCCCTCGAATGGACGATCGACCTCGACAACCTCGCGCTCAACACGCGCCACTACCGGGCCGTCACGAGGACCTACGAGATCCCGGTGAGCGTCCGCTGGCCTGAACCGCCGCGGGGCTCGAGCGTGGTCCTCGAGGTGATCCACGACGACGGTCTCGGCGCGCCCCGCAGATCGGCGATGACGCTCGATCCCCGATAGCCGCTGCGGGCGCTCGAGCGCGTCGGCGCCCTCTGGCTCCACTGGCCCCCGGTATCGCTGGCTTCCCGGTTCCTCTGGCTTCCCGGTTCCGCTGGCTCCTTTGGAGCGCGGCACTCGGCTGCCCCATGCGCAAGAAAACCGCGCCAGCCTCGGTGACGAGACGGCGCGGCGAGTGGACGTGCGCTGGGGGAGCACGCCGGAGTCGACTATCTGGCAGCCCGATCGATCCTCGGCACCGGCTGCTCCCGCTCCGACGCGAGCGCCCGCTCGACCGCGAGCCCCAGACGCGTCCGGAGGAAGCCCTCCGGATCGGCCGCGATCGCCGCGCGAAGCCGAGCGAGGCGCCGGCTCCGACTCGGCGCATCGCACTCGGTCCCGTGGCTGAGAGCGTCGGGCCAATCACCGGGAGCCGCAGTCGTCCGCGATGGAGTCGCGGTTGGACCGGCAGGTTCGATCCGAGGTCGACGCGCCGCATCCCGCCCTGCCAAGGACCGCTGGAGGGCGCCGCGGAGGGAGGGCGCCGGAGCGGCGGGAGTGAAACTCCCGGCAGGGGAGAGATCGGATGCAGCGATGTCGACCATGGAGCGCTCCTCGGCCCGACGCGGATCGACTGCGACCCGCCGACGGCGCTCGTGCCGCGACGGTCCACGACCAGACAGGCTGGTGGTAGTATCGTCGCGAACCGGGATGGCCCTTGAGCCTCAACGGCCCCTCCGCGCACGCCCGGTCGCCGCGGGTTGGAAGGGGCTCCCAGACTGACCCGAGGACGCCAGGTTCCGCGATGCTCCTACCGCCCCACCGGTCTTCTTCTCCGCCTGGCCTCCGCACCGTCGCCGGTTCCCCCGGTCCGCGGTCCGCGCTGCGCTGCGCGCTCGCGCGGCTGTGCCGTCGGATCCGGCGACCGAACGAGGCGGTTGGGGGCGTCCTCAGGAAACTGCCGCTGCTCGCGCTCCCCGCGACGCTGGCGGCGAGCCTCGTCGGAGGTACTGCGGGGTGCGAGAGTTCCGGTGGGAAGCCGATCGACGTACCGGCGCGCGGGGCCTCCCGCGAGAGCGCCCCGGCATCGCCGCGCGCGCCGCGTGAAGCCACGGGGAGCGCCCGCCGAGCCCCCCAAGGACCGGTCACGGCCCCCGCGGAGAGTCGGACGGCGCGGGGCGGACGCGGCGAGGCCCGCGACGCCGCGGCGGTCGGCCGCGACGGCCGCGGGCGCCCCGGACTCGACGGCCGCACTCCGCGGCGCCTCGACCCATCCGCAGGAGGGGCGACGTGGTCGATCGTCCTCGGAACCTTCACCGGCCCCGACCACGCGGCCGCGGCAAAAGAGGCCAACGAACGCCTGGGCGAGAGAATCCCGGAGTTTCGGGGCTCCGCCGTCCGCTCGACGGCCACCGGCTCGATGATCCTCTGGGGGCAGTTCCCCGCCATCGACGACCCGGCTGCGCAGCGCGAGCTCCGGCGCATCCAGGCGTACGAGTACCGCGGCGCCCGCCCCTTCGCCAAGGCGATGCTCACGCGTCCGGAGCCGACCAAGAAGCCGCCAACGGGCCCGCACGACCTTCGCAACCTCCGCCGCCAGCGGCCGGAGGCGAATCCCCTCTACACGCTCCAGGTCGCCGTCTGGGCCGACTTCGACGGCACCCGATCGCTTGAGGAGATCCGCCGAGCGGCGGAGGGCTATACCGGCCAGCTTCGGTCGCGCGGCCTCGACGCCTGGTTCCATCACGACGACGACCTCATGATGAGCGTTGTCACGGTGGGCGCCTTCGGCGCCGACGCCTACAACCCGCGCAGCACGCTCTACAGCGACGAGGTCGACGCGCTGATCCGCCAGTTTCCCCAGCAACTCGTCAACGGGGAGCGGCTGTTGATCCGCGACGACCCGCGCAACCCGCGGAGCAGCGAGACGCCGCTGGGACCGCTGCTCGTCGAGGTGCCGCGTTGAGCCCGGAGCGACGACCGTGCCCGACGGCGGCACGGGCGACGAGGACCCCGCTCCCTCAGCCTCGGGCGGGCTCGCGCGTCGGCGGGTTCCGGCCTGCGAGCGCGCGGCGGCCGAACGGACCGATCACCCGCGTCCAGGCGATCGCGCCGTGACTGCCAGCGCTTCTGAGTGCGGGATCCTCGGCCAGCGCAAGGCGGTCGGCCACCTTCAGGCGGCGCTGCGCCGCGGCGCGCCGCCCGCGTGGATCTTCCACGGGCCCTTCGGAGTGGGCAAGGCCACGGCGGCGCTGCGCTTCGCCCGGCTGCTGATCGACCCGGCCACAGACGACGCGGCGATTGCGCGGTTCGAGGGGCCGCCATCGAGCGCGGACGCGCCGCTCTTCGAGGCCGGTCACCCGGACATCCATGTCATCACCCGCGAGCTCGCACGCTTCTCCGTCCTGCGGACGCTGCGCACGCGCAAGTTGACCAACATCCCCGTCGACCTCATCCGCGAGCACATCATCGGCGGGCGGCTTGAACCTTCGGGCGCTCGCATCCTCGTCGATCCGCCCGCGTACCGCACCTCGGTCCGCGGCGGCGGCAAGGTCTTCATCGTCGATGAAGCGGAGCTGCTCCAGGACGAGGCGCAGAACGCGCTCCTCAAGACGCTCGAGGAGCCCCCGCCGCGCACGTGGCTGATCTTCCTGACCACCCGCATCGGCGACCTGCGCCCGACGGTGCGGAGCCGGTGTCAGGTGGCGACCTTCGCGCCGCTCGACCGGGACTCGATGCGCCGCTGGCTCCCCCAGAGCGGCCTTGCGCTCGAGGCCGCCGAGGAGTCGTGGGCGCTCCGCCTCGCCGCGGGCTCGCCGGGCGCGGTCGCGTTCGTCGCACGGCACGGACTCCTCGCGTGGCGGACGCCGGTGGCCCGCGCCGTGAACGATCTGATCTCGGCTCGCAGCGACCCGGGGATGGTCGCGATCTTCATCACGATGATCGACGCTCTCACCGAGAGCATCCTGGAGGAGCGGCGCAACGCCAGCCCGAACCCCCATGGCGCGGCGAGGAGCCCGGCCGCGGAGCGACCGCTGAAGGGACGCGCTGCGGAGGCCGACGAGGCTGACGAAGAGCCGGAGGGCGATGAGGCGGAGGCCGCCGACGCCGCGTCGACCGGTCGCGGCGCGGCGCGCGGCGAAGCGAGCAAGGTCGCGGCCCGGCGGGACTCGGTCGAGTGGCTGCTCGCGGCGCTGGTCGACGAAGCTGCGGAGCGAGCCCGTCGCGCCGCGCTCGCGGGCGCGGATCCGGAGCCGGCGTTGCGGCTGATCGATCTCGCCTCCCAGGCGATCCCGATGCTCGACGCCAACCTCAACCTCAAGAGCGTCCTCGCCGACCTCGCCGCCCTCGGCGCGACGCCGACGATTGCGACGGTTCCCTTCACGGGCCGAGCGCGATGACCGACGCCACGGATCCGTCGACTCCGCCGCCGGGCGACGGCGCACCCCTCGAGATCGAGCGGAGCTACCTGCTCCGCGGAATGCCGCCGCTCCCGGCGCACCTCCCGGTCACGGCACTGCGCATCGCCCAGGGGTACCTCCCCGACGACGCGCAGCGGACGCTCGGAGTCGAGGGGCGGATCCGCAGCATTCATCGTCCGGACGGCCGCGTCGAGCATGTGCACACCGTCAAGACCGGCTCGGGGCTCGTTCGCACCGAGATCGAGAGGCCGCTCTCGGAGGCCGAGTTCCAGCGCCTCTGGCCAGCCACGGCCGGACGCCGGCTCTCGAAGACGCGATTCGCCGTCGCCGACGGCGCGCTGACCTGGGAGATCGATCGCTTCGACGACCTCGACCTCGTGCTGGCCGAGGTGGAACTGCCTTCCGCCGACTTCGCCGTCACGCTGCCGCCCTGGCTGGCACCCCACGTCGTCCGCGATGTCACCGAGGAGCCGGCGTACCGCAATTTCGAGATCGCCCTCCGGGTGCACGTCCGTCGCGGCGGCCGCCCCGCGACGGAACCGGAGTGATCGGCACGCCGCGCGACCGCGTGCGGTCCCGCCGCGTCCGCCCGGCGCGTTCGGCTACACTCGGCCCCGCGCGTCCGCGCTGCCGGCTCCGCGCCGCGCACGCCGAGCCGCGGCCACGCCACTTCGCCGGCCGATCGCGGCGCGTCCCTCGATCGATTCCCGGCTCTCGATTCCGATCCCGATCCCGACCCCGAACATGGCTTCTCCGTTCCGCTGCTCGATCGTCACGCCGACTGAATCGGTCCTCGACCATCCGGCTTCCTACGTCTCGTTCCCGGCGTGGGATGGCCAGAAGGGCGTCATGCCGGGTCAGTCGCCGTTTCTCTCCAAGCTCGGGATCGGTCCGATGCGGGTTGACTTTCCCGGCGGCGGGACGCGGTCCTACCTGATCGAGGGCGGCTTCGCCCAGATGCAGGGCAACGTGCTCTCGATTCTCGCGAATCACGCGACCCCGGCGGAGACCATCGCCGTCACCGACGCCGAGGCGGAGCTCACCCGGGCGCTCTCCGAAACCGCCACCGGCGCCGAGCGCGAGACGCTCAACCGGCGCCAGCAGGTCGCGCGGGCGCGGGTCGCGCTTGCGAAGGCCGTGCAGGCTCGCGGCATCTGACGCTCGAGGCCGCGGTGCGGACCATCGATTCGCGCAACCGGCGCAAGAAGCCCCATGGGCTCTGGGCGGCGCTTGCACCGGCGTCCCACATCGAACAGCGCGGGGCGTCGGTGGCACCGCCTCAGAACCCGCTTGGGGCCTGGACGTCATTTCGAGCTTTCACGGCCCTACCGGTGCCGCACGCCTTCGCCGTCGCGAAGTCGCGCTTCAGGTGCTCTTGCTGAGTTGATTCGGATGACATCTCGATGCGCCCCGCCGCGTTGCGCGGCGACGAATCCAGATCGTGACTCTCAGACGGCATCCCCGCCCAATCACAGCCCTCGTCAGCCGATCTCGATCTCATCCTGACCTTCGACAAGACTCGAGGAGACTGCGGCACATGCTGCCCATCAATCAGTACTGCGAAGCAATGGAGGAGGTCCGCCGCCGCATCCACGTGACCACGGAGATAGTCGCGAACCCCGAGATGACGCCGTATCCAGCCACGACCTTGGACCTCGCGTATCTTCAGATTCGTAAGGTTCTCGAGCTTATCGCCATGGCATCGCTCGTAGCGAACCATGACCAGTATGCCCGCGCTCACTCGAACTTTGCAAAGCACTGGCGTGCCAAAGAGATCCTTACGGGCATCGAAGCACAGAATCCAGATTTCTACCCGTGCCCGATCATCGAGAAGCCCTCAAATGACCCGATGTCGAAGTTTCTCTTCGAACCCCGGGTGACGGGATTCCTGACGCGCGATCAGTTTGTCGAGCTCTACGACTTTTCTGCGGGAGTGCTCCACGTTGGCAATCCCTTCGGCCAGTCCTTCGACTACTCGCGGTACGAGCATGCGCTTCCAGACTGGACATCCCGCATTGTCAATCTGCTCAACTCCCACATAATCCGTCTCGTTGACGAAGCAGGTTTCTGGCTCATCCACATGAACGAGAAGCGCGACGAAAGAGTCCATGCCTACGTGTTCCATCCCGAACCTCCGTCCGAGTGATCCACCTGACGACACATCGGCACGTGTCTGTGCGCACAATCGCTCGAGCCGGAGGTACAGCCCTCGATTCCGTGAGGCGCGCGACACGTCGCCAGTGCCTATTGCCACGCCCCGAGCAGGATGCCCAGGTCAGATCCATTCACGACGCCGTCGTCGTTCAGGTCAGCCGCGCATCCCGTGCATGGTCCCCACGCACTGAGCAGGAGGCCGAGATCGGCGCCGTCGACGATGCCGTTGCCGTCGAGGTCCCCGAGGATGCCCATCTCTTCGACGATCGCGACCGTGAGCAGGGCGCCCAGCAGCGTCGTCGTCTCCCCGGGCAGGTCCTCATCTGAACAGGTGATCGTCACGGCCGCTCCATAGACCCCTGGAGCCGCGGCGCGGTCGACCTCAAAGCGCAGGAGGCCGGGCTCCGCACCGATCTCCCGCGGAAGCGGCAGTCCCACCGCGATCGGCGCCGCAAGCCCGGTGGCCGCGTCGACGTCGAGAAGCGCCTGCTGCGCATCGAAGCCGAAGTTGTGGATCGGGATCTCGAGCGTCGCGGTGCCCGTTCCTGCGGGAACCGTGAACTCGAACTCCCTCACCGTGACGACCTCACGGAGGTCGAGCGACGCCAGCGAGGGGCGGAGCACCATGCCGGAACTCGCGAAGAGAAACGAGGGGTTCTGGACCGCTTCGCTCGGCGACGTCACCTGGACCAGTCCTTGGACAAAGCCGACCGTCGAAGTGTCGAGGGGGACGTGGACCGTGGCGGGGGCGCCGGTCGCCGCGACGGCGCCCGGGACGACGCCGAAGAGATCGCCGAAGCCTTGGGCGCTGAAGGTGAGCACGTCCGCGGCTGCGGGAACGAGCACGTCGGCGATGTTGGCGACGAAGACCGGAACGCCGAACGTCGCCCCCTGGATCACCGCGCCGAACTCCTCGATGATCGCCGCGCTCATGATCGCGGGGACGGTGTAGTCGGCCACGACCGGAATGTGATCTGACGCGTCGAAGAGCGCATCGGCGAGCGCGTTCGATCGGGCGACGTCGCCTGGAAAGTAGAAGTTGTTCCCGGCGTTGATCGCCTGATTGAAGTGAAGGCCATCGTTGCCGAGCGCCCTGTAGGTCCCCGGCATCAGGAAGATGCCCTCCTGGTCGACGACCTCGGCGCCGAGGAGCTGGAAGTCGAAGCGATCGTCCATGCCTCCGCCGATCAGCCCGTCGGACTGGATGTCGCGCGGCGACTGCGTGTGCTTGAGCGCCTCGAGCGGCCCGCCCCACGGCCCCGAACCGAGCGGATCGGTCGCCTGCGCCGGACCGGCCGCGATGAACGCCTGATAGCCCGGCTCGCTGTTGGCGGAGAAGTTCATGTCCCCGGCGAAGATCACGTGCGCCCCCGCCGGGAGCGCCGCGGCGTTGGCGAGCAGGAGCTGGGCGCCCGTCAGCCGCTGCATCACGTCCGAGGCGGTGCTGCCGGCCTTGAGGTGGACGCCGTAGATCCACAGAGCCGCGCGCGGATCGTCGTAGCCGACCAGCCGAAGCCGCCAGCGGTCGCTGTTGCGTCCGCCGCCGGTCGGCAGGTCGACGTGGGACGAGGCGATCTCCTGGAGTCGATCGACGCGGTAGAGCAGCATCTGGGCCCCGCCGGAAGCATCCTCGCCGGGCGAGGTGGTGAACGTCGCGGTCGCATAGGCCGCGGGAATCGACGCCGCGACCAGCGCCTCGATCACCGGGCGATCGACCGCGCGGACCTCCTGAAGCGCGATCGCCGCCGGCGCGAGGGCGAAGCCGCGGCTCTCGTCGAAGGCCATCTCCGCGAAGACGGCCTGGAGCGCGCCGGCATCGCCGCGGAGCTGGGCCACGTTGTAGCTGACCACCCGAAGCTGCGCCGCCGCGTCTCCGCACGAGACCGCGATCGCGAGGATCGCCGCGAGCAGCGCGATCAGCGGCGCCTCGCTCCGCTCCCCTTCCGGAAGCGGGACCAGGAGCGACGCCTGCGTCGCGGCCGCCATCGCGGAGGAAGCGCCCGGCGCAGGCGCGGCGCCGCGATCGGTCATTGGACGAGGAGGGCACATGGCTCGCACCCTACCGCGCTGCTTCCGCGAACGCGATCGATCTCCCCGCCCGGAGAGCCCGCGACTCCGCAGCGGAGCCGGACCGCACGTCTGAAAACGATTCGCCGCGAGCAGTGCCGACGCCTGAGCCCCGCGCGCCGCGGCGCCCCCGGGCGACGATCGACTCCGGTCCACTCGGCGGCTCCGCGCCCGGGTGCCGCAGCGCCCCCGGATACGATCGCCGCATGCACAGGAACGCGTCCTTCCGCGGCGAGCCCGCCCCCCTGCTTCGGTCGACCGCCTCGCTGGTCTCCCGACTCGCGCTGGCGCTGGTCGGCGCCCTCGCGTCGGCGGCGGCCGCGCAGCAGGTCGAGGTCGAGGAGTTCACCCTGGACAACGGGATGAAGTTCCTGCTCGTCCCGCGCAGCGATCAGCCCAACGTGATCGCCGCAGGTTGGCTCGCGAAGGTCGGCAGCGTCAATGAACGCCCCGGCATCACCGGGATCAGCCACTTCTTCGAGCACATGATGTTCAAGGGAACGAACACCATCGGGACGCGCGCCCCCGAGGAGGATGAGGCGTTCCGCATGCGTCAGAAGGAGATCCGGGACCGGATCAACGCGCTCGTCTGGGGCGAGCAGTACGCCCGCTACTTCCGCGGGGAGATCGACGATCCCTGGAACGCCGCAAACGACACCCCCGAGCTCTCCCGCCTGCGCGCCGAGCTGAAGCAGCTCATGGACGACCATCGCGAGGTGATCGTCAAGGACGAGTTCGACGCCGTCTACGCCCGCATGGGCGGCAGCGGCATGAACGCCTTCACCAGCCACGACCTGACCTTCTACTTCGTCAACGTTCCGAGCAACAAGTTCGAGCTCTGGGCATGGATGGAGTCCGACCGGCTCGACGACAGCGTCTTCCGCGAGTTCTACGCGGAGCGCGACGTCGTGCACGAGGAGCGGCGGCTGCGCACCGAGTCGACGCCGACGGGCATGTTCCAGGAGCAGTTCGATTCGCTCTTCTGGGTCTCCAGCCCCTACTCCTGGCCGGTGATCGGCTGGACAAGCGATCTGAACAGCTACACGAAGGAGGAGGCCTGGCGCTACTGGGATGTGTACTACCGGCCGAACAACCTCGTCGGCGTGATCGTGGGCGACTTCGACCCGATCGAAGCGAAGGCGACGATCGAGCGGTACTTCTCGCGGCTGCGCCGTGGCGAGAGCGATCCGCCTCCCGTGGTCACCCTCGAGGTCAAGCAGATCGCCGAGCAGCGGATGAACGCCGAGTGCGACTGCCAGCCGCAGGTCGAAGTCCGCTACCACACCGTCCCGTTCAACCACGCGGACAGCTTCGCGCTGGAAGTCCTCGCGGAGATCCTCAACGGCCGCACCGGCCGGCTCTACAAGGGGCTCGTCGAGGGCCGCGAGATCGCCAGCAGCGCCCGCGCCGGCCAGGAGGGCCGCAAGTACGCCGGAGCGTTCTCCTTCGATGCCGAGGTCCGCGGCGACGCGACGCCCGCGATGCTCGAGGAGGCGTGGTACGAGATCCTCGCGGAGCTCCAGGAGAACCTCGTTCCCGCGGAGGAGCTTCAGAAGGTCAAGAACCGCGTCGCCGCCGACAACTTCCGGCGACTCCAGAGCAACTTCTTCCTGCTGGTGCAGCTCGGCTACTTCGAAGGGCTCGGCGACTGGCGTTACATCAACGAGGCGCCGCGGAGGCTTCAGGCGGTCACGGCGGAGGACCTCCGGCGCGTCGCCCAGAAGTACTTCGCCCCCACGAACCGCTCGGTGGCGACCTACCTCCGCAAGGCGGGCGCCGCGCCCGTCGACGAAGAGCTGGCCGCGCTCGACGCCCGCGCCCAGGGAATGGTCCGCCAGATGCTCGCGCAGATCGCGGCGATCGAGGACGAGGCGATGCTCGCCGAGATGGTCATGCGCCTGGAGGCGGAGAGCTCGCGCGTGCCGCCGGACTTCAAGCCAGCCTTCGACATCGTGCTCCGCCGCGCCAAGGCCCGCCTGGCGGAGCTGGGCGGCTGAGCCCCGTCGACGCCGCACCCCGCTCCGCCGCGATCGACGAGCGCCGTCGACCGCCGCGCTCGCGTCCGTTCCCAGGTCGTTCCCGCACACTCCGGCGAACGAGACTCCCGCGACTCACCTGCACTTCACCGATGCTCACCACGACCCTCCTTGCCGCGATCTTCACGCTCGCTCCCGCGGTCTCCCCCGATCTCCCGGCCCGCCCCGAGGAGATCGAGTTCGGCGTGCTGCGCTTCGAGACCCCCGAGGCGTCGCAGTTCCGCCACGAGCTCTCCAACGGCGTGCCCGTCTACCTCGCGCCGAGTCGGGAGTTCCCGCTGGTCAACATCGCGCTGAGCTTCAAGGGGGGCGACGACCTCGACCCCGCCGACGCCGTCGGGCTGGCGCGGGCGACCGCGGCGATGATCCGCCGCGGCGGCACGACGACGGTTTCCGCCGCGGATCTCGACGAGCGGTTCGACTACCTTGCCGCCATCGCCAACGTCGGCGCGGGGAAGTGGGCGACCAGCGCGAACCTCAACGCCCTGAGCTCGAACCTCGACGAGGCGACCGCGCTCTTCTTCGACATGCTGCGGCATCCGGCGTTCGACCAGTCGAAGCTCGACATCTGGAAGGCCGAGACGCTTGAGCGGATGCGGCAGCGAAACGACGACGCCGGCCCCATCCTCGATCGCGAGTGGGCTGCGCTGCTCTACGGCCGCGATCACTTCGAGGCGCGGCAGATCACCCGGCAGAGCCTCGACGCGATCACCCGCGCGCGGATGGAGGCCTTTCACGCCCGCATCTGCCACCCGGGGAACGTTATCGTCGCCGTGACCGGCGACTTCGAGGTCTCCGACATGCTCGAGCGCCTCGAACGCCTCCTCGGCAAGGGAAGCGGGTGGGCGAAGGGCGAGCCGGTTCCCGATCCCCCGCCGCCGCAGGCGACGTTCGCTCCCGGGACGTACCACGTCGAGAAGGAGATCCCGCAGGGGAAGGTCTTCATCGGGATGCGGGGAATCGCCCGCGACGACCCGGACTACTTCGCCGCGCTGGTGATGAACGACATCCTCGGCGGAGGCGGGTTCACGAGCCGCATCACCCGGCGGGTCAGGAGCGACGAGGGCCTCGCCTACTCCGCAGGCTCGCGCCTGGCTCCGGAAGTCTGGTATCCCGGAGAGTGGCGCGCGGGCTTCCAGAGCAAGAACGAGACGGTCGCGCTGGCCACCAAGATCGTGATGGAGGAGATCGAGCGCATCCGCACCGAGCCGGTCAGCGACGAGGAGATCGAGACCAGCATCAGCCAGTTCGTCGAGACCTTCCCGAGGAGCTTCGAGAGCAAGCCCGCGATGCTCTCGATCTTCGTCAACGACGAGTGGACGCGGCGCCCGCCCGGATTCTGGAAGAACTGGCGCGAGAACGTCGCCAAGGTCACCAAGGAGGATGTGCGCCGCGTCGCAGAGCGCATGCTCCAGCCCGACCAGATCGCGATCTTCGTCGTCGGACGATGGGACGAGATCTACCCCGGCGATCGCGCCGGCCGCGCATCGATGTCGGACTTCTTCGATGGCAACGTCGAGCATCTTCCGCTGCGCGATCCCCTGACCCAGCAGCCGGTCAACTGACCATCGCTCCAGCCCCTCCGGCAGCCCGGGGGCGGAAGTCACTCAGCCCGCGCCTTCCCGCTGCGGCCTGCGGAGGCGCTTCCCTGAATCGCCGCCGCCGGGGCTGACAGGCCGCCGAGCGTGCCCATGGCCCTCCCGATTCCCAAGACCGTCAAGCTCTTCATCGGCGGCGCCTTCCCGCGAAGCGAGAGCGGTCGGGCTCTCCCGGTGCACGATCGCCGCGGCGCCGTGATCGCCCACGCAAGCCACGCCTCGCGGAAGGACCTTCGCGACGCCGTCGAGGCAGCCCGTGCGGCGCTTCCGAAGTGGACGGGCATGACGCCGTACAACCGCGGCCAGGTGCTCTACCGCATGGCGGAGATGCTTGACGGACGCCGTGCCGAGTTCATCGAGGCGATCGCGGCGCCGGCTCCGATGACCACCTCCGCGACCGGGACCTCGGGGCGCGGGGCGCGGAGAGCCGGACGGGCATCCCGCGCCGGAGGCGGCAGCGCAGCGCGTTCGACCCGACGGCGCCCTTCCTCGCAGGCGATCACGCCGGCCGCGGAGGTTTCGGCCGCGGTCGAGCGCCTCGTCGGATTCGCAGGGTGGGCCGACAAGCACGCCGAGATCCTCGGTCGGCGCGCCGCCGTCGCGGGCCCCTATCACGTCTTCTCCCATCCGGAGCCGATCGGCGCCACCGCCGTTCTCGCGCCCGATGCGCCCGCCCTTCTGGGACTGGTCGCGCTCGTCGCCGCGGCGATGTCGGTCGGCAACACCGTCGTCGCCGTCGCCTCCGACTGCAACCCGCTGCCCGCGATCGCCTTCGCTGAGGTCCTCGCGACCAGCGACGTTCCCGGCGGCGTGGTCAACATCCTCACCGGCCGGCGCGCCGAACTGGTCCCGGTGATCGCGGAGCATCGCGAGATTCGCGCCGTCTCGGCGGCGGAGCTCCCCGACGATCTCGCGACGACGCTGCGGCTCGGCGCCGCGGAGAACCTCAAGCGCGTGACCATCCGCCCGCGGCCGGCGCTCACCGCGTGGCTCGATCACGCCGAGGAGATCGCCCCCGCCGCGATCGAGCCCCTCGTCGAGATCAAGACTGTCTGGCACCCCAGCGCGGTCTGACGGCGGGAGACCCCAGCGCGGCCTGACGCCGGGCGACCCCAGCGCGGCCTGACGCCGGGAGACCCCGGCGCGGTCTGCCGCCGGAAGAACCAACGCGCTGCGAGGAGCATCTGCCAGGTCTGGGATGCGGCGGAAGGCCGCTTCCGACGACCACGGGAGCGACCGCGGAACGCGTGGAGCTCGACGCCGAGCAGCGGTCTCCCGGCCGTGCGCAAGCTCCGCGGCCACATCGCGCTGGATCGATTCCGAGCGCCGCCGCCAGCTCCTGCCGGACCCGATCCCCGGCGCCCGCCCGCGCTCGCTGGGCGCGCCGCTCGGTCCGCGGCGGCGCGATGATCATGGCGGCCCGTGCGAGCGTGCCGTCGGGTTCGCTCACCCGTCGCCCGGGAGCCCGCGCCTCTCCTTCCTCGAGCGCGCGGCGCCCGGAGTGCTCCCACCGCGTTCCGCGCGCTACTTCCGCGTCCCGCTCAGGCGCACGCCGTTCGGCGCCGCGCCGTGCTCGTCGAAGATGACGAGGTCGTTGGGTCCGTCGGTGCGGAGGTCGGCCGCCGCGAGGTAGACCGAGGTCGGGGGCCCGACCGGCCTGCCGGCGTGCGTCGCGACGAAGTAGCGGCCGATCGGCTGGCCGTTGAGGAGGACGACGCCCTTGGTCAGGCCGCCGAGCGAAAGCCAGAGGGGCGCCGCTTCCTTGATCTCGAAGCTGGTCCGCCACCACGCCGGAAGACCCTTGGACGGCTTGCCTTCCGAGGAGAACTCACGCTCGGGAGGCGTCGACCAGCGTGCGAAGCTCCAGTGCGCCTCCTGGCCGAGATCGCGGAGGACCTCGTGGATCGTGATGGACTTCAGCGGATCCTCCGCGGGGCCCTCCTCCACGGGGTCGGGCGAGAAGCGCAGCAGGTTCGCTCCCTGCCGGTAGCCCTTCGCGGTCGCCGGATCGAGAATGACGGTCGCCGACATCCCGCCGCCCGCCCCCGCGTAGTACGCCAGGGGCTGGTTGTTCAGCAGCAGCGTGCCCCCCTGCCGCAGCCCTCGGATGAGGATCGCCAGCAGCGTCTTGCGGCGGTGGTTGAACGTCCACTGCATCTGCGTGGCGCTTCCGAGCTGGCCGACCGCGTGCCCGGCGATGAAGCCGCGGAGCTTGAAGGGATCCGCCGGCGGCGCCTCGACCCTGCGGCTGCGCACGCCCTTCAGCGGCGTGATCTCGAGCAGCGAGCCGGGAAGACCCTTGCGCTCGCCGGCATCGCTTCCTTCGGCGAAGCGACCCATGTTGTCGGCGAGAAACGCGAGGGTGACGTCGCCGCCCGCGCGAAGGTCGAAGGGCGCCGCGGCGGCGCCGGGACCGGTGCCGACGATGCGCTCCAGCTTCCCCCCGACGAAGAGGTGCAGGCGATCGCCTCCGCCGACGGGAATGAGCGACCGCTTCTTGGCGGCGCCCGCCTTGAAGCGCACGCGATACCAGCCGTACCCCACGGAGGCCCCGCACTCGCAGAGACTCGCAGGCCCCGCCAGCGTCGCGAAGCGAGCCGACTCGCCCGTCGCGAAGCGGCGCGACGACGCGCGCTTCCACCCGGCAAGCGAGATCGCCCCGTGCGCTCGGTGCGGCACCGAGTGCGGCGCGACCTTGCACGCACCGTCCTTGCCGACGCGCCAGACCTTGGCGAACCCCGCCGCGAGGATCGGACGCCCCTCGTCGTCGAAGCCTTCGCAGCCGACGTAGACCGCCTCGTGATCGTGGTAGGTCGCGTCGATCTGCTCCTGGTTGCAGATGACCACCGCGACGCCCTTGTGGGCGACGGCGAGCGGAGCCCCGCGACCCTCGGGAACGATCGCCTCCAGCGGACCGCCGTTGATCGAGAGATACGCCGCGACCTTCGCCGGACCTTGAAGGACGAGAATCGAGCGATCGATCAGTCCCGCCGGGCAGAGGTTGCAGAAGTCCAGGCGGCCGTTCCCGAGCAGGTCGACATCGAAGACGTACCAGCCGACCGTCTGGTCGCCGAGGGCAATCGGCATCCTCACGCCGTTCTCGAGCAGGAGCGTCATCCGGCGCGGTCCCGAGCTTCCCGAGAAGACGAAGACCATCCGGCCCTGCGGTCCCTCGAGCGGCACGACGGCAACCTGCGCGGCATCCGCCGCGTCGGACCGCGCTGCGCCGGGGCGCGCCCGCCCCTTGCCCGCCGCGGAGTCCGCACGCCCGCCGATGACGCTCTCGACATCGAGCGCGATGGGATGATAGTCGGGATCGAGCTCGGCGAAGACGTGCCCGAACGAGGTCGCGAACCCGGCGAGGCGCTTGATCGCGAGGTACTTCGGGCCGCGCCGGCCCGCTTCGTCCAGCGGCGGATCGGCCGCCGCCCGCGTGCACGCGTAGCGATCGGGGCCGCCCGCGAGGCGCCCGCCGAGGAAGCCGCGGTTGACCCCCGGGTGGAACGGCACGACGAACGGCTGGGCCCCGGCTGCGAGGATCTGCCCCAGCGCCGCGAAGACGCGGTCACGGTCGATCGGCGCCGGCGGAGGCGCACCCCAGCACTCGAACCCGCTGGGATCGAAGCTGGTCACGAGGCGCGGCGCGTGCGACTGCACGGCGCGGAGCTGCCGCAGATTCACCAGCAGGTCGGTCGAGCCCGTCCAGGTCTCGATCGTCCCCTCGACATCCTGCCAGAGGTCGTTGGCGCTCAGCAGCGGCACCGACACGCCGCACTCGCGGACGTACCGCACCAGCTCCCCGAGGTAGCGACGGCCCTCCTCCTCATTGGCGCAGTGCCACGCATGCTCGACCTGGACCAGGAGCAGGGGACCACCCTCGCGGCCCGCCACGCCGGGGCGCGTCGCCTGAAGCTCGACCAGGCCCTCGAAGAGCCTGTGGAAGAAGGCGCTCACCCGCTCGAGGAAGGCCTCATTGCCCTGCCGGACGACCAAGCCGGGAATCTCCGCCAGCCACGCCGGGAGTCCGCCGCCGTCGAGCGTGCCGCCGATGCTCGGACCGACGCGGAGCAGGACGCGCAATCCCGCCTCGCCGCACATGCGCACGAAGGCGGCGACGTCGAGCCCGCCGGAGAACTCGAATCGACCCGGGCGCGGCTCGTGGAGCATCCACGGAACCGAGGTCTCCACGGCGTTGAAGCCTGCCTCGGCCGCTGCGGCGATCGTCCGCTTCCACTCCGAGGGAGGAATGAGGGCGTAGGGGATGGAGGCGCCGCAGAGCCAGAGGCGGCGGCCGTTGAGGAGGAAGCTCTGTCCGTCGTACGAAACGCTGGGCATGGGCAGGTGGCGCCGGGTCGGGCGGCAAGCAATCGAGCCGTCGATGCTCGCAAGAGGGAGGAGGCTGGAGGCCGTCGGGGCTGAAATCGCCCGAATCAGAGCCGCCGACGGCTGCGAAGGGGACGCATCTTCGCCAAATCCGGCCTTCTTGGCAAAGCGGACTGCGCGACACGTTCGGGCCCCCCCGGGACTGCCGGGGACCCTCGCCGCGAGTTCGAGACCCAGACGCCCCCACGCCACGAGGCCCTCACTCCCCGGAGTCCCACTCCCCGAAGTCCCAATCCCTGAGCCCCCATCGCGCGGTCTCCCAGCCCCGGGCCCCCAACCCCGGTCTCCCAACCCCCGGGTCTCCCAACCCCGGGTCTCCCAGCCCGCGGAGTCCCGGCCACCGCAGCGCGCAGTCTCTCACGCCCTCCGACGCGGGTCCCTTCGGTCCGTCACGCCCTCGGTCCCTCACGCCTTCAGTCCCTCACGCCCCGCGAATGCCCAAGAACCCAGCCCCTCGAGCCCCCCTCAGATGACGCCTCCCGGGGTCCCGGACACACCGATCTCGAATCACGCGTCGCCTCGCGTCGGACCGCCTGCGGAATGCTCCGCGCGCTGCCGTGTTCGGAGAAGGCGAGCGCGCCGGACCGGAGCGAATCTGGCCTGAGACCCCCTCGAGACCCGACCCAAGGCACAGGACGGACGATCGGCAGAGGTCGGAGAGCGCGGAGCGGCCGCGGCGGGACCGGCACAGCGACGCGGCTGGGACCACGACGCGGCTGGACAGCCGTCGGAGCGTGCAGGGTGCAGCGGCCCGGCGGTGCGCCGCAGGTGCGGGAGGCCGGACGCCTCCCACCCCGTGAGTTCGATGCCGCGACCGGGCGTCCTGAGCTTCTCACGTCTGCCTGCCAGCAGATCTCGACTCGCTCGCACGAGAACCCGCGCCATCGACCGATACCCTCTGCTCGCACGCGTCCACTTGCTCAGAGCCCGATGAGGATCCCGAACCTGTGACCACCCTGCCATCGACGATCGCGGCGGCCGACCCGGCCCAACAGGCCGCTTGCGAGCGCAGGTCGCCGCCGCCGCAGGCGGGCGGCGCGCCGTCACGTTCGGAAGCGGATCTCCGGAACGAGCCACGAAGCGAAGCGGGTGCGAGTCGCCGCGCGGCGCGGTCGGCCGCGCGGAGGGATCGCGATCGTCGTCCGCCGGCGCGGCGGAAGTCGCCGCTCCTGACCTCGATGCTCGGGCTGGCGGCGGCCGCACTGACAGCCTGCGATCAGGGGCTCGAGGCGATCGACCGACGGACGCTCGCCCTGCTCGACGAGCGGACGCGCGAGATCAACGCCGAGGTGCTTCCGCAATGGCCGCGCCCGGACGTGCCCTCCGGCAACGCCGGACCGATCTTCGGGCCCGACCCGGTCAACCTGCGCACGCGCAACCCCAGCGCCGACCAGATCGGTTTCACTCCCCGGAGCGGTTCACCCTCCGACGATCCCGGCGCCGCGCCGGAGACCGCGACGGCGACGCTCCTCAATCTCGCCGCGGCGATCGGCTATGCCGTCGCCAACAGCCGTGAGTACCAGACTGCCGCCGAGGCGTACGTCATCCAGGCGCTCAACCTGCTCATCGAGCGCCACCGATGGGGACCGCGCTTCTTCGATCAGGTGCGCACCGAGGTCAGCGCCGTCGGCGACGACGGGGTCTTCGACGCGGCCCAAGGCGTCGTGAACGACCTCTCCGTCCGGCAGCGCCTCCCGTACGGCGGCGAGGTCTCCGCATCGCTGCTCGCGGCCGCGGCGTGGGACCTCAACCGCAGGGTCGGGGACTCCACGGTTCAGGACGCCGACATCATCCTCCGCGGCGACATTCCGCTGCTCCGCGGCGCGGGGCTGGCCGCCCGCGAAGACCTCATCCAGGCGGAGCGCAATCTCATCTATGCGGCGCGGGAGTTCGAGCGCTTCCGACGCGAGTTCGTCTTCGCAATCGCCTCGGACTACCTCGACCTGGTCGTCCGCTCGCAGGCCATCAGCAATGCGATCCGGCAGGTGCAGGCGTTCGAGCAGGCGGAGCAGCGCGAGCTGGCGCTCTTCCGCTCCGGCCGCCAGGCGGGCTTTCAGGCGGGTCTCGCGGCGCAGGACACGCTCTTCGCCCGCGACCGGCTCGCGTCGCAGGAGGAGCAGTTCAAGCTCGCCATCGACCGCTTCAAGGTGCGCATCGGGATGCCGACCGAGCAGCCGATGGCCATCGAGGTCGACTCGCTCGGACTCCCCGCCCCGGCAGTCGCCATCGACCAGGCGGTCGCGATCGGACTGCGGTACCGGCTCGACCTTCAGAACGAGCGCGATCGCCTCGCGGATGCCCAGCGCCGCGTGGACGTGGCGCGGAACAACCTCCTTCCCGACCTGAACCTCTCGGGCTTCGCGTCGATTCCGACCGATCCGGACAAGCGCCGCGCGGGCGTCGACTTCTCTCCCGGCGACGCCAACCTCGGCGCGGGGGTGACGCTCGACATCCCGCTCGACCGCGAGATCGAGCGCGCCCGGCTCCGTCAGGCGCAGATCGCGATGGAGCAGGTGGCGCGCCGCTACAGCCAGTCGCGCGACACGATCGCGGTCAACATCCGCAGCGCGGTCCGCAACATCGACCTGGCGCTCTTCAGCATCCGCATCCAGGAGCAGAACGTGCGGATCGCCAAGCTCCGGGAGGCGAGCATCGCAGCCGCACCCGACCGCGCCTCCGCCCGCGACCGCAGCGATGCGATCGAGGCGCGGCTCCGCGCCGAGGACAGCCTCGCCGTGGCGCAGCGCGATCTTCAGGTGGCGATCCTCGGCTACCTGCTCGCGACCGACCAGCTTCGCGTCGGCGCCAACGGCGCGATCCTGCCCCTCGACGGGATGACGTTGACGCGATAGAGCAGCGCGCCGCGATTCGGTACGATCTCCGCCCGTGTCCTCGACCGACTCGCCCGCCATTCGCTCCGCCCCGGCGCGCCCGGCAGACTGGATCGCGGCGCTCCGCGGCAGGTTCATCGTGCTCGATGGCCCCGATGGCTCCGGAAAGAGCACCCAGTTTCGGCTGCTCGCGGACTTCTGCCGCAGCGCGGGGCTCCGCGTGACGGAGACTCGCGAGCCGGGCGGAACGCCGATCGGCGAGCAGGTCCGCGCGATCCTGCTCGATCCCCTGAACGTCGAGATGGATGTCCGCTGCGAGATGCTGCTCTACATGGCGAGCCGAGCGCAGCTTGTCGCCGAGCGCATCCGGCCCGCGCTCGAGCGCGGCGACCTCGTGCTCGCCGATCGGTTCATCTCCTCGACCCTCGCCTATCAAGGCACCGCCGGCGGGATCTCGACAGACGCGATCCGCTCCGTCGGGCGGATCGCATGCGGCGCGACGCAGCCGGATCTGGTCGTGCTCTTCGACGTGGACGAGGTCGTCGCGGGCCGCCGGCTCAACCCGATCCTCGACCGGATGGAGCAGAAGGGGATCGAGTTCCATCGACGCGTGCGCCGTGGCTACCTCGATCAGGCCGCGACCGACCCCGCGAGGCATCTCGTGATCGATGCGACGCCCGAGACGGAGCAGGTCTGGACCTCGCTGCTCGCAGCGATCGAGCGCTGGACGCGTCCACCCGCCCGCTGAGGCGTTCCCGCAGTGAGGATCGCGACCATGCGCATCGATCTGAGGTCCGACGACCGCCGTCCGGTCGGGCGCGTCGAGCTGGACCCGGCCGCCCGGCCGACCCGGGTGACCGTGCCGGAGATCGACCGCGAGGTCTTCCTCGCGTGGGACTCCGCCCTCGACGACGCCGGCCACCTGCGCCGCTGCGTCGCCTGCGGCTGCCGGGGGATGTTCCGGACGAAGTCCTTCCCCCAGGTGACGCTGCTCGTCGTCGTCCTCGCCTTCGCCGGCGCCGTCGTCGCGGCGCTCGGCTACGCGGCGAACCCGATCGTGCTCGCAGCGCTTGTGGCGCTGCTCTGCGTCGATGTCGGCATCCTGCTCTTCTCGCGTCCGCTCCTGGTCTGCTACCGGTGCCGAAGCACCTATTCCCGTCTGCCGATCGCCCGCTACCACCGCCGCTGGGACCGCCGCGAAGCCGAACGCTGGCCGTCGGACCCCCCTTCCCCGGAACTCGAGAGCACCGACCCGCCTCAGCGCGCCGGGGCGGAGGAGTGACGCCGCCGAGCGCCTGAAGGCGGACGTGACCCGAATCGGAGGGAGGCGCGGCGAGACCGCGGTGCGTCGAGCGAGCAAGGACACCGCGACCCGATCACGGAGCAGGATTCTCGGCGCCGTTCTGCGCACCGTCGGCGGGAAGTCTGCGTCCCCGAGCCGCTCGATGTCGGATCGGCCGTTCGGCGAGAGCCCTGCATCCTCCTCTGTCCGCGGCCCGCTTCACCCCGTTGCGGGCGCCGACTCCGCTCGTCCGTGCGCTCTCCGGATGCGCAGCGCCGCGCGACGCCGCCTCCGCTTCGACGCCTCCGACTTCGGCGCCTCCGACTTCGGCGCCTCCGATTCCGGCGCCTCCAACTTCGGCGCCGCACGGTGTGCCGGCTTGGGCTCGCGGTGCAGCGACAGGTGCCCCTGCTCGCCCGTCGCTCTGTCGCGCCGTCGCGAAACGCAGATTGGAACGGCGAGAGTTCGAGCTGAGCGACACGCTCGCAGCACTCCAGCGCCCGTTGGGCACTGCTGCGGTCGCCTACCCCGGCCTCGCGCGGCGCCGGAGCTCGCGTCCCTCGCCTGCGCGTCACCACACGCCGACGGAGACGACCGCGACTGCGGCGAGCCAGAGGGCGCCGACGAGGACGATCGTCGCCACCGATGCCTGAAGGGCGTCGATCGCGGCGAGGCGGAACCAGAGCATCGAGAGGCCGACGAAGGCGGCGGCGGCGAGGGCGGCTTCGAGCGTGCGCTCGACGAAGTGTCGTTCCAGCGCGATCAGCGACACCAGCGCTGCGGCCGAGACGACCGCCGCGACGCGCGCCGCGAATGCGGAAAGAGCGCCGATCGGCCGACGCCGCACGTGTCCAACCAGCGCAATCCCAAGGGCGGCGGCGATCCACAGGATGCCGAAGCGGACGACGAACCGGCCCAGCTCGACGAAGCGGAGCGACCACGATGGCTCCGATGCCGTGTACTCGCCGTCTGCGGCCCGGAAAAGCCCGTCGCGGCGTTCGAAGAGCCCTGACGCGCCGGCGAGGTAGCAGACGATCAGAATCGCCAAGGCGACGCCTGCGAGAATCAAGGGCACGCCGGGGGTGCCGGTTGCGAGCGGTTCGCCAGGCGAAGCCGCCGCGTGCGGCCCGCCGCCGTTCTCACCGGAGGCGTCGGCCAGCGCCGAACGCTCGGTCCCTGTGCCGTCGGATCGCGTCGGACTCGACGACGCACCCGCGGCGCCGGAGGCGCCGCCTCGACTCTCGGCCGCCGCGCCGACCGCGACGGGCCTTCCGACGACGGTCTGCCGCTGGCGGACAGCGGCGAGGTCGTAGCCGCACGCCGTGCAGACGACTGCCTTCGGTCCAGCGAGCGCAACGCCGCAGTTGGGACAGGGTTCGGAACCGCGTGCGGGCTCGCCCGCGTCCCGGTCCTCGCCGCTGGGTTCGATCGGGAGCGGCTCTGGGCGGCTGCGTGCCGATCCCGACTCGGGCGCCAAACCCCCGGCGATCGCGTCGGCCGAGCCCGCATCGCCGGAGGCGTCCTGCCCGTGTGGTGCAGCGTCGCGGGGATCGTCCTTCATGGAGTGCATCGCGAGACGGTAGCGCTCCGATACGTTTGCTCGAACGGCTCGTCGGACCTTCAGCCCTCGGCGCGAGCGGGGCGCACGAGCGCGCGCGGACGATCCGCTCGATCGCCCGCCGTGCGCGAGCGGCGGGCGGTGCGCGCTCTCGGCGGCGACGGGGTGGACATGCTGCCGCTCGCGAGTTCCGGCGCCGAAGAGACCGCCTGCGACCATTCGAGTCGGAACTCCCGCGCGCCGGGTGCCGACGGCCGCACGGCGTCGCGTCGGGGCGTCGAAGTTCCAGCCCAGCGCGCCGTCGGACGCGAGCCTGTCCGCGCCCCAGTCCAGGCGTCGCGTCGGGGCGTCGAAGCTCCAGCCCGGCGCGCCCGGAGCACCCGAGCGCCCCCACCGACGAGGAAGCGTCACTCGATCTCGACGACTTCCCATCCCGCCGCCGGATCGAGGAGCGCAATCGCCGCGACGATCGAGTCGGTCTCCGGGCCGAGATCCCGCATCCAGACGGTGCCATCCATCGCGACGAGGATGCTCTCGACCCCGGTCTCCCCATAGCTCGCGGGCCATGCGAGGAACGCGAATCCTCCAGTCAGGGCGCCGCGCTGGTCGATCCAGGTGCGAGCGCCGACGAAACCGCTCGGCGACGGTGCCGCGGCGGTCGCGCCGGTGAGCACTCGAAAGCGGTATCCGCGATACGACTGCACGCCCCACGGATCAACGTCGCCCCCGGCGGCGACCACCGCCTCGTCGACCATCGGACCCAGCGGCGAAATCGGCGGCGCGAGGTCATCCGGCCACCAGAGACCGTTGCGGGTTCCCCGCTCGCTGCGAAAGCGCTTCGCGTAGCCGCCGTCCCCAATCGGATCGAGCCGGCGATACTCCTCCTGCGCCGCGATGCACTGAAGCAGGAACTCGATCGCCGCGTTTGCGTTGGCCTCCCAGCGCGCTTCGAGCACAGCGCGGAGGCCGGAGGCGGTGTCGAACCGCCATCGCGGCGGAGCGCCATCGCGGACGATCGGCACGGGGAACTCCCAGAGGTTCTCGCCGACGGCGAGCGTCACGCGAACCGGCCCGGCGACGCCGCCGACGGTCGCGGTCTCGTCGACCAGGAGCGCGTGGCCGCGGGCGTACGCGGCGGCCAACCGCATGAGATCGCCCTGGGTGCGGTCGCGGGAGTCGGACTCGAGCTCGTCGGCTCCGGGTCCGAAGAGCGACCGGACCTCCTCGACATCGCCGCGCTCTGCGGCGGCGATCAGCGCCGCCACGGCGTCTTCAGACGTCTCGAAGCGGCGCTGCCCAGCGGTCGTGCCCGAACCCTCGCCGCGCTCGGAGGCGCTCGATGCGCACCCCGTCAGACCGGCGGGCGCGGCGCAGAGGAGGAGGGTCCCCACGGCGATCACCCTCCCGGCAGCGGCGGCGCGGAACGGCGCTGCCCCCGCTCGAAGGACCAGCGCCGCGGAACGCATCGCGTCGAGAAATCTGCGTGAAACTCCAGTCAAGCTCTTCATGCGCTGGTCTCCGTCACTTCCCCATTCCGCTCGCACATCCCGCTCGCCGCGCGGGGATCAACGCCCGCGTCCGCGGGCGCCACCGGTCGGCCTCGAGACTCGCGACGGAGCCGATCCTCCGCCGCCCGGCTGGAACGCGCTGCCGCGCGTGGGCGTCGCGGGCCGATTCACCGAGCCGCGCGCCGGCGCCGATGGCCGCGAGGTCGCCCCTCCTGGCCGCGACACCGTCCCGCCGGCGCTCGGTCTCGTCGGTCGCGACCCGGCGGCGGGAGCCGCAGGACGTGCTGGACGATCCGACGGTCGCGCGATCGGAGCGCTCGGCCGCGCCGGCGTTGCCGACGGGAGGCTGGGTCGGTTCGCCGGGAGGGAAGGTCGCGCCGTCGCGCCGCCTCCGAGACTCGGCGGCGCTCCACCAACCCCGCCACCGAGCGACGGCGCGCCGGGCCGCGCCGGAATCGACGGAATCCGACCCGCAGCGCCGCTCGCGCCGCCGGGAGCGCGACCGCTCCCGATGCCGCGAAAGTCATCGAGCGACGGCCGGCCGCCGGCCCCCACCCCAGGACTGGCCCCAGGACTGGCCCCCGGACTGGCCCCAGCACTGGCTCCGGAACCAGTTCCGGAGCCGGGCCGCTGCGGCCGCTGCGCTGGCAGCCGCGACGAGTCGGGACGCCACCGGCTGCCGTCCTGTCCCGGCCGTCGTCCCGGGAGGTTGATGGTGGTGCGGTCGCTGCGGTTGATGTTCACGTTGACGTTGACGTTCTGGTTGACGCGCACCCTGCTGCTGCTCCACCAGAAGCCCGGTCCCCACGCGAGGCCGCCCATCCCCCAGGAGACGTGGACGTTGTTCGACCAGATCGCGCCGACCGCCACCCCGACGCCGAAGCCGATGAGGATCGGGGCCACCGGCTGCCGGACGAAGACGACGCTCGGCTGATAGACCGGGACGAAGATCACCTGCGGGTTCGCGGGTTCGACGATGATCGTCGGGCCTTCCTGGACGACCACTTGCTTCTCGTTGCTTTGCAGGGCGCCGTTCTCCCATGCGATCGCGCGGAGCTCCTGGATTGCGTCGAGCACGTCCCCGGACTGGACGAGGTATGCCTCTCCCAGCGCGCTCGTCCAGTCCTCGTACTCCGCCAGCATCGCGAGGACGTCGGGAAACGCGGCGATGAAGCGAACGGAGTCATCCCACGACTCCGCGCCGGACGCGTCGGGGTCGGCGGGATCGCCCCCTCGCTCGCGCAGCGCCTGCGCCGCGACGACGTCTGCCGGAAAGACCGATGCCGCAAGCGTGTTCGCCAGCAGCACGTCGGGGTAGAGCGCAATCGGACCGACGAGTTCCTTCAGATCCTCCATCGGGAGTCCCTGGCCGGCGCGCGAGGGAATCGAGAGGTCCTGGGCAAGCGCGGCCGCTCCGTGCGCCGGCTCCGCTCGAAGCGCGACGACGATCACGCCGATCGAGGCGATCAGCATGGCCAGCGCGCGCAGCGCTCTGCGCGGGAGGGAATCCACGCGGCCCCCGCGCGCTGGGCTCGGCGCAGCCGAGCAGCTTGGCCCGACCGAGCCGGCCCCTCTGGCACACTCGACCGATGGCGGCGACGCACTCGATCCCGGCGACACGCTCGACATGCTCGACATGCTCGACATGACTGGCCTGGCTGACATGGCTGACACGATTGACATGGCTGGCGTGATTGACATGGCCGAGGTTCCGGTTCCGCCCGCTCTCGCCGGCTGGGAGTGCCGCGCCGCGCCGACTGAGCGTTGCGGCGCCGCGGACTCCGACGCTGATCGGTCGCCATGCTACATCGCGGTCGACGAAACCCGCGCGACTCGTTCAGAACCATGGGCGCTCTCGCGCACTCCGGCCCGCCCGCCGATTCTCCGGAGTTCGTGCGGCTGCGCCTCGGCTTCGTGCGGCTACGCCTCGGCGAAGATCGCGGAACCCACGCGGAGCATCGTGGCGCCGCACTCGATGGCGACCTCGAAGTCGTTGCTCATGCCCATCGAGAGCGTGTCGAAGCGTCTCCGGGCGCCGTCGGCCCGACGCAGCTCGTCGAAGAGCTCGCGGCACTGTTCGAAGATCGGGCGGACGCTCTCGGGGTCGTCCACCAGCGGCGCCATGCACATCAGGCCGCGAACCTCGAGGCCCGCCATCGTCTCGAGCTGTTCGACGACCGCGGGCACCGCGCGGGCGTTCATTCCGTGCTTGGCCTTCTCGCCGGCGACGTTCACCTGGACGAGGACCTCGGCGACCGTGTCGCGAGACATCGCCTCCTCGTGAATCGCCTCGGCCTGCCTGAGGTTCTCGACCGAGTGAATGAGGCTCGAGAGCTCGATCGCCTTGCGGACCTTGTTCCGCTGGAGCGGCCCGATCAGATGCCAGCGGGCGTCGGAGAGGACCCCGGCGGTGAAGGGGGCCGACTCGGTGCGGCGGCTCGACGGCGGCGGCGCTGTCGTCTCGGCGAGCGTCGCGGAGGCGGCCGCGACGTCAGGAGCAGGCCCGACCGACTCAGAGGCCGAGTGCGCTTCCGGCCCGAAGAGAAGCCCTTGGCTGGTCTCGGCGGGCCGCGGACCCGAGCGCGTCGGCCGCTCGCGCGCCGCGCCGAGCTCCCCGCCGAGGCCGGCGGGCTGAACGAGCTGGCCGAGCTGAGCGACCCGCTCTGCCAGCAACTGCACGCGGTTCTCGCCAAAGTCCCGATGTCCGGCGCACGCCAGCTCGACGATCTGCTCAGGCGTGGCGCTCTTGCTCACCGCCACAAGCGTCACCTCGGAGGGGCGCCGCCCGGAGCGCAGGGAGGCCTCGACGATCCGAGCGCGAACCGCGTCGTAGCGACTGAGAAGCGGAGAACGGGAGGGCGTGCGCTCGACCATCGCGACCGATGGAGGGTAGCCATCGCTGCGCGCCGCAAGAGCGAGACCGCGGCTTCCGGAGGGCCAAGGCCCTCTGCCGGAGCCCGCACCGACCGGTGTCCGCCGCAGCGCTCTCGGGGCACGATCAACGCTGTTCGCACCGAGAGCGGTCGTTCATCCTGCGCTGGCCGAGCTGATCGCCGTGGAGGATCTCCGACGGGTCCCCGTCGAGCGCAGCGCCTCCGCTCGCGCCGCCGCCAGGCGCGGCCGAGCGCCACCGAGCGCGCGCGAATGGGGCCATCGAGGGATCACGGCCTCTCGCGCCGTCCCTCCGCGACCGCGCCGCTCGATCCCTCGGCGGCGCGGCGGCGAAACCCGGCGCCGAGCGCAACGCCAGTGCCTAGCCAAAGCACCGAGAGCGCCATCGCCACCAGCGTGGGCGCCGCGGCCAGCGGCGTCACGAGGCCGACGAGCGACTTCGTCCAAGCGCCGGCGGCATCGCCCGCCCGGTAGACGAAGGTGTCGAGGAACGCCTTCGTCTTGTACTTCGCATCCGCCGAGAGCGGCGTGAAGAGCGCTTCGCGCGCGGGCCGGTCGACCGCGAAGTGCATCGCCCGCCGGAGCACCTGGAAGGCGGCGACGACCGCGATCGAGGGTGCCGCCAGCAAGGCCCCGAAGCCGCCGAGCGTGAGCAGGGGAACCACGACCAGCGCGGCGGCGAGCCCTGCCATGAGCAGGAATCGACCGGTCGCGAACGCCTGAAAGACCAGGGTGAGCCCGTTCGTCGCGATGTCGACGATCGCAAAGAACCGGGTCCGATCCTCGCGCGCGGGGATCGTCGCATCCACGATCTCCATCTGGGCCATGTAGAGCTGCGTCCCGGTCATGGTGAAGAGCAGCAGGTAGAGCGCGATCCCGATCAGGTAGGGAGATCGAATCAGGAGCTTGAAGCCCGCGATCGGATCGTGGCCAGGCTCCGCCCTCCCCGCGCTCTCGAGCCCTTGCCGCAGCGCTATGCCACGAAAGACCCGCACGGCGCATTCGAGGAGGACGACCGAGAGGAGAATCAGGGGCAGAGGACCCGTGAATGCGACCAGCCACGCGGTCGCGGTTCCGCCGACGATCGCGCCGAGCGTCCCGCCCACGCCGATGGCGCCGAAGAGCCGCTTGGCCTGCCCGGCGCTGTGGGCATCGACCATCACGCTCCAGAAGACGCTCACCACGAAGAGGTTGAAGACGCTGCTCCAGACGTAGAAGATCCGCCCGATCCAGAGCGACCACGTCGGCGGACCCAGCCAGATCAGCAGCAGAAAGAGCAGCAGGTTCAGCGCGAAGAAGCGGTAGACGAGCGGCACGAAGCGGCGCCGCGGAAGCCGCGCGACCACCCAGGCGTAGATCGGGTTGACCACGAGCATCGCGACGAGGGTCGCGGTCATGAGCCACGGGAGATTCCTCACCCCTCCGGCGAGCCCCATCTCCTCGCGAATCGGCCGGATCACGTACCACGCCGAGAGGACGAGGAAGAAGTACGCCGCCGAGAGCAGGAAGGCCGCGCCCTCGCCCTCGCGGATGAGCAGCGTCGACTCGATCGCGCGGCGGATGCGCCCGCGCCGCTCGTCGGGCGGCCTCCAAGCGCTGCCGGCCGGCGCTCCTTCGCCCGCGGAGTGCGACGGCTCCTCGGCGCTCATGCCTTCGGCTCGAGGCGCGGAAAGAGCGCGAGCTTGCTCACGCGATCGCCCGGGCGGAGGCCTCCCCAGCGCGTCCGCTCGACGAGCGACCCGCGCGGCTCGCCGCCGCCGAGGGCGGCCGCGAGGGTCGCCATCCGACCGGGCATCGCGGGCTCAAGAAGCGCCCCGGCGATCCGCACCGCCTCGGCGCAGCGGTAGAGAATCGCCCCGAGCTCGGCGCGGCGGCCTTCGTCCTTGGCGATCCTGAAGGGCTCGGAGGCGTTGATGAAGGCATCCACCGAGCGCAGCAGGCCGACGGCTCCGAGCAGCGCGTCCGCGAGCTCGAAGCGCCCAAACGCCTCGATTGCGGCCTCCACGACGCGCCGGCTCTCTCCCGCGAGGTCGTCAAGGCCGGCGGCGGCGCCGATCGCGAGCCCCGGGTCGTCGGGAGGGACGACGCCGCCGAAGTAACGCTCGATCATCGCGGTGACGCGGCTGGCGCAGTTGCCGACGGTGTTCACCAAGTCGGTCGTGTAGCTCTCGTGGAAGGCCGCTGCGGTGAAGTCCGAGTCCGACGCCCCGATCGGGCCGCGCGTGGCCATGAACCAGCGCCACGAGTCGAGGCCATAGCGGTCGAGGAAGGTCTCGATCGTCTCGATGTCGACGAAGTTCCCCAGCGACTTGCTCATCTTCTGGCCGCCGGAGATCCAGAAGCTGTGGGCGTAGATCGTCTGCGGCAGCGGCAGCTCCAGCGCCATCAGGATGGCGGGCCATACGACGGCGTGGAACCAGAGGATCTCCTTGCCGACGACGTGATACGTCGCCGGCCAGAAGCGCCGGCGCGCTGGATCGACATGGAGACTCTCCGGCACGGACGGTCGGGGACCCTGCGGAGTCCCGGAGCCGGCATCCGCTCCGTCGCGGAACCCCAGCCCCGCACCCATCCCCAGCGCGCTCGCATAGTTGAAGAGCGCATCGACCCAGACCCAGAGCACGTGCCGCTCGTCGCCTGGAACGGGAATCCCCCAGGAGAAGTTGGTTCGGCTGATCGGGAAGTCCTGAAGCCCTTCGCGCAGGCGCCCCAGCACCTCGTTGCGCCGCGCCGCGGGCCGAACGAACTCCGGCCGCTCGGCGAAGAGCGCTTCCAGGCGCGACTGGAACGCGCTGAGCCGAAAGAAGTAGTTCTCCTCCGAGGCGCGCACCAGCGGACGGCCGTTCACCGGGCTGACGAGGCCGACCGACTCCGCCTTGGTCTGGGTGTAGTACTCCTCCTGGCCCTCGTCGTACCAGCCTTCGAAGCGGCCGAGGTAGACGACGCCGCGCCGGATGAGCTCCGCGACGAAGGCCTGGACCTGCACCACGTGACGCGCCTGCGTCGTGCGGATGAAGTCGTCGTTGGTCAGCTCGAAGGTCGCGAGGATCTGCTGGAAGGTCGCCGCGTTGCGATCGGCCCACTCCTGAGGCTCGAGCCCGTGCTCGCGCGCCGACTTCTCGACCTTGACGCCATGTTCGTCGGTTCCGGTCAGGAAGAAGACCTCGTGTCCGAGGGACCGCATCGCGCGGGCGTAGACGTCGCAGACGGTCGTGGTGTACGCGTGCCCGATGTGAGGACGGTCGTTGACGTAGTAGATCGGCGTCGTCACGTAGACCCGCTCGCGCGCGGCGGCGCCGTCGTGACCATGTTCCGTCCCGGATGGCGGTGGGTGATGCGGCGGCGGCATGAAGCGGCGATTGTAGAAGCGGCCCGAGTCGGCTTCGGAACGCACGGATCGCCAGACCCCGATCGAACTTCCTCTGGCGAGCGTGCGACGGAAGGCGACCTTCGACGCCGCTGGACGCCGCGGGCGGAGCCGGTTTGCGCCGAAGTGCTTGCCTCCGACGCGCCGGGCGTCCATCATCCGGGCCTGTGGATCGGTCCACCTTCGAGCGCCGAGCGCTGGAACACCTCGATGCGCTCTGGCGCATGGCCCGGCAGCTTGCGCGCGACGAGCAGGGCGCAGCGGATCTCGTGCAGGAGACGTACCTCCGGGCACTCCGCGCCAGCGACCGCTTCGAGGAGCGGGCCGGCGGCCTCAAGGCCTGGCTCTTCCGCATCCTGCACAACGTCTTCTTCACCGAGCTGGAGCGGGCCCGGAGGCGACCGATCCCGATGGAGGACGCCGGGGCCGACGCCGCCCATCCCGGCCCGGAACCTGATGCCGAGGGTCCGCTCTGGAACCTCGCCGGCCTCGACTGGGAGAAGGTGGATCAGCGGATCAAGGTCGCCATCGCCCGGCTGCGACCGGACTTCCGCGAGGTCCTCCTGCTCTGGGCGGTCGAGGGGCTGAAGTACCGCGAGATCGCGGAGGTCATCGAGGTTCCCATCGGGACCGTGATGAGCCGGCTCCACCGGGCGCGGGCGACGCTGGCGGAGGAACTTCGAGAGGTGGCGGAAGAACGGCGCCTGGGCGGCGGTTCGCTCCGTTGTCCGCCAATCTGACCTCTCAGGATCGGGCCCCCGGACGGAACGCCCGATCGCCGAAGGAACGGCGGAGTCAGGCAGGCACTGCGATGCACCTCACACCCGATCTGATCCGAACGATCGACCTCTACGCCGACGGCGAGCTGTCCCCGGCCGAGGCGGCCGCCTTCGAGGCGCTTCTTGCGTCCGAGGAGACTCTGGCGCACCGGGTCGCCGCGATCGTCGAGGCCCGGGACATGCTGCGCGCCGCCGTCGGACGGGTGACCGCGTCGACGGCGCCGGAGGCGCTGCGCGCCCGCGTCGAGTCCGCAATCGCCGCCGAGTTCGTCGAGGCCGAAGTCGCCGAGGCGTCGCGCCTCCAGCGCGAAGCGGGCGCTTGGGCCTCCGCCGAGCCGCTCCGAGCCCGCCGACCGGCGGGCTCGAGGATGAGTTTCGGTGCGGTCGCGGCGTCCCTCGCACTCGTCGGCGGCGCGATCCTGTTCGGGATCTTCGGCCCGCGCGTCGCGGAGCGCCCACCGCTGGCGGCGAACGTCTCCGTGATCGACGTCGCCGCGCGGCTGATGAGCGAGTACGCAATGTGCAGCGCCGAGGGAACGTGCAGCGCCCAGGATCAGCCGTGGCGGAGCCGCGAAGAGGCGCAGGTCCAGCTCACGCGGCTGCTCAACCGCCCGATCGTCGTCCCCGACCTCGAGGCCGACGGGTTCACCTTCTGTTCGGGCGGTCCGAGCTGCGTGCCCGGCTCATGCGAGCGCGGAGCGCATCTGCTTTACTGCCGGCTCGATCCGGCGAGCGACCGCTGTCAGTGGCTGAGCGTCTTCCTCGTCCCGGTCGAGACGCCGTACATGGCCTTCGACCCCTTCGGCCGCGCGGGGCCGCTTCAGTGCGGCATCGACTACTCCCTGGTGACGGGCTCGGGTGCGATGCACTACTGGTGCGACGGCGTGGTGACGTGGTTCGTCACGCCGGGCGACGAGATCGACTTCGATGAGATTCGGCGGGCCTTTCCCGCCTGAGCGCCGGGCCTCCCGCGAACCCGGCTCCCGTCAGCCAGCCCGGGTTCACCCCGAAACGGCTACCGTCGCTCTCCCCGCACGCCCGCGTTCGGACGCGATCGGTGTCCCAGAGAAGGCGCAGCAGTCAGGCCGTCCCGGCCGACCGATCGCGCGCAGGAGGCGGGAGACCAGCACGAGGCCTCAATGACACGACGACAAGTCCGCATCGACGGCGCTCACCCGATCGGCCGGCGGCCCTGCCGGGCGGCGCGTTCCGGGGCGACCCCAGCGATCGACGGCGCTCGCACGGACCGGTCGGCGGGCCGGAGCGGCGCTCGCGCCGCGCTCGCCGCTCTCACGGCCTTCGTGGTGGGCGCCGCGGAGTTCGGTCCGGCTCCCGCAGCCCATGCCCAGAACGCGCTCGGGGCGGGCGATCGGCTGGACGCCAACCCGCAGGTCGGAGCGGGACGTCGCAACACCGCCATCGCCGTCGAGGACTTCTCCGCGCGCAACAACATCGTGACCGGCGACGTGGCGGGCGGGTTCGGCTTCGCCGGCGACGTCGGGTACACGAGCCCGCGCGCCTTCCGCGGCACCGCAGGCTCGGATGCGATCATCGCGTTCCGGGCCGGCAGCGCGTTCAGCGCGCCGACGGCGGTCCTTGGTGGACTCACCTACGACCGCTTCACCCTCGCCTCGCGTCGCGGGGCGATCGAGTTCAGCCGCGACACCACCCCGATCGACGTGCCCCTGACGGACTTCGGTTCGCTCAGGCAGCGCGAGCTGCTCGATGCGCGCGTCCTGATCGACAGGGCCTCCGCGACGGCATCGACCTTCGGACTCTTCGAGCGCGCGGCGCAGGGCGCTCCGGTGGCGCAGTTCTCCGACGGCTTCGGCCGCGGGTACGCCATCGTCGCGGCGCCGCTGACCGGGATCCGGTTCGAGCCGATCGTGGTCGGCGAGGTCCGCCCCCTGGACGTGGGCATGTACGACTGGCGGCGGCTCGCGGAGGACGCAGAGCACGGACGCCTGAGCGGAATTCCCGCGGGCAACGCCTTTCCCGCCCTGGGAATGGCGGATCCGCTTGCCGGAGCGATGAGACCCCAAGCGGATGGCACCGGACTCTCCAGCCCCGATCGGGTCGATCTCTCGATGGCACCTGCGTCGCCTGAGGTCAGCTCAAGTCCGGATCGACTGCCGTCGGACCGCATCGACGCATCGAGCGACCTGCGCGGCGGCGTCAGCGACTACGACCGCATCGTCGATCGTCTGGTCGTCGAGTTCGGCGCCCGCCTCATCGATGATCCGACGCTCAGGATCGAGGGCGACGCAGAGGTGCGACGACGGCTCCGCGAGCGGATCGAGCAGCTCTCGGACGAGCTCTCCGGCCGCCGCCCGGCGACGCCGGAGGCGCCTGTCACCCCGGACCCGGCCGAGCTGCCAGTCCAGCCGCGACCGAGCGCCGTGCCGGGATCGGACGACCCCGCGACCTTGACCGGGGCCGAGCCGCCGCTGGTCGATGAGCTCGCGGGGCTGCTTCGGCACCGCCAGCGCATCGAGACACTCTCCCCGATGCAGCGCTCGCGCGTCGAGCAGCTCATCGCCCGCGGCGAGCAGGAGCTCGGCCAGGGCGAGTTCTTCCTCGCCGAGCAGAGCTTTGACCGCGCCCTCCGCCTCGTCCCCGGCCATCCAATGGCCACGGCGGGCATGATCCACACGCAGCTCGCGGCCGGGCTCTACCTCTCAGCGGCCCTGAACCTGCGGCGGTTCTTCGCAGACTCTCCGGAGATGATCGACGCCCGCTACGCCGACCGCCTGCTGCCCCCGCAGCAGCGCCTCGATGCCGCGGTCGCCCGCGTGCGCGAGCTGATGGCGCGAGGCGGCAGGGATGCGCCCAACTACGCCCTCGCGCTCGCCTATCTCGGCCAGCTTGCGAAGAGCCCGGACCTCACCCGCGAGGGACTCGCGGAGCTGGCCGGAAGCCCTGCGGACGAGACGCTCCGCGCCCTGCTCACAAAGGTCTGGCTCGCCGAATAGCGCGCTCGGGACCGCTTCGCGCACGGTCGCGATCGCACGCCTCCGTCACGTCCGCAGCGCGGCCGAGGAACGCGCGCCGAGGGCGCGGTAGATCCCCATGGTCGCGTCTGAGCGGTTGAGGGTGTAGAAGTGGATGCCCTCGACGCCGTTGTCGAGCAGGTCGCGGCACTGCTCCGTGGCCCAGTGGATGCCCACCCGGGCGACGGCGTCGGGGTCGTCGCCGCAGCGGCCGATGGCGCGAAGCAGCGTCGCCGGGACGCGCGTGCCCCCGGCCAGCTCGGCCATCCGGTGCAGCCCGGCGATCGAGGTCACGGGCATGACCCCCGCGAGCAGCGGGAGCGCGATCCCCGCGAGCCGGCAGCGATCGCGCCAGTCGTAGAACATCGCGTTGTCGAAGAAGAGCTGCGTGCAGACCCAGTCCGCCCCCGCGTCGACCTTGGCCTTGAGGTGGTCCATCTGCCGAAGCTGGTTCGGGGTCTCCGGGTGGCCCTCAGGGAACCCGGCGACGCCGATCCCGAAGCCGCGCGGATCGGGGTGCGCACCGCGATGCCGATCGACGAAGCCGCGGATGAACTCGACGAGCCCGATCGCGTGGCGAAAGGCATCTGCCTCTCGCCCCGAGGGGGTCATTCCCGGCGGGAAGTCGCCGCGCAGCGCGAGGATGTTGGAGACGCCTGCGGCGGCATATCGCTCCAGAATCGCCTCGATCTCGGCGCTCGAGTGACCGACGCAGGTCAGATGCGGGATCGCGTCGAGGCTGGTCTCGCGCCGCAGGCGCTCGACGAGCTGATGGGTGCGGTCGCGCGTCGATCCTCCGGCGCCGTAGGTCACCGAGACGAAGGACGGTGCGAGCGGCTCGAGGTCCTTCAGCGCCCCGAAGAGCATCTCCCAACCGCCCTCGGTCCTGGGCGGGAAGAACTCGAAGCTGATCGTCCGGCCGTCGCGCTCGACGATGTCGCGGAAGTGCATGGTCGATGGTACCGGTCGCCTCGCCGCATCCGAGCGGTCCTGCTCGGTGCATCGACGGGCCAGAGTGCACAGTCGGCGCAGGCTGCCGCGGGCCGCCAGCCGATCCGTACCATTCGGCCAATGCAGCCGCGCCCGAAGATTCCCCGCCCGACGGTCACGCGGCTGAGCCTCTATCTGCGCGAGATCGAGAGCCGTCTCGAGCAGGGCGATGCGACGATCAGCTCCCAGCAGCTCGGCGAGGCGCTCAAGCTCACCGATGCGCAGGTCCGCAAGGATCTCGCCTTCTTCGGGCAGTTCGGCCATCCCGGCGTGGGATACCGCCTCTCCGAGCTGGCGGCGCACCTCCGCGCGATCCTGGGGACGGACCGGCAATGGAACGTGGCGCTGGTCGGCGCGGGCCGGATCGGCCGGGCGCTCATGTCCTATCAGCGCTTTCGGGCGAAGGGGTTCGAGATCGTCGCCGTCTTCGACAACGACACCGGCGTGGTGGGCGACCTCGTCGCGGGACATCGGGTGCGCCCGCTCTCGGACATGCCGCAGCTCTTCCGCGAGCGCGACATCCGCATGGGCATCGTCGCAGTGCCCGCGGACGCAGCGCAGGCGACGGCCGATCGCCTGATCGAGGCGGGAGCGCTGGGGATTCTCAACTTCGCCCCCTGCGTGCTCAACGTCGGCGACGAGGTCTCGGTCGTCAGCGTGGACTTCTCCACCGCGCTGGAGCAGCTCGCATTCGCCGTCTCGCTCGGGCTCCCCGTCGGCCTCGTCGCGGCGCCGGACGCGCCGGAGTAACTGCGCAACCCAGCGCCGCCGGCCGCCTCCACGTCGTCAAGCGCCGGAACCGACCGACGCCAGCGGGCGCGACGATCGCCCTCACGCGGACCTCGGAGGCCGGACCCCCCCTCCGGGCTTCTGCGACTTCCCGATCGGGCGGCTGCGTTTGGGGCGCGCCCAGGGGGCAGGATCTCCTGAGTGCTTCCCGCGCCCGGAGCGGACGCGCGGCGGCGGAGCCGATGCGGCATCGCGCCGAGGGGCGCCCGCCCCGACTCCATCAGCGCTTCGCCCGGCCGATCGTGCGGAGGCCGTCCCGCGCCCGCTCGGCCCGGCGGAACGCCGTTCGACGCCGCCCCCGGGTCTCGCCGCGCGCTCGAGCGCCGACTCCTTCCCGCGGCGGCCCGCTCGCGGCGACGCCGCGGTGGAGGCGATCGGCTCGGCACGCGCCGGTCGGCCTCCGCGCGTGCGCGACGTTCGCGGCTCGGCGGGCTCCGGCCTCGGCGGTTCGTCGATCGCCGGAGTCGGGACGATCTCGACGGCGGTTCCCGAGGCCTCGACGACGGCGGCCCAGCGAGCCCGATCCTCGGGAGAAACGAAGCTGATCGCGTCGCCCGCTCCCCCGCGACCTTCGAGTCCGTGGGCCGCCCTCCCGATGCGATGGATGTGCTCGGCGGGCGAGAGCGCCACGTCGTAGTTGATCACCGTCGCGACCGCCGCCACGTGCAGCCCTCGCGCCGCGACATCCGTGGCGACGAGGATCGGGAGGTCCCCGCGGGCGAAGCTGCGCAGCGCCCGCTCACGCTGCGCGTGCGAGCGATCGCCGTGCAGATAGCCGACGCGCAGGCCGTGACGAACCAGCGCGGTGCCGATCCAGTGGGCGCGCCGGCGCGTGCGGCAGAAGACGATCGCGCCGCTGCCCCCGGCGACGGTCGCTCGGTCCGATCCTCTCCGCCCGGCCGAGACGGGCGCCGACGGCGCAGCGCCGAGTGGCCGCGCGGGCGGCGTGCGGACGGTCGCCCGTGGCTCGGTGCCCGAGCCGGCGTCTCCATCCTCCGCGCCGAGAAGCCGGAGCAGCACAGGCACCTTCTCGCGGTCCGCAACCAGCATCGCCCTCTGACGGACGTGCGCCACAGGCGTTCCCCGGCGATCGACCTCGAGCCGCACCGGGTGTCGAAGGTGAGCCTCCGCAAGCGACTCCACCTCTTCGGGCATCGTCGCGGAGAAGAGGAGGCTCTGACGATCGCGCGGGACAGCCGCGAGGATCTCCCCGAGCTGCTGCGCAAACCCCATGTCGAGCATCCGGTCGGCCTCGTCGAGAACGACGTGGCGGACGCCATCGAGCGCCAAGGCGCCTGAACTCAGCAGCTCGATGCAGCGACCGGGCGTGGCCACGAGCAGGTCGATGCCCTCCGCGAGCGCCTGCACTTGCGGCGAGAGGGCCACCTTTCCGTGCACCACCCCGACTGCGAGCGCGCTGCCTGAGGCGAGCGATTCGATTTCCTCCGCGACCTGAACCGCCAGCTCGCGCGTCGGACAGAGGATCAGCGCCCTCGGCCCCGGCGCGACGCCGACTTCCGGGCGGCCGCCGCGGCGCCGCGCGCTCGCACGAGCGCCACCGCTCCGGCTGCGCTGTGCCGGCGAGCGCCGATGCCGCATCCGGATCAGCAGCTCGGCCAGCGGCAGCGCGAACGCCGCGGTCTTCCCGGTACCGGTCCGGGCGATGCCGAGCACGTCCCGTCCATCGAGGATGGAGGGGATCGCCTGGGCCTGGATCGCCGTCGGTGTTCGATGCCCCAGCCGATCGAGGTTGCGAAGCAGCGCCGCCGAGAGGTGGAGTTCTTGGAAGGACATCGAATCGAGCGAGCGTAGCGCCGCGCGCACGCGCATCGGCGCCGCGCCGGTCGTCGGATGGCGGCGCCGCGCCGAGGCCCGAAGGACCCTCGCGGCCCGGAGCGCGGTTGCATCGAACGCCGAAGGTCAAACGCCCCGAGGCTCGCCTCCTCCGATCAGTGCCCAGGCTTCGTCGGCTGGCGCGGCCGGAAGGCTGGGTCAAAAGCCATCCGGGCCTGCCACAGCCGTGATCAGCTCCCGCAGATTCCCGTTGACTCCCAGGGCGGGTCACGGCGGTGCGCCCCCGCAGCGGCCGCAGCGGCCTGACCTCGGGATGCCTGCCGTCTGCCAATACAGCAGGCGGGGCACTCCGGACGCAGTTGGGCGGTTTGCTCGCCCACCTCGTCGCCGATGGCTGTCAATCCGGCGGCGGACCGGACTAGCTGAGGCCGAGGAGCCGCGCGGCAGGCCGACGGCTTCGAGAGCGGCCGACGCAGCCAGGAATCTCGGTTCGGATTTCCCACGAACAGGTCGGCCTCGGCGACCGAATCACCAGCAACGGATCGGCGCCCTTCACGAAGACTCCATCCGGAAGCACCCGCTCGCAAGGCTCACCCCGCGACAACAAGGAACGCAAGCACCCTGAACCGGTTTCCGACCACCCTGACCGATACGATCATCATGAAGCGCCCCGTCGACAACGCCTTCACCCGCAGCCGCCCCACCAACGGCGACCGCCGCACGTCGGCGGCTCTGCATGCGGCGATCGAGGCTTTCGACAGCGAGCATGCGACGACCTACATGGACGGCGGTTCGGGGGAGGAGGCGATCCGGGTCTGGGCGCTCACGATGAGTCCGATGAGGCTGGTCGATGCCGTCCCCGCGCTTCTTCGCGCAGGCATGGACGAGGGCGGCCAGACGCTGATGACCCGAGTTCGCTTCGCAGGCGACGACCGCACCGCTCCCGCGTCGGTCGCGGCGTGGGTGCGCGAGGAGCTCCACGGCTCACTCGCTCCTCAGGGGCCTGCGTCAGCAGAGGGAGCGAGCGGTCAGGTCCCGGCGGAGATCGTCGCCGATCACGGTGTCCTGATCGTCGCCGAGAGCGCCGTGGTCCTCGGCGACGAGGCGCTGCGACGGCTGCTCGACTCGCGCCGGCTCGCCGGTGTCACCCTCGTTCGCGTCGCCGGTCCGATCGAACGGGCCGACGGCCGCGCGATCCTCGCCGCGCTCGATGCCGGACATCCCGCCCGCGACGGCGACTTCCGGGCGACGCACACCCTCCGCGTCGACGAGGATCGGACCGTCATGCTCGAGACCGACAGCCACGACCTGGCGCTTGCGGTCGTCGCCGAGAACCTCCGTCAGTATCTCGCCGCGGTTCTCGATCGGGAGGTCGAGACGATCGAGCCGCCGCACGTCGAGCAGATCCACGGGCTGCTTTCGATCAGCGGCACGATCTCGGTGCGCCCGATCGAGACCGACTGCTTCGCGACCTTCATCGATGTCGGCGTCGGCACCAGCCCGGACGGCGACGAGCCCGCGGCGCACTCGCTGATCTTCGACCTTCCCAGCGGAACCTGGCACGCGGAGCGCTGACGCGGCGGAGCGCCGCTTCAGGTTTCCGCAGCCGAGGGTTCCGCAGCCGGAGCGAAGCGGCGCCGGAGTCCGGAGGCCGCGGTAGGCTGCGGCGATGGCTTCCATCGCCCGGCTCGGCCTGATCATCAGCGGGATCTTCCGTCGGACGGCGCCAGATCCGCTGGTGCTCGCCATACTCCTGACGGTCGCCACGGCGGCGCTCGCAATCGCCTTCGGCGCGAGCCAGTCGACGCTCGGCGCGACGGCGGCGGGGGTTGATCACGCCGGCGGCGAAGTCGCGCCGTCGCTGCTCCGGAGGGTCTTCGCATCCTCCCTGTCCACGTTCGACGCGTGGCGCGGCGACGACGGACTCTGGAAGCTCCTCGCGTTCGCGATGCAGATGTGCCTCGTGCTCGTGAGCGGCCACGCGCTCGCGGCGGCGGCACCGGTGCGCCGCGGACTCGCACGGCTCGCAAGCCTCCCGAGCGGCACCGCCTCGGCGACCTGGATGGTCGCCACAGTGAGCTGCGCGGCGGGGCTGGTCAACTGGGGGCTCGGTCTCGTCACGGGGGCGATCCTCGCGCGGGAGGTCGGTCGCCAGCTCGCGTCGCGCGGCATCGCGGCTCACTATCCGCTGCTCTGCGCTGCGGGGTACACCTGCATGCTGCTCTGGCACGGGGGCCTCTCCGGAAGCGCGCCGCTCTCGGTGACCACGCCGCAGGCCGCCGCGGCGGTGATGCCGCCGGAGATGGTCAGCCGGCTGGTCGGCGACGGCATCCCGCTCTCGCAGACGCTCTTCTCGCCGCTGAACCTCTTCGTGAGCGGCGGGCTCCTGGTGATCGTGCCGCTGGCGTTGATGCTCCTCGCGCCGCGCGACCCGCGCGAGATGGTCGCTCCTCCTCCGTCGATCCGCTCCGCCGCGAGCGCCCCGACGGGGGCGCCGGCCGAATCCGACCCGTTCGGCGACGCGGCGGCTGCGGCGAGCGCCGAGGGGCCGGGGTTCGCGGAGCGACTCGTCCACGCGCGGTGGCCGGCGCTGCTCCTCGGGCTGGCGCTGCTCGCGGCGACGATCCGCTATGTCGAGCTGCGCGGGATCGGCTCGATCGGTCTCAACCAGGTCAACGGAACGATGCTCGCGCTCGGGGCGATCCTCCACGGCTCGCTCGCACGCTGGATGGCGGCCATCGAGGAGGCTGCGCGGGGCTGCGCGGGGATCCTCGTCCAGTTCCCGCTCTACGCGGGGATCCTCGCGATGCTCGGCGCCTCGGGGCTGCTCGCACGCTTCGCCGGAGCGATGACCGAGTTCGGTTCGGCGACGACGGTCCCGTTCACCTCGTTCGTCACCGCGGGCATCATCAACCTGCTCGTGCCCTCCGGAGGCGGACAATGGGCGATTCAGGGGCCGATCGCCCTCGATGCCGCGCGATCGCTCGGGATCGCGCCGGGCCGGATGGTGATGAGCGTCGCCTACGGCGACCAGCTCACCAACATGCTTCAGCCCTTCTGGGCCCTCCCGCTGCTGGCGATCGCGCGGATCTCCGCAGCCGAGATCGTCGGCTACACGGCGCTGGCGATGACGGTCGCCTTCGTCTGGATCGCGCTCTGTCTCGCCTTGGTGCCGTGACGCCTTCAGGCGCTGCGTCGGTACGATCGCCGCATGAGCGAACCGAGCGCAAGGGGCGCCCGCAGCGGTGCGCAGAGCGAGGGCGCCATCGAGAGCCCGCCGCCGATGCCGATCTCGCTCTCCCTGCCCGGGGTCTCCGTCGGGCCGGCGCCCGCGACGACTCCGCGCGGGAGTGCGGAGATCGTGCTGCGCGATCCGGCGAGGCGGAATGCGCTCGGCCGCGCGATGTTCGACGCGCTGGAGTCCGCGCTCCGCCGCGTCGGAGCGCACGAGGGGGTCTCCGCCGTGATCCTGCACGGCGAGGGAAGCGCGTTCTGCGCGGGGTTCGATCTGGAGGAGGCGGTCGCCGACCCGAACGCGATGGGCGATTTCATCGTCAGGCTCGGCGGCGTCCTTCGCACGATCAGGCGGCTGCCGATGCCGGTGATCGCGGTCGCGCACGGCGCCGCGCTGGCGGGCGGCTGCGCCCTGCTCTCGGCCTGCGACTTCGTCGTCGTCGCCGCCGATGCGACGCTCGGCTATCCGGTGCATCGCATCGGCGTGTCGCCCGCGGTGACGACGCCGACGCTGGCGAGCGCGATCGGGCCGGGCCCGTCGCGGGCGCTGCTGCTCTCGGGCGAGCTCATCGATGGGCACGCTGCGGTTCGGGTGGGGCTGGCCTTCCGCGCGGCCGAGGATGCCGCGAGCGCGCTGGCCGAAGGCCGCCGGCTCGCGGAGCGGCTCGCCGAGAAGGGGCCGGTCGCCCTGCGGGCGACCAAGGCGTGGCTCAACGAGCTTGACGGCTCGCTCGACGACCGCCGCTTCGACGGCGCGACTGCGGCGTCGACGGCGCTCGCGGCCGGCGCGGAGGCGACCGCGCTGCTTCGGCGGTTCTGGGAGTCGCGCCGGGAGGCTCGTCGGAGCTGACTTTCCTGAACCCCGGAGGCCTGAACCCCGGAGGCCTGAACCCCGGAGGCCTGAACCCCGGAGGCTCGAACCCCGGAGGCTCGAACCCCGGGGAACCCCTCGGGGGACCGCACCGCGCCGATGATGGCGTGGCGATTGAACACGGCCGCTGCGGGAATCGGGTGCCGAGTCGCCGGCGTCGCGCCCGCCATCGCTCGCTCCGGCGCCTTCGCGGCAGCATCCCGCCGCACGCAACGGCATGATCCGCAGGCTGCATCGACATCTTCGCGAGATCTCCTACCACTCGGCGCGGCGCCGACCGACGCGCTGGACGCGGCTCGCCGATCGCGCCTTCTTCGCAGCGCCCGCGCTCGCCCTGCTGACGACGGCGTGGCTGCACTTCGGATCGGTCAACAGCGCTCCGCGGAAGCCGGAGATCCTCCGTCTCGGCACGGCGCTCGACGGCACGCCGGACGTGCGGCTGATCGGCGACAGCGGGATGCCCGGGTGGCCGCCTCGCGCCTATGGCGAGATCGAGCTGGTCACCGAGGGTCTCCGCTCGGGCTTTCCGCTCGTCAGCCGCGTCGGCGACGGCCCCCTGCGCATCGAGTTCGCGCGGCCCCTGCTCGGATCGCCTCCCGCTCCGCTCGACGATCCGGCGATGCGGGCCGCTGCGGGCGCGGTCATCGAAGCGCAGGGCTCGGCGGAGCTTCGCGATCGCTGGGCCGGCCGGCAGCGAAGCCGCACGCTCTGGCTCGGGCTCGCCGGGAACTTCTCGCTCTGGTGGCTCGCGTACCTCGCGACGATGCTCCTCGCACTCCAGGCGATGCGCCTCGCGGCGTGGGCGGCCGGCGAGCTCGGACGGCGCCGGCGGATCGACCGCCGCCGAACGGGGCGCTGTCTTGCGTGCGGGTACGACGTCCGGGCGATTCCCTGGTCGGAGCGCTGCCCCGAGTGCGGGGCGCTGCTCGAGTAGCGGCGCCTGCGCTGCGGACCGATGCTCGCCCTGGTCACCTCGCGCTGAGCTCGGACCGCCGGCTCGATCGCGAGCGCCGGCTCCGCCCGCGCCTCCGATCGACGGTACCCTCCGCACGATGGCCCTTGTGCTCCACGGAGTCGTCGACGGCGTGCACGAGATCACGCTCAATCGCCCCGACGCGCGGAATGCGCTCTCGCGCGACCTGATCTCGGCGCTCGATGCCGCGGTCCTGCGCGTCGAGAGCGACTCCGGCGCTCGCGTGCTGGTCCTCGCGGGCGCCGGGAAGTCCTTCTGCGCGGGGATGGACCTCAAGGCCGTCCGCGACGATCCCGTGGCGATGGGCGACATGCTCCGCACCCTCTCGCGCGCGTCGCGGCGCATCCGGAGGCTCGCGGTGCCCACGATCGCGCGGGTGCACGGCGCCGCCATCGGCGGCGGCTGCGGCCTGATGGTCGTCTGCGACTTCGCGGTGACGCATCCGGAGGCGAAGCTCGGCTACCCCGAAGTCGACCTCGGAATCTGCCCTGCGGTGGTCGCGCCGTGGCTCATCCGCCGCATCGGCGCCGGGCGCGCCCGGTGCATGCTGCTCGCGGGCGGGACGATCGACGGCGCCGAGGGCCACCGGGCGGGCCTCGCATCGCATCTCTGCGCACTCGAGGAGCTCGACGCGCAGGTCGCCTCCCTCGCGAAGCGCCTCGCGAGCGGCGGACCGATGGCGCTGGCGGCGACCAAGCGCTGGCTCAACGAGCTCGACGGCAGCGACGACGACGCGATCCTCGACCGCGCCGCGGAGCTCTCCGCCGCGATCATCGCGGGCGATGAGGCGCAACAGCGCCTCGGCGCGCTCTGGGCGACGTCGTAGCGGAGGAGCGATCCTCAGTTTGCGTGCAACCCCGCCGGCTGCGTCGCCGCGCGCTCCTTCGCGCGCCGCGAGCTGGCCGCAGCACGCGGAGCTCCGCGCTTGGGCAGGGCGTCACCCGACGAGCTTCGACGGATCCTCGAGAAGCCCCGCGACGGTGTTCATGAACCGCACCGCCTCGGCGCCGTCCACGACGCGGTGGTCGCAGGAGATCGAGAGGGGCAGGACGAGCCCGGCGAAGATCGCGCCGTTGCGCGCGAGGACGCGCTCGCGAGCGCGGCCGCAGGCGAGGATGCCCACCTCGGGGTAGTTGATGATCGGGGTGGCGAACATGCCGCCATGGCTGCCGACGTTGGAGATCGTGAACGTTCCCCCCTGAAGCTCCTCGCGGGCGACCGTGCGGCTGTGGCAGCGCGCGGCGAGGTCCTTGATGGCCTCGCCGAGCTGCACGATCGAGCGCTGGTCGGCGTTGTGGATGACCGGCACCATCAGGCCGTGCTCGGTGTCGACCGCGCAGCCGAGGTTCACCACGCCCTTGAGGAGGATCTCCCCCTTGGCGTCGTCGACGTTGGCGTTGATCGCCGGGTGCCGGTGCAGGGCCTTGCAGACGGCCGCCATCACGAACGGCAGGAAGCTGAGCTTCTGCCCGAGCACCGCGGCATACTCGCGCCGCTTGCGGTCCAGCGCGGTGACGTCGACCTCCTCGACCGCCGTGAAGTGGACCGCAGTGCGCACCGAGACCGAAAGCGCGTCGGCGATCTTGCGGCGCACGCCGCGGAAGGGAATCCGCTGGCTGACGCCGTCGCCCGAGACCGGCGGGAGACTCTCCGGCAGTGCCACGGCGCGGGCGGCGAAGCCCGGGACCGCGCCCGAAGGTCCGCCGTCGCCGACCGGCGCCGCGGCGCCCTTCCCGCTGGGCGCGCCGCCGCGCGCGAAGCTCTCGACATCCCCCGCAGTCACCCGGCCTCCGCGGCCGCTCGCGGGCACGGCGTTGATGTCGACGCCGAGCCGGCGGGCGATGCCGCGCACCGCGGGCGTCGCCAGCGCCTTGCCGGCGCTCGCCGGCGCCGCGTGCTCCTCGCGCCGCCTCGCGAAGCGATCGGAGACCGTCAGCTCCCCCGAGACGGTGCCGACCACGGTGCCCGCGTCCTGATCGGCGTCCGCGGCCCCGTTGCTCTTCGACGCCGCAGCCGCTGCCGGCTTCGAGGCCCCCCTGCTCTCGCCGCTGCGCGCGGAGGAGGCCGAAGCCGGAGCCGAGGCCGCCCCTGCGACGGCATAGCGCACGAGCACGTTGCCGACCTTGAGGATCTCGCCCTCGCTTCCGCAGAGCTCCGCGATCGTCCCCGCCCAGGGCGAGGGAACCTCGACGAGCGCCTTGTCGGTCTCCATCTCCGCGATGATCTGGTGCTCCTTCACCGTCTCGCCAGGCTTCACGCGCCACTTGATGAGCTCGGCCTCATGGACGCCTTCGCCGAGGTCGGGGAGGATGAAGTGGGACTTGTCCGCGGGTTGCTTGATGGCGCCCATGGCAGTGCTCGGGAAGAACGGTTCTCGAAGGTGCATCCCGACTCGGGGCGAGACGGGACCGGATGTGACGCGAGCCGATCGCGGCTCCATCGACGCTCACTCAGTGTTCGATCATGACTCGATCATGGGCTCCGAGCCGCCGGTGCGGCGACCGAAGTCCGGGCGAGGCGGCCGCGGCCGGCGCCGCGCCGGCCCCGCACGGCCGCTGCGTCAGTACGCCGCGGTTTCGTCGATCGCCTTCGCGATCCGGGCGGCGTCGGGCATGTACTCCATCTCCAGCTTGTAGTAGGGCATGATCGTGTCGAACCCCGCGACGCGCTGCGGCGGCGCCTCGAGGTGGAGGAAGCAGTGCTCGGTGATCCGCGTCGCGATCTCCGCGCCCCAGCCGCCGGACTTCGGCGCCTCGTGGACGATCACGACGCGCCCGGTCTTGCGGACGCTCTCGAGGATCGTCTCGGTGTCGAGAGGCCAGATCGTGCGGAGGTCGATCAGCTCGATCGAGCGGCCCGACTTCTCGATCGCCTGCATGCACTGCACCACCGAGGCGCCCCAGGAGACCATCGTCATCTCCTCGCCCTCGGCGACGACGCGGGCCTTGCCGATGGGAATCGTGTACTCGTCCTCGGGGACCTCTTCGCGGAAGGCGCGGTAGATTCGCTTGGGCTCGAAGAAGAGGACCGGATCGGGATCGCGGATCGCCGAGATCAGCAGCCCCTTGGCGTCGTACGGCGAAGCGGGCATCACCACCTTCAGTCCCGGCTGATGCGCGTAGATCGCCTCGGGCGAGTCGCTGTGCAGCTCCGGCGCGTGGATGCCGCCACCGACGGGAACGCGGACCGTCAAGGGGACGGTGAAGGCGCTCCGCGTCCGCGTGCGCATGCGCGCCGCGTGGGAGCAGAGCTGGTCGTACGCCGGACCGAGGAAGCCGTCGAACTGGATCTCCGGAACCGGACGCAGCCCCGCCATCGCGAGGCCGATCGAGGTGCCGATGATGCCGCTCTCCGCCAGCGGCGTGTCGACGACGCGATGGCCGCCGAAGCGCTTGTGCAGACCCTCGGTGACGCGGAAGACGCCGCCGTTGGGGCCTACATCCTCTCCGAGGATGATGACGCGGTCGTCGCGCTCCATCTCCTGGACGAGGGCAAGGTTGATCGCCTGAACGAGGGTGAGGTTGGCCACGGGGTCCTGGGGGGCGTTGAGGATTGAGGTCGGAGGGAACGGGGGATCGGGCTCGGTGGTCGTGGGGAAGCCTGGGGCGTGGAGGCTGATCCTGATCGGACCTGCCGCCCCGCGCTGTGATCCCGACGGGTCGCCGGTCGCGCTGAGCGGCGGGCCCGGCGCTCGCGGCCGCGTCATGACGGCCGCCCGCCGGCGATCGTCTCGTCGATCGGATGCGCGGCCCGCCGCAGCGGAGCCCTTTCGCGGGCCGACGCGCCGCCGGTTCGGCCTACGCCTCGACGCGCTCGCGCTCGGCGAGCGAGTGCGTCTGGAGCGAGTCGCGCTGCGCGACGAGATCGGCGGGCGGCTCGGCGAACATGTGGTCGAAGAAGTCGTTGCTGTGCGGCGCGGCGATCTCCTCCGCCCGCTTGACCGCGGCGGCGACATCGCGCTCGGCCCGTTCTGCGAGCGCCGCTTCCTTGGTGTCGTTCCAGAGCTTCCGCGACTTCATCCACTCCCGAAGCCGGATCAGCGGATCGCGCTGCTTCCAGAGGTCGACCTCGGCCTGGTCGCGATAGCGCCGCGCGTCGTCGGCGGTGGTGTGATCGCCGAGGCGGTAGGTCACGGCCTCGATGAAGGTCGGCCGCTTGTCCTTCCGCGCCCGCTCCGCCGCCTGCCGCGTCGCGTAGACGCAGGCGAAGAGGTCGTTGCCGTCGCACTGGATGCACTCCATGCCGTACGCGACGCCGCGCTGGGCGACCGTCGGCGCCGAGCACTGGATCTTCCCGGGGACGGAGATCGCCCAGAAGTTGTTCTGGCAGAAGAAGACCACCGGGATGTCGAGGTTGGCGGCGAAGTTCATCGCCTCGTGGAAGTCGCCCTCGCTGGTGGCGCCGTCGCCGAAGAACGTGCAGGCGATGTTCTCCTCGCCGCGGTACTTGTGGGCCCACGCGAGGCCGGTGGCGTGGAGCATCTGCGTTCCGATGGGGATCGCCAGCGGCGTGATGAAGAGCTCGCGCGGGATCTGGTTGCCGCGTTCGTCCCCCATCCAGTGCAGCAGGATGTACTCCATCGGGAGGCCGCGCCAGAAGAGGCCCGCGTTCTCCCGGTAGCAGGGGACGAGCCAGTCGCTCTTCCGCAGGGCATACGCGGCGCCGAGCGAGGTCGCCTCCTGCCCCATGTTCTGCGGATACGTGCCCATCCGGCCCGAGCGCTGGAGCTTGAACGCGACCTCGTCGAGGTGCCGGCAGATCGACATGTGCTCGTAGAGCCGGACCACGTCCTCGTCCGGGATGAGGTCCTTCCCGAGCTTCTCGTCGAACCGGCCGTTCTGATCGAGGATCGAGATGTGGTCGATGATGGTCTGGAAGGCCTGGGTGATCGGCATGGCAATTGGTCCGGCAGGGGGACCGACCGGAGAAACGGTGTGAGACCGTCCGTGGGAAGCGACGACGGCCGCGCGAAGCGAGCCGTCTCCGGTCGCACTCCCTGCGACCCGGGCGACAGCGGGCGGATTGTAGTGGTTCGTGGCGTGCGTGGGTCGGCGTTCAAGCCGACGATCCGCGAAGCTCGGCCATCAGGCCGGCATGCGCGGCTCCGGCGTTCTCGCCACCGCGATGGCCTCTCGACGGCGGCCCGCTGCGCCGCTCCGCGCTGTTCTGTCGAGTCGAGCGCGGTCGCGCCGGCCGCACATGCGATCGGCGCGGGTGACCTCGACCGCGCGCGCCGCGCGCCGGAGTTGGGCCGAGCGTCTCCGCACGCCCGTCAGCGCCGCGAGTCTCTCAGCTCCGGGCCTGCTCGAGCGACCTCCCCTGCGGACGCTCTCTGCCTCGATCGAGCTCCCGAACACGCGGTGCCCTTGGCGGAGCGAGCGGCGTCTGGCGGCGGTCGCTTCGAGCCGCTCGACCAACGGGGGTGAAGGCTGCGGCGCGACCGTCGAATCGCGCGGGAGAGCCGGGGGGTTCGGAAGTCGAGCTCGGAGTTTGGCCTCGGAGTGCGGCCTCGGAGTGCGAGCTCGGAGATCGGGCTCGCAGATCTGGTTCGGAGATCGGCTTCGGAGACTGGGGTCGCTTCGCCGGCGCTCACGCATACGCCTCGAGCGCGCGGCGCACGCCCGCCTCGCCGCCTCCGTTGCGCAGCGCAAGTCCCACCAGCAAGCGCGACTTGAGCCCGGAGAGGAACCCCGAGGGGATCAGGTTGCGCTTGATGAGATCGATCTCGCCGCCGGGATAGCCGTAGGTCTCGGTGAAGACGGGGCCGGTCATCGAGCGCGACGCGAGTACGACGGGAATGCGCCGCGCGACCTCGCCGAGAATCGGAGCCACTTCGGCGGGCACGTGCCCGGCGCCCATCCCCTCGATCACCAAGCCGGCGTACCCGAGATCCGGCAGCGCCGAGAGCAGGGCGCCGTCGTAGCCCATCGCGATCTTGAGCAGCGCCACCCGCTCCGGCGCCCCGGCGGCGATGGGCAGCGTGGGCAGTCGATCGACGCGGGCGTAGATCCGCGGCCGTCCCTCGGCGACGACGCCGAGCGGACCGACGAGCGGCGACTCGAACGCCGAGGGGAGCGCGGTGTGCGACTTCTGCACGAAGCGGGCCGCGTGGATGTCGTAGTTCAGGACCACCAGCGTCCCGAGCTCGCGGGCGACCGGAGACACTGCGAGGCGCGCCGCCGCGAGCAGGTTGGCCGGCCCATCGGCGCCCGGCGTGTCGGCGCCGCGCATCGCGCCGGTGACCACCACTGGCTTCGGACCCGCGACCAGCACATCGAGCAGGAAGGCCGACTCCTCGATCGTGTCGGTTCCCTGGATCACCAGGGCGCCGTCGAAGCCGGCGGAAAACGCCCCCTCGATCTCCGCGGCAACCGAGACGAGGTTCGCCGAGGTCAGCGACGGACTCGGTAACCTGAAGAGGCTGCGGGCATCGATCTCGGCGACCTCGCCCAGCGCCGGCACCGACTGCACGAGCTCCTCGGCGCCGAGCTTGGGTGCGATGCCGCCGCCCTGGTCCTGGAGCATGGTGATCGTGCCGCCGAGGGAGAGAATCAGGAGTCTGGGCCGGGCCATCGAGGGAAGGCTACCGCTTCTGCACCGTGCGCGGAGCCGCGTGCGCCTCGGGCGCGGAACCGCCGCTCGACAGCGCCCCGAATCCAGTTCCATCGATCCTGCGGAGTTCCGCTTCCGCGGTCCACCCCCGCGGAGTTCCAGTCCGACGGAGTTCAACGGATGCCATCGGCCAGCGTCATCACCCTCCCGCCCGTGCCGGAGCGCTCGCTCGGCTGCATGGAGATCCGCGGCGGCAACCGCGCGGCGCACGAGCGCCTGCGGCTACCGGGCCTTGAGGTGTGGGTCCACTCGCAGCCCTTCGGCGGCCAGGAACAGGGTGGCGACGTCCACTCCCTCTCGTCCTGCGGGACGGGCCGGATCTCGCGCCTCGTCCTCGCCGACGTGAGCGGACACGGCTCCGAGGTCGCGAGCTTCGCCCGCGGACTTCGGCGGCTGATGGCCCGGTTCGTCAACCACCTGGACCAGACTCGCTTCGTTCAGGAGCTCAATCAGGATCTCGCCCGCTCTGAGTCGGGCCGCTTCGCCACATCGGTGGCGATGACCTACTTCTCGCCGAACCGCCGACTCGATCTCTGCAACGCGGGTCACCCGCGGCCGCTCCTGCGCCGCACCGCGACCGGCGCGTGGTCGCCGCTTCGCGCCGAGAAGCCGACCGAGGGAATCGCGAACCTCCCGCTGGGCGTCCTCGCACCGACCCGCTACGAGGAGTTCGGCCTGCAACTCGAGCGCGGCGATCTCGTGCTCGCCTACACCGACGCCGTGATCGAGTCGTGCGGCGGCGACGGCGCGATGCTCGGTGAGGAGGGACTCCTGCGCATCGTCGCGGGGCTCGGCGCGGTCTCCGACGAACGGATCGTCGATGCGATCCTCGAGGCGATCGCCGCAGGGGACGCAGCGCGGCCCCTTGACGACGACCTGACGATCATCCTCGTCCGCTGCACCGCGGGCCGCGAGCAGAAGAGCTTCGCGGCGCGGACGCTGGCTGGAGTGCGCTTCGTCGGGATCCTGCTTCGGGCGCTCGTGCCCATCGGCGAGCGGCCGCCGATTCCGTGGCCGGAGCTGAGCGCCCCGAACATCCTCGGTCCGTTCTGGCGGAAGGCCGCGCTCTCGTGGCGCGGTCCTCGCCGAAGCGCCGCGAAGGCTGCGCCCTGAGGGGGCTGGGCGCGGAGGACTCGGCAGGAGCGCGCCGTCTCACGACGACCAGAGCGAGAGCAGGATCGCGACGTCGCTCTCGTCGACGGCGCCGTCGCCGTTGAGGTCACCCGGCCCCGCCGTGCCCCACGAGGCGAGGAGGAGGCCGAGGTCGGCGGGCCCGACGCTGCCGTCGCAGTCGAGGTCGCCCGCACCGCACCGCCGCGCCAGCGCCTCGAGGACCGCGGCGTGGGCATCGACGCGCCCATGCCCATACGTGGGATCCCAGCCGGGCTGTCCGAGGTCCTTCGCGGTCGACTCGAGAATCTCGCGCACGGCGTGCCGCGTCAGCGCAGGGTTCGCCGACCAGACCAGCGCGGCGACGCCCGCCGCATGGGGGCAGGCCATGCTGGTCCCCGACTGCCACGAATAGGTGTTGGGAGAGAAGAGCGTGTCCCAGCAGGAGTAGACGTTGACGCCGGGGGCGGTGACGCTCATCTCCGGCCCTGTCGTCGTGAAGGAGGCGATCGTGTCGGTGTTGTCGGTGGCGCCGACGGCGACCACCGTCGCGTAGCGCGCCGGCGCCGAGATCGCGGCCCCTGCCGTGTTGCCGGTCGCCGCGAGCAGGAGCATCCCGGCGGCGTCGGCGTAGCCGCATGCGTTCTCGAGCAGGGACGTCGCGCCGGGGAAGCCAAGCGACATCGAGCCGATGTTCGCGCCGTTGTCCGCAGCCCAGATGATGCCGTTGGCGATCCCTGCCTCGGTGCCTCCGCCGATGAAGTTGAGGACCTTCACCGGCATGATCCGCGAGCCCCACGCGACGCCCGCGATGCCGATGCCGTTGTCGCTCGCCGCGGCGGCGATGCCCGCACAGTGCGATCCGTGCGAGATCAGGACGCTGTCATCGCTGTTCGAGTTGTTGGAGACGGTGTTCCACCCGGGAACGAGCTTGGGCACGAGATCGGGATGGCTCGCGCTGACGCCGGTGTCGATGATCGCGATGATGAGGTCGCTGCTGCCAGTCTCGAGCGACCACGCAGCGGGGAGGTTCATGTCGGCGCCGGGCAGGCCCGCCTGCCCCTGGATCACCTGTCCGGTGTTGTGCAGACCGTACTGATTGCCGAAGGAGGGATCGTCGGGAAACGTCCCGAGAAGGCCGCCGATGCCGAGGAGCTCCGCCGCCTCGACGGGAGCGCCGAACCCTCCGAGGGCCGCGACGACGTCGCGCGGGTCGCGTCCGGGACGGAGCTGGACGAGCCACGAGCGATCGAGCCCGAACCTCTCCGCCAGCGCCGCGTTGGCGGGCGCCGGCACGATGGCGGGCGCGATCGCCCCGTCGAGATCCGCGGCGGCGAGCAGGCCGGCGAGCAGGTCCGCGCGCCCGTCGATCGTCGCGCCTCCGTCAGCTCCGGTCCCCGCGACAAACGTCCACCCCGCCTCGCCGCGCTGCGGCACGGCGCCGGGCGTCGTCCGGATCACCACGAACTCCGAGGCGAATCCGCCCACGACATCCAGCGCATCCACCGGTCCGCGATAGCGGTGAAACTCGCCGCTCCCGGCCAGTGCGAGGATGTCGCGGCCTGGCGGCCCGGCGAGAGCGTCGGCGCCCGAGGCTGCGCGCGTGCCAAAGGCCGCGAGCGCGAGCGCCGCCCCCAACGTCACGGTGAGCGCCGAGGCGATGGCGACCTGACTTGAGGGACGGGGCGCCGACGGATGGACAGGGCTGGTTCGGATCATGATCGGGACTCCTGATTGACTGTGACGGCAGTGGCTCCGAGAGCGCCGCCTCTGGCGACGCCCGCTCTTGGCGGCTGAGCCGCCCGAGTCGACGGGCCGGGCACCGTACCGGGAGGCGGCCGAGATCGGGCAGAAATTCTCCAAGTTTGCGCGATCCGCCCGCGCGCGGCGTGCGGCGCCGGAGTGCTGGAGCCTGTTGACGCACCCCCGTCGATTCGATCCGTGGATCTTCTCTCAGGCGTCCCGCCGCGCCGGGCAACCCGCCACGACGCGCCGGAACGCCAACCTTGGTGGTTGTGTGGACCACCAGACGGGATGTGGAGGTGGTCGTCACCGGCCAGAAGGCGCTGCGCGCACGTGATCAAGGGACGTGCGCGGCACGCGTCGCGGGCGTTGGAGGCGCCCGTGCCAATGGCGCAGGGAGCGCCAGAAGCGGATTCTGCCGGTGGGGTCACAGCACACGCGACGACGGCTCCACGAAAGGAGCTGCTGCAATGTCGTTGCAAGCGAATCTCCGTGGTCTTCTCGCTGCCCGCACCCTCGCCCTGGTGGCCGCCGCCGGAGGCATCGTCGCGCTCGCACTGGCCCCCCGGCCCGCGCAGGCGTCGCTGCCGCCCGCTGCGCCGATCGCGGCGGCCGCGCTCTCGGCTCCCGGAGGTGGGCCGCTCGCCTGCGCCGTCGTCGAGGCGGACCTCAACGCCGCCCTGGGCGCCGTCAATACCGCGCTCGACGCCCTCCAGGCGCTCCCGCCCAACCCCAACCTCGCCCAGATCACCCTCGCGGTGACGACCTCGACGACGGCGATCACCTCGGCGACGCTGCTCATCACCGATTCGATCCTGACGCTCGAGCTGCTCCAGCTTTCGGGGCAGGGCTGTCCGACGCTCGAGGCGGTGATCCGGATCATCCTCAAGCTGACCGAGGTCGAGACGCTCCTCAACTTCGCCGCGACGCAGGTTCAGCTCCTGCTGAACATCCTGCTGCCGCCCGCGCAGTTCAATGAGATCAAGAACGGAGTGATCTCGGCCCTTCAGGACGCCGTGGCGATCATCGAGGCGGCGCTCCTTCAGCTCGGCTCGGGACCCAACCCGCACGACACCTGTGCCGATGCGGCCTCCGTCGGACAGGGCTCCTTCGAGTTCACCACCGCCGGCGCGACCGATGATCTCCCGGGCTTCCCGCCGAGCTGCGTCGGCATCATCCCGCCTGCGGTCATCTTCGACGTCTGGTTCTCCTACGTCGCCGACTGCGACGGGGTGGCGACGGCGAGCCTCTGCAATGCGGCCAACTTCGACACCATCCTCGCGGTGTACACCGGGCCCTGCAACGATCTCACGCTCGTTGCGTGCAATGACGACGCGCCCGGCTGCGGCTTGACGAGCGCCGTCTCCTTCGACGCCGTCTGCGGCGTCACCTACTCGATCCGGGTCGGCGGCTTCAACGAGGAGGGGAGCGGAACGCTCTCGATCTCCTGCGCCGGCTCGCGCTGCGTCGAGCCGACGACGTGCCTCGGCGACCTGAACATGGACGGCGTCGTCGACGGCGCGGACCTCGGCATTCTCCTTGGCGCCTGGGGACGCAGCGGCGTGGCGGCCGACCTCAACCGCGACGGCATCGTCGACGGGGCCGATCTCGGCATCCTCCTGGGCCTCTGGGGAACGTGCCCGCGGTAGCCCGGAGCAGGGACGGGCTTCTGCGCGGGGTCGAACGGGCAGGCGAACGCCTGCGCCGACCGCTCGGAGTTCCGTCGTGGAACCCAGCGTCGCCGCCGACCGAGCAGGGACGGTCGGCGGCGACCGCGGTCGATCGACCGCGGCGAGACGCTTCGGCAGAGAGCCACACGATGGGCCGTCGTCGGCCGCTCCTTCCCCTGCGGGAGCGTGCAGATCGACCGCTCACACGCGCCGGGGCGTCCGTCTCTGACGGACGCCCCGGATTCCGCATTCGTCGATTCTCCAGTTCTGCTCCCGACTCCGTGCGACGGGGCCCAGGGCAGTGGGACGAACGGCAGTGGACATTCGCGCACCGGGGCTCGGCATGCCGGGCGGGGGATCGACGCACCGAGGTTCAGGGAGGCGCTGCGGGTGCCTCGGACGACGGCGCCGCGTGGCTTCGTCGCGAGACCGACCGGCGTGGGCGCGTCACGAGGAGAGGAGTCGCGGGCGAGGCGCCGACGCCCCGGCTGCGGGGCATCACGCGGAGAACGCGGTGGATCTTTGGGGGACGCGAGCTTCGGAGCCGCAAAGTGCCGCTTCGGGCGACCGCAGCAGATGCCGCGCGGCGCGGGGGAGCCAAAGCGGAAGCGGACAGTTCCGGCGATCCAGGCGTTTCCGTGTCAGGCCCGCGGGCGGGCTCCCTACTGGGAGGCATCGACGACGCCGCACCGCGGAGGCGGTATGGCACCGTCGCGGCCTTCGGGCAGAGCAATCGCCTCGTGCGTCGCGAGGGAGGACCGAAGGCCCCATCACCCACGCCGCGACCCGGAGGCCGGGGAGCGGCCACGAAGGAGCGCATCATGCCGACCCCAACGACTTCCGCCCCCGTCCGAGCAGAGGTCCCCATCGCGACCGCCGCTGCGGCTTGCGGCGCGTCCGCTCGACCACCCCGGACCGGAACGAGCGCCCGAGCGCGGCCAGGAGCGTGGCTGCTCGGGGCGATCGCCGCGGCGCTGCTCACCGCAGTCGCGTCGGCGGCCGACTGGCTGCACAGCATGACGTTTGTGCACGGGCCAGTGTTCGACAAGATCGAGGTGTCCCTCAATGGACTGGGCGGCGCGCCCCCGGGGGCGCTCGTGAAGCTCGAGGACTTCATCCTCCAGGGCGACTTCAACGCCATGCCGGACGGCTACGTGATCGAGGGGATGCCAGCGATCCCGCCTGAGGCAGGGGACGCGATCCTGATGGGGTTCACGGCGCCGGCCGGCGCGAGCTTCGCGTCAGCGACGCTCTTCAGCGGGGTCGACGAGGTCGGGTTCGTGGACGGCACGGGCAAGGTCACCGACGTCTTCGGAACGCCGATCGGAGAGTTCGTCGTCTGGATGGCAGAGCCGGAGACAGTCGCGTGGAAGCTCAAGGTCCTGAACCGGATCGCCGCGTGGGGAGCTGAGTTGAACAATCCCGCGGGAGGACTTGCCGCGCATGCGCAACGGATGACCGAGCACTACTTCCATCACGCGACGCTTTTGCCGACCGTCGGGACGTACTACCTCTACTACAACACCGCCGTTCCTCCAGGCGACTCCCCGACGATCAGGAGCTACTTCCAGAACAAGTTCCTTGTCCAGAAGCCGAAGATGCTGGCGATCAACCCCGCAAAGACCGACGTCGTCATGAGTGGCGCGGGCGACATGGTGTCCGTGAATGGGCTCTACACGTTCACGGTCACTGCCGATGCCGCCGGCGTCGCGCTGCCCGTGGCCCGGAGCATCAAGGCGCGATTCACATTCGTCTTCAAGGAATCGAACCCGGGGTGCTGGAATCCACAGAATCTCCCGTGGCAGATCATCCAGCATCATTCGTCGAAGGACCCGATCAACCCCTGCCCCGCGGATCTCAACGGCGACGGAAAGGTCGACGGGGTGGACAGCGGCATCCTCCTCGGCTCGTGGGGCAACTGCCCGTAGCGGCCGGTGGTCTTCGTCTCTGGCGGACCGCCGACGACACAGCGGACATCCGCTCGAACGACGGCTGGAGAAGCTCGAGCAGCATCCCTCGACGCCGGCGGCGCCGCACGACATGCGGTGCCGCCGGCGCTGTCGTTCGCGCGTCCCGAGGCGGACTTGCGCAGCGGCCGGAACGACCGGCGCCTCGGCGTCCGTACCATCGCTCTCATGGCCCTCCCCGTCGTCGCGATCGTCGGCCGACCGAACGTCGGCAAATCCAGCCTGATGAACAGGCTCGCGGGGAGGCGGATCTCGATCGTCGACCCGACGCCCGGGGTCACCCGCGACCGGGTCAACGCGATCGTCGAGATCGATCCACCCGCGGAGGACGACGCGACCGAGGGACGGCTGGTCGAGATCGTCGACACCGGCGGCTACGGGGTCTACACCGCCGAGGGAGCCCGCTTCGACGACGTCGGCGCCGACCTCTCCCTCCTGACGGAGGACATCGAGCACCAGATCCGCGTGGCGACCGAGCGCGCGGACGTGATCCTCTTCGTCGTGGATGCGCAGAGCGGCCTGACGGCGCTGGATGAGACGATCGCCGGGATGCTGCGCCGGGCCGGGCACGTCGACCGGGTGCTGCTGGTGGCGAACAAGGTCGATGACGATCACTGGGAGATGCACGCGGCCGAGGCCTCGAAGCTCGGCCTTGGAGAGCCGACGCCGGTCTCGGCGCTCAGCGGCCACCACCGCCGGACCCTCCTCGCCGCGCTCTGGCAGCGCCTGCCGCCCGCCGGTGCCGCGGATGCCCGCCCCGCCCATCCGGAGATGCGTCTGGCGATCGTCGGGCGGCGCAACGCGGGCAAGAGCACCTTGGTCAACATGCTCGCGGGCGAACCGCGGGTGATCGTCTCCGAGATCGCCGGAACGACGCGCGACAGCGTCGACGTGCGGATCGAGCTGGAGGGACATGCGTTCACCGTCATCGACACCGCAGGGGTGCGGAAGCGCAAGAGCTTCGCCGACGACATCGAGTGGTACGCCCACCAGCGGATGCTCCGGGCGATCCGCCGCGCCGACGTCGCGGTGCTCCTCCTCGACGCCACGCAGGAGGTCACCCAGGTCGAGAAGAAGCTCGCCCACGAGCTTCTCGAGCAGTTCAAGCCCACCGTCGTCGCGGTCAACAAGTGGGACCTCGTCTCCGACAGGCTCGAGCCGGAGCAGTACCTCGACTACATCACGCAGGAACTCCCCGGGCTTTCCTTCGCTCCCATCGCGTTCCTCAGCGCTGCGACGGGGCTCGGCGCGAAGGAGGCCGTCGCGATGGCGTGGAACCTCTTCACCCAGGCCGGACACCGCGAGACGACCGGCCGCATCAACACGCTGGTGCGGGCGATCCTCGAGAAGCGCGGGCCGTCCTCGCGGCTGGGCACGCGGGCGAAGGTCCTCTACGTCAGCCAGATCGGCGTGCACCCGCCGACGATCGTGATGATCGTCAACGAGCCGCGCCTCTTCGAGGGGCAGTACGAGCGCTATCTGCTGAACCAGCTCCGCGAAGAGCTGCCCTTCTCCGAAGTCCCGATCCGCCTCGTCTTCGCCAAGCGCAAGCGCCGTGAGCTCGGCGGCGTCGACACACCCGGCAACGTCACCCCCAACGTCCGCCGGGGGGATCGGGGTCCGTGAGATAGCCGGGCGCCGCGCCCGGCCCGCAACGACCGCTGCGGCACGCCCCGCGGCGACCGCGTCGACGATCGAGCGCGGAAGCCTGCGCAGAACGCGGCGGCGGTCCCAGCCCGCGCATCCGACCAGGCTCCGGCGCGCGGAACGACATCTTCGGGGTCTGCGGAGACGAGGGGCATGGTGCCCGCCCCTAAGTCGCGGAGGCTCCGCACAGCCACCGCATCTGCACATGGGAGGAGCTGAATGTACAGCGTGAAGCCAGGTCGGGGGCCTTCGCTGCTCGGCGGCGCGGGAGCCGCGGCCGGCGCCATCTTCGGTGTGCTCTGGACCAGCACCGCACTGGCGATCGGAGCGCCGCCGGTGTTCGCCCTGTTCGGACTCGTGTTCATCGCCATGGCGGTGGCCGTGGCCGTGTATCACCTCTACAACGCCGCGAGTCGAAGCCGGATGAGCGTGTTCGACGTGACCGCCGGCGCCGAGGAACGGGATCCGATCGCGAAGGCGCTGGGGCGCGATCACGCGCAGCGCCATTCGCCGCGCGACGGCTCGCAAGAGGGCGCGGGGCCGCCTGGAGCAACCCAGCCTGAACCGAAGCCGTCTGGCCCGCGGCAGTTCCCCGGCGATCACTGCCCGTTCTGCGGCGCCGTGGCCAGCCCTGACTTCGACTATTGCCCGAAGTGCGGGAATGACATCTGAGTCCGACCCTCGCGGCTCCTCGGCTGGACCGGACGTCGTGACGAGCAGCCTGCGGTGAAAGTGCTTTGGAGGCGAGGTCGAGCGGGGAGGCGAAGATGAGATTCGCCTGTCCGCTCGTCCGCAGCCCGAGTGACCTTCGCCACAGGCTGCTGGCACTCCAGCGCCCCTTGGGTCCGTCGCGAGGCGGTCGGAAGCGGATGTTCT
>CALMPF010000020.1 GCA_937871505.1 uncultured Planctomycetia bacterium | reverse complement strand
CTCCGTGCCGATCCTCCATGATCGGCTCCGGGAGGGGTTTTCAGACAGAACCTAGAGTCATCCCGATGCCCCCGACGACCTCGAGCCTCTTCGCCGATCTTGACGTGATCGCGGAGCCCGATGCGCCGATCGGGCAGATGACCTGGTACGGCATCGGAGGGAGGGCCGATCTGCTCATCAGGCCGCGGACGCTGGACGCGCTGCAAGCGCTGGCGCGGCGCTGCGCCCGGACGGAGACGCCGCTGCGCATCCTCGGGGCGGGGGCCAATCTCCTGGTCGCCGACGAGGGGGTCGATGGCGTCGTGGTGAGGCTCGACCAGCCCGAGTTCACATCGATCCGCTACAACGCCCGCGGGGCGCTGGAGACCATGCGGGCGGGCGCGGGGGCGGACATGGCCCGCGTCCTGATGGACACCGTCCGCCGCGGCCTCGACGGGCTGGTGCAGATGGCGGGCATTCCCGCGACCATCGGCGGAGCGATCACGATGAACGCCGGGGGCGCCTACGGGGCGGTCGGCGAGAGCGTCCACAGCGTCGGCTGTCTCTCGCGCTCGGGGGAGCTGGTCGTCTATCCGCGCAGCGAGCTTCGCTTCGAGTATCGCCGGACCAACATCCCCGATCCGGTCGTCCTCTGGGCGGCGTTCTCGCTCACCGAGACCGACCCGGTCGCGCTGCGCGGTCGCCTGAAGGAGATCTTCTCGTACAAGAAGAGCACGCAGCCGCTGGCGGAGCACTCCGCCGGCTGCACGTTCCGCAATCCGATCGACCCGGTGACGGAGCGGCGCGTCCCGGCCGGGCGCCTGCTCGACGAGGCCGGGCTCAAGGGACGCTCCGTCGGAGGGGCCACCGTCAGCGCGCGCCACGCGAACTTCATCACCGTCCGCCCGGGGACCCGCAGCGACGATGTGCGCAAGCTCCTCGAGATCATGCAGCAGACGGTGCTCGAGCACTCCGGGTACGAGCTTGAGCCCGAGATCTCCATCTGGCGACGCGGCGAGCCGTGACCGACCGCCCCACTTTCTCGAAACGGCGCCGCGCTGGCCGATACTCCCCCGTGCCCCCGCTGCGCGTCCTTGTCCTCTTCGGCGGTCCCGACGCCGAGCGACCGGTCTCCATCGAGAGCGGCAGGGCCGTCGCCGCGGCGCTTCGCGATCTCGGCGCGTGGGAGGTCGACGCGCTCGAGATCGACCTGATCGACGCCGCCTCGCTGCTCGAGCGCGAGCCGAGCGTCGTCTTCCCGGTGCTGCACGGCCCCTGGGGCGAGGGGGGGCCGCTCCAGGAGATCCTCGAGGCGACGGGAATTCCGTACGTCGGCTCCGGCCCCCGCGCCGCGCGGCTGGCGATGGACAAGTGCGCGACCAAGCTGCTCGCTTCGGGTGCCGGCATTCCCACGCCGGCGGCGCGGGAGCTCTCGCCCGGCGCTCCCTGCGACCTTGCGCCGCCCCTGGTCATCAAGCCCGTCGACGACGGATCCAGCGTCGACCTGCGCATCTGCCGCACGGCCGAGGAGGTGGCGACGGCGCGGCGCGAGCTCGAGGGACGGAGGCCGCGGCTGCTCGCCGAGCGCTACGTCGAGGGCCGCGAGATCACGGCCCCGGTCGTCCACGGGAGCTCGATGCCGCTGATCGAGATCCGCGCCGCGAGCGGCCTCTACGACTACGACGCGAAGTACCTCCGCGATGACACGACCTATCTCGTCGCGCCGGAGCTGGCTCCCGGCCTCCGCGAGCGCATCGAGGGCCTCGCGCTCGCGGTGTATCAGCGGCTCGGCTGCCGCGATCTCGCCCGCGTCGACTTCATGCTCGACGCGGAGGGCCCTTGGCTGCTCGAGGTCAACACGATGCCCGGATTCACCGGACACTCGCTGGTCCCGATGGCGGCGCAGCACGCCGGCATCGCGATGCCGCAGCTCTGCGCGATGCTCGTCGAGGCGGCGCTGCGGCGCGGTCCCGGCCGCGGGCGCGCGAGAGGGGACGGTCTCGACGGCGCGGAGCCCTCCCGAACCTCGCACCGCCCCTCCGCCGGAGTCGCGGGCGACTGAGCGTCCGCCGCGCCCGCCGCACGCTCCACGCCGCGCCCGGCGCACCCCGACCGAGCGCCCCGATCCGCTCGCCCGACGCCGAACGACCGCCACCAAGGACCGAGCCCCGAACATGGCCACCCGACGCACTGCCCAGCCCGCACGTCTCAGCCGCCTGCTCCCCTCGGTCGACTGGGTGAACCTCCGCCGCGGCGCCGCGATCGCGATGTGGCTGGGCGCCTTCGCGGCCATCGTCGCCGTGTGGATCATGGCCCCCGCAGCGCTGCGGTCCGCTGCGGCGCTCCCGGAACGCCGCGATCCCGGCGCGCTCGAGCGGGCGTCCTTCAGCTTCGTGCCGCTCGAGCCGGCGCCGATCATGGCGATCTTCCGCGATCCGCCGGAGTGGGTGCCAGATCACGTGCTCCTCGCGCTGGAGGCGCTCGTCGGCGAGCACATCGGACCGGACCCGCTGGCTCGCGAGGATCTCATCGCGGCCCGCGAGGCGCTCGAGCGGACCGGGTGGTTCGAGAGCGTGCATCAGGTCCGTCGCACCGGGCGCCGCGCGATCGAGGTCGTCGCGCGGTTCTCCGTTCCCGTCGCGGTCGTCCGCTACCGCGATCGCGATCATCTCGTCGATGCCGAGGGGAGGCTGCTCCCGATGTCGTGGCCCCACGGCGACGCCCCGAGCTTCGGGACCATCGTAGGCGTCGCGAGCGCCCCGCCGCGAACCCCGGGCAGCGCATGGGAGGGCGCCGATCTGGCCGCGGCGCTCGCCACGCTCGCGCTGCTCGACCGCCAGCCGTGGGCCCGGCAGGTCGCGCTGGTCGATCTCGGAGCGCATCGTTCGAGCGGCCGGATCCGCCTGCTGACCGACCGCGGCACGTCGATCCTCTGGGGCCGAGCGCCGGGTGAGGAGCGCAGCGCCGAGGTCTCCGCGCGGACGAAGATCGAGTACCTCGATCACCACCACCGGCGCTTCGGCCACATCGACGGCGGACTCGCGGGGGAGATCGACATCGCCGGCGACGTCGCGATGATGCGGCTCCGCGACGGCGCGACGACGCGCCGCTGAGTCGCGCGGATGCCTCCCGTTGCGGCAGCCGCGGCCGCACGGCGCTCCGGCCGAGAGCGGGAAGCGAAGCGGAGCTTCCCGCACGCCCCTGCGGTGCCGTGCGCCGCGGCCGCCGGGATACGCTCCACACCGATGCGCAGCGTCGAACGTGACCACCCCACGCTCCCGCGCGGCCTGATCTTCCTCGCGTCGTTCTGGCTGGTCGGCGCGTGGCAGCTCTCGATGGGGGGAATCTCCCCGATCCAGCCCTCCTCGACCGTCTACGCGCCGGGAGTCCGGATGATGCTCCAGGCCCTCGCGCTGGGCGCGCTCGTCGGGTGGCCGCTCCTGCGGCTGAGTCAGCCCCCGTGCTCGTGGTCGCTGCGGCGCGCGGCGATCGACCTGGCGGCGCTCTCGGCGCTCGCGCAGCTCGTGCTCTGGCCGCTGCGGCTCGTCACACCGTGGTCTGTGGAGCGGCTGCTCGCCGTCGACCTGCTCCTCGCGGCTTCGGCGACCACCGTCGGCGCCGTCGTCGCGACGGCATCACGCCCCGGATCGAACCGGACGGCCGGGATGGCGTGCGTGCTCGCGCTGCTCCTCGCCGGACCGCTCGCCGCGACGGCGCTGCCGGCGGGCGCGGGTCCGGGGGCCGAGGAGGGCGCGCTCCGAAGCGCTCTGCTCGCATCGAGTCCCTTCGTCGCGCTGCACGCCTTCGCGGAGCCCGGCGCGGGCCCGCTCAGCAGCGCCGAGCGCACCGCCCTCGCGGCGCCGATCGCGGCCGCGATCGGCGCGTGGATCGGCGCCTGGATGGTGATCCGGCGCATCGACGCGCGGCGAAGTCGGCCGCGGGCGAACGACGGACCTCCGAGCACCCCCCCGCGGGGCGGGTCACCCGCAGGGCGGGGCGGAGCCGGCGGCGGTGGCGATGGACGCGCCGTGCCCGTATCCTGATTCCGACACTCGCGACCCGGTCCCCACTGCCCGTCACCGAGTTCACCGCCCCCTGCGTAGGGGGCGGCGCTTTGCCGCAGCGTCCATCGAAACCGAAGGGACTTCCCGACGCTCGGAGACGGCCAGGTGCGTGCCCGCCGGACTCGGCACCGCACGCGACGCGCGACGGAAGGACTCACGATGAACTTCATCACCGCGGAGGAAAAGTCGAAGCTCGAGGAGCAGCTCGCCGAGCTGATTGCGCGGCGCAAGCTCATCACCGAGCGGATCGCCGAGGCCCGCGCGCTCGGCGACCTTCGCGAGAACGCCGAGTACCACGCCGCCCGCGAGGACCAGGGGCACAACGAGGCCAAGATCCGCGAGCTCGAGCAGCGTCTCGCGACCGCGCAGGTCGCGCACGCGACCGAGATGCCGGAGGGCATGGTCTTCGTCGGCGCCGTGGTCCGGCTGCGCGAGGAGGGCACGGGCGACGAGGACCTCTACCGCCTCGTCGGCGAGGCGACCGGAAACTTCGCACTGGACTGGATCGAGGTGACGACCAGCTCGCCGATGGGCATGGCCCTGATGAAGGCCCATGTGGGCCAGTCGGTGATCGTGACCCTGCCGCGCGGCGAGAAGCGCTACACGATCGTCGAGATCGTCACCTGAGGCCCCATGCCGGTCGCCGAACTCGCCGCCGCGGCCTCGTCGACCTGGACGATCCCCTACCTGCTCATCGCGGACTGGGTGATCCGCATCACGATGGCGATCGTGGTGCTGCTGCGGCGCCGCAGCGAGCCGAGCGTCTCCCTCGCGTGGCTGGTGCTGGTCGTCTCGATCCCCATCGTCGGGACGATCATCTACCTGCTCGTCGGCGAGACGAGGCTGGGGCGCTCGCGCGTGGCGCGGCACGCGGAGATCGTCGCCCGCGTCGAGCGGCCCGAGGTGCGCCTGCCGCACTCGCCCGCCGCGCGGGCGCACAAGCTCGGGGTCCATGAGGAGCAGCTCGCGCTGCTGGCGGAGTCCGTCGGTGGCAACGTGCCGCTCGCAGGCAACCGCCTCGAGCTCTTCGGCGACACCGACGTCGTGATCCAGCGGCTCGTCGAGGACATCGACGCGGCGCAGGAGCACTGCCACATGCTCTTCTACATCTACCTCGACGACGACTCGGGGCGCCGCGTCGGCGAGGCGCTCGCCCGCGCGGCGATGCGCGGCGTCAAGGCCCGGCTCCTCGTCGACGACGTCGGGAGCCGCGACTTTCTGAGGAGCCCGCTCCGCCGCCAGATCGCGGCGGAGGGAGTCGCCGTCGCCGGAGCGCTGCCGGCGAGCCTGCCGCGGATGCTGCTCCAGCGGATCGACCTGCGCAATCACCGCAAGATCGCCGTCATCGACGGACGCATCGGCTGGACGGGAAGCCAGAACATCGCCAACGCCGAGTTCGCGCCCAAGGCTCACTACGCGCCGTGGGTCGACTGCATGGTCCGCATCCAGGGTCCGGTCGTCCACGACCTCCAGACGCTCTTCGTCGAAGACTGGTTCCTCGACAGCAGCGAGTCGGTCGAGGCGGTCCTGCGACACGTCCCCGACCCGCTCGATCACGGCTGCACGGCCCAGTTCCTCGGGACCGGCCCCGGCTCGTCGCGGGCGGCGATGCGCCTTCTGATCCAGGCGATGGTCCAGCTCGCCCGCGAGGAGCTGGTCCTGACGACGCCCTACTTCGTCCCCGACGAAGCGACGCTGCTGACGCTCTGCGCCACGGCGCGGCGCGGCGTCAAGGTCCACCTCGTCGTGCCGCGGCGCAACGACTCCAGGCTCGTGGCGCTGGCCAGCCGCGGCTTCTACGAACCGCTGCTCGATTCCGGGGTGGAGATCCGCGAGTTCAACGGCGGCCTGCTTCACGCCAAGACGCTGGTGGTCGACCGGCACATCTGCCTGATCTCCTCGGCCAACCTCGACCGCCGCAGCTTCGAGCTGAACTTCGAGACCGGCCTCGTGGTCTACGACGACGACTTCTCAAGCCAGCTCCGGTTCCTCCAGACCGGCTACATGGAGTCCTCCACCCGCGTCGACCCGTCGCGCTGGCGCGACCGCTCCTGGCCGGCCCGCCTCGCCCAGAACGCCGCGGGACTGATGGGACCGCTGCTGTAGGCAGGAAAAGGTGTCAGGATTCAATCAGCGGCCGGGCGTCCTGCCCCCCTCCTCACCCGCCGACGCGATCGCCGTTGAGCACTCCCGCGCCCGAAGACCGGGCGGTGCCTGAAACCACAGCGCCACCTCGGCTTCTGCGGCGACGGCCGGAAGCGGCGTTCAGCGAGAGCAGGCAAGCGACGACGAATGGGTTCACGAGCGCGGTCTCCTGGGTCGACGAGGCGTGCGGCGCCCCGCATGTCGCCGCGGGATCAGGCCAGCGGCTCCTCTCGCAGCTCCGCCGGTCATCCCAGCGCACCCCGCGCCCTCTCCGCCGCTGCAAGCTCGGATTCGGTGGCGGTCATCCGGCTGCGCGTCTCCTCGACGACCGAGGCAGGGGCCTTGGCGACGTAGCCGGCGTTCTCGAGCTTGCCGCGGAAGCCGGCGATCCGTCTGCGGAGGTCGTCGATGAGCTTGTCGAGGCGCTTGCGCTCCGAGTCGGCGTCGAGCAGATCGACGAGGCCGTCGACGAAGAGCTCGCGCCCTTCGAAGGGGAACGGGACCGCCGTCGGTGATGGGGTACGGGCCGCGCCGGGGTCGCCAGCGCCGATACCGGTGCCGGGGACAGCGCCGACACGAGCGCCGACGGTCGCCCCAGCATCAGCGCCAGGAGCCGCACCGCGGGCGACGTCGCCCGTGCCGGCGCGATCGCCATCGCCCCCCCGCCCGTGCCGCTCCACCCGCTCCAGACCGGCGAGGGTCTCGACGACGCCCTCGGCGGCTGCGATCAGGGCGAGGACGTCGTCGGGAGCGTGGAGCACGATGCGCCGCTTCGGCGGAACCTGGCGTTCGCCGCGCAGGTTGCGGATGGCGGAGACCAGCTCCTGCACGCGGGTGAACTCGCGGCATGCGGCGTCGTCGTCGACGCGGCAGGCGATGTCCGGCCATGCGGCGGTCGCCAGGAGCGGCGAGGGAGGGAGCTTCACGCCGGCGAGACCGGCGCTGCCCGAGTGCTGGAGGCTCGGCCAGAGCGTCTCCGTGACGAAGGGGATCACCGGATGCAGCAGTCGCAGCGTCGCATCGAGGACGCTGCGGAGCACCTGCCGCTGCGCCGGGTCGGTGCGGATCGTCGGCTTCGCCGCTTCGAGATACCAGTCGCAGAGCTCGCGCCAGGTGAAGTCGTAGAGCGCCTCCGCCATCGTCGAGAACTGGTAGGCGTCGGCGGCATCCTCGACGGCGTGAAGCGTCCGGTGCAGCCGCGAGACGATCCAGCGGTCGACCAGCCGCTTCGGCACGGCCTCGATGTCCCCTTCCGCGCCATCCTCGACGAGGCAGCCCAGGGCGAAGCGGGTCGCGTTCCAGAGCTTGTTGCAGAAGTTGCGTCCGGCGTCGAAGCGGGCCGAGGTGTTCAGCGCCAACGGCAGCTCGGCCGAAGGCCGGACCTGGCCGGTCGCCACGCCGTAGGCGCTCGCCATGCGCAGCGCGGGGTCCTTCGGCGAGACCTGGATCGGCGCCGCGACGACGTGCCCGGCCGCGTCGACGATCGTCGCGGGGGTGAAGGTCTCCCCGGAGTGCGGATCGATCATGTCCACCGGAAGGCGCACGTCCTGGGCCGCGGTCGAGAGCTGCGCCATCACGAAGCGCATCGCATCGGCGCCGTGGGTGGCGATCACGTCGCGCGGGTCGATCCCGTTGGCGAGGGACTTGCTCATCTTCTGGCCGAAGCCGTCCTGGATGACGGCGTGGACGAAGACGTCGGTGAAGGGGAGCGCGCCGCCGCGGAAGTGGCGGTTGAACATCACCATCCGCGAGACCCAGAGCGTGAGGATCTCGCGGGCGGTGAAGAGGACGCTCGACGGGTTGAAGCTCTCCAGCAGCCGACCGCCCTCGGGGAAGGCGTCGGGGAACTCCGACGCATCCGGCCACCCGAGCGTCGAAAGCGGCCAGAGGGCGCTGGAGAACCACGTGTCCAGCACGTCAGGATCCTGCTCGAAGCCGCGGGACTCGAGCCACTCGATCAGATCGCGGTCGTCGGCGCGGCGGACGCAGACGTATCCCGAAGCCCGCGGCTGCGCAGCCCCGGAGAGCGACGCCTGCTGGAGCGTCGGGTCCGCGACCCGCAGGACCACCGCCCTCTCCTCGCCGAAGCGCTGTCGGATGATCTCGGTGAACTCCGCGGCCATCGCAGCCGCGTCGACTCGGCGCTGCCATTCGGGTTCGACCCGGTCGAGCGGGCCCGCCCAGACCGGAATCCGATGGCCCCACCAGAGCTGCCGCGAGATGCACCAGTCGCGGAGGTTCTCATGCCAGAGCTGGAAGCTCTTCGCGTAGCGGGCGGGATGGATGCGCAGCTCGCCGTCGCCGCGGGGGGTCGCTGCCTGCGCCGGCGTCGCAGCGGCCTCCACCTTCGCGCGCGACGTCGCAGCTTCGCGCTCGGCGACAGGTCCGCTCAGATCCGGGTCGTACTGCTCCGGCGCCATCGCCCGCAGCGCCGCGCCGCGCAGCCGGTCGTCGGTCACGCGGACGTACCACTGGTCGCTCAGCCAGGGCTCGATCGGCACATGCGAGCGATAGGAGTGGCCGACCGCATGACGCCAGGGCCTGATTCCCTCGAGGAGGGGCCTGCCTCCCAGCTTCTCGTCGCGGAACCACTTCACCACCCGCTCCCGAGCGGCTTCGCGCGGGAGCCCGATGAAGTGCCGAACGCCCGCCGCCGCCGCCGATGCGGCGTCCTCGGCGCCCCATCCGTGCTCGATCGAGATCGTCGCATCCGGCGCCAGGACGTTGATCACGGGGAGTCCGTGACGCTGCCCGATCTCCCAGTCGTTGGGATCATGGGCGGGAGTCACCTTGAGGAACCCGGTGGCCATCTGCGCCTTCGGATCCGCGGGATCGCCGCCGAACTCGACCGGCATCACCACGTGGTCGTCCTCGATGATCGGGACGACGCGCTCGACGATCGGGAGCCGCACGCTGCGGCCGCGCAGCGCGGCGGCGCGGGGATCGCGCGGGTTCACCGCCACGGCGGTGTCGCCGAGCATCGTCTCAGGACGCGTGGTGGCGACGACGACGCAGTCGGTTCCATCGGGCAGCGGGTCGCCGACGAGGGGATAGCGGAGGAAGTGCATCGCACCGTCGAGCTCCTCCATCTCGACCTCGTCGTCCGCGAGGGCGGTCTGCGAGACCGGGTCCCAGTTGACCAGGCGCTTGCCGCGGTAGATCAGTCCGTCGCGAAAGAGACGGAAGAACGCCTCGCGGACCGCGACCGAGCACGGCCCGTCCATGGTGAAGCGCGTGCGCTCGAAATCGCAGGAGCAGCCCATCAGGGCGAGCTGTCCGAGGATCGTCGCCTCGTACTCGTCCTTCCACTCCTGGACCCTGGCGACGAACGCCTCGCGCGAGAAGTCGGTCCGGCGCTTCCCCTCCTGGAGAAGCCGTTTCTCGACGACCGTCTGAGTGGCGATCCCGGCGTGATCGGTTCCCGGCATCCAGAGCGTGCGATCGCCGCGCATGCGATGCACGCGCACGAGGATGTCCTGGAGCGTGTTGTTGAAGGCGTGCCCGAGGTGCAGCGCCGCCGTCACGTTCGGCGGGGGGATCAGGATGCAGAAGGGAGGGCCATCCGCGGTCGGATCGACGTGGAACGCCCGCGCCTCCTCCCAGCGCCGACGGACGGCCGGCTCGGCATCGGCGGGGGCGTACGCCTTGGCGAGCTCGAACCCCGGCGTCGCCGACGCGGGGGCGGCCCGAGGTGAATCCGGCGACGTGCTGGGCGGCGTGCTGGCCATGGAAGGGGCGATGGTACCGGCGAACGCTTCGCGGACGACTGGAGAAGGGCGAGCGGATGACGACGCCCCCGATCGCGCGCGCTCGTCGTTCCGCGCGCGAACGCCGCTCCGCGCACCGGACGCGGACCGGGTGCGCTCCGGCGACGCGCCGGACGTCCCGGGGCTCGACCGGCGCCCTGCGCCCCTGCGGGCACCCCGGCTGCGAACCCGGCTACCGCGCGTCGCGGGGATCCGCCCCCGTCGGCGCCGCCCCGACAAGCCGCTCGCGCAGCGCGACCGCCTCCGGATGCGCTCCGACGCGCAGCTCGACCTCGCGCAGGGCGAGATCGGCGCGGACGGCATCTCCCGCGGCGATCCACGCCTCCGCGGCGCGCAGCCCGCTCCGCCAGCGCGGCGGGTGAGCGAGCTGGAACGCCCCCCACAGCTCCGCCGCGCGGCGCGGCTCGCCGAGCGCGATCCACGAGTGCGCGAGCTCATCGGTCGCGGATTCGTGCTCGATCACCGCCGGGCCGAGCGCGGCGAGCAGCTCGATCGCCTCGCGCGGACGCTGCGACTGCCGGAGGAAGCGCGCCTCGACGACCCGGAACGAGAGTTCCGCTCCGCCGCGTCGCCGCGCGGCGCGGATCAGGCTGAAGGCCCGCTCCATGTCGCCGCGCGCGCGCGCCAGTTCGGCCTGGGTCGCGAGCACGAAGGGCTCCTCGGGCTGGAGCGCCGCCGCGCGGCGCAACGCCTCCTCGGCAGCGTCGAGATCGCCTGCGCCGAGATGGACCTGCGCCTCGTAGATCGGCGCCTGCGCCGACTCGGGATCGGCCGCCGCGGCGCGGCGGAACGACTCGATCGCAGCGCCGCGTTCCCCGGCGACCGCCGCCGCGATCCCCGCGGCGTGCCAGATCGCGGCGCACTGCGCGAGTTCCGCGGCGCGGCGGTACTCCGCTGCGGCCAGCGCGTGCCGCTGCGAGGACTCCGCCTCGCGCCCGCGCCCGGCGAGTTCGAACGACGAGGCGACGAGCGTGCGGGCATGCAGCTCCGCCGCCTCCCAGGAGTCCGGGGCTCGGGATGCGAGCGTTCCCGCGACGAGCACCGCCTCGTCGACGCGCCGTTCGTCGAGGAGCCGCTGCGCGCTGCGCAGCGCCGCCTCGATCGCGGCCCGATCGACGGCTGCGGATGGCCCGGCGTCGCGATCGCCTCCGCCTCGGTCGCAGCCCGCGAGAAGGAGGACCAGCGCGAGCGACGAAGACCTCAGCACAGCCATCGTCCCCCATCGACTCGGAGGATCTGCCCAGTGACGTAGCCCGCGTCCAGGACGAGCCATCGCACCGCCTCGGCGGCTTCCTCGGGCTTGCCGCTGCGGGCGAGCGGGATGCGCGCCTCGTACGCCAGCCGTTCCGCGGGCGGCGCGTCGTCGGGCCACGCCACCACGCCGGGGGCGACCGCATTGACGCGCACCGCCGGGGCGAGCTCGCGCGCGAGGCATTCAACCATCTGCGTCGCCGCCGCCTTGCTCATCGCGTATGCGGTGTAGCCGCGGCGCGGACGCCCGAGCACGTGGATGTCGGAGAAGAGGACAACCGCGCCGCCGCCGGGAAGGACCGAGCGCCGCAGCGCCGCGGTCGCGGCCCGCGTCGCGAGCAGCGGCGCCGTCGCATTGACGGCCAGGTGCCGTTCCAGCGCGCTTGCGAGCGACGGCGCCGCGGCGTCGGGAAACCACGTCGCGGCGTTGTGCACCAGCGCGTCGAGCGAAGGGAGCTGCTCCAGCTTCGCGCAGAAGCCCTCCAGCGCCGCGCGATCGGCAAGATCGACCTCGATCAGCTCGATCGCCGGGGAGGCCCCGACGGCGCCGCCCGCCGCGCTCCCCGCGGCGCTCGCCTCAGCCGCTGCCGCCTCGATCTCGCGCTGCGCCTCGGCCCGACGACCCGGATCGCGCGCCCGCCATGTCAGCGCCAGGTCGAACCCCGCCCGCGCGAGCGCGACGGCGGTCGCCCGGCCGACGCGCCGGGCTCCTCCGGTGATCAGGGCAAGCGGCCTCGTCATCGACCCGGCCCCGCGCTGCCGCCGGGCGGACGACCTCGAGGCGGCCCTGGATCGTCATCGGACCGCGGCGATCGCCACCGATCGCCACCGCCGTCATCTTCATCGTCATCGAGCCCGTCATCGAACTCACGGTCGCCCCCGAGCGCGTCCTCGTCGTCGAGATCGTCGTCATCCTCCCCGGACTCGGCGCCGTCGCGGCCGCTCCGGGTCTCCGGGCCGTCGCCGCGCTCAGCCCGCTGAACGAAGCCGCCGAGCCCATCGACGCGACGCCCGGCCTCCTGCCATGCATCGGGGAGGCCGGCGGAGTCCGCTCGGCGCCGAGCGCGTCCCGCCAGCGCAGACCGCCTGCGAAAGAAGCTGATCGCCACCACGAGCAGGAGGATCGCGCCGAGGAACGACGAGACCAGCGCGAAGATCGCGACGTAGCGACGGAGGTTCGCGACCTCCGTCTCCGCGAAGAGCAGGAGAAGATCGCTCGTGGCCGACGGAGATGCCATCGAGGCCGAGTATACGATCGGCCTCATGGCTTCCCCACCGCGGGCGGTCCCCCCTTCGGATGATCAGCAGGACGATCGCCCGGAACGCCGAACGGAGTCTTCTCCGGGGACGCCCTGCGGCTCTCCCCCGGCTTCTCCTCGGGGGTCACGCGCTGAGCCTTCCCCGGAGCGCCTCCCAGACGAACCGACGGGTGCCGCGTCGGGCGCGCGTCGCTCACGTCCGGCGGAGACCCGCGCCTCGCGCCGGTCGAGTGCGGTGCGAACGGCGGCGCGGCGGCGCCGACGGATCATGTTCGCCGCGATCGTCGCAGGCGGCCTGCTCGCGGCGGCGTGGGCGGCGACGAGGCCGGCGACGATCCGCTTCGTGGCCGAGCGCGCCATCGCGCGGATGATCGACGCGCCGATCGAGCTCGGCGGGGCGACCCACCTCGGCCGCGGCGTGCTCCGGCTCCACGACCTGCGCCTCCGGGCGCCGGGCTGGCCCGGCGCCGCGGGAGAGACGCTCGTCATCGAGCGCGCCGATGTCGCCCTCGACATCTCCGCGCTTCTGCTGGGCCGCGTGCGCGTCGCCTCCATCGACGTCCCGGCGGCCCGCCTGAGGATTGCGGAACGCGAGTCCTCCCCGGGCACGTTCAGCCTCGCGAGCTTCTCGGCGCGCGGCGAGCGCGGCGCGATCGCCGCGCTTCCGCGCGCGAGCGTCGGGATGCTCGAACTCGAGCTTGGCACCGTCGACGCCTCAGGAGCGTGGCGGCTCGATGGTTCGACGTCGCTTCAGGGGCAGATCGAGCCGGAGCCGCGGCCGGAACCCGCACCGGGATCCAGGCCAGGACGGGGAACGCCATCGGGAACGCGATCAGGCAGCGCGCCGGGCGACTGGATCGCCTTCGACCTGCGCGAGTCCGCCGAGGGCGGATTGGCGCTCCGCGGACGGTTCGACGCGCGCTCGCAGGCAGCGCAGATCGAGATCGCCCCGATCGAGCTCACCCCGCGGCTGCGGTCGCTGTGCACCATCGGCGGACGTCCCCTCTGGGATCTGCTGGATCCCTCCGGAGCGGTCGACGGAGTGACGGTCCGCTGGATTCCGGGGGGACTTCCCTTCATCGAGGCCCGACTGCGCGGTGCCGAGCTGCTGATGCCGATCGCCGTCGAGGGTCAGTGGGTCCGGCTTCGCAAGGGCCGCATGGAGGCGACCTCCGGCCGACCTCGACTGCGCGTCGCCGAAGGAACGCTCCGGCTCGACTCCGACGCGCTTCTGTTCGACCGCCTTCGCGGCGACCTGATCGGGACCGACACCGACATGCCGCTCGTCGGCGTTCCGTATGTGCTCCAGCTCAGGATCGGCGAGATCGCCGCGCTCGTCGACCGCCTCCGCACCGAGCCCATCGCACGAGCGCTGGACCGCGTTCCCTTCGAGCTCGAACTTCGCCTTGAGGACTTCTCGATCGCCGCCGACGGCCCCGATCGCGACGACGCCGTCGAGCTGCCGTGGGCCGTCGCCGACGTGCTCGAGGGTCTGGGGATGACGCGATGGACCATCTCCTCGGTGCTCGAAGCCCGCCGCGCTGCTTCGTCAGCCCGACCGGCGCCCGACCCTGCGCTCGACGGCGGCGCCCTCCCCGCCCCGGTGACCTGGTCCGGGCGCGCCGTCGTCTCGAAGGCGACGATGGCCTACGAGAAGTTCGCCTATCCGCTGCTGGACACGGAGGCCTTCCTTTCGTTCGACCAGGGCCGGATCGTCCTGGGAAACCTGCGCGGCCGCGGACCCTCGGGAGGGACCGCGATCGTGACGGGCGAGATCGCCAGGCCGGGACACGGCGCCGGGTTCGACCTGCGCATCATCGGGCGCGACCTTCCGCTGGACGCAGCCCTCATCGATGTGCTTCCCCCGGACGCCGCGAAGACCGTCCGGTTTCTCATCGACGAGAGCGCGTGGGCTGCGCTCGTCCGCGCCGAGGTCGCGCCGGACGAGGCTCGCCACGAGGCATGGCGGGCGGAGCGCCGGGGACTGGTCGCCGGCACCGAGGGCGCCGATCGACGCATCGAGGCGCTCGACCGCATGCTCGAGCTGGGCCCGTGGACTCCGGGGGGAACGATCGACTTCGACTTTGTCGCCCGGCGAGCGGTCGGCGAGCGCGAGATGCGGCTCGCCGGGCGCATCGACCTCGACGGCGTGGTCGGAGTCTGCACGCTCTTTCCCTATCCGTTCCGCGTGGTCGAGGGGTCGATCGAGATCACGCCCGAGGAGGTCACGCTGCCGGAGACGCTCCGCATCCAGACCGCGGGCGGCGGCGGCGGGCGCGTCGACGGCCGGATCGGGCTTCCCGAGATCGACGGAGAGCGGCGCATCGAGCCCGCCCTGCGCATCCTCGTCGCCGACGATCGGATCAACCCCGCGCTGCTCGCGGCCATCCCTTCCCGCTCCGCGCCCGACGGCGCCTCCGCCGACGACCCGGGCGACGATCCTGCTGCCTGGATCGTCGATGCGTCGCTCGAAGGACAGATCGGCGCGCTGGCGACGATCAGTCGAGGGGATCCCGACCGCGATGGGATCGACTCGATCGAGTGGAACGTCGTCCTCTCGCTCTCGGAGGGAACCGCCGCGCCCGCCGCCGTGATCGGTCGGCTGCTCGGCAGCGAACTCGACGGCCCTTCCGCGACGATGCCGCTGGCCGGCGATCTCGAGGCGATGATCGATGTCGATCGGCACCGCGTGCTGGTGCACGACCTGCGCGGTCGCTTCGGCGAAGCGGCGGTGCAGGCGAGCATCGAGATCGAGCTTGCGGGCCGCCGGGAGACCAGGCTCTCGACGACGAGCGTCGGTCAGCCGATCGCCCCGTGGATGCTCGGGCTCGCCCCGCCTCGCCATCGCGATCGCCTCGCGTCGCTCTGGGAGCGCCTCGGTCCGCGCGGCACGGTCGATCTTCAGGCATCGGGGTGCCTCGCGCCGGGGCTCGCGACGGCGCTGCGCCTCGAAGTCGCGCTTGGGCGGATCGAGGGCGATGTCGACGGAGTGCCGTTCACCGCCGAGGGCCGCGGCGGAACGCTCCGAGCCGACGAGGAGGGACTCTCCTTCGAAGGGCTCGTCACAGCCCTTCGCAGCGGCGACCGCGATCAGGGGACGCTGCTCTTCGACGGAGGGGGCGGCAGCGGGCGGCTGCGGCTGCGATGGGACGAAGGCTGCTTCGAGGCGCCGCTGCTCGCCGAGGCGCTGCGCCAGGTCGGGCATCGCAGGCTCGTCGAGGAGGCGGGACGTTTCTCGCCGCGCGGACGCTTCGATCTCGCGCTGGAGACGGCGCTGGCCGACCCGCCGCCGCTGGAGTCGGTCGAGCTGAACCTGCGCCCGCACCGAATCGCGATCGAGCGGCCCCGCGCCGAGACGGAGGGAGAGCGCGCAGAGCCCGCGCAGGCCCCCGTCGAGATCCACTTCGAGGATGGCGCCCTGCTCACGATGAGCGGAGGCCTTGCCACCCTCGAGCGGTTTGTGGGCACGACCGAGGGCGGCCGGTTCGAGATCGCCGGAACCGCCTCGCTCGTCGATGACGCCGGGGCCGACCTGCTGCTCGAGTTCGCCGGCGCGGGCCTTCCGCGCGAAGTGCGCGCCCTGCTGCCGCCGGAGATCGTGACGGCGATGGACGAGATCGAGCTCTCTCTCCGCGGCCCGACGACGGCGCTCGGGCGCCTCCGTCTCGAACCACCCGCGACCGAGTCGGCGCTGCGGGAGGGCGGAGGCTGGCTGGCGACCTTCGACGGCGTCGTCGGGATCACCGACGCATCGCTCGTCGCAGGGATCGATGTCGCCGGGCTGAAGGGCGAGGTCGGGCTCCGCGCCCGCGGAGGCGGAGGCCTGGCGCCGGTGGTCGAGATCGAACCTCGCCTCTCGAGGGCGATCCTCCTCGGGCGCCCGCTCACCGACCTGCGCGGGCGCGTCGTCATCGATCGGCCGGCGGGCGAGGCGCGTCTCGAGACCCTCGTCGCGCACGCGGCGCTCGGCGCGGCCGATCCTGCACGTCCGGGAGTGCTCCTTGCGCGGGGCGTGGTCGGACTCGATCCGGCATCTCCGTACTGGATCGCGCTCGAAGGCGTCGACGTCCCGCTGGCGGCGATCGCGGCGCGCAGCGACGCCTCCGACTCCGGCGCCGAGGAGCCGGGCGTCGCAGGTCGGCTCGTCGGCAGGCTCGAGCTCGACGGAGTCCGCGGGAGCTCCTCGAGCCGCCGCGGCCGCGGCGCCGTGGAGATCCGCGACGCCCGCATGGGCGCGACGCCCCTGGCGCTCGGACTGCTCCAGCTCAGCCAGTTCATGCTCCCGATCAACGATGCGCTCTCCCGCGCCGACGCGACGTTCTACGTCGTCGGCGACACGCTGGTCTTCGAACGGCTCGATCTGACCTGCGACACGCTCCGGCTGGTCGGCGCGGGCACCCTCGATCTCCCCTCGATGACGCTCGCCACGCGCTTCTCCCCCGGCGGATCGCTCCCGATCGTCAGCGACCTCGTCCGCTCGGTCAGCGACCAGATCTACGCGATCGAGCTGGTCGGCCCGGTTGCCGCGCCGAAGACCGGGATCGTCCCGCTGCCGACCCTCGGGACCCTGCTTCCGCGGCCGGCGCCAAGCGGAGCGCCGCCTGCCGCGGCCGCCGACGCGCCGCCGCCCCTGCTCCCGCGCACGGCGCCGCGCCGCACCGAGGTCCGGGGCGTCTCGCGCCGATCATCACCGACATCAGTCCCAGCTCCATGACCCACCCAGACGATCGCCCGACTCCGACGACAGCTCCGATGCGCTCCTCGCCCGACGCCTCGGAGTCGCGCCCGCGGCGAGGCGTGCGACGCCCGCCGGATGAGCTCGACGCCGCGATCTCGGCGCTGCTCGCATCGCTCGGGATCGACCGGGAGCCGTTCGAGTCGAGGCTCGTGGCGGAAATGGTCCGCACCGCCGTGAGGCTGCGCCAGGATGGCGCCGATGCGGGACAGCTCAAGCTCGTCAGCGCCGCGATGAAGGAGATGCGCCACGCCTACCGCGTCTTCGGGCGCTACCGCGGAGTCCGCAAGATCAGCATCTTCGGCTCGGCGCGCACGCCGCCCGATCATCCCGACTACCTCGCGGCGCGGCACTTTGGCCAGGCGATCGCCGACGCGGGCTGGATGGCGATCACCGGCGCCGGCGGCGGGATCATGAAGGCCGGTCACGAGGGCCCGAGCGCCGAGGCGAGCTTCGGGCTCTCGATCCGGCTTCCCTTCGAGACCAACGCCAACGAGGTGATCGTCGGGGATCCCAAGCTGATCGTCTTCCGCTACTTCTTCACGCGGAAGCTGATGTTCCTCAGCCACGCCGACGCGGTCGCGGTCTTCCCCGGCGGCTTCGGCACGCACGACGAGCTCTTCGAGTCGCTCACGCTGGTGCAGACCGGGAAGAGCCCGATCGTCCCGATCGTCTTGCTCGAAGGGACCGGCGGCCGCTACTGGGTCGACTGGAGGCGCTACGTCGACGACCACCTCCTCGGCAACGGCTGGATCAGTCCCGAAGACCTCGGGCTCTTCCATCTCGCTCCGACCGTCGAGGATGCGGTGGCGCACGTCCTGCGCTTCTACCGGCGGTTCCACTCCTATCGCACGGTCGGCTCGCGCCTCGTGCTTCGGCTGCTTCGGCCGCTCTCGCCGCTTGATCTGGCGGCGCTGAACGACTCCTTCGCGGGACTGGTCGCCGAGGGGAGCATGGAGCAGGGCCCGGCGCTGCCGGAGGAGGAGGGGGAGTTCCCCGCGCTCCCGCGGCTCTGGTTCCATCACACACGGCGCCACTTCGGCATGCTCCGCGCCCTGATCGATCGGATCAATGACGCGGAGGGGTAGCATCTGTCCTTGCATGCCCGAACCGCGCGCGCATTCTCGGAGCGGTCTCGACCGGCGCGCTGCGATGCGCGCTTCGGAGGCGCCGCTTCGATGCGGCGCCGAGCACCCGCCGCGGCAGCGCGCTCCCCGGGGCCCGGCACGGTGATGGCCGGCCGCCGCTCGAGCGCGGGTCCGAAGGTCCTCGCGCTCGCCCTCCTGCTCGGTGCCGCCGGCTGCGCGGCGCCGAGGCCGGTCGGCGACGCACCGCGCGGCGGCGCCGAGGCGGAGTCCTCCGGGGGCGCTCCGACCGGCTTCTCGACGGGCCCGCTCGCCGCGATGCTCTCGGGGCAGGTGGGGATGGAGGTCCACAAGTGGATCGCCCCCGACGATCCCGAGGCGATCGTCGCCGCGCTCTCGCAGTGGACCGAACCGATCGACGATGACGGGCTGCGGCTCCAGCTCTCGCGGAACGGCTGGTGGATGGTGCGGATGGCAGCAGAAGACGTGGAGCCGCTGCGCGCGGCGCTCGGTGACGCGGTCAGCGACCTGCGGAGCTGGCAAGGACAGTCGCCGGCGTGGCGCGAGATCGTCAGCCGCGGCGCGCGGACGCCCATCGGCGTCTTCGTCGACGGACGCACCCGGGTCTTCGCCGACGGCGCACTTCGGCTCTCGACGCGCTCGTGGACGCTGCCGACCGAGGACGGCGTGCTCATGCAGCTCGAGCTGGCCGCCGAGTTCGAGCCGACCCCGCGCGGCGCGCTGCGCGACCGGACGCGCGATGGCGCCGCGAGCGCGGTCCGCCTGCCGCCGGGGGAGATCGAGCTTCAGGTCCTCGACGGCGAGGCGTGGCTTCTGACCTGCATCGGACCGGAGGATGACCTCGCGGCGCGCGCCATCGAGGAGCGGCGTCGTCAGGGAGGCGCCGCGCGATCGGGTGAGATCGCCCGCGCCCGGCCCGAAGGGACCTTCGCGCGGAGCGGGCCGGTACCGGACGGGTTCATCGGCCCGGCCGCGGCGGCGCCGCAGACGATCGGCGAGGTGCTGCTGCGGACAGAGATGCCCGCGACGCGCACGCTCCTGGTCTTCGTGCCGCGGCTGCCGCCCGGGAGCCTCCGGCGCGATCCGGCGCGGGAGATGTCCGGCGAGATCGACTTCGACGAAGCGGAAGCCGGCCCCGGCGACCCCGACGATGCCGTTCCGCTCCCCGGCGACGGCGCCGCCTGGTCGGAATCGCCCGAGGGCCCGGCCTCCTCGTCGCCCGCTCCCGTTTCGCGGCGCCACCGGGGCCTCTCCGGCTGAACCGGCCTGGCGGCAGCGCGGGACGTCGAAGCGGGGCAAGCCGGCGCAGCGCGCCCGGCGGCAGCGCCAGCCCGAGCCGACGGCGGGATGCGTTCCTGCGGCGGGCGCACGGGCGGGGTGAAGCAGCGGCGATCGGTCGATCCGGCGGCCCTGTTCCATCCGGCTACGCTTCGCCGATGTCGCTGCCCGCACCCCCTCCGATGCCCACGCGACATCGCGCCGGGCCCCTCCGCAGGCTGCTTCGGCGCCCCGGCGGGCGGCGTCGAGTGCCGCCGGTCTCGGTGCTGCCGAGCCTGATGACGCTGGGGAATCTCGTCTGCGGCTTCGCGGCGATCCACTACGCGACGAAGCCGCTCGCGGCATCCGGGTTCTTCAACTGGAGCACGCTCACCCTCGCCGGAGCGCTTGTGTTTCTCGGGATGGCCTTCGACGCCATCGATGGCGCGCTCGCCCGGCTCACGCGCTCGACGAGCGATCTCGGTGCGCAGCTCGACTCGCTGGCCGACGTCGTCACCTTCGGCGTCGCCCCGGCGTTCATGATGCTCCGACTCGTCACCGAGTACGTCGGCCCGACCGCGACGGCGACGGCCCCGATCCTCGGTCCGGAGGCGGACAACCTCTACGCCCGCGCCGTCTGGGGCGTCGCCGCGGTCTACATCTGCTGCGCGGCCCTGCGGCTGGCTCGGTTCAACGTCGAGACGGAGTCGCACCGTCCGGAGGACCACGGGACGTTCCGAGGCCTCCCGTCGCCCGGGGCGGGCGGCACCGTCGCCAGCGCGATCATCCTTCATCAGCACCTCGCCGCCACGCGGTACGTCGGATCGGAGTTCCCCGCCTTCGACCGCTGGACGGCGCTCGGCACGCCGCTGCTCACGCTTCTCTGCGGCCTCGCGATGGTCTCGACCATCCGCTACGTCCACGTGGTCAACCGCTATCTGCGCGGCTCGCGCGACTTCGCGGTCGTGGTGCGGATCGTCCTCCCGATCGCGGCGGCGATCTGGTTCTTCCACGTCACCCTCGCGGTCGCCTTCGCGGCCTACGCGCTCTCCGGTCCGCTCCGCGCCTGCATGCTCGTGCTGCGGCGGCGGCAGCGGGGCGCGGCAGGAGGGGCTCCCCAGTGAATCCCCGCGGCGCCGACATGACCCCGGCGCGCACCGGTCGCCCAGCCTCCGCTGCGCCGGCGGCGCTCGCCGGAACCGCAGGCTCCGCATGCGGCGCGGCGCCGCCCCCCCTGCCGGAAGCCCCTGCGCCCGAGGGTCGGTTCGGGCGCTTCGGCGGACGCTATGTTCCCGAGACGCTCGTTCCGGCGCTCGATGAACTCGCCGAGGCGTACCGCGCCGCGACGCGCGATCCGGCGTTTCATCGCGAGCTCGCTGAGCTCAACCGAACGTTCGTCGGCCGACCGACGCCGCTGACGCATGCGCCGCGGCTGAGCGAGCATGCGGAGAAGCTCGCCGGATCGGCCGCGGTCGGAGCTGGCGGCGGCGAAGGACGCGGCGCCCGCATCCACCTGAAGCGCGAGGATCTCGCCCACACCGGCGCCCACAAGATCAACAACACGATCGGCCAGGCCCTCCTGGCGATCCGCATGGGCAAGCGACGGATCATCGCCGAGACCGGCGCCGGCCAGCATGGCGTCGCCACCGCGACCGCCTGCGCCCGCTTCGGCCTGGCGTGCGAGGTCTACATGGGGGCCGAGGACGTGCGCCGCCAGGCGCTCAACGTCTTCCGCATGCGCCTGCTCGGCGCTCGCGTGAACGAGGTGACCGCGGGCAGCCGGACGCTGAAGGACGCGACCAACGAGGCGATGCGCGACTGGATGGGCTCGGTCGAGCAGACCCACTACATCCTCGGCAGCGTCGTGGGACCGCACCCATTCCCCACCATCGTCCGCGACTTTCAGTCGGTGATCGGCCGCGAGTGCAGGGCCCAGTGCCTCGAGGCGTTCGGGAGGCTCCCCGACGCCGTCGTCGCCTGCGTCGGCGGGGGAAGCAACGCCGCGGGGATCTTCCATCCCTTCGTCGCCGACGCAGGCGTCATGCTGGTCGGCGTCGAGGCGGGCGGGCGTTCGGAAAGGCCGGGCGATCACGCCGCCCCGCTCTCGCACGGAGCCCGGGGCGTGCTCCACGGCTCGTTCAGCTACGTCCTTCAGGACGAGGTCGGCCAGACCGCAGACGTCCACTCCTGCTCTGCGGGCCTGGACTATCCCGGCGTCGGGCCGGAGCACGCCTGGTGGAAGGAGAGCGGCCGCGTCTCCTACCGCGTCGCGACCGATGCCGAGGCGCTCGACGCCTTCCAGGTCCTCGCCAGGCGCGAGGGGATCATCCCCGCCCTCGAGACCGCCCATGCCATCGCCGAGGCGATCCGCCTCGCCGCGACGCTTCCCCGCGATGCGAACGTCGTCGTGAACTGCTCCGGGCGCGGCGACAAGGACGTCACCGAGGCGATGCGCCTCCTCGGAACGGAGTGATTCGCGCGGTCGAGCGGCGCGAGGCCGGTTGAGAACGGGCGTGCGGGAATCAGGGGCGATCCCTCTGCCGCGGCCTCCGCGTGGCCCGCGTCGCGTCACCCGCTCCGGCTCCGGGCAGTCGATCTTTTCCGCAGGCATCTCCGGCCCCCGAAGTGCGTCTCGTGCGTCGCCCCCTTCCATCACCCCGGCGCCCCGCACCGCGCGTTCCCCGCGCGCCCGCCACTACCATCGCCCGCTCATGAGACGACCCACGGACCACTCGACGCCCGCTTCGGCGACCCCCGCACCGAGCGCTCCGGCGCCCAACGGTTTCGTCGCGAAGTTGACCGAAGTCGGAGTTCCGCACCCGGACGCGGCGCGGGCGGGGCGCCGGTGGCCCTGCTGCGGAGCTTCAAGCCCCGATCGCGAGCGATGCGCGAGACCCGCGCTTCGGCTCCGTGAGACGCCGCCTGGGGCGACCGCCGCAGAAGCCACGGGCCGCTCGAGCGCGGGTACCGGCAGCGCGCTGAACCAACGAGGGATGGCGCGCACGCTTCTCGCCCTCGGACTCTCGATCCTCGCCTGCGCGGTCGTCGCAGCAGCAGCGCCGAGCAATCCCGGCGGGCGGAGTTCTTCGGGGCGTGGCGGGTCCGCGACAGCGCCGGCGCAGCGTCCCGCGGCCGGGGCAGGCGTGCGCTTCGGGATCGAGAAGGCCCCTCCCAAGCAGCCCGGCGCCATCCGGGTGGCGACGTACAACACGCTGAACCTCTTCGACGACCACGATGATCCGGCGCTTCGCGGCGCGATGGAGGACATCGTGATGAAGATCACGCCCGACCGCGCCGCCGCCCTCGCAGCCGCGATCCGGGCGCTCGATGCGGACATCCTCGCGCTCCAGGAGGTCGAGTCGGAACAGGCGCTGCGCTGGTTCCGCGATGGCTGGCTCAAGGACATGGGCTATGACCACATCGCTTCGCGGGATGTCGGCAACCCGCGCGGAATCGAGAACTCCGTCCTGAGCCGCTTCCCGATCCGCGGCGTCCGCACGTACGTCGACATGAACCTCGACGCCCAGCGCCGCGACGGCGAGGGCTGGTCGCCGCGCCCGGCCGATGCGCCCGCGCCGGGGCGGCTCCGCTTCGCCCGAAGCCCGCTGGTCGTCGATGTTGAAGTGCCGCGGCCGGAGGGCGAGCCCTACCGGCTGACGCTCTTCTCCATCCATCACAAGGCCGGCCGCGACTTCAACCATCAGCGCGAGGCCGAGGCGCTGGGAACCGTCGCGATCGCCCGCGAGCTGATGAAGTCGGATCCGGCGCGGAACATCATCCTGCTCGGCGACTTCAACGCGGCGCCGTGGGACAAGTCGCTGCGGACGTACCTCGAGGCCGGCTTCGTCGACGCGATGTCCCACCGCACCACCGAGCGCAGCAACCCCGAGAGCCGCCGCTACCGCACCCACGAGAGCGAGCGCGTGCTCGACTACGTGCTGCTCAACAGCGCCGCGTTCCGCGAGAAGATCCCGGGCAGCGCCTTCGTCCTCGGCACGCTTCACCCCGGGGACCAGTACGACTACCGAACCGACACCCCGCCCAAGGGCTACGCAAGCGACCACTATCCGGTCGCGATCGACCTGATTCCCGTCGACGTGAAATAGGTGGTCGGACGCAGCCGAAGCGGCGCGACGTGCCGCGGGCGCCCCCCGCGGCCGGACTCTGCCGGCGCCCGGAGGCTTCGGTCCGCCGCTTCGCCAGGGGCTCGTCAGACCGCGACGCTCCTCCGGGGAGTTGTTCGTCACGGGTCACGGGCGCCGCTCGGCGAGGGGCGTCGCGCGTCCGGAAGCCACGCAGACTCGCCGCACCCCGAGGCCGCACCCAGAGGCCGCACCCCGGAACGGCACCCCGAAGCCACACCTGGAAGAACGATCGGCGCTCAGACCAGCAGCCCGGCCGGGTTCTCCAGGAGATCGCGCAGGGTCGCGAGGTAGGCGGCGGCCATCGCGCCGTCGATCACGCGGTGGTCGAGGCTGAGGGTCGCGGACATCTCATGACCGACGACGATCTGCCCGTCGCGGACGACCGGCTGCTCGAGCGCGGCGCCAACGGCGAGGATGGCGCTGTTCGGCGGGTTGATGATCGCGGTGAAGTGATCGACGCCGAACATCCCGAGGTTCGAGATCGTGAAGGTGGAGTCGGACATCTCCTCCGCGGAGAGGCCGCGGCCGCGGGCGCGCTCGGCGAGCGTCCGGCTCTCCTCCGAGATCTGCCGCAGCCCCTTCGCGTCGGCGTCGCGGATCACGCCGACGACGAGCCCGCCCCCGCGCTCGCGCGGGAGCGAGATCGCGATGCCGATGTTGACCGACCCGTGCACCCGGACGCCTTCCCCGCCGGCCCAGCTCGCGTTGAACTCCGGATGGCCGTGCATCGCGAGTCCGCAGGCGCGGACGAGAAAGTCGTTGACCGAGAGCTTGATTCCCTGCCCGGCGAGCTGACGATTGAGGGTTCCCCGGAGGTCGAGCAGGGCATCCATCGCGATCCGCATCGTCACCTGGTAGTGCGGGATCGTCGTCTTGCTCTCGACGAGGCGCCTGGCGATGGTCTGCCGCATTCCCGAGAGCGCGATGGTCGTCGCCGTCAGGCGCGCAGGCCGCGCCGCGCCCGGGCCTGCCGGGGCCGGGCCCGCGGGCGCCGAGGAGCTCCCCGAGGCGCCGCGCCGCGCGGGCGCGTCATCGGCGGCGCTGCGCGATGCGTCGGCACTTCCCCCGGACCCGCCGCTTCCGCGCTCGATCGCCGCGAGGACATCCTCCTTCACCACGCGCCCGCCCGGACCGCTGCCGGAGACCCGCCGCACATCGACGCCATGCTCATCGGCGATCCGCCGCGCCACCGGGCTCACGCGAAGCTTGCCCCGATCCGCGTCGGCGTGCCCACCGGCATCGGCGTCGGCTTCCGCCCTCGCATCCCGCTCGCCGCCGCCGCTTCCGCCGGCCGCGGCCTCCCGACCCGAGCGCGGCTCGGAGCGTTCGCTCGGTGCACCCTGCGTCGACTGCTCGTCGCGCTCGCGCGCTGCGGGGCCTCCCGCGGCGTCCTGCTTCACAGCTCGATCGCCCGAGGCCGCACCCGTCCCGGATCGCGGCGCGTCGGCCGAGCGGCGCGGCTCGGCGGCATCGCGCTTGGCATCGCTGCCGCCCGCCCCGCCACCCGCGCCATCCCCGCCACCCCTCTTTCGGGCCGCCTCGACCGAGGCGGGGTCCTCCCCCTCCTCCGCGATCAGGGCGATGACCGTGCCGACCGGGACGAGCTTGCCCTCGGGCACGAGGATCTTCGCAACGACGCCGTCGTCGAAGCTCTGCATCTCCATCGTCGCCTTGTCGGTCTCGACGTCGGCGACGGCCGTCCCTGAGGAGACGCTGTCCCCCTCCTTGACGTTCCACTTGATGATCGTCCCCGACTCCATCGTGTCGGAGAGCCGCGGCATGGTGAGCTCGATGGGCATGGAGCGGCGATTGTACGACGGCGCGGCAGGTCCCAGCGCCGGCGCGCACGCGCTCCGGCATCCCTCGGCATCGGGGCTTCGGAACACCGCGTCCGGAGGCTGCGGCAGGAGCCGGGAGGCGCCGCCGCGCTACGCCGTCGGCTTCTCGACCTTCTCGAGATGCCCACCGAACTGATAGCGCATCGCCGAGAGGAGCTTGTCGGCGAAGCCGGCCTGTCCGCGCGAGGAGAAGCGCTGAAAGAGGGCGGCGGAGAGGACCGGCACCGGCACGGCCTCGTCGATGGCCGCCTTGATCGTCCAGCGGCCTTCGCCGGAGTCGGAGACGCGACCGGCGAACTTCGAGAGCTCGCCGTCCTCGGCCAGCGCCGCGGCGGTGAGGTCGAGCAGCCACGATCCGATCACGCTGCCGCGGCGCCAGACCTCGGCGATGTCCGGCAGATCGAGGTCGTAGGCATAGTGCTCCGGGTCGCGCAGCGGCGTGGTCTCGGCGTCGACGGCGTGCGCCCGCTTGCCGACATTGGCCTCGCGCAGGACCGCGAGCCCCTCCGCGTAGGCCGCCATGATCCCGTACTCGATGCCGTTGTGGACCATCTTCACGAAGTGGCCGGCGCCGTTGGGGCCGCAGTGCAGCCAGCCGTGCTCGGCGGTCGCGCCGGCCGCATCCGGCGCGGAGGGTGCGCGCCCGGGCGTGCGCGGCACGTCGCCGAGGCCGGGGGCGAGGGTCTCGAAGATCGGCCGCAGGCGGCGGACGGTCTCGATCTCTCCGCCGACCATCATGCAGTAGCCGCGATCGAGCCCCCAGACGCCCCCGCTGGTGCCGACGTCGACGTAGTGCAGACCCCGCGGCGCAAGCTCGGCGGCGCGGCGGATGTCGTCGATGTAGTAGGAGTTCCCGCCGTCGATGACGATGTCATCGCGCTCCAGGTGATCCAGGAGCCCGGCGATCGAGCGATCGACGACCGCGGCCGGGACCATCAGCCAGACGATGCGCGGCCGAGGCAGGGCCTTCACGAACTCGGCGATCGAGGCCGTGCCGAGGGCGCCCTCGGAAGCGACCGCCTTCACTGAGTCGGGCGCGACGTCGTAGGCGACGCAGCGATGGCCGGCGCGCATCAGCCGCAGGACCATGTTCGCGCCCATCCGGCCGAGGCCGATCATGCCCAGGGTCATGGGCGACGCGGTGCGGGCGACTTCGGGGGTCGTGGCAGTCATCGTGGTGGCTCCGTCGGTGGCGATGCTGCGCCGTCACGCGCGGCGCGCTCTGGCGAACTGTGGCAAAGGTCGCTCGCGCGGCGCGCCCGCGAACTCCTACGCCTTTCCCCGCAGCGACCGCAGGCGGCGGATCAGCGCGCTGGTCGAGCTGTCGTGGGTCGGGTCCGGGGCCCCTTGGGCCTCGAGCTCGGGAATGATCCGCTGGGCGAGGACTTTCCCCAGCTCGACCCCCCACTGGTCGAACGAATCGATGTTCCAGATCGTCCCCTGCACGAAGACCGAGTGCTCGTACAGCGCCACGAGGGCTCCCAGGGCCGCCGGCGTCAGCGACTCGACGACGATCATGCTGGATGGACGGTTGCCGTCGAAGGTGCGGTGCGGGACCAGCCGCTCCGGCGTCCCTTCGGCGCGCACCTCCTCGGGGGTCTTGCCGAACGCCAGCGCTTCCGCCTGGGCGAGGACGTTGGCCAGCAGCATGTCGTGGTGCCGTCCCAGCTCCTCCGGAGGGCGCGCCACCGCGACGAAGTCGCAGGGGATGAGCCGCGTTCCCTGATGCACGAGCTGGTAGAAGGAATGCTGGCCGTTGGTCCCGGGCTCGCCCCAGTAGATCGGCCCCGTCTCGCAGGCGACGCGCTCGCCTTCGAGCGTGACGTGCTTGCCGTTGCTCTCCATCGTGAGCTGCTGGAGGTACGCCGGGAAGCGATGCAGATACTGGTCGTAGGGGAGGACCGCGACCGTCGGAGCTCCGAGGAAGTTCGCGTTCCAGATGCCGAGGAGGCCCATGATCGCAGGCAGGTTGCGCTCGATCGGCGCCGATCGGAAGTGCTCGTCCATCGCCCGGAACCCCCCGAGCATCTCGCGGAAGCGTTCAGGCCCGACGGCGATCATCGTCGAGAGGCCGATCGCGGAGTCCATCGAGTATCGGCCTCCGACCCAATCCCAGAAACCGAACATGTTGGCCGGGTCGATGCCGAACTCGCCGACCTTCTCGGCGTTGGTCGAGACCGCGACGAAGTGGCGCCGGACCGCGGCGACCGCTCCGCCGAAGGCGCGGAGCGACCACTCCCGCGCCGTGTGCGCGTTGGTCATCGTCTCCAGCGTCGTGAAGGTCTTGGACGAGATCACGAAGAGCGTCTCGGCGGGATCGAGCCCGCGGACGGCCTCGAGAAAGTCCGACCCGTCGATGTTGGAGACGAAGCGGAACGTCATCGAGCGGTCGCTGAAGGGACGCAGCGCCTCATAGGCCATCACCGGGCCGAGATCCGAGCCGCCGATCCCCACGTTGACGACGTTGCGGATGCGCTTGCCGGTGTACCCCGTCCAGGTCCCGTCGCGGACTCCCGTCGCGAGGACGGCCATCGCGTCGAGCACCGCATGGACGTCGGGCACGACGTCGTGGCCGTCGACGACGATGCGCTCGCCGCGCGGGGCCCGCAGCGCGACGTGGAGCACCGCCCGGCCTTCGGTGACGTTGATCCGCTCCCCGCGGAACATCGCCTCGATCCGCTCGGGGACTCCGCACTCCCGCGCCAGCGCGGCGAGGAGCGTCATGGTCTCGTCGACGACGCGCTGCTTCGACCAGTCGAGGAAGATCCCCGCCGCCTCGGCGCTCATGCGCTCGCCGCGGCGCGGGTCGGCGGCGAAGAGGGCGCGGAGGTGCGCGTCTCCATGCGAGGCCCGGTGCGCCTGGAGGGCGCTCCACGCGGGACGGTCGACTGGCTTGATTCGGGGAGAGGTCATGGTGGCGGTCGCGTCGTCGCGCGGCGGTGCCTGTCGGCCGGCGCAGGGGCGTGTTGTACCACGGAGCCCCTGCCGCCTGCGGGAGCGCTACGCCCGATACGTCGCGGAGCGGACCGCCTCGCAGATCTTGCGGACGTTGGGCAGATACGCCTGCTCGAGGTTGCTCGCGTAGGGCGTCGGCACATCGTCGCTGTGGACGCGGTGGACATGGTTGTCCAGATCGTCGAAGCAACGCTCGTGAACCTGGGCGACCACCTCGCTGCCGACGGAGGCGAAGGGCCACGACTGATCGACGACGACGCAGCGGTTCGTCCGCCGCACGCTCCGGACGAAGGCCTCGATGTCCAGCGGACGGATGGTGCGGCCGTCGATCACCTCGCAGTCGATGCCCTCCGGCGCGAGGGCCTCGGCGGCCTCCATGCAGAAGTGGACCGGGCGGCCGAAGGAGATCAAGGTCACGTCGGCGCCGCGCCGCCGCACGATCGACTGGCCGAAGGGGATCAGGTACTCCTCCTCGGGCACCGGCCCCTTCATGCCGAGCATCCGCTCGCTCTCGAGGAAGAAGACCGGATCGTCGTCGCGGATGGCGGTCTTGAGCAGCCCCTTGGCGTCGTGCGGATCGCTCGGGATCGCCATCTTCAGTCCGGGGACGTTCGAGTAGAGGCTCTCGACGCACCAGGAGTGCGTCGAGCCGAGCTGGCCGCCCGCGCCGTCGTTGCCGCGGAAGACGATCGGACAGCCGAACTGGCCGCCCGACATGTAGAGCATCTTCGGTGCGTTGTTCAGGATCGGGTCCGCCGCGACCAGCGAGAAGGACCAGCTCATGAACTCGACGATCGGGCGAAGTCCCATCATCGCGGCGCCGATGGCCATGCCTGCGAAGCCGCTCTCGGAGATCGGCGTATCGATGACGCGGCGAGGCCCGAACTCGTCGAGCATCCCCTTGCTCACCTTGTACGCGCCGTTGTACTCGGCGACCTCCTCGCCCAGAAGGAAGACGCGGACATCGCGCCGCATCTCCTCGCTCATCGCCTCGCGGAGGGCATCTCGGAACTCGATCTCTCGTGTGGCCATGCTGGTCTGCGGCGGCGGATCGCGGTTGCGGCGCCGGAATGGGAGTGGAATGCGGAGCGGATCGCGGAGCCGGGCGCCGACCGGGGTGCGGAGCCGGGCTCCGACGGCGCCGACTCCGCCGCGGGAAATCAGGCCTCGTCGGCGCCGTCGCGGAGCATCTGCGGCGGCGACGTTCCCAGGTAGGGACCGAAGCGCTCGACGTAGACGTCGGTGTAGAGCTCCTCGATCGGCGGTTCGGGGCTCGCCTCGGCCCACTTCACGCAGTCGCGGACCTGCTGGCGCACCTCCCGCGCGAGCTCGTCGTAGCGCTGCTTGGAGAAGCCGCGGCTGGACTCGAGCCACGCCGCGAGGCGGCCGATGGGATCGGAGGCCTCGTACTGCTCCTCCTCGGCGCGGGTCCGGTACTTGCGCGGGTCCGACATCGAATGCCCCTTGTAGCGGTATGTCCGCATGTCCACGAAGGCAGGCCGGCTCGTCGCGCGGCAGCGATCGACGAGGGGCTTCATCGCGTCGTAGACGGTCATCACGTCCATGCCGTCGATCACCGCCGCCTCGATGCCGTAGCCGGCCGCCTTGACGGAGATGTCGTGCCCCATCGTGGTCCCGCGCGAGATCGACGTGCCCATCGAGTAGCCGTTGTTCTCCACGACGAAGATCACCGGAAGGTCGAGGAGACCGGCGAGGTTCTTCGCCTCGTGGAACGCGCCCTGGTTCAGGGCGCCGTCGCCGAGGAAGCAGAGCGTGACCCGGTCCGATCGGCGTCCCTCGATCACCTCGTCCTCATACTTGGTCGCGAAGGCGAGACCGGCGCCGAGCGGCGTCTGGGCGCCGACGATGCCGTGACCTCCGAAGAGGTTGTTCGCCTTGTCGAACATGTGCATCGAGCCCCCCTTGCCCTTCGCGCACCCGCCGATGCGGCCGAACATCTCGGCCATGCAGTGGCGCGGGTCCATCCCCCGCGCGAGCGCATGGCCATGATCGCGGTAGGCGGTCACCATGGGGTCGCGCCGCTCGATCGCCGCCGTGCAACCGACTGCGACCGCCTCCTGCCCGATGTAGACGTGGCAGAACCCGCCGATCTTCTTCTCCTGGTACGCCTGCATCGTCCGCACCTCGAACTCGCGGATGAGCAGCATGTCGCGAAGCCAGCCGAGGAGCACGTCGTCCGGGAGCTCGGCGGCAAGCGATGCGGCGGGAGCGGCCTCCGTCCTCTCGGTCGCGCGGGCCGCAGGTCGCCCGGAGGGATCCGCCGCGGCGCCGTTGGCCGAGGCCGCGGCAGGATTCCCCGCCGCCTCAGGCGCCGCGCCGCCGCCGGAGCGAGAATCGGAGTGGGCTGATGCCGTCGATGACATGAAGCGGGAGGGTAGGAGCGAGGTCCGCAGGTCGGTGATCGTCCACTTGGCCCTCTGGCCCTCGTCCCTTGGCCGTTGGCCCTGCACGCGGCGCGAACTCCTTCGAACCCGCCCTGGCAGCCTGTGGCCGCGATCCGCCGCCGTCCCGCGCAGGCGCGCGACGACCGAACGAGGTTGCGACGGGCCGCGCATTCGAGCGTCCGACTCAGGCGACCTGCGGCGAAGCTGCCGACGCCTCCACCCCCGCCACCGACTCGACGTAGTCGTAGAGCAGGCGCACGCCGAAGCCGGTCGGACCCGGGGCGAGGCCATCGCCGCCGGACTCGACGGCCGCGACCCCCGCGATGTCGATGTGCGCCCACGGGATGGCGGGATCGACGAAGTAGCTCAGAAAGGCCGCCCCCTGAATCGGCAGCGCCTCGCGCCGCGGGTTCGAGTTGACGATGTCGGCGTGCTGCGAGCGCATCATCTCGCGGTGCTCGGGCCAGATCGGGAGGTGCCAGAGGCGCTCGCCGCTTCGGCGCGAAGCGGCCAGGACGCGCGTGCGGAGGCCCTCCTCCTCGCAGAAGAGGCCGGCGCCGACGCTGCCGAGCGCCACCACCACCCCGCCGGTCAGGGTCGCGATGTCGAGAATCTCCGTCGGACGCAGCCGGGAGCACGCCCAGGAGAGCGCATCGGCGAGGACGAGGCGCCCCTCGGCATCGGTGTTGGAGACCTCCACGGTGACGCCGTTGTGCATCGTGAGGATGTCATCGACCCGGTACGCGCCGCCGGAGATCATGTTCTCCGCGGTCGGCAGCAGCCCGATCACCTCGACCGGAAGCTCCGCCTCGGCGATCGCCTGCATCGCCCCGAGCACGGCGGCGCCGCCGCACTTGTCGTACTTCATCCAGCGCATCGACTTGTCGAGCTTGAGCGAGTAGCCGCCGGTGTCGAACGTGATCGTCTTCCCGACGAGGACGATGCGACGACCCTTGGCCTCGCGGGCGACCCGCTTCGGTCGATGCTCGAGGATCACGATCGCCGGAGGATGGTCGGAGCCGGCGCCGACGGCGACGAGTCCGCCCATGCCCAGACGGCGCGCCTCGGCGAGCGCGATCGCCCGAAACCGCATGCCCGTGCGCCGCGCGAGCCGCCGCGCCTCGTCCGCGATCCGCTGCGGCGTGCAGAGGTTCGGCGGCATCGCGCCGATCCGCCGCGCCGCGTTCACGGCGCGCCCGAGGCCGAGGCCGCGCTGGAGGCCTTCGAGCAGCTCGGGCTCGGCCGCGTGGACGCGCAGCCGCGGCAGACGCGGGGAACGGTTGGTCGCGGTGCCGTCGAACCCGTCGACGCGCCACGTCCCGACCGCCATCCCGTCGCCCAGCGCGCGTCCCGCCACGCGATCGCCCAGCGCGGCGAGGGCGGCTCCCCGCCCGAACTCCGCGTCGATCCTGATCGCGTCGACCCCGAGCGCTTCCAGCCCCCGCACGAGGCGGGCGCCCGCAGTGCGGAGGGCAGCGGCCGTGAGATCCGCTTCCCGACCGAGCCCCAGAAGCAGCGTCCGATCGTCGAGCGGCCGCACCGCACCGAGGTCGCCGTGGAAACCGCGCGGGAGCGCGGAGGCCGCGGTCGAGCGCGGCGCCCGGCGCGCCCGACGATCCTCTGGCGGCTCGAGGAATGCGGCGCGCAGGTGGAGGGCTGTCGCCGAACGGCCAATCTCGATGGAGTCGTACATGAGGCAGGGGCCGAGGGGTTCATGATGGGACCATGATCGGGTCAGGATCTGATCATCATCTGATCATGGTGCGATCGTGATCGGACAGGATGGGGCCGAGCGAGGACTGGGAGCTGACGGCCGAGGCCGCCGAGAGGACAGGGTTCGGGACGGCTCGGCGCGGTGCCGGCCGATTCGGGACCGCCGAGCGCTCGCGCTCGGCCCGAAGTCAGGCGAAAGCCGGCCTCGCGTCCGCCGGCGACCGGATCGCGCGGCGCGAGGCGAACCTCGCTCGCCCGGCCGGCGCCCAAGGGCCCGAGACGTCACGCCGGAGCGGCGGCGTTGCCTGCCGCCTGCGGCGCGGTGCGCTCACGCCGAGCCGTTGACGACGCCCGCGGGATCGCGCCCGTCCTCGATCGCCTTGATCTTGGCGACGCGGCGGGCGTGGCGCCCGCCCTCGAAGGCGGTGGCGAGCCAGACATCGACGATCCGCCGCACCAGCGGCTGCCCGAGGAGGTCGCCCGAGAGACAGAGGATGTTCGCGTCGTTGTGCGACCGGCTGAGCTCGGCAGTCAGCTCGTCGGTGACCAGCGCCGCGCGGACGCCGTCGATCTTGTTGGCGGCGATCGTCATCCCGATGCCGCTGCCGCAGACGAGAATGCCCCGGTCGAAGCGCCCCTCGGCGACCGCCCGGCCGACCACGAAGGCGCTGTCGGGATAGTCGCAGCTCGTGGCGCCGCACTCGCCGAGGATGACGACCTCGTGGCCCTTGCCCTGGAGATATGGCAGGAGCGCCCGGATGATCTCCGCGCCGCGATGGTCGGTTCCAAGTGCGATTCTCATGAAGCGGCGTCCGTGGGCATGCGATTGGGGCCAGGCTCTCCCGCGACTCCGCCCGGACCCGCGCCGGTTCGCTTCAGAGCTTCGTCGATGAGCGTTTCGAGCCGCGCCGGAACGACCGCGCGCAGACGGCCCGCGACCGACTCGTACGCATCGACCCCGAGCCCGATGGGATCCTCGATGTCGCCGGCCGGATCGAGACGGTTGATCTTCGCCTGGACAGCGGGCTCTCCCGGCACGAGCGACCGGGCGGCCGCCGCGTGATCCTCGGTCATCGCCAGGACCAGATCGGCTCGGCGGATCATCTCCGGCGTGAGCCGCTTCGATGCGCCGCGGTGGGCGATCCCGAGGCTGCGGAGGGTCGCGATCGCCTCGTCGGCGACCGGAACTCCCTCCCCTGCCGAGACTCCGGCCGAGGCGACGAAGAGATCGAGCCCGCGCGCCGCCTTGATCGCACCCCGATCGAGCGCATCGCGCGCGATCGCCTCCGCCATGGGCGAGCGGCAGGTGTTGCCGGTGCAGATGAAGAGGACCGTCAGCATGCAGGCGACCATACGACCTCGCCGCAGGAGCGATGCGGACCGCGACGCGCGGATCTCGACGGAGGACGAGCGACGGACGAGGTGCCGCTCGCGTTCGTTCCGCCATCGGCGCCGCGGCGCTCCCGACGAAGCGGAGATGCTACAACGGGGCCGGGCAGCCTGCCGGAAGCGGCGCTTGCCCTTCAGCGCTCGCCGTGCACCCTGCTGGGTCGAGCTCCAGGCCCCGGTCGGACTTCCCGCGGCGCTGGTACGGTTTCCGCCCGTCGGCGAGCGCGAGGCTCCCCCGCGCGAGCGCCCTCCCGTGCCGCCGGATCCCCCTCGACCCCCGATGCCTGAGACGATCACCACCATCGCCGAACTCGACGCCGTGATGGAGGCAGCCACGGAGGCGATCGTCTCCATGCGCTACTTCGAGGCCGAGCGCAGCGCCGACGAGGCGCTCCGCGGCGCGCGGGCGCTCGCGAGCGCCGCGGGATTCAGGGCGATGGCGCGGATCATGCTGCCGCTCCAGGAGGCGCGCCGGCAGCGGCTCGATCTCGCCTGCGAAGCGACCCGCCGCGACGCGGCGGCGGGCTGCCGTCCGCGCCCCGTCGTCGCCGACGCGGAACTCGACGTCGCTCCCCCAGCGGGACTCTGGATCGTCTCGCCGCCGATGGTCGCCGCGGATGCCCGGCGCCTGCGGCTCGCGAGCCTCCGGGCGCAGAGTCCCGCCGCGATCGTCTGCATCGAGCCGATCACCAGGGCGCGGCGCTGCCCCGTCGTCGCGGTCGGACAGGTCGTCCTCCGCGCGTTCGTCGATCCGCCCGCCGACCTCGAACGACCCGACACCCCGTGGTTCATCGCAGCGCTCGAGGCGCTTGGGGAGTCCGCCATCGCGGCGGCGCGCAGCGAGCGGGACCCGATCCGGCGCGTGGACGCGCTGATGGCCGCGCTCGATGCCCACCCCGATCACGAGCGACTCCACCAGGCGCTCGCCGATGCGTGCCGCGACGCCGCGCTCAGCGCCCGATCACGGCTTCGGCGATGATCCGCTCGCGTCCGCTCCATCGGCGCTCGTCGCCGGGCGCCTGCGCGCGCGAGTCCGGAGGCGAGCGCGTCAGGTAGATCCGGGCTCCGTCGGCGCGGCCCTCGAGCGGCACCCGGACGACCATCTTCTTGCACGTGAAGTCGGCGACATCGAAGCGTCCGCAGAGGCGCGGCAGGGCGTCTTCCGGCCGCTGGATCCAGATCGCGTAGCGACCCTCGGCCGGGTCGTTCGGCGGGAGTCCCTCGGCGACGGCCCATCCCTCGCGGTGCGCCAGGCTGTACTCGACGGCGCCCTGCGCCGTTCCGTCGGGCCCCCGAAGCGGCGCGGTCCGCAGGTCCGTGGCCCGCTCCTGGAGCCGCGCGAGCCCGCGGAACTGGGCGCTGAGCGGATGCTCGCGCGGCCACCCCCGCCAGGCCAGGATCCCGAGGACGAAGGCGGCGAAGAGGAGCGCCGCGACGAGGCGCCGCGGCCTTCGGCGCTCCGCGGCGGGCCGCGTCGCTCCCGCGCGCCGCGCGGCGGCGGCGACGAGCGACGTGCGCAGGGCCGAGGGCAGCCGGGCCTCCGTCGAGAGCCCCGCAGCCGCGGCATCGAGAGCGCCGCGGCAGCGCGCCTCCGACTGCTCATCGAGATCACCGGCGGGAAGGCCCGCGATGTGCCGATAGAGATCGGGATCCCGGGAGTCGCCGCCGGCGGGCGGAAGAGCGCCCTCGCGGCCGCGCCCGGAACCGCGCTTCGGCTGCGCAGCGTTCACGGCGAGCTCCTCCGCAGACCGAGCGCGTCGCGCAGCCTGATGAGACCGCGGCGGACGTGGGTCTTGACCGTCCCGAGCGGCAGTCCGGTGCTCGACGCGATCTGCTCATGGGTGAGCTGCCGATGCAGCGCCAGCCGCAGGACCTGCCGCTGCGGCGAGGAGAGAAGCTCCATCGCCGATTCGATCCGCGCGAGCTCCTCCGCGCGGAGGACGTCGTCGTCGGGCGTTGCCGAGGGCGTCTCCCCTCCGGCTGCATGCTGGGCGAGGAGCCGAGCGCGACGTCCGCGGCGGCGCTTGTGGTCGATCATCCGGCGCCGCGCGATCATCCCGACGAAGCTCGACTCGGCGCCGAGGCTCGGATCGAACCGTCCGGCGTTCTCCCAGATGGCGAGGAAGACTTCGTGCACGGCATCCTCGGCGTCCGCCGGCGCGATCCCGACCGCGCAGGCGATCGACCAGACGAGCCCGCCGTATCGGTCGACAACCTCGACCATCGCTGATGGATCGCCTGCGGCGACGCGATGAAGCATCGGAGGGAGGTTCGGTCGACCGGCGGGGCGCTCCGTGGACTCGACGTCCGCGACCCTGCGGAGCGTCACGCGTGCGGCGCCGGACCGCGGCGAGCCCGCATGGGGAACGGACCGAAGCCCAGCCGGACGCGGGTGCTCGAGGGCGGTCATGAGACGCCCGCTGTCTACGCGTGGCCCCCGGCGCCGGATTCGCCCGCGCACCCGCCCCGTCGCCGATCGCCCGTCGCCGGGGGCCGACGCGGACCGAGTACCATCGCGGCTTCGCGCCCGCGGGGCGAGGCATGCACGCCTCGCCTCGGGCGCGGCCTCGCCACTCCCGACCGAAGATGCTCAAGCGAACCCACCACTGCGGCGACCTCCGTCCCGCGCACGTCGGCCAGACGGTCGTCGTCTGCGGCTGGATCAACACCTACCGCGATCAGGGCCGCGGCCTGGTCTTCTGCGACCTCCGCGACCGGGAAGGGCTCGTCCAGGTTGTCTTCGATCTCGAGGACGTCGCGCCGGACGTCGTGCAGGCGTCGCGCGGCCTGCGCCGCGAGGATGTCGTGGCGGTGCGCGGCGTGGTCCGCGAGCGCGTCGGGGCGCCGAACCCGCGGCTGGCGACCGGGGCCGTCGAGATCGTCGGCGGCGAGCTTGAGGTGCTGAACAAGGCCGAGACGCCGCCGATCCTGCCGGACGAGCACGACGCGGACCGGATCGGCGAGGAAGTCCGCCTGCGCAACCGCCACATCGACCTGCGCCGCCCGCGGATGCAGCGCATCCTCCGCACCCGATCGCGGGTGGCGAAGTTCACGCGCGACTACTTCGCCGCCAACGGCTTCCTCGAGCTGGAGACGCCCTTCCTGATCCGCAGCACGCCCGAGGGAGCCCGCGACTTCATCGTCCCCAGCCGGCTGTCGCCGGGCTCCTGGTACGCCCTCCCGCAGAGCCCGCAGCTCTTCAAGCAGCTCTTCATGGTCGCCGGCTTCGACCGGTACATCCAGATCGTGCGCTGCTTCCGCGACGAGGATCCGCGCGCCGACCGGCAGGCGGAGTTCACGCAGATCGATCTGGAGATGAGCTTCGTCGACCGCGCCGACGTGATGGCGATGCTCTCCGGCTACATCCGCGGGCTCTGGAAGGAGATCCTCGACTTCTCCGTCGGCGAGATCCCGGTCATGACGTGGCGCGACGCGATGGAGCGGTACGGCATCGACCGCCCCGACCTGCGCTACGGACTCGAGATCGCCGACGTCAGCGCGTGGGCGCGCTCCCTGGACTTCCGCGTCTTCGCCGACGCGCTCGCGAAGCCGCGCGGCGTCGTCAAGGCGATTCGCGTTCCCGGCGGGGCGGAGCGGCTCACGCGCAAGATGACCGACGCGTGGTCGGAGTGGGTCAAGACGTTCGGCGCCGGCGGAGTGCCCAGCGTCAAGCTCGGTCCTGCGGGATGGGAGACGGGAATCGCCAAGTTCCTCGCGGGCGACGCAGGCGATGCGCTGCGGTCGCAGCTCGGCCTCGAGCCGGGCGACGCCGTCCTCTTCGCCGCGGACACCTGGGCGGTCGCGACGCGCGCGCTCGGCGAGCTCCGCCAGCGCGTCGCGCGCGAGCTGGAGATGATCCCCGAGGGCCGCTGGGAGTTTCTCTGGGTCGTCGACTTCCCGATGTTCGAGCGCGACGAGGAGGCGGGCCGCTGGATCGCGATGCACCATCCCTTCACTTCGCCCAACCCCGATCAGTTCGATCTCCTCGAGAGCGACCCCGGCGCCTGCGTCAGCGCGGGGTACGACCTCGTCCTCAACGGCAGCGAGATCGGCGGCGGCTCGATCCGCATTCACTCGCAGCGCGTGCAGCAGCGCGTCTTCGAGCTGCTCGGCCTCTCCGCCGAGGACGCGGAGAGCAAGTTCGGCTTCCTGCTCAGGGCGCTGCGCCACGGCGCACCGCCGCACGGCGGGCTTGCGCTGGGGCTCGACCGGCTGGTCATGCACCTGGAGGCGACGGAGAACATCCGCGACGTGATCGCCTTCCCCAAGACTCAGAACGCCTCGGACCTGCTCACCGAGGCGCCCGCTCCGGTCGACGCGGGGCAGCTTGCGGAGCTGGGTCTGCTGCCCCGTCCCTCGGCAGAGGGACTGCTTTCCCGTCCGTCGGCGTAGGGACTGCTCTCCCGTCCGTCAGCGTAGGGACTGCTGCCCCTTCCATCGGCAGAGGGACTGCTGCCCCGTCCCTCGGCGAGGTGGGCAGGCCCGCGAAGCGCGAGCGCGCTCGCCTGCTCGGGGCCGCTCTGCGCGGGGGCCGCGCCGACGGCGCATGCACCGCGCACGCAGCGCATCGCCGCCGCGCCGGGGGCGGCGCGCGATCGGAACTGCTACGCTGCGGCCGATGCGACGCAGCACTCTCCAGTCGCTCCTGATCCTCGCGGGACTCGTGCTCGGGATCGTCGTGGGGCAGGTGATGCACGCCTTCGGCGCACCGCCGGAGGCGATCTGGAAGGACGCGGGTGACCTCGTCCTCGTGCGTCCGCTGATGCTCCTGATCATCCCGCTGGTGCTCGTCAGCGTCGTCGTGGGCGTGACCAGCATCGGCGACCCGTCGCGCCTGGGCGCCATCGGCGGGGCGACGGTCCTCTACTTCGTCTCGACGATGCTGCTCGCGGTCATTCTCGGCACCGCGCTGGTCTCGACGATCCGGCCCGGCGACGGCCTGGCCCCGGAGCAGGTGGAGTCGATCATCCGCGACGGCGAGCGGAGCATCGATCAGAAGGCGCGCGATGATTCGGCCCTTCGAACCGGAATGGAGGAGGCCAGGAGCGAGGGGCTTGCGGGAACCTGGCTGCGCATCGTGCGGCAGCTCATCCCCACCAACGTCGTCGCCGAGATGGCCGGGGGCCGCCCGCTTGGCGTGATCTCCTTCGCGATCCTGCTCGGCCTCGCGCTCGCACTCGGCGGAGAGACGACGCGCCCCGCCGTCGTGGTCTTCGAAGCGCTCTTCGACGCGCTGCTCCGCCTCGTCGGCTGGGTGATCTGGCTGGCGCCGCTGGGCATCTTCCTCCTCGTCGCGCACACCGTCGGATCGATCGGCCTGGGATCGCTCGCCGGTCCGATCGGCAAGTACATGCTCACCGTCGTGCTGGGGCTGGGCATCCACGGGCTCGTCGTCCTGCCGCTGGTCCTCGCCATCGCCGGGCGCACCAATCCCTTCCGGTTCATGCACCGGATGCGCCGCCCGCTGATGACCGCGCTGGGGACGAGCAGCAGCAGCGCCACGATGCCGGTGACGCTCGAGGCCGCGGTGAACGAGGGCGGCTGCTCCAAGCGGGCAGCGAACTTCGTGATCCCGCTGGGGACGACGATCAACATGGACGGCACAGCGCTCTACGAGGCGGTCGCAGTCGTCTTCCTCTTCCAGCTCTTCGGGATCGATCTCTCCTTCGCCGACCTGCTGATCGTCGTGGTCACCGCGACGCTGGCGGCCATCGGCGCCGCGGGCATCCCCTCCGCGGGGCTGATCACGATGGTGATCGTGGTCGCGGCGGTGAACACGAGCCTCGCCGCCAGAGGCGTTCCCGAGCTCCCCCTGACGGCCATCGGCATCGTGATCGGCGTCGACCGACTGCTCGACATGGTCCGGACGACGGTCAACGTCTGGGGCGACATGATCGGCGCCCGCGTCGTCACGCGGCTCGTGCCGGATTGACGCTCAGGCATGCGGCGCCGTCGTCCCTGCGGGTGTCGTCGCAGACGTCCGACCAGGAGCCGTGGTCAGGGCCGCCGCTCAGGAGCGGCGATCGGCGAGGGGTCTGCGCTGCAGGGCCGCCCGGCGTCGGATCGGGCGTCCGGCATGCACCGCTCCAGCTCGACAAGTCCCGTCGCGAACCCCCGCCTCGCGGCTTTCCCTGAGGCGGAAGACGCCCCGAGCGGCCTCGCAACGACGCGTTCCAGCGCTGGAGTGCGAGGGGCGGGCATCGCGCCGACGGAACCGCCTCGGACGCCGCGCGCACGGCAGGACGGCCGCTTCGCTCAGTGCACGCCGCGGGCCGCGAGCCAGCGCTCCGCGTCGAGCGCCGCCTGGCAGCCCATCCCCGCGGCGGTGACCGCCTGGCGGTAGATGCTGTCGGCGACGTCGCCTGCCGCGAAGACGCCGTCGATGTTCGTCCGGCTCGAGCGCGAACGAAGGAGCACATAGCCCTTGTCGTCCAGCTCGACGCCGGCGCCGTCGAGGAACGTCGTCGCGGGAGAGTGACCGATGGCGACGAAGAGCCCCTTCACCGGAAGCGTCGACTCCGCGCCGGTGATCGTCTCCCGGAGGCGGACTCCCTCGATGAAATCCCCGCCGAGGACGTCGACGACGACGCTGTTCCAGTGGACCTTGACGTTCGGCTGGGCGAGGAGCCGATCCTGCATCGTCCTGCTGGCGCGGAACGCATCGCGACGATGGATGACGTGGACCGTGGAGGCGAACTTGGTCAGGTAGGTCGCCTCCTCCATGGCGGTGTCGCCGCCTCCGACCACCGCGAGCTCCTGCTTGCGATACGCGGGAAGGGCGCCGTCGCAGACGGCGCACGCGCTGACGCCGCCGCCGCTGCGGGCGAGGCGCATCTCGTTGGGAAGGCCGATCCAGTTCGCCGTCGCCCCGGTCGCGAGGATCACCGCCTGGGTCTCGATCGCATCGCCCTCGCTCGTGATCAGCCGATGCGGCGGTCCGGAGAAGTCGCAGCGGACCACGTCGACCCCGCGGACGCGGGTGCCGAAGCGCTCCGCCTGCGCCTGGAACATCCCCATCATCGCCGGACCATCCACGCCCTCGGGGAACCCCGGGTAGTTCTCAACCTCGGTGGTGAGCATGAGCTGACCGCCGGGGAGGACCGGCGACGGATCCTGCTTGGCGACGCCGACGAGGCAGAGCGGATCGAGATTCGCCCGCGCGGCGTAGATCGCGGCCGTCCAGCCCGCTGGACCAGACCCGACGATGACGACGCGCTCGGCCGCGCGTCCCGAATTCGCTCCAGTGTCAGCCATCAGGCGGGGAGGGTAGGCCCAGCGGCCGCGCCCGACGGGCGCTGCGGCGCCCGGCGCTCCCGCCGGTCTCGACCGACTCGCTACCGCAGGCCTTCCTTGCGCTCAAGCGCGCGCATCGGAGGCCAGATGAGGAAGTCTCCGACGGCGCCATCCTCGGTGACTTCGCGGACCTGGTCGTCATCGAGGTCGGTGCCGCGCGCGTAGAGGACGCCTCCGTCGACCCAGATGCGCCCGAGGGGCGTGTCGACGGCGCGCCGCTGCGAGCCCGCGAAGAAGTAGAGGAAGCGGCCGTACTGGCGATCCCAGGGGTCCGCATCGCTGGCCTTGCGGGCGAAGATCGCGTAGATCTTCTCGCGGTCGTCGGGATAGCTGCCGAACTGCCGGTAGTACCCGCAGAGACCGGCGGCCATCGCGGCCCCGTTGACCTCCGCGGCGAGGCGCTTGCGGGCCTCGAAGAGCGCCTGCGAATCGATGATCGAGTGGATGACCGCGCCGTAGCGGATCGGGTTCGTGCGCGAGAGATCGGTCGGCAGCGTCTGCATCGCGTCGTAGGGCGGCACGCGCCAGCGGCGGTACCAGTCGTCGTAGATGTCCGTCAGCCGCTTCAGCGATGCATCGAGACTGCCATGCACGCGCGCGACGCGCTCCCAGCGCTTGGCGGCGCCGAACCTCGTCAGCGGCTTGTCCGCCGACTGGAGCTCGCCGAAGACGTCGCCGAACTTCTCGACGTCGGGCTGGCCTCGCGCGTCGAAGACCTGCCGCAGCAGCGCCTCGCCGACGATGCGCTCGCCCTCGGGAAGCTCGAGCGTCGAGCGCCCCGGCGCGAGGAACGGATACTCCTCGATGGCGATCTCCCGGAAGAGCGTCTGCGGGACCCGGTCGCGGTAGACGAACATCGCGTCGCGCTGCGAGGCGAGGAGGTCGGAGAGGATGTCGATGAACTTCGCCTTCTCGACGAGCATCGGCCGGTCGCAGAGCTGGCGGAAGAACCGGACGCCGTCGATGGCGACTTCGAAGGCCTTCTCGGGCTCCCCCGCTTCGAGCCGGCGGTACATCTCGGCGACGATGAAGATCGCGAGAGCCTCGAGCTGCGGAACGTACGGATACTCGTTGTGCCGCAGCTCGCCGTCGACGCCGATGCGGACGCAGAAGCCCTTCGCGGCGTACTTCGCGTCGACGTTGCCCGTCCCGTACGGAAGCGCGAAGCCGCGGGTGTCGCGGACGGCGTGCAGCGCATCCGCGAGGCCCTGATTGGCCTTCGCCCACTCGGCCACCTTGTCCCAGCCGCTCATGCCGGGATGGATGTCGTCGACGCTCGTCGAGCGGGCCGCGCGATCGGCCTGGATCGCCCGGAAGGCGGTCCCGGTCGAGCCCGCCCTCGCCTCCGCGAGCCCGCGGATGGAGATCGGCGGATTGGGCGGCGTGGTCATGTCGAGCATCGCATCGGCGATGCGCTGCCAGCTCCGGCCTGCGACGCTGATCCGCTGCGCCGGCTCGTTGTTGAGTGTGCGGATCACGTCTTCGACCGTCATGATCGGCTCGGTCGCGGCGGTCGCGCGCCCGGCGATCGCCGTGCCGCCCTGCCGCGCCATCGCCGGCTGCGCCGCCGCCAGCAGCGCGGTGATTCCGGCGGCCGCGAGCGCAGCGCCGCTCCGGCGCCGGAGCGCCGCACCGACCGTGCCGTCCCCCCTGAGAGACCCGGATCCGGACCCGATGCCGGACTTTCCCCGCAGATTCGCAAGCCGATCGACCATCGTGAAGTGCTCCTGTGACGTCCGCGCGGGCCGTCGCCAAGACAGACGCGGAAACGTCGCGAAGGTTCACTCTACCACGCCATTGCGCGTGCGAGGCCGCGCCGCGAGCGCCCCTTGGCCGCCCCGGCGCGTCGAGAGCGCATCGGTATGATGGCCGCCCCGCGGCGAGGGCAGCGCCCTTCCCGGAGTGTCGATGTCCAACGCCCGCACCCACGCAGAGGATCGCAGATGATCGTCGGAGTCCCGAAGGAAGTGAAGCCGGACGAGTTCCGGGTCGGCATGCGCCCGGTCGGCGCCGAGGTTCTCGGGCGCGACGGGCACCGCGTGCTCGTCGAGGCCGGAGCGGGACTCGGCAGCGGCTTTTCAGACGATGCGTACATCGCCGCCGGGGCGACCATCGTCGCCGACGCCGCGGAGGTCTGGGCGAGGTCGGAGATGATCGTCAAGGTGAAGGAGCCGCAGCCCCAGGAGATCGCCCACATCCGGGCGGACCAGGTCGTCTTCACCTACTTCCATTTCGCCGCGGATCGCGACCTGACGATCGGCTGCCTCGAGAGCGGCTGCATCGCCATCGCCTACGAAACGCTCACCGACGACCTCGGCCACCTTCCGCTGCTGACGCCGATGAGCGAGGTCGCGGGCAAGCTCTCCGTGCAGGAGGGCGCCAAGTACCTCGAGCGCCCGTGGGGCGGCAGCGGAGTGCTCCTCGGAGGCGTCCCGGGCGTCGAGCCGGGGCACGTGCTCATCATCGGAGGCGGCGTCGTCGGAACCTGCGCCGCGCACATGGCGGCGGGGCTGGGCGCCCACGTGACGATCATGGACATCAACATCGATCGGCTGCGCTGGCTCGACGAGATCATGCCCGCGAACGTGACGACGATCTACTCGGATCCGCAGGCGATCAGGGAGCGCTTGCAGTGGGCGGACCTCATCATCGGCGCCGTCCTCGTCCCCGGCGCGAAGGCGCCGCACCTGATCCGGCGCGACGACCTCCGGCACATCCGCCCCGGCTCGGTCATCGTCGACGTGGCCATCGATCAGGGAGGCTGCGTCGAGACGGCGCGCGTGACCACGCACACCAATCCGGTCTACGAGGTCGACGGCGTCGTCCACTACTGCGTGGGGAACATGCCCGGCGCGGTCGCGCGCACCTCGACCCAGGCGCTGACCAACGTGACGCTCCCGTGGGCGGCCCGCATCGCCAACCAGGGGTGGGAGAAGCTCGCGCGCACCAACCGTCACTTCGCCAACGCCGTGAACTCCTGCCGCGGCGTGCTGGTCAATCAGCCCGTGGCCGAGGCCCACACCCTCGCATTCGAGCCGCTCACATTCTGACCCGATTCCGGCGAACCCCGGTCGGGCGACCCCCCCACCCGGGGAAGGGTCGCGGGCCGCTCCGTCGGCCGCGTCGAGCGTCAGTCGGACGCGGACGTCGCGGCGGCCCGCGGCGATCGGGCCCTGAAGGGCGTGGGCGCGGGCGGGGGCGCGTCGGGATCGCCGCCGCCCGGCTCCCCGCGCGGCTGCGCTCCGGAGGATGAACCTTGACGATCTCGCCGACGCTCCCATCTCCCTGCAACGTGCTCCTCGTGGGCGGCGGCGGGCGCGAACACGCGCTGGCGTGGAAGCTGCGCCGCTCTCCGTCGCTCGGCACCCTCTGGTGCACCGAGTGTTCGGGGGCGCCGCTGCGCAACCCGGGCATCCTCGCCCTCGCGCGGGAGGCGCCGGCGGAGGAGGTGACGCTCGGCAATCCGTTCCGCGCGCGGCGCTGGTGCGAGCGGGAGGGGATCCACCTGATCGTCGTGGGCCCCGAGGGACCGCTCGCCGCGGGCATCGCCGACGCGCTCGCGGCGCCCGATCGGCTGGTCTTCGGTCCCTCGAAGGCCGGCGCCCGCATCGAGGCCGACAAGGCGTGGGCGAAGCAGCTCATGCGCAGCGCCGCGATCCCCACCGCCGAAGCGCGGATCTTCGACGACGCGGAGGCCGCGCAGCGTTTCGTCCGAGCGCGCGAGCAGCCCTGGGTCGTCAAGGCCTCCGGTCTCGCCGCAGGCAAGGGCGTCATCGTCTGCTCGACTCCCGACGAGGCGGCTGACGCGATCGAGCGGATCATGGTCCGCCGCGAATTCGGCGAGGCGGGGTCGATCGCGGTCGTCGAGGAGCGCCTCTCGGGCCCCGAGGCGAGCGTTCTCGCCCTCGTCGACGGGCGCACGATCTGGATCCTCGACCCCTGTCAGGATCACAAGCGGCTCGGCGATGGCGACACCGGGCCGAACACCGGAGGGATGGGCGCCTACTGCCCCGCGCCGGTCCTCTCGCAGTCGGTGCTGGCGCAGGTGCAGCGAGAGGTCTTCGTTCCGATCATGAGCGCGCTCGCCCGCGAGGGCATCGAGTATCGCGGGGTGCTCTACGCGGGCCTGATGCTCGCGCCGGGCGGACCCAAGGTCCTCGAGTTCAACTGCCGCTTCGGAGATCCGGAGTGCCAGGCGCTGCTGCCGCGGCTGGAGGGGGATCTCCTCGCGGCGCTCTGGGCCACCGCGGCCGGAACGCTTGAGCAGGTCGACCTGACCTTCGATGCGCGGACCTGCTGCTGCGTGGTGATGGCGTCGGCGGGCTATCCCGGCGCCCCGCGCCTCGGGGTCGAGATTTCCGGGCTCGACGACGCAGGCTCGCTTGCAGGCGTGGGAGAAGAGCTCGTGATCTTCCACGCCGGCACGGCGCGGGACGCGAAGGGGCGGATCGTGACCGGCGGCGGACGCGTGCTCGGCGTCACTGCGCTCGCGGCGGATCTGGACGCCGCCCGGCGCCTCGCGACGGGTGCATGCGACCGCATCGCCTTCGCGGGGGCCCAATACCGGCGCGACATCGGGGCCGGACCGGCGGTCGTTCCGGGTGCCTGACGATGGACGATCGGCGTGCGCGGGCGGTCCGGCATTCCGGACGCGCCCGGCGAGGGCGACCGGCAACCGAGCGCGGCGTTGGACGAAGGGGTTTCGGGGATCGCGCGCCGTATCCTCCAGAGGGGCCTTGTGTTGGACTGCCTCCAGCCGGTACCATCGGCCGCAACGCCCCGATCGATGGACGAGTGCCGCCGATCCTGCCACGCCACGCTCCCCCGAGTCTCGCGCGCAGCCGGCTTCACGAGCCCTCGCTCTCTCTTGTCCGACTCCCCGCCCGCCCGCGCGGCGCCGGGCATCCCCTGCACGATGGAGACCTCACGACCATGACCAAGCGCATGAAGCGGCGAATGCTGGTCGGCTCGGCGCTCGTCGCCGGAAGCGGCATGTTCGCCTCGGCCGCTCTCGCGGCCGACGCCGGCGCGATCTCGCCCCGCGTGCCCCTGCGAAAGATCCCGACCGAGAAGCTCGTCATCCCGCGCGATGCGGAGGGTCGCATCACCGCGAACGGGCGCCTGCTGGTCAAGTTCCATGACAGCATCCGCGCCCGTGCGCCGGTCGCCGGCGCGACCCGGGTTGCATCGGGCGCCGGCGAGAATCTCGCCGCCGTCGACGAGATCCTCGCGCGGCACGGCCTTACGGCGCGGCAGGTCTTCAGGCAGTCGCACGCAGCGCTGGCCGAACTCGAGACCAAGGCCGCGCTGCGGAGCCGCCGCGGTCAGCCCGACCTGGCCGGCATGATCTACGTCGAGGGCCCGCTCGAGCGGCTCGAGGCGGCGGCGCCGGACCTCAACGCGCTCCCGACGATCGAGTTCGTCGAGTTCGAGCAGGAGATGATCACGCATCGCCTTCCCGCGCCCCTCCCGGTCCCCGCCCCGGGCGGCGACGATCCTTCCTGCCTCAACTCGCCCAACGACTGCTTCGTCGCCAACGACACGCCCTTCTGCGGCGACTTCGCCTGCTGCACGATCGTCGGAGGGATCATCCCCAACTGCGTCGATCTGGACTTCGGCACGTGGGACATCTTCTGCGCCAACGTCGCCAACATGGTCTGCATGGGCGGCGATGTCTGTGCAGCCCCGCTGGTCAACGGTGGCTGCTACGAAGCGCACCAGCTCCCCGGCTGCAACAGCGAGACCTGCTGCAACACCGTCTGCGGGATCCTCCCGTTCTGCTGCGACGTCATCTGGGACAACACCTGCGCCATCATCGCGACGCTCGAGTGCGGCGCCGGCGGCCCTGAGACGCCGACTCCCGACTTCTCGATGACCTCTCCCCAGCCGGAGAACCGGCTCCAGAAGTACACCACCTTCGCGCCGGAGGGACCCGGCGGCGCGTTCTTCGACCGGACCGGCTTCACCGGCGACGGTCTCGATCTCGCCACGCTCGAACTGCTCGGGCAGATCCTGCTCGATCAGTACGGAGTCGGCGAGGGCAACTGGGCGCGCGGGAAGACGGTCCGCGTCGCCGTGCTGGAGCACTCGGCCTACGTGACCGGCCCCAAGGTCGCCCAGGGCGGCGAGCAGTGGCACGAAGATCTCGAGAACATCAAGCCGGAGCCCGGCCAGACGATCATCACGATCCCCGGCGGGAACCTCGATCCGGATCACGGGACCTCGACGCTCGGCCAGATCGCCGCCACGGACAACGGCTTCGGCGTCACGGGCATCGCCCGCGACGCCGAGGGCTGGTTCTTCCCGATCGTCAGCGCCGAGGAGGGTGGACGCACGCTCGGTGCGATGCTCTCCGCGATCCAGACCTTCGGTCCGGGCGACGTCCTGAACTTCTCGATCGGCCCCGGCGGCGGCGGCACGCTCGTGAGCAACGCCGGCCCGTGGACGCTCGTGCGCCTCGGTTCGGACCTGGGCATCACCTCCTGCATCTCGGCGGGCAACGACTGCTTCAATCTCGACAACGCTCCGCAGTTCGACGGTCAGGACAGCGGCGCGATCATCGTCGGCGCCTGCTGGCCCGGAGGTCCGCTGCCGCCGGCTCCCGGCGTCGGCCGCTTCTGCCGGCTCGGCTTCAGCAACCACTGCCGCAACTGCGTCCAGAGCTCGCTGGTGCACACCTCCGCGTGGGGCATCCTCGTGACGACGACGGGCGGCGGCGACCTCTTCGCGGTCCCGAACGCCGCGGGAACCGCGACGAACAAGGCCCGGGCCTACACCGCGACCTTCAACGGGACGAGCTCCGCGGCCCCGATCGTCGCCGGACTCGCCACGTGCCTCCAGGGACTGGCGAAGCAGTTCTACGGCATTCCGCTTCCTCCGGAGGCCCTGCGCGGCGTCATCAGAGGGAACGGCTTCCCCCAGTGCGACATCACGAACCCGCAGAACATCCCGGGCTCCAATGACTTCGCCGTCTGCTTCGGCGACTTCAATCCGAATGAGCCGCCTCGGCTCATCGGCGGCTTCCCGCGGGCGTTCGAGTCGGGCATCGGCGTGATCACCGGGAACTTCTTCTCGTTCTCCCCGGTCAGCAACGTCAAGGTCATCACCGGCACGCTGCTTCAGGGCAACCAGAACTCCGTGAAGTCGCTCGACGGCAGCTTCCTCTCGATCCGCACGGTGCAGAAGGCCCCCGGAAGCCAGGGATCCGGGTATCCGCCCGCGATCAACTACATCGCCGGTGGACAGACCACCGACCTCGAGGTGACCGCGCTCACCGGCGTGGCGCCGATCGACGCCACGGGCTTCGGCGTCCGCGTGATCTCGCTCGCCTCGGCGAGCTACGTGATCATGGGCGTCTACGCCTACAACTGGGCCGACAGCCGCTGGTCGCTGATCCCGCTCTTCGAGATCGCGCCGGGCGGAGTCTTCAATTACCAAGGCGCCATCGCGATCAATCCGGGCAACCACATCAGCCCGGAGGGCGTGGTCTTCGTGCGCGTCTGGACCTGCGGTCTCGGCGCGGCGCCGCAGCACATCGTCTCGCATGACCTGATCGACATCCTGACGTCGGATCTCCCGGGCTTCGATCCCTTCCCCGGCTGATCGCCACCTCGGCCGCGGCGGGGTCGGTTCCCTCCCGACGCCCGCCGGCTGCACGCGAACGACGCCCCCGAGGAGCGGTCCCCGCAGGCGAGCGCGCGAAGCACGGGTCGCGGAGAACGCACGATTCGAACGCGAGGCCCCGGCGTCCTGCCGGGGCCTCTTTCGTTCGCGCGCCGAGGCCCAGCGTCCGTCGTCTCCAAGGCGGGAGCGGTGCCGCGTCCGGCCTCGGACGGTGGTTGGTTTGGCCGTTGGTCGTTCGTGGTTGGTGGTTCCGGGCGCCTCGGTCGCCATCACCGCTCCGCTACCATCGCGGCCATGCGGGCGAACCCCTCCGCGCGCCGAGTGCTCCTGCTGCCGAACCGATCGCGCCGCGAGGTTGCGGAGCGCCTCGACGAACTTCGCTCGTGGCTCTCGGAACATGCGACGATCGTCGCGGAAATCGACTCCGAAGAGGGTCCGATCCCCACCGACATCGAGGCGGACATCGCCATCGCCCTGGGCGGCGACGGAACCATCATCGGGCAGGCGCGGCGGCTCCTCGAGCTGCGCATCCCGATCGTCGGCGTGAACTTCGGACGGCTCGGGTTCCTTGCCGAGTTCGACGAGGAGAGCCTGCGGCGGCAGCTCGCGGCGATCCTCGGTGAACGGCCGATGGTGCGCGAGCGCCTCGTGCTGCTGGCATCGATCGAGGAGCCCGGCGCCGCCGCGCCGCGCCGGATCGGCATCGCGCTCAACGACTGCGTCATCGCCGCGGGGCGCCCGTTCCGGATGGTGGAACTTCGCCTCGAAGTCGACGGCGACGAAGGACCGACGATCAGCGGCGACGGGCTGATCGTCGCGACCCCGACCGGCTCGACGGCGCACAACGTCTCCGCCGGGGGACCGATCGTCCATCCGGACCTCGAGGGCATCGTGATCACCGCCAACGCCGCGCACAGCCTCGCGTTCCGTCCGATCGTCACCATCGCCGACACCGTGCTGCGCATCCATGTCGTCCGCGCCAACGCGGGATCGATGCTGGTCCTCGACGGCGAAGCCTCCGCCGAGCTCGCTGCGGGTCAGGTCGTCACCATCCGCCGGCACCCGCTCCGCGCCCGCTTCGTCGCCAATCCGGAGGCGAGCTACTGGCGCACGCTGATCGAGAAGCTGCGCTGGGCGGCGCCGCCGACCTACCGAACGTGAACATCGCCCGGCTCCCGGCCGAGCCACCTCGCTGGCGCCGCCCCCTCCCGCTCAGCGCGGCGGGCGGCGGTACGATCGCGGCCCATGATCGACCTGAAGCAGCTTCGCGACGATCCGGAACACTTCAAGCGGGGAGCGCGCGACAAGGCGTTCGACGTCGATGTCGAGGCCCTCGTCCGTCTTGACGAGCGGCGGCGGCTGCTCATCACCGATCTCGAGTCGCGCCGCGCGGAGCAGAATCGCGTTTCGAAGGAGGTCGGTCCGGAGATCGGACGCCTCAAGGGCCGACTCAAGTCCGCCGCCGGCGACGATCGCGACCGGCTCGAGGCCGAGATCCGCGCGCTCGAGCACCGGCCGGCGGCGCTCAAGACGGAGATCCAGGCCTTCGAGCGGCAGCTTGCGGAGCTCCAGCGGCCCTTCGAGGAGCTCTGGCTCGCGGTCCCGCAGCCGCCGGCGCCGGACGTGCCGCGCGGCAGCGACGCCTCGGCGAACGTCGAAGCCCGGCGCTGGTCGCCCCCGACGTTCGATCCGGCCATCCCCTTCGCGGCGCAGCGGGGCTTCGCGCCGAAGACCCACCTCGAGCTGGTCCGCGACCTCGGTCTCGTCGACTTCGAGCGCGCCGTGCGGATGTCGGGCACGAGGCACTACGTCCTCGTCGGCGCCGGAATGCGGCTGCATCAGGCCGTGCTCCGCTACGCGCTGGACACGATGATCGACCGCCACGGCTTCACGCCGGTCTCGGTGCCGGTGATCGTGCGCGAAGAGTGCATGGTGGGCACCGGGTTCTTTCCGACCGGGCGCGAGCAGGCGTATCACATCGAGGAGAGCCGCCGCGGCGCCGGCGCCGATCTCTTTCTGACCGGAACCGGCGAGGTCGGCTTGATGGGGCTGCACGCCGACGAGATCCTCGACGGCGCGACGCTGCCGCGGCGCTACGTCACGGTCTCGACGTGCTTCCGCCGCGAGGCCGGGGCCGCCGGCAAGGACACCGCCGGCCTGTACCGGATCCACCAGTTCGACAAGGTGGAGCAGGTCGTCATCTGCCGCGCCGACGACTCCGAGCAGCGCGACTGGCACCGGGCGATGATCGGGTACGTCGAGGAGATCCTCCGCTCGCTCTCGCTGCCGCACCGGCTGCTGGAGTGCTGCACCGGGGATCTGGGCCTGAAGAACGAGGCGATGGTCGACATCGAGTGCTGGATGCCCGGTCGCGGCGCCGAGGGCCCCGATGGCAAGCCGGTGGGCGACTGGGGCGAGACGCACAGCGCCTCGCGGCTCGGCGACTATCAGTGCCGAAGGCTCAACCTGCGCTACCGCGACGAGGCCGGGCGCACCGTCATCTGCTGGTCGTTGAACAACACGGTGATCGCAAGTCCCCGGATCCTGATCCCGCTCCTCGAGATCCACCAGGATGCCGAGGGAGGCGTCGTGATCCCCGCGCCGCTGCGTCCATACATGGGCGGCCTGGAACGGATCGCTCCCCCCACCAGATGAAGACCCCGGGATGATGTCCCCCGGGGATGAAGTTCCCGGGGGTGAGGTTCCCGACCCGAGCCCGCGGAGCGCAGAACCTCCGGAGCCACGTCCGTCCAGAGCCGGCGCGGTGCGAGCGCGCCCCTTGGGAACGAGCCCTTTGACAGCCGCCCCATCGAAGAACGGGTGGACGGACGCCCCGGGGGATCGAGCGCGAAGGCGCCGACTGCCCGATCGTCGCCGGCTCGGAGCGATCGGTGCGCCGCCGCCCGGCGGGTCAGCAGGATGAGTCCTTTCCGTTGACCGCTGTCTTCAGCAGCCGCTCTCCCTGGTCTGGCGTGATGCTCCCCTCGGCGATGTACGCGGCGATCTCGCGGCGGCTTCGCTCACGCGTATTCGTGCTCGCGATGGTCACCACCGCGCGAACGACGGTCGTCGTCAGGATGACGGCGAAGATCATCAGCATCATGAAGACGCCGAAGTTGTTGCTGAGGGCCGTAATGAGCTCGACCATGTCGTCGTCTCCGGAACCTTGGCTCCGGCTCGGGGTGCGCTTCGTCGCCTGGCTGAGGTCGCCGGCGGTGAAGTGACGGGCGGGTGCTGTTCACTCTTGCATCGAGCCAGTTCCCGTCGAGCCAGTCCCCATCGGACCAGTTCCCATCCAACGAGTCCCCAACGAGCGGGCTCCCATCGAACTGGATCCAATCGAAGGGCTCGATCGGACGGCCCGGCGGGTAGCAGCCGACGTGCGGGGAGCGAACGCCCGCACTTCGACCCCGCCTTTCGATGCCGTACGGTTCGGATTCGCGCGCCGGCGATTTCCGCCATCGCGCCCGCCCGAGGGCCGGCTCGGAGGGGGGACCGCTCCGGAGCGATCATTCGCATCCCGGGACATGCCAGTCCAGCCCGCGGCGGGCCGGCGGGCCTGCGCCACCGCGTGCTGCCCGACTCCGATCGACCGTTCTGGAGCCCCCGCGGGGACGTCGGGGTCGTGGTCGCCCGGCCCCCGCCGACGCAAGCGAGGCGTCTCTCAGCGGGCGCGAGCCTCAGAGCTCCCGGGCCTCTCGCACTACAGCGCTGGAACGCGCCGTCGCGAGGCAGCTCGGGGCGGCTTCTGGCAAGGAGCAGCGAAGGCATCGGGCCGACGGCGTAGCCGCCGTGCTACGTCGAGGCCCGAAGCCGAGCTGCGACGCTGCCAGAACGCCGCATCCGGGCGGCCGCAGCAGACGAGGGCCAGCGCTGTAGTGCTGGGTTCGCTGAACCGCCCACCCTCTCCGCGCCGATACAGAGGAGTCGCCGCATCGGAGCCCGCACGGGCGCAGCCAAGGGGATCGAGATGCCGAAGGAACTGCTCATCGAGAAGATCCGAGAGATCAACCGTACCGTCTCGGTCCAGTGGCTCCGCGAGTTCTCCGCGCCGAAGCTCGCCGAGTATCTGGATCATCTCGAGCTTCTCAGGCAACCGAGGGTGCGCGGCCGCGCATGGCGGCATCGCGCCGCAGTTCCGGCGATCCTCGTCCACGTTCCGGAGTGATGCAGGCCGACGGATCCCGCGCGATCAGCGCGAGAGGGAGCGGCTCCGAGCAGTCCTCGACGGCACTTCGGCCTGTGCGACGCGACGCAAAAAAAGGTGCAGCAGGCGGAAATGCGCGAGCGCGACCGATACATTCCCGCCCATCGCTTGATGCCTGGATCGGGCTCTGAACCGGGCCCGTGAAGACGTGAGAGCTCGCGATCGTCGCCGCTCTCCGCGCGATCCGTTCGCGCAGGCTTGTCGATGCTCAGGTGCGCTGTCGATCGTGCCGCGGGGGCGGCACCGATGCGCGATCCCGCCGGAGCGGCGAGGATCCTCCCGCACGCATCGCTGGGCGAGGATGGGAGTGAGCCATGTTCGTTGCCAGTGGTCGCCCGTGGGTCAGCCGCGACCGTCTCCGTCGACTTCGGGAGCTGGTCATGCTCGCCGCCGCTCTTCACGGCTGGAACGTGAGGCAGCTCGCGGCAGCGCTCGGTCGCGATCCTGGGAAGCTGCTGCCGGCGAACAGCGCTCCGAAGATCGACTTCATCATGCGCCTTGCCGACGTGCTCGGCTGGGGCGTCGACGACCTGCTCGCGCACCTCGAAGCACCCCCTCTTCCCGCTGAGGCGGAGCGTCAGACCGACGATCCGGCCCATGGCCGCGGGGAGGATGCAGGAGGTGCGGACTTCAGCGGGGAAGCGCCCGGCGATCCGGGCGATGGCGCCTGCGACGACGCGGCGAGCGACGCGGTCGGCGGCGACCCGGAGTCCCTCGGACTCGCCCGAAGCGGCGAGGCGCGCGGTGATCCTAGGCCTGTGGACAGATCGGATTCACCGACGGCCGAGCGGGCGCAGGCGGGGCCGCCGCGGTCGGTGCAGCGACATGACGGGGTCACCGACTCAGATGTGCCGACCGATCCCGGAGACGACGGCCAGATCAAGGCCGCCGAGCCGATCGACCACGTCCCCCTCGACGCGAGCGCAATCGACGGGGCGCTCGAACACGGGGCCGACCGCCGGCCGCATCGGGCCGGTCCTCCGGCGTCGTCTCGTTCCGGGGAATCACCCGCCGAGCGCGTCGAGCCGAACCTCCGCAGCGGAGCCCCGATCCCGATCGAGTCGACTCGCGAACGCTCCTGGCGCGACCCCCGCCGAAGCGACGACGGGACGCCGATCTGCGGTGCGGAGCGGCGCGACAGTGCCGCTCTGCAGGACCGCTCGCTGCGGCACGGGTCGATCGCAACGGATGAGCGCGAGGCTCCCGACCCGCCTTCGGGAGCCTGCGCGTCGATCGCGCCGGGGGTGCGGTTCCGTTCGGACGCGGCGCCTCGATCTTCGGTCGCGCTCGATCCTCAATCTACCTGGGCGCGCGATCGCGATTCAGAACGTGGATGCACGGCGCTCGCTGCGCCACCGGCACCCGCCCTACGCGCCGCTCCCGACGCCCCGGGCTTCGATGCAGTCCTCCCCGCCCGCGCCCCTTCGGAGCATCCATCGGTCGATCGCGTCGCCCGCATTCACGCCGCAGCGCAGAGCGCGCTGCGCGGCGGAAGGCACGGGCGCGCGGTGGAACTGCACCGCGAGGCGCTGGCGGCGCTTTCGATCGTGGACAGGTCCCACGCCCGCGCCCGCCGGGCGCAGATTCTCCTCGATCTCGCCGACTCCCACCACCGCCTCGGCGAACCGCTCGAGGCCCGGGCGATCGCCTCGGAGGCCGTCACCGCCGCGCGGATGACTCCCCCCGAGCAGCTCGCAGAGCTCACCGCCCGGGCGCTTCTGCTCCGCGCTGCGTGCACGCGCGACCTGATCGAATCGCGCCTCGCCGAGCTTCCCGACGCAATCGACGACGCCCTCGCCGACGTGGTCGCGGCGGAGCGGTTCATCAGCGCGCCGGCCGACCGCGACGACGCCCGACCCGATGCTGCGCCGGCGCCGCGGAGACCGGGGCAATCCGATCCGGGAGGCGAGCCTCGAACGACCGTGGGCAGCGCGATCGCCCACCGCGCCGCCGGACTCCGGATCGAGCTGGAGGCGCTGCGGTCTCCCTGTCTCGGCTCGTCGGCGCTGGCGCGCATCCTCGCCGAGCTCGACGCCGTGGTCGATCTCGCCGCCTGTCCCGACCGCGCGCTGCTCGAGAGCCACGGCTGGTGGTGCGTCTCGGGGTTCGCGCTCGCCCACCGGCACATGAACGGGAGCGTCCTCCACCGGACGCTCGGGATCCTGAGCAACAAGGCCGACGAGATCGCCGACGCGGTTGACTCCTGGCCGCTCCGCGAGCGTGTTCTGATGCTCGAGTACGAGCGTCGCGAACGGCTGCGCGACGACGGCGGAACGCCGGGAGTCTGGCTGCTCGACCGCGACGACGTCAGGACCATCGTCGGGTGCATCGGCGGCAGCCGGCGCTTCCGAGCTGTCGGTCTGCGGATCCTGAGAACCGCGACGCTGCTTGAGACGACCTCGCTCTCGGGGACGACGCGCCGACGGCTCTGACACTCGAGCGCCCGGCGGCTTCGTCGCGCGGCCGCTCGGGGCGGCTTCTGGCACGGAGCGGTGAGCGCTTCGGGCGGAGGGCGCAGCCGCAGCGCTGCCTCGAGGCCCGAAGCCGAGCTGCGACGCCGCCGGATTGCCGCGTCCGGGCGGCCGCGACGGTCGCCGCCCGGCGCTGGAGTGCCACGGCCTCGGCAGGCTCCGTCGGAGCACGCGGCGCCCTCAACGCGGTCGGCAGGTCAGGCGCCCGCAGACGCGATCCTCCCGCAACCCGAAGCCGGTCCCGGTGCCAGGTCCGGGACCCGCATCCGAACCAGTCGTTGAAGCCGACGCGGCCTCCGCGTCGGAGCGTGCTCGACGACGGCGGAGCGCTCGCGCGCTCGGCGCTCCGGACGCCGCGGATCAGAGCGTCAGCGTGTCGTCGTCACCGGTGATCGAGGTGACCTCGAAGGCCAGCTCGAGCAGTTCGGATGCGGAACTGCGTGCGGCGCGCGCGGCGGCGTCCTCCCACGCGCTGAGCCCGAGGCCGAGGCGGAGCCGCTCGGTCGCTTCGCCGTGCTCGGACTCCATCGGGCGCACCTGGATGCGGAGGAGCTCGCTCAGGCGTGCCGCGCCGAGCCTCAGCGTCGCCGCGGCCCCGAGATCGCCTCGGCGCTCGGCAAACCGCGAGACCCCCCAGAGCAACTGCGGCGCCTTGTGGATCTCTCCCGTCGCGCCCATCCGCGGAGCGCTTCCGCGATTGAGTTCGAGGGCGCGGCGCAGCGCGGCGCCGGCTTCCTGCATCTCGCCTCGGGCGACGAACACGAGGCCGCGGACGAACTCCGCCTCGGTGAGGAACTCCTTCATCGCCGGCTTCCCGCCGAGCGTTCGGATGCACTCCTCGGCGCTGCGCAGGGCGCCGTCAAGGTCGCCCGCTTCCTCCTGGACGACGGCGGCGTTGACCGCCGCCTGCGCGGCGCGGTCGGAGTCGCCGACGGCCTGGGCCCACGCCCGCGCCTCGGCGAGCATGGCGCCCGCTGCGGCGAGATCGCCCTTGTCCTTCGCGAGAAGCGCCCGATTGCTCAGCACCGCGGCCCGTCGGCTCGGCTCCCCCTCTCCGATGCGCTCGAGGATCGACATGGCTGCAAGGAATTCGCCCTCCGCGACGTCGCACCGGCGACCGATCCACGCGAGGAGCCCCGCTGCGTTCCGGAGCCGCGCCTGGACGAGCCACCACTCGCCGGCGGATTCGGGCGGACCCGGCGCGAGCGTCGCCCGCCGTTCGGCCACCCGGCGCACGATCTCGAGCCCCTCGCCCTGGAGCCCGCAACGGTACCAGAGTCGGTGCAGCGCGACGGTCATGGTCGCGGCATCCTCGATCCGGCCGCGATCGAGGGTCGACTCGATCGCAGCAGCGATGTTCGGCCACTCGATGAGCAGTCGCTCAAGGGGTGCTTCGCCGGTGGGCCCGGCGCCCTCGACGAGGCCGCGGCACCACGCGTTGAATCCCTCGCTGATCGACGCCGAGGTCTCCGCATCGACGAGCTGCTCCGCGATCCGTCGGACCGCGCGCAGAAGGCGATAGCGCACCCGCCCCTCCGGACGCTCGATCTCGACGAGCGCGTGGTCGACGAGGGCTCCGAGAAGCGGCTGGATCGACGCCCGCTCCAGTCCCGCTGCGGCGCCGACCTCGAGAGAGGCGTCGAGCTCGAACCCCGCGGGAAACGCGGCGAGCGCGGAGAGCAGCAGACGGTGTTCCGGCCGCAGGCGCGAGAGGCTCCACTCGATCATCGCGACGAACGGACCGTCGTCTCGCCGATCGCCGACGCTGTCAGCCTCGACCCGGAGCGACTCGAACGTCTCGGACCCGACGAACGACGCGGCAATCTCGATCGAGCCGGGTATGCCGTCGAGGCGCGTGACCAGCTCGGCGATGGCCCGAAGCTGCGCCTCGCCGGGCTCAAAGCGCGGTCGGTCGGAACGCACCCTGGCGACGAAGAGCCGGACCGATTCGAGGTCGCGCAGGGCCGCGTCGCCGCGCTCGGCGATCGCTCCGAGCGTGCGCAGCGGGCCGATGCGCCGGGGAGTCGCCCCGTCGATCGGCATCCGTCCGGTGGCGAGGACCCGCAGGTTGGGGGCAGCCGCGAGGAGCGCGGAGACGACCGACGCGACGGCGTCCGGCCGGTCGTCGCAGCGATCGAGCACGAGGAGCGTCCGCCGCTCTCCGATCTGCCGCGCCAGCTCGGCGACCGACCCCGCGGCACTCCCCATCGCGCGGGCGATCGCTTCGAGCACGAGCCCGTCCTCCCCGACGTGCTCGATCGGGACGAACCACGCACCGCCATCCAGCTCTTCCCCGCGGGCGGCGTCGCGCGCGATCTCGTGGGCAACGCTCAGCGCCAGCCTGGTCTTCCCCATCCCGCCGATGCCATGCAGCGCAACGAAGCGGACGCGCCGAAGCTGGAGGACCAGATCCGCCTGCTCCGACTCGCGACCGACGACGGCGCCGACGACCGCCGGGAGGTTGCCGCCCGCGCGGCGGCTTCGCCCGGGGCGGGCGCCATCGGGGCGGAGCACCTCGATCGCGTCGGCGATGTCGCCGCAGCGCACACGCACGTCGAACTCGAGCAGCCGACGCAGCAGCGACCAGAGCGGCGAAGGAAGGTCGCCGGGAAGCAGCGCGAAGTCGGGCGGGCCGTCGAGCGTCCGTTCGATGCGCTCGCCTGCGTTTCGCCCCGGAAAGGCGCGGGATCCCGAGAGCAGCTCGAACAGGACCGAGCCGAACGCGAAGATGTCCACCGCGCGGGTCGTCCGCCGATCGCCCAGAAGAACCTCCGGCGGGAGGTAGCCGGGGGTTCCGAAGCGGACCGGCGCCGCGGTGATCGCCCGCGCCGCGCCTGCGCTCCCCTGCGCTGCGGACGTCTCCGCGAGCTCGCTCCGGGCGATGCCCCAGTCGAGCACCTTGACGGCCCCGTCGGCCGCGATCATCACGTTCGCCGGCTTCAGGTCGCAGTGAACGATCCGCTGCGGGTGGCGGTGCGCTTCGTCGAGGGCCGACGCGATCTCGGCGGCGATCCGGAGGGCCTCGACGCGGTCGCGCCTGCCCTCGGCGTCGAGGAGCGCCCGCAGGGTCCGGCCAGGCACGTACTCCATCACCAGTCCGCAGCGCTCCTCCTCGACGACGAAGTCGTGAAACGCCGCGATGGCGGGATGACTCAGGTGCCGCAGCACCTGGGCCTCCCGCTTCATGTCCATGCGCCAGTTCAGGTCGCGCGCAAACGTCTGCGACGGGAGCTTCACCGCGCGCTCGACCGAATCGACCTCGTCCCACGCCAGCCACACCTCCCCCATGCCGCCGCTCCCGAGGCGGCGGGCGTGTCGATCGAAGCGATAGGGTCCCAACCGCGGTGGGACAGCCGTGGCATCAGGCACGAGCAGCGGAGTAGGCGATCGACGGCGAGCCCCAGGGCAGGGCTCGGGCGCCGGTCGCGGGCGTGGTGCGATGGTACCAGTTCGACCGCGCCCCTCCGCGCGGCCCTCAGGACGGCCCTGAGGAGTCCGACCGGGCCACCACCCGCCGAGACCGGCCCTTGACCACCGCGCTATGCTCCGCGGTCTGACGGGGAGAGGGCTTCTCGCCGCTTCCGGGCTTGCTGGAAGCGCCGGCGGACGAGAACGCCCGATCCGCACCCGCCCTTTCCAGGCGGATGTCCATTCCGGAGGTCTTCATGAGCACAGGCGTTCCGATCTCGATTTCGACCACCTCGGTCAGCATGGGCAGTTCGTCCGGCCATCTCGTCGCGTACGGCGCGGTGCTGCTGGACAAGCCGTCGCAGGGGATTCAGACGTTCACCATCGACGTGATCCTCCCGGCCGATGCGGCTTGGCAGCTCCACGGCGCGAGCACGATCACGGCAACCTGCGCGGACGGTGCGACGACCTGCTCGTTCACCATGACGCTGGAGCCGACCTCCTCGCCGCCCGATCGGACGACGCCCTGGGCCGCGCTGGTCGTCCTGCGACGCACACAGAGTTCGCCGCCCGGCTCACCCGGCGTGGCGACGATCCTGCGGCTCGATCCCTAACGACAGGCCGAGGAGTGCACCCGCCCGAGGCGGGAGCGCCTGAGGGTGCCATCGCCTCTCGCGCTCCGGCGCAGCCTGGGTTCGTCGCGCGAGCGACCGAAGCGGATGTCTCACGAGCAGAAGCGACGCGGGCGGGGCGCCGAGACCCCGCTGCGAGCCTTCTGACCCCGACCGCGGGGAACGTGCGGGGCGCGGAGCCCGACGCCGTGAAACGCCGCTTCGGACGCTTGCAGCAGGAGCCGACCTGCGCTGGAGCGATCGACGCGCGCCCGCGACGGGAGCGCCTCCTCCGCGCTGACGAGGGCGCTGCCATCGATCGCGCGGTGCCGGTATCCCCCGCGCTCGCTCACCCAGGAGCGGCATGGGCCGGCGCGCTGCGAGCGTCACCGCGGCTGCGAGCGAGCGCGACGTGCCGACTCTCTGCGACACGGCTCTGCGCCTCGGGCGCGGCGCGACGGCGAGGTGCTCCGGCGGCGACCGAACGCCCCGCGCGGCTACCCCGTCTTGCGGGCGAGGTGTCGGGCCTGGCGATTGAGCAGATCCTGGAGATCCGACACCAGTCCGGTGCTCGCGATCGACCAGATCGCCATTTGGGTGTCGAACGGCTCGCTGGCAAGCTCGATCCCCTCGCGCACCGCCTTCTTGAGCCGCCGCAGCGGCAGGCTCTGAACGAACTCGCGCGTGACCGGCATCGCGAGCTGAAGGTTCTCCGGCGCAGGGATGATCAGCGCAGCGGGGCTGGCCGTGGCGCAGGGCCGGAACTCGATCGTCCAGTGCCAGCACTCACCGTGCCAGGCCACGTGCTCCAGTCGCAACCCGGAGTCGTGGAGCATCCGTCGCGAGAGCTTGAACAGATGTCCGCACGCGGTCGGCAGACCGACCGCGAGCCGATCGACCGTCGGGCAGTTGAATCGATCCGTCCAGGGATTGCGGGAGGCGTAGGTGGGCTTCACGTCAGGGCCAAAGTGAGCGGCTCCGCGCTCAGACTGGAGGCGAAAGTGTACCGAAATCACTCGATCTTGTGAACCCCGCCCTGCGGAGCGGCGCTCCGGGCTCCGCCCCCGCGCTGGCGCGGCCCGGCGCTTTCGGGGAGAGACCGCCCTATCATGGCCGTTTGCGGCCGCTCAGCGGTGGCGCCAGAGTCCCGAATCCAAGCCCGCTGCGACCGCACGTGACGCCCGCCCTGCCCCCCATGATCCCCCCCGCCGTTCAGCATGACCCCGGCCGCGCCCCCGGCCACGCTCCCGGCCACGCTCCCGGCCACGCTCCCGGCCACGCTCCCGGCCCCCGGGCCCCCGATGGGCTCGGTCGGGCGGCCATCGACCCCGCCGAGATCGACCCGGCCGAGCTCCGGGGGGCGACCATCCTGCTGGTCGACGACAACCCCCAGAACGTCGAGCTGATGCAGGCCTACCTCGACGGGCTCGGCTGCCGCCTGCTCACGGCCGCCGACGGACTCGAGGCCGTGGCCGCGGTCGAGCGCGAGGTTCCCGACCTCGTGCTCCTCGACGTGATGATGCCGAAGATGTCGGGGTTCGAGGTCTGCCAGAAGATCAAGGCGAATCCGGCGACCCGCGACGTCGTCGTGATCATGGTCACCGCGCTGCACGAAGTCGGAGACCTCGAGCGAGCCCACGAATCCGGGACCGATGACTTCCTGACCAAGCCGGTCAACAAGCTCGAGCTGCTCGTGCGCGTCCGATCGCTCCTCCGCGTCCGACTGCTGAAGAAGCAGCTCGATGCGCTGCGGGAGCGGCTCGGCGTCCGCGAGGTCGAGGATCAGCTCCCTGACGAGTCGATCTGACTCGACCCCGATCCAACGCGGTCGAACGGGATCGACGAGGGCCGAAATGGACCCTAATTGATCCCAGTTGCTCCCAGTTGGCCGCAGTTGGCCCCGGTTGGCCCCGATTGGTCCGAACTGGCCCCGAATTGGCCCCGGTTGGTCCGAGGAGGCTCCACGTGGTCCCATGCGGACCCAGTCGGACCCAATCGCGCCCGCTCCCTCCGGTCGCTCTCAGTCGCCCCCCCCGTCCTCGCTCGTTCGTGGAGTCGATGCGGGCCCCCGATCGGCCGCGTCACGGACCCGGCGGACGGGAGCGGGGCCGCACGTTCCCTGCGTCACGTTCCCTGCGTCTTGCGGCGCGATGCGCGCGGTCGCGTCAACCGTCCCGCCGCCACGCGCCGCGGCGCCACCAGACGAACGCGCCATCGATCTGAAGGAGCTCCTCGAGCCGCGTCGGATCGGCCTCCACGAGGGGACGGTTCGCCGTGACGAGCACATCGCTCGACCATGGACGACCCGAGGAGACGAGCAATCCGGCCTCGACGCGGAGCATTCGCGCGAGCTCTTCTTCGAGGATCCGGGGCCGCGCTGTCCCCCTGTACGCCTGAGTGTCGGCGCGGATCCTCGCGACATCGAGGGCGTGGCGCTGCGCGTCGAGCAGCGCAGCGACCTCGGGCAGCTCGAAGAGCCGCCGCGCCCGCACGCCCTGACCGCGGCGCATCAGGCTCATCCCCTCCGCGAGAGCGATCGCGGCGTCCGCCGACGCTGCATCGCCCCCGAGCACCGGCGTCTCCGCGAGGCCGCCGCTGCGGGTGTCCAGGAGCATCGCGGCGAGCCGAAGCCGCGTCCGCTCGGCTTCATCGGTCGACGGGAGCGCCGCGATCGCCAGGCAGGCCGAGCGGCCGTAGACGTCCGGGCGGAGCGTTCCGGCGCGAGCGAAGAGATCGCGCGCGAGACGTCGGTCCCCGTCGTCGGCGGCGATCTCGGCGATCTCCTCACCGAGCTCGAAGTAGGCGCGCGGGTCGCCCGGCTGCAAGGCTTCGAGGCGCTCCGCGAAGCGCTCAGCGATGCGCGCGCCCGCCGCGCCGACTCGCGGCGCCGACGCCGCCGCGGCCTCGCCGCCCGGGTGCCCGAGCCGGGCGAGGGCGATCGCGAGAGGGACGGCGAGGGCGGCGAGCGCGGCGCGCAGCGGCAGCGGGCGGGTGCCGCTGCGTGCGGCCGCCTTGTGCCCGATTGCGCCGCGACCCGGCGGTGAAGGAACCGGAGAGGCGAGGACCCTGTTCATCGGGCGGCTCGTCATCGCGGGAGATACCTGTCGGGTGCGCCCTGGTCGGGCGGTGTGATCGGCGTGATGTCACGCGTCGGCGGTTGAGTCTCCGGCGCTCGCCGCGCGGCATCGGCGGGGGCTCGGCGTCCCGGCTCCTCGGCCTCGTCCGGCGGCAGCGCCACCGCGTCGCCGCCCGAGCCGAGCGATCCGAAGAAGGCGAGTTCCCAGAGCCGCGCAAGGGTCAGCTCGGCCGAGAGCGCCTGGCCCGTTGCGGTGTCGATTCCCTCGCGCTCCATCGCTCCGGCCTCGATCTCCTGCTGGAGCGCGGCGACCAGCCACGGCCCGCGCCCCGCGAAGCAGTACGCGGCGAGATCGATGTGCGCCAACTGCTGGGCGACGAACTCGGTGATCGAGCCAGTCGCCAGTCGCGCCCGCAGCAGGCGCCGCCGATCGAGCTCCGCGAGCCCGGCCGGAATCGGCTGGAGCGTCACGATCGTGTCCGCGCGGCGCCGCCACCCGTCGACCACGCGACGGAGGAGCTCCTCCGGCGGGGCCTCGCCGGCGACGGGGCTGAGATCCCCATCCGGGAGCGCCTCCAGCCGAGCGCGAATCGACTCGCCGATCAACCGCGCCAGCGCGTCGACGACGGCCAGCTCGTCCGCCTGGAGCAGCAGCGTTCGCTCAAGGAGTGCCCGCCGCGCCTCGCTGCGCCATGTCGGCGATCGCACCGAGGGAAGGGCCCGCTCCGTCACCTGGGCGATCACCTGCGAGAGCTCCTCGTTCGCCGTCGCGTCGAGGAGCTGGTCGAGCATCTCGAGGACCACGGTCGGTCCTGCACGGAAGGTCTCGATCAGGACGGCGCGGGCCACCGAGCCGACCTCGGCGCGCGACGGACGGAACGCATGCCGAACCAGCGCTTCGGCATCGACCGGCCCGAGGTCTCCGCCCGAGCCGAGCCGAAGCTGGCGCAGGAACCCGAGCTGGGCCTCCGGATTGCGTTCGGCGTCGGCCATCGAGCGGGCGAAGCTCCCGTCCGGCCCGACGATCTCCCCGCGGACCGCCAGCGGCAGCCGCCCGCGCGGAAGCCACTCATCCGCGGCATCGACCGCCGCGGGGTCGAGCGCGAGCTCGACGCGCACCACGAGCGAGCGCGCGGGCGCCTCGCGACCGATCTCGAGCTCCGCGGCCGCCTCGTTGAGCATCGAGGCGAGCAGCAGGAGGCGCGCCTGCGCAGGCACGTCGACGGCGCGGAGCGCCGATGCCTCGAGCTTGCGCAGCGCCGCCCGCCATCCCGCGACGATCTCGCCGCCCGCCTGGACGATCCCCTTCCGTTCCCGATCGCCTCCAGCCGCCAGGCGCCAGCGCGACTCGACCAGGTCGCGAGCCGCCCGTCGCTCGTCGGACGTGGCCGCCCAGTCGACGAGCATCTCCTCCGACATCCAGCGCACGCTGGCCTGCTCAAGGAGCAGATGCGTCAGGACCCAGAGCGCCTGAGCCGAGATGCGCGGATCGACAAACCACTCCAGGGCCGAGTCGCGGACGACCGAGTCATCGCCGAAGTCGATCATCCGGCAGAGCCGGGCCAGCACATCCGAGGGCGGACCGGTCGTCGCGAAGTCCAGTCCGGAACGAAGGAGGGCGCCGATCGCCGCGGCGAGCGAGCGCTGCGTGCGAGCGCGATCGCCGTCGAGCGCTCGCTGGGCCTCGATCCACGCCTCCCAGTCGTCCGCGAAGGAGACCCCGCGGGCATCGACCGCGTCCGCGCGGGCGAGCCGCGCCACCATCGCCGGCAGGTGGAGGTCCAGCCACGCCGACGCGCCGTCATCGAATCCGAAGAGCGGTCGATCCAGCCGCGCCCCGATCGCAAGGTCGCGCGCAGTCTGGAGCGTCGCCGGCGCGAGGACCGCTCCGCGGACGGCTATCTCCCCGAGGAGCCCGGCGCGGAAGGCCGCAGACCACATCGGGATCGCGCCCGGCGGCGGCCCCGGTGCGGGCGCCAGCGTCGCCAGCAGGCGCTCGGCGACGCCCGCCCCGCCCGCTCCGCGGAGGACTTCGATGAAGCCGCCGACGAGCGCCCTCCGGGCGCCGCGATCGAGGAGCGGCCATGCGCCGCCCGCCTCCCGGAGCGACTCAGACCAATCGTTCTCGAACGCGGCGGTCCGGGCATTGGCGGGGAGCGCCGCGGCGAGCGAGAGCCGCTCGAGCCGCCCGGGGAGCGCCCGCGCCGCCTCGGCCAGCTCGAGCGCCTCCACCGGGCGCCGCTCGCCGCGGAAGTTGGGAACCCGGTCGAAGCGCGGTCGCAGGATCGTCGGCCGCGATGGCGGCCTGCTGCCGATGCCATCGACGGCGGCGATCGACGGGCCGGGGTCGAGCGCCGACGCGCTTCCGTCGCCGGGGGTGTCCGTCGCCCCGGTGCTCGCCCCGACCGGATCGCTCCCGCGCCGCGCCGCCTCCGGCTCGACGAAGAGCACGCGAAAGAGCACGATCAGCATCGCCAGCGAGATCGTCCCGAAGACCGCCGAGACGCGGATCCTCGGGCCGAGCCGATCGCTGCGCAGCTCCTCGCCGACGCTCTCGGCGAGACGATCGACCACCGCCTCCAGCCGAGAGGGCACCGCCTTTCGCGTCTCCAGGAGCATCGTCGCTCCGGCGACGAGTTCCTGCGGCGCGATGCGGGTCCCGAGCGTGCGCGCGTGCCGGGCGAGACCGGTCACGACGCGCACCAGACCGTCGACGCCGACGCCGTGCTGCGCCGCGAGCGCGACGAGGCGCCCGCGGCTGCGCCGATTCCAGCCCCCGCTTCCCACCAGCGTCGCCAGGACCATCCGATCGAAGCGGGTCAGGACGAGAGGCTCCGCAATCGGTCGCGCCGAGGGGGACGGACGCACCGGATGCGGAACGACTGGCGGCGCAGCGGGGTGCCTCGCCGGCGGACGCGGACTCGCGCCGCGCGGAGCCCCCGAGGCGCCCGCTGCGGAGCGATCGGACGCGGCGCTCGGCGCTGCGCGCCCCGGCTCGGACCGACTTTCGAAGCCGCTCTCCGCGCCCGCGACAGGTCCGCCGGGGCCGAGGCGGCGCGACGGTGCGGAGGCCCCCGGGCGCTGCTCCGCCGGCTGATGCGCGGGAGGCCGCTCCCACTCAGGCCGATGCGAGTCAGGCCCACGCGACTCAGGCCGATGCTCGAAGGAGCGCTCCCTCGGTCCCTTCGACGGGCTCAGCGCGCCCGTCGGGTCGAGCGCCGCCGCCAGCGCCATCCGCTCGGCGGCGCGCCGCAGCGCCGCCCGCGCGGCTTGAGCATCGGCACCGTCGCTCCCCGGATGTCGATCGACCTTCGCGAGCCGCTCCGCCAGCGCCGCAACGATCTGCTCCGGAGCGATCGGCGCAGGCGCATCGGGAAGCCCGAGCAGGGCGCGGTCATCGGCCTCTGCGGGGAGCCCGAGAAAGCGTCGGATCGAGCGAGCGCTCATCCGCCCTCCCCGCGCGCGACCGAGGGCGGAAGGACGCGGTCGAGCTCGCGCAGGCGCTCGCCCCACGGCGACGGTCCGAGCGCCGGGTCGAGGGCGCGATGCTGCTCGAGCACGGCGCGGGCCCGCTTCGGGTCGAGCTTGGCGAGCGACGCGACGAGGCGCCACTTCGCCTCATACCACCCCGGGGCGCCGATCGAGAGACCGGCCGCCAGCGTCCTGGCGTGCTCGACCGCCCGCGCGTGATCCTCGGCGACCGCCGAGGCGATCGCGGCGCTCCGCAGCGCCGCGGAGTCCGTCGGCCGCAGCAGCAGGACGGCCTCCAGCCAGCCGGCTCCGTCGCGGGCGAGCTCTGCATCGCGCTCCGCCTCCGCGATCGCCGCGGCCACCTCGCCGAGCGCCCGAACACCGTGGACCAGTCGAGCGTCGTTGCGCATCGCCTCGGCGAGCGCAGCCGGATCGCGCGGATCGTGGTTCGCGAGGGCGCGGCGCCCCCACTCGAACGTCGATCGCATCCACCGCGTCGGCGCCGCTTCCGCTCCGGCCGCATCGACGCCCCCGGCCTGCTCCTCGGCGCGGAGGCGCTCGACCGCGGTGCGGAAGAGCAGTCGGGCCATGGGCAGCGACCACGGGTCCTCGGCCGCGCTGATCGCCAGGGCGATGGATTCCGCCTCTGCGAACGTGCGCGGGTCGAGCGCCGCACCGCGCTCGCTCGCCGCGGCGAGCAGCGCCTGAATGCGCCGGAACGCCAGCTCGCTGCGAGCGCCGGCAAGCTCGTCCGAGCCCGCCCCCGCCAGCGCATCGAGCTCGTCAAGCAGACGCAGCGCCAGATCGCTCCGCCCCAACGATGGGTCGAGCGACGCCTCCACCACCTGCCGCACCCGGACGAGGTGCGCGGTGCGCTCCGCCGCGTCGAGCCGCTCCAGCCGCGCCGCATCATCTCCCACGACGCTCTCCCCGACGGCCACCAGTCGGCGCGCCCACTCCGCCTGGTCGGCCGCTGACGATGAGCGATAGAGCTCGTAGAGGACCTGCACCGCGCGCCGCCGTGCAAGCACCTGCTCCTCGCTGCCCGCCGGAACCGCGAGCAGCCGATCGACGAGCTGAGGCGTCGGTCGATCGACCGAGAAGGAGCGTCGGAGGAGCAGCCTCGGCACGCGCGGCGATCCCGGGTGCTCCTGGAGGAACCGGTCGATGAGATCGACGAGCCTCGCCTCCGCCGCGCGGTCGCCTGCGCGCGCGAGCCTGTCCGTTGCCGCAATCGCCATCCAGAGCGCCTCGGCCGAGTTCTCGCCGCGCTGCGCATCCGCCGCCCGCTCGAAGGTGACCGCGGCCGCGCCGAGCTCTCCGCGGTACCAGTGACACCACGCGACGAGCGCCTCCGCGGCGCCGACGGCATCGCCGTAACCCGCCGCATCCGGCTCATGGATCGCCGCGAGCAGCTCGGTCGACGCCTCGGAATAGAGCGCCCGGGCCGCCTGCGACGCTTCGCCCTCGGCCGGCTCCGGGTGCGCCCGCGCCTGCTCGAAGGCGCGCAGGCCGCGGACGTAGCGCATCACGAAGCCTGCGGCGTCGAAGAGCTCGGCGCGATCGAAGCGGCGGGCGAGGTCGAGCACCTGGGCGATCTCGCCGCGCGCCGCGAGGGCGCCGACTCCTCGCCGCGCGAGCTCCGCTGCGTGGCGGGAACGGCCCGTGCCGTCGATCGAGCGGGCGACGGCGAGGCGCAGCCACGCCTGTGGAACTTCCGGATCGCCCGCTGCGAGCATGGCCTCAAAGTGCTCCCGCGCCTCGAGGTAGCGCCTGCCGTCGAGCAGCGCCGCGAGGCGCCACGCCGGAAGCTCGGCGAGGAGCGGCGGCCACGTCGAGGGCGCCTCGAGCAGGTCGATCCACGCGTCCGCGGCGGAGGGCGTCGCCTCGAGCGCGAGGCAGAGCGCCACTCCGAGGATGGCGCGGGCGTAGTGCTCGTGACGGCGCATGTCCAACGAGACTTCCTCCGGCCGCGGCGCCGCCGAGACCGCATCGATGATCTCAAGGAAGGCGCTCTTCGCCTCGCGCACGAGATCGCGGTTCACCTCCGAGGCGCCCTCGGAGCAGTCGCCGATCCACGCGAGGTAGTAGAGGGTCCAGCCGTTGAGATAGCTCGCCTGCGCCGCGTGCCGCTGGGCGCGCTCGAGCTTCTCGATGAGGAGCGTGGCTTCCACGCCCGCCGCCCGGGTGACGCGGCGCTGGAGCTCCGCCTGCGTGCGTCGCAGGGACGATCGCAGATCGCGCAGCTCCGGCACGATGCGCGCGAGCGTCGCCCGCGCCGTTTCGCACTCGCCGGGAGCGTCCAGCGCCAGCCGTCGGCGTTCGGCGATCCGGGCCGCGGCACGATGGCTCGCTCCGAGGAGCGCCAGCCGCAGCTCCTCGGCCTCCGCACCCGCAACGGCGCCGAGGAGCTGGCGCCCGCGCCGCTCGATCTCGGCGACGCTCCGCTCGCCGCCCGACCCGATGCCGGACCCGAAACCTGACCCGACGCCCGACTCCAGCATCCGCGCGTAGACCCGCGCCAGCCGGGCCGCGACCTGCTCGCGCTGCTGAAGATCGCGGGCCGCCTCGAGGCGCTCCTCGAGATGCGCCGCCAGAAGCTCAACGAGTCCCCGGCGCTCGAGCCAGGCCGCCACCTCGTCCGAGCGCGCCTCGGGCGCGGCGCCGAGCGCGAAGAGCGCGGCAAGGAGAATCGGCGCGGCGCGCGGCATCGCCCGCGCGCGCACGCAGCGGGCGCGCTCCCCAGCGCTCGCGATGCGGCTGGATGATTCACGGGCTCGCGGGGACATAGGTCACCGTGTCGAATCCCGCATCGCGGGCTGCCTGGACCGCGGCGGCGGCGAAGGCGACGTTCACCGATCCTTCGACGCGCACGAAGAGCCCCGGATCGCGCGGGAGCTCGCGCAGCGCCGCCGCCAGCGACGGCTTGTCGGCGAAGAGACGCGTTCCCAGACGGAAGCGGGGTCCATCCTCGCTTCTGAAGACCTCGACCACCTGGGGCTGGAAGTCGCTTCCCGAGCCCCGCTCGCGATCCCGGTCGATGGCGAGATTCGGCGTCAGCCGGTCCTCCGGGCGCGTCGCGGCCGTCGTGAAGAGGAAGAACGCCAGCAGCAGGAACGTGCAGTCGATCATGCTCGACATGCTGAGCACGACCCCTTGCCGTCTCCGATCGTCGCGGCGTCCGAACTTCATCGCGGCGCGCCTCCGTGCGGTGCTCGCGTCGGCAGCATCGAGACCAGCGGCATCGTCCCGATCCGCACCGCCAGGAAGCCCGATCGCTGGAGCCTTCGGAGCACCTCGTTGAGGACCGAGGCGTCGGCGTTGCGGTCGGCGCGGATCAGCGGCTGCGGCAGGGCGCCATCGGAGGCCTGCCGAAGCACCTCGACGGCCATCGACTCGAGCTCGTCGAAGGAGATCGTCGCCTGCCCGACCACGATCGAGCCGTCGGCGTCGACGTTGACGACAAGTCCGGCGCGCTCGGTCGCGGTGCGCCGCTCTCCCGGCTCCTCGGGAAGGTCGAGCCGGATGCGCGAGAGGTCGGCAAGCCGGGCTGTGGTCAGAAAGAAGATCAGGAGCTGAAAGACGATGTCGATCATCGGCGTCATGTCGACCGCCAGCGACCGATCGCGCCGCGCTCTGCGCGTGCGCCTCACGCGCCCGCTCTCCCGCCCTGCGTCGGTCGCCCGGTTCCCGGGGCCGCCTCGAGAAGAATCGCCAGCCGCTCGACCGTCGCCGAGGCCTCCGAGGCGACCGCGTCGATGCGATTGCGGAAGAAGCTGAAGAGCGCGACGCAGGGGATCGCGACGATCAGTCCCTGAAGCGTGGTGATCAGCGCCAGGGAGATGTTGCCGGCGAGCTGCTCGTAGTAGTTGGCGGAGCTCGCGGCGCCGGCGACGGTCTCGAAGGCGCCGATCATGCCCTGGACCGTTCCGAGCAGGCCGAGCAGCGGAGCGATCGACCCGATCACGCCGATGGCGTCCGTCGAGCGGTAGAGCCGCGCCGTCTGCTCCTCGCCGGCTTCCTCCAGCGCGGTCTTGACCTCGAACGCCCCGAACGCGGAGCGGAGATAGCGGGCGAGGCCGGCTCCGATGATCCTCGTGAGATACGAGTCGTTCGACGGCAGCAGGCAGTACTGCATCGCCTGCTCGACCTCACCCCGCTCCAGCATCGTCTCGATCGCATCGACCTGCTGCGGCGGCATCAGGGCTCGCCGCCTGATCTGGATCGCATGCACCACGCAGAGCGCCAGCGCAGCGATCGAGAGGGCCACGATGATGTACCCGACGACCCCGCCGCCCTGGACGAATCGCAGGAGAGATCCGCGCGCATCCGGATCGACGGAGCCCGGTGGACCAGCCGCCGCGAGCGCGACGATGCGGGCGAGAGGGACGACGCACGGTTCGATCATGCAGGATCCTCGGTGGGCGACTGGGCGGCTGGCGCGCGTCGGCGGCAGGGAGATGACCCGGCGAGCGACGCCGATCGGGCCCCCACCCCCCAGGCCGGGACGGCCTGTGAAACCCCCCAGGCCGGGACGGCCGGTGAAACCCCCCAGGCCGGGACGGCCGGTGAAACCCCCCCTCCCGGCGACCGCGCAGCGGAGGCGCCGGGCGACGCTCCGCGGATCGGGTGATGCGGATGATCGCTCTCCAGCTCGCGCAGCAACGTCGTCGCCGAGGCTTCGTCGCCTGAATCGCGCAGCGCCCGCGCCGCCACGGCCAGCGCGACTCCGGCAAGCCAGGAGCGGCGGCGTCCCTCGAGCGCCGGGACCGAGAGCACGGCGACGATGCCGCGGCGCCGCGCCTGACCGGCCTCGTCGGCGAGCAGCGAGAGACCGTTGAAGAAGCCCGCCCACGGCAGCGAGAATCCGGGGAGCTGCTGCGAGGCGTCGCCGAGCCGCCGCCGCGCCGCCTCCCGCGCGGCCGGGTCGCCATCGACCGTCGCGAGCAGCAGCCGCAGCAGGGCGACGCCCGGCTGGCTCGCCGCGCTTCCCTGGGCCGCCGCGCCCGGGCCACTTCCGTCGACGTCGTCGGCTCCGCGAGGCTCCGAAGGCGGAACGATCGATCCATCGGAGCGGATCACGACCGAGCGGCGGTAGAGAGACGCCATCGCCGCCAGGACCGGATCGGAACCTGCCGCAGCGCTCTCGATCGACTCCATCGCCGCCCGCATCGTCGCGACCGCGGGTCCTTCGAGCACGACCGGCGGAAGCTGCCGACAGAGTCCGGTGCGCTCATCGAGCACCGGGGGCAGGTCTGCGAAGAGCCCGGAGGGAGCGCCGGTCCGCCGCAGCGCCGCGGCCCGGAGCGCCGGCTCGATCGCCAGCGCGTGCTCTCCGCGCGCCAGGCGGCACCGCAGGAGCCCCTCGGCGACGAGGAGCGCGGTCTCTCCGCGGGCGTCGCGCATCAGGCGGGCGTGGGCCTCGAGCAGCGGCTCCGCGAGGAGTGTGTCGCCGCGCTCGATCCGCGAGCGCGCGCGCCAGAGATCGGTCGCCATCGGCATCCGGCGCTCGATCTCGCGGGCCCACTCCGCGGAGTCGACGATGCGGATCCGGTCCCATGGAATCGTCCGCGACGCGCCGCTGCGCTCGACGATCGCCACGCCGTCGTCGTCGACCGCCACGATTCGCCCTTCGATGCCCGCAGCCGTGGCGGGCGTGCCGCGCAGCTCGATGCGGTCGCCCGCGCCCGCGACCTCCGACCCTGCGCGGTCGGCGAAAGCCGCACCGAGCGCGATCGGTGCGGGCGGAGGGCCGAGCGCGGCCACGAGAGCGACCGCGGCCGCGGCGCAGAGCCGCGCCCGCTCGGCGCTCGGCGCCGCGCCGGACAGAGCGCCCCGACCGAATCCAGCGCGGCCGGCCTCCGCGACCAAGCGAGAGCGCGATGAACGTCGATCGCTCCTCGACGCCACCTCAGGGCCCTCCCGAGAGATCGACGAAGCGGAAGAGGCCGCCGGAGTCGCGCGCGATCCGCTCCAGCGGCGCCCGACCGACCTCGTCGCCGAAGGCGATTGTGTTGATGACGACCTTCCGCCCGCGCGCGTTGAGCCGCGCGACCTGCTCAGGCGTCTCGGCGGGGATCTCGCCATCGGTCATGAAGTAGATCACGTCGGGCTGGACGTCGAGGGCGAAGACCTGCTCGAACGCCGGCAGCGGGTAGGTCCCGCCGGCGGGATACCGCTCGCTCAGCCAGCGCCGCATCCGCACGACGTCCGCCGGGCGCGCCCGGAGCCACCCGTCCTGCCACGGCGGCCTGTAGGCGCCGGATGAGAAGAGCACGACGTGGAAGAACGCGAAGTCCGGCAGCGCCTCGATCGACCGCACCAGCTCGCGCATCGCGATGGTCATCCGGCCCTGAGCCTCCATCGACCCGGATGTGTCGACGATGTACGCGAATCGGACTCCCCGGCTTCCGATGCCGAAGAACGAAGTCCCGCCCGAGCCGCCGCCGAGCCCGTCGCCGCTGCCCATGCCTCCGCCGCCGGGCGTCGAGAGCGAACCGGCGGTGCCGACGTCGAGAGACGCGACGTTGGGCGTCGCCTCGACGATCCCCGGACTCGCATCCAGCGACTGCGCGGCCTCGACGCTCGTCGTCCGGAGATCCTCGAAGGGCGTCTGGTCCGGCTCCCTGGTCAGCTCCTGATCGTCGAAGGCCGCCAGCACCACCACGGCAGGCTCCGGCGCTCCCCCGCCGCCCCGGTCGAAGCGGCTGTTGGCGAGCCAGATCATGATCGCGATGTGCACCGGCAGCGAGACCGCGAGCCCGAAGAGGACGAGCTGGAAGCGCCGCTCGCGACGCACGCGACGCCGCTCCTCCGCCAAGCGCGCGATGACCACCTCCCCGTTCGGCGACGAGCGGGCGGACGGAGCGGCGGGAGACGACCCGAACCGCCCCCCGACCGAGGATCGTGCTGCTGGCGAGGAGAATCCTGAGGCCATCTGTGAATCGAATGCCGCGTCGCTCGGCGTCTTGCGCGCGGAAGCCGGCAAGTCTACGAATCCGATGCGACTCCGAAGCGGAGTGGCTCCCCGGGATGGTCCCGCCGCGATCGCGCCGCGGGAGCCTCCCCGCGCCGCGCGGCACGCCCGATCCCCACCCGGCCGCCGCGCCTGCGGTAGACTCCGCCATCCATGAGCATGCCGAAGGCGCCGCGCTATCGCCGGGTGATCCTCAAGATCAGCGGCGAGAGCTTTTCCAGACCGGGGACCTTCGGAATCGACGCCACCGAGCTCCGGCTGATCGCCGAGGAGATCGCCCAGGCGAGTCAGGTCGGCGCCCAGATGGCGGTGGTCGTCGGCGGCGGCAACATCATCCGCGGAGCCGCGCTTGCCGAGTCCGGCGGAATCGACCAGCCGACCGCCGACTCGATGGGCATGCTCGGAACCGTGATCAACGGGCTCGCGCTGAAGGAGGCGCTGCACGCCCTCGGGCGCGAGGCGCGCGTCCTCTCCGCGATCAACCTCGCCGCCGTCGCCGAGACGTTCATCCGCCCGCGGGCGATGCGCCACCTCGAGAAGGGCCGGGTCGTGATCCTCGTGGCGGGCACCGGAAATCCGTTCTTCACCACCGACACGGCGGCGGCGCTGCGGGCGGCGGAGCTCCGCGCCGACATCGTGCTCAAGGCGACCAAGGTCGACGGCGTCTACACCGCCGACCCGCGGAAGGACCCGACCGCGCGGCGCTACGACCACCTCACCTTCGCCGAGGCGGTGGAGCGGCAGCTCGGGGTGATGGACCTCACGGCGCTGACGATGTGCATGGAGCGGTCGATTCCGGTCTGCGTCTTCGACTTCCGCCGGCGCGGCAACATCCGCGGCGTCGTCGCCGGGGAGCCGGTGGGCACGATGGTGACCAACGCGGCGCCGTGAAGCGCCCCGCCGCCTGGCGAGTCCGAGGCGAAGCGACCGATCGGCGCTCACCGCGAGCCGCCCGCGCCGCCCGCTCTCGGTCGATCGCCCTTTCGACGCCGCTCGCTACACTCCGCCCTTATGGATGTCGACACGATCCTGCTGGAATGCGACGAGCGCATGGACAAGACGATCGACTACCTTCAGCGCGAGCTGCGAGGGGTCCGGACCGGGCGGGCGACGACGGCTCTGGTCGAGTACGTCAAGGTCGACTACTACGGATCGCCGACCGACCTGCGCGAGCTGGGGGCGGTCTCGGTGCCGGAGCCGACGCAGCTCATGGTCAAGCCCTTCGATCCCGGAGCGAAGCAGGCGATCATCAAGGCGATCGAGTCGGCGGGCCTCGGGCTCAACCCGCAGGCGGAGGGAAATGCGATCCGGATCATCGTTCCGACGCCCTCGGTCGAGCGCCGCAAGCAGCTCATCACCCAGGTCAAGAAGCTCGCGGAGGAGTCCAAGGTGGCCATCCGCAACGAGCGCCGGGACGCCAACAAGCACATCGACCAGCTCGCGACGGATCGCAAGGACCCGCTTCCGGAAGACGTGGCGTCCAAGGCGAAGGAAGAGATCGATGCGATGACCAAGCGCCACACCGAGCGCATCGACGAGATCAGCTCGCGGAAGGTCAAGGAGATCGAGGAGATCTGAGATGACGCCATCGGCGGCAGCGCTCGCGATCATCATCGGCGTCATGCCGAATGCGACCTCCGGAGCGGCTCCGGTCCGGCCCGCACCCCCGACGGCGGGCGCGCTCGCGGAGCGGCCGTCGATCGCTCCGGAGCAATGGGATGCGGAGATCGACGAGCTCGTCGCGATCCTGGAGCATCGGCACGTCGACCCCTTCGCCGTCACCTCGCGCGAGGAGTTCAGGACCGCCGCCGACGGACTCAAGCAGCGGCTGCCGGGGTTGACCTCGGAACAGGTCCTCATCGAGATCGCGAAGCTCACCGCCCTCCTCGGCGATCCCGGCACCAGCGCCGCGCTCGATCAGTTCCGGCTCCGCTTTCGCACGCTTCCGGTGCGCCTGGCCTTCATCGAGGAGGGCGTCGTCGTCTCCTTTGCCACCTCGGAGCACGCCGACCTTCTCGGCGCCGAGGTCATCGCCATCGGGGACGTGCCGATCGCGCAGCTTGCCAAGGACCTCCTCGCCGTGGTCGCCGTCGACAACCGCTGGGGGGCGCGGCAGCGGCTGGCGAACCTGGCGCACTTCGTCGAGCTTCTCGCCGCGAACGGAGCCGCGCCCGCCGAGGGGCCCGTCTCGATCACGGCGATGCCGCGCGGGGCCCCCCGATCGGAGCGGGACGGCGCCGACGCGGGCGATGCCCCCGCCGCCGGAGCGCCCGTCACGGTCGAGCTGATCCCGCTGCCGCCGCGCGTCGCGCCGGAGCTGCGTTCCATCGTCGACCTCACGCCGCGGGATCGCCAGCCGATCTCATGGCGAACCGGTCGCGGGAACTTCTGGTTCGAGCGGATCCCGGATCGTGAAGCGATCCTCTTCAAGTACGACCGCTGCATCGACAATCCAGGGGCCCCGTTCGCCCGAACCGCCGCCGACGCCATCGCCGAGATGAAGGAGATGGCGGAGCCGCGGATCGTGATCGACCTGCGCCAGAACGGCGGCGGCGACTCACGGATCATCGAGCCGCTGATCGCTGCGCTCGAGTCCGACGAGCGGTTCAGGCGCCCTGGCTCCGTCGTGGTGCTCATCGGTCCGCGCACCCAGGGCTCGGGGGCGATGAACGCCCTCTCGCTCCGAGCGCGCGCCGGCGCGCTGCTCGTCGGCGAGCCGACGGGTCAGCGGCCGAACCACCTCGGTGAGATGCGCACCGCCAACCTGCCGAACACCGGCCTGGTCGTGAGCTACTCGACGCGGCGGTTCCGGCAGGTCGAGGGCGATCCCGAGGCCGTGATGCCCGACGAGGTCGTCCTCCTCAAGATCGAGGACGTCCTCGGCGGCCGCGACGCCGCCCTCGAGCGCGCCCTCGATCCAGCGCTCGTCCCCGGATGAGCCGCGAGCGGGCGCACGCGACGCGGCGGCTCCAGAGACGCCGCGCGGGCCAGGGCGCCGGCGCCCCATCTGCCGGAGGAGACGCACGAGCGTGCGGAGGCGCCGGGCGAGCGACGGCGGGCGATCGGCGGCGCGCCGGCACCTCGACCGCGCAGACCAAGGCCGACAGGACGGGGGCGAGCGAAGCGCAGCGTCTCTGTCAAGGCGCCGGCATCGCCGGCGCTTCAGCGCCGTCCACGAGTCCGCGACGATCGCTGGTCCGTCCCGCCTCAGCGCACGGCCGCGTATCCGCCGCCGCGGGCCTCGACGGCGCCATCAGTCACCAGCGCATCGAGCTGGGCCTCGATGAGCTCGCGGAGCGCCGCCGAGGTGGAGCCGAAGCCGAGCCGTCGCCGAGTCTCGCGGATGACATCCTCGCGGGCGATGCCGAGGTTTCCTTCGACGACGAGCCTGACAAGCTCGCGCACCTCCTCCGGCGGGAGCATCTCCGGACGGCGGAGGGTCGCCGATTCGACGCTGGATCGGTTGCGCGGCGGGCGCGGCTCCGCGCGGCGGAGCGCCTCCGGGCGATCGAGGAAGTGGCCCCGCCGCTCGATGCTCCTGGCCTGCTGGGCGAGGACGATCCCGGTCTGGACCGCCTGCTGCATCGCGCGCGTCGTCCGCCGCATGCCCCAGAGATTCACCATCCGGCGCTCGAGCTCATCCTCGTGAATCGGCCCCTCCTGCTCGACGATGCCCGCGACGATCTCGCGCAGGCGATCGCCCGGGATCTCGTCCGGCGCTCTCCGCGAGGGCACGCGCAGCCGCGCAAGGACGTACGGGATCGTCATCGCATCCTCGACCTCCGACGCCGCCTCGCGCTCGAACAGCGACGAGGTCGGGAGCGGCGGCGATGACGCCGGGCCCGAACGCGACGCGCTCGGCAAGGAGTGCGATGCCTTCGCCCCCGCAGCCGGAGCCCCGACGGCGGTCGCGGAGGCGGCCGGCTGCGTCGCCGGGCTCTCCCCGTCGGACCGCGTCGCCGTCGGCGCAGCCGAGGGAGATCGGCCGGGACCGCCGCCGCCGGTCGATTCGGGCTCCGTCACCGCGCCCGCGCCGCCGCGGGCCCTGCGCTCGATCGCGCCGAGGACCGAGCGGGTCGCCGCGTCGCGGGCGCGGAACCACTCCGCGGCGTGCAGGCGGTGGAGCGACCAGCCGCGCGCCTCGAGGACTGCGGGCCGTGTCCGTTCGCGATCCCGCGCCGAGCGCGCGTCGCGGTACGCAGGACCGTCGGTCTCCACCGCGAGGAGGTACCTGTCCTCGAGGATCGGATCGCGCACGGCGATGTCGACGCGGAATCCGCCGACGCCGATGCGCCGGTCGGCGGCGTAGCCGCACTCGGCGATCGTCTCGGCGACATCGCGCTCGACGCTCCCGCCTGCGCCGACGGGCGCGTCGCGATCGCGGCCCCGCTCCGCGCCGGCGCCCTGCTCGGCATCGAGCATCCCGAGCCGGGCGTACCGGAGAAAGGCCCGCAGCGCATGCGCCCCGGCGCCGGTGGCGCGGTTCGGGTCGATCTGGTCGTCCGTGATCGAGGAGAAGACGACGCAACGGCGCTTCGCCCGCGTCGCGAGGACGTTCAGCCGACGCTCGCCCCCGTCGCGCGAGAGCGGTCCGAAGTTCATCGTGATTCGACCCTCGGCGTCCCGGCCGTATCCGACCGAGATGAAGATGACGTCGCGCTCGTCGCCCTGGATGTTCTCGAGGTTCTTGACGAAGAAGGGCTCGGGACCGCCTTCGGCGAAGAACGCCTCCGTCGCAGGATCGGCGCGGCGGAGCGTCTCGATCTCGTCGAGGATCGCGTCGCGCTGGCGGATCGAGAAGGTCCCGACGCCGAGCGTCCATTCGGGGGTCGTCCGCGCATGCGCCAGCACCGCCTCCGCGACCGCCCGCGCCTCGCCGCGATTGGTCGCCCCCGCTCCGCGCTCGAAGATCGTCCCGGTCAGGTGCTCCATCCAGAGCCCGTGCCTCGGACCGCGGTCGAACGGGCTGGGAACGACGTGCAGCCGCTCTTCGTAGAAGAGCCGGTTCGACACCGCGATCAGCGAGTGGTGCTCGCTGCGGTAGTGCCAGCGGAGCATGCGCGAAGGCAGCCCCGCCGCGACGGCGACGCCGAGGATGCTCTCCAGGTCGCGCACCGTGCCCCCTTCGTCTCCCTCGTCATCGTCGGTCAAGTCCGACTCGAACCGGAAGAACGCCGTCGGCGGGAGCTGGCGCTGATCGCCAACGACCACGAGCCGACCCTCGCGCGCGAGCCGCGCGATGGAGCCGAGGGCTTCGACGGGACGGACCTGGCTCGCCTCGTCGAAGAGCAGCAGGTCGAACTCGATGCCGCCCGGGGCGAGAAACTGGGCGACGCTCGACGGGCTCATCATGAAGACCGGCTTGATCCGCTGGATCGACTCGCCGGCCTCCGAGAGAATCCTGCGCAGCGGCAGGTGCCGCGACTTCTTCTGGATCTCCCGGCGGATCAGCCCCATCTGGCCCAGCGTCTCGCCGGACTTCGGGAGCCGCTCCCAGTGGCGCAGCGCCACCTCCGCGCGGGCCAGCGCGATGCGCTCGCGATCGAGCTCGACGAAGCGCCGTCGCAGGGCCTCGTGATCCTCGGCATCGAACCGGAGGAGCCGGCCCTCGGGATCGAGTCGCCTGAACTGCCGCTCCAGAAAGGCATGCTCGAACTCCTGCACCGCGTCGCCCGGCGCGACGGCGCCGCGTTCGAGCAGCGCCGCCAGCGCGCCGAGTCCGAGGGTGCGCAGGCCTTCGAGCCGCCGGCGGCAGTCGATCGCCTCCTCGATCCTGCGCGGCGCGCTGCGCCATTCCGCCATCCGCGCGCGGAGCTCCCCCGTCTCCGCTTCCGCGAGCCTCTGGACGCCGAAGGCGGCCCGGCAGTCGAGCGCGAGCGACTCGGCGAGCGCGTCGAGTCGCTCGATCGCCTGCTGCGTCGCGCGGCTCGCGCTCGCCAGGTCGACGGAACTTCGCGCCGCCGAGCCGGGGCGCAGCGCGACGAACCACGCCGGGAGCCCGGCCTCGCGGCCGCGATCGACCCAGGTGAGAAGCGCCCGCAGAGCCGTGGCGTCGCTTCGCTCGCCCGCCCAGGCGCTCCCGAAGGCGGCGCCGCCGAGCGAGCGCGGTCCGTCGAGCTCCGCCAGTCGGCGCCGCGCCTCGCGGAGGCCGATCAGCTCGTCGAGCAGCGCCAGGCGCTCGGACGCCGAGCGCGGCGGTGCGCCGAGCACCATGCCCGCGACCGCCCGGCGCGCCGCCCACCACGCCGGCGAGAGCAGGCGCAGCGGCGAACGACCGCCGGCGGCGATGGTCGCCCGCAGCGCGGCGGCGTCGAGCTCCTCCGCTCCCGGCGCCAGCCGCGGGCCCAGCGCGGCTGCCCGCGATCCGACATCCTCCAGCGCCGCGACGAGCGCAGCGGCCTCGTCGCGCCGCTGCGACCAGAGGGCCGCGTCGAGCGGGAGCGGCGCCGCGGGCGGCACGCTGCCGAGGTGCTCCAGTGCCGCGAGCGCAGCGCGCAGTCCCTCGGGAGAGCGGGTCCGCGCCGCGAGCGCGTCGGCCTCCGCCTCCGGCCGAACCTCCGCATCGAAGGGCGCACCGATCGCCGGGCCGACCGCCCCGGCGATGCGCTCGATCTCCGCGAGCCCCTCCTCGACCTCCGCGACGCGCCCGGAGAGCTCCTCGATCTCGCGCGGCAGCAGCGCGTCGAGCCCGACGCCGCGGAAGGGATGCGCAGCCGGCGGCCCGCCGCGATCGATCCGCGCCGCGAGCGCCTCGATCTCGTCGCGACGGGCGCCGACCGCGGCAGCGTCCCACTCCGCATCTCCCTCCAGCAGGATCGTGCGCCAGCGGGGCGCATCCGCGGCGCCGCCGGCTCCGCCGCGGGCCGCTCGCTGCGCCTCCAGCCGCGCGATCCGGCCGACGATCTCGTGCAGCGACAGACCGGTGCCCGGATCGATCGCGTGGAGGAAGTCTGCGTGGGCGTTGAGCCGCGCCTGAGCGTCGCGCAGCCGGTCGCGCTGAGCGTCGAGATCGGGAGTCCGCGGACGACCGAGCTCGAGCGTCTCGCCCAGCTCGCGCAGCACCGCCCGCCGGTTGGCCTTGGTGCTGTGCAGCTCCAGCGCCGTCGGCCCGAGGCCGATCGCATCGAGTCGGCGCTTGACGACCTCCAGCGCCGCCCGCTTCTCGGCGACGAAGAGCACGCGCTGCCCCTCGGCGACGGCGCCCGCGACGATGTTGGCGATCGTCTGGCTCTTGCCGGTTCCGGGCGGACCCTGCACGACGATGCTGCGCCGTCCGTGGACGACGTCGGCGATCGCGATCGTCTGCGAGCTGTCGGCGTCGACGACGTGAAGGCAGCGCTCCGGCGGCAGCGCCGCATCGACGAAGTCGTCGTCGCCGACGATCGAAGGCGGCTGCTCGGGCATCGCGCCGCAGAGCAGTCCCTCGACCATCGGATGCCGATCCGGGGCGCGCTCCTGCGGCCACGCCTCGGGATCGAGATCGCGGTACATGAGCAGCCTGGCGAAGGAGAAGAAGCCCAGCAGCATCGCGTGAGGCTTGACGCGCCACCCGGCGCGCTCGCGGATGACCGCCTCGACGGCGGCGAACCAGGCGCTGGGCCGGAACCCTTCGGCGTCGGGCTCGACGGGCGGAAGGACGATTCCGAGATCGGCGCGGAGCCGCTCGGCCAGCGAGAGGTTGTCGACGACGCCGTCGCCCGTCGCGGCGACGCGGAAGCTCCCCCCCGCCCGGCTCCGCTCCAGCTCGACCGGCACCAGGAGCAGGGGCGCATGGCGGCTGCGCGACTCATCCTCCCGCTCGCGCCACTCGAGGAACCCGATCGCGAGGTGGAGCGTGCTGAGTCCCTGCTCCTCCGCCTGCGAGCGGGCCTCGTACTGCATTCGACGAAGCCGGCGCTCGAGCGCCTCTCGCTCCAGGTCGCTCTGGAGGATCGCATCGAGCTGATGCGGCGCCGGGGCGTCGTCCTCCTCGGCGCGCCGCGATTGCGCGGCGTCGGCGGCGCGCGGATCGGCGGCGTCGCGCCGCGACTCATCCCCGCCGCGTTCGCCCGCGAGCTCCGGCTGCGCCGGGATTCCATCGGCATCCCCGCTCGGCCCGTCGCTCCCGAGCTCCTGCGGAGCGGACGGTCGACGCTCCTCGCCGGGCGCCGTCGCGGCGGGTGCGCCTGATCGCGCGCGCAGCGGCGCAAGCGTCATCGAACGGCCGTCGAGGACGAGTATCCGAAAGACCTCGTCGCAGCGCTCGGTCACGATCTCGACGTTCGCGCTGCCGTCGAAGCGCGCCGAGAGCAGGCGCGTGCGGCTCGATGTCTCGATCAGATCGCGCCGCGCGGAACGGAGCCGCTCGGCGACGCTCCGACCGGCGGACTGCACCGGCTCGACTCCGCTGGGCTCCTTCAGTGCCACGACGCCGGGCAGCGTAGCCGATTCCCGCGGCGTTCCGGGGCGAGCGCAGGGCGTCGGCGCATCCGGCCTCCGACACGCACGGGATGATCCCGGTCCAAGAGTCCGCGTACGCTCGATCGGCGATGTCCGAAGCCTTCCAAGGGTCCGACCCCGCATCACTGGCCTCCGTCGCCGACCTCTCGATGGTCGTCTGGTGCAGCGCCGACCAGGCGGAGCTCGTGCGCCGCGTCGTCGCTGCGGAGCGGATCGCGCTGCTCGGCGTCTGCGGGGCCGATCCGATGCAGACGGCGACGCTCGCTCAGGCGCTCGGCCTTCCGGGAATCGACGATCCGCGGAAGCTCGGGCGCGATCCCGAGGCGGGTGTCGTCTGGCTCGCGGCGGATGTCGAGCTGCCGAGCGAGACGATCCGGCAGCTCGCCCGCCGCAGCCGGATCGTGGCGACGTCGCTTCAGCCGTCAACGCTCGCCGACCTCGCCGCGGGCGAGGAGGCGCCGATCGAGGCGGCGCCGCTGACGGCGGTCCTTCCCCCGCTGGAGGACCCGGAATTCCGCGCCCAGTTCGGCCGGGCGCACGGCATCGTCGCGGATCTCGCCGGCCCGCCGCAGCTCGGGGGGATCGGCGCACGCCTCTACGACTTCGCGGATCTCACGGCGCGGTGGCTGGCCCCCCCAGCGTCCGTCACGGCGACCTGGCTTGCGGCCGACGGCAGATCATCGCCGCCGCCGTCGCCGCGCGGCGCCGGCGGCACGCTCTCCATCCAGCTTCGCGACGAGTCCGGCGCCGTCGCGGTCGGGTTGATCTCCACCGCATCGGCGTGGCGGCGCAGGCTCGCGATCACCGGTCCGCTGGGACTCGTCGAGATCGGGGAGCAGACGATCGCGCTGCGCGACGAGGCGGGGCGCCTCGTCGACTGCGAGGCGCTCGCCGCGGACGCGCCGGAAGCGCAGATCGCCCGCCAGCTCGTCCACCCGGAGAGCGCCGGCGCTCCCGCCGACCGCGCCGCGCGGCTGGCCATCTGCGAGGCGGCGTGGCTGAGTTGCCGGACCGGCGCGGCGGAGTCGCCGTCGCAGCTCATGGAGACGCTCCGACGACGGTGACTCGACCGCCGCGCAGGTCGTCGACGAGCGCCGTCAGCGCTCCGCGCATCGACTCGGCGAGCCGTTCGCGCCGGGCGTCCTCGGGCTGCCAGAAGACCGTCGGGGCGCGATCATCGGAGGCGAGCGGAAGCTCGAGGACGGCATGCTCGAGATACGGCGCGCCCTGCTCCGGCGAACGGGACCGGATCGCCTCGTCGCCGCGCCGCCCGATCCCCGCGCCGTAGATCGGATCGCCGGCGATCGGCGCTCCCAGATGCGCCAGCATGGCGCGGATCTGATGCCGCCGGCCGGTCTCGAGCCGGATGAGCAGATGCGACTGGCCGGGGCGCTCCGGCGCTTCGGCGGCGGCGAGCACCTCGAGCCGCGCTGGGCGGCCGCCGCTGCGGACGATCTCCGTGCGGCGGCCGCGCTCCTTGAGGAAGGCGCCGTGACGGCCGACGAGCCGCAGCGAGTCGTCCGGGTCGGAGGCGACGCGCGCGAGATAGTGCTTCCCCCATCGCCCCGCGGCGACCATGCGGGCGTGAAACGCGGCCGCCTCCGGGTCGAGGGCGATGACGACGAGCCCGCGGGCGATGCGGTCCAGCCGGTGCGGGAGCCTCGGCGCGGCCGCGGGCCACCGCCGCCGCGCCCACGCGATCAGCGACATCGAGTCCTCCTTCAGCCGCGGCAGCTCGACGGAGAGCCCCGCGGGCTTGATGACGATCGCCTCGCGCGGCGTCTGATGCAGCACGGCGATCGGCTCGGTCATCGCGCGGCGCTCGAGGAGACCGTCGCCGGAAGGTCGGTCCAGCGCCGCACCAGCGCCGCGATCGCGCTCGCTGCGGGCGTGACGCGATCGCCGGTCACCGATGGCAGCGCATCGATGGGAGTCCAGCGGAGCTCCTCGTACTCGCCGTCGACCGCGGTCGCAGCGACGCGCCGCGGAAGGCGCAGCGTGAAGACCAGCTCCCACGTCAGGACCGAGCGATCGAGGAAGAGCGCCCGCGGCACGGCCGATGCGCCGGCGCCGTCGATGCCCGTCTCCTCGCACAGCTCGCGGCGGAGCTGGAGCTCGGGGGGCGTGCCCGGCGGAACGCCGCCGCCGGGGGCGAACTCCCAGCAGCCGGGATGTCCCGCCACGGCCGCCGAGCGCCGGCCGAGCAGGACCGCGCCGTCGGCGATCAGGACTCCCTTGACCCCGAGCGGGCGCACTCCGGTCGGCACGCCCGCCAGCGCCGCGGCATGCCAGCGGTAGGCGCACTCTGCGGCATGGATCGTCGCGCCGCCGTGGCCGTTGCGCGAGAGGCCGAGGACGTGAAGCAGCCGACCGTCGAAACAGGCCGGGTTCTCCGCACGCAGCCGCCGCCATGTCCGCTCCGCCCTGCCGATGACGGAGCTCGCGGGGACGAAGGGCTCCTCCACCATGCGGATCACCGCGGGGCGGCGCAGATGCACGATGTTCGAGACCGGCTGCGACATCGATGGAGGGACCGTTCGGTGATCAACCTGCAACGGCGGCCCCGCCGCGGCCGACCGCCGACGGCGCCGGAGCGCGATGAGGCTTGCTCAGATCGGGGCATCCTCCGAGGGAGCCTCGAAGACGACACCCTGGGCGAGGGGCAGCGCCCCGGAGAAGTTCACCGTGCAGGTCTGCCGCCGCATGTACTGCTTCCATGAATCGCTGCCGCTCTCGCGGCCGCCGCCGGTGTCCTTCTCGCCGCCGAAGGCGCCGCCGATCTCGGCGCCGCTGGTGCCGATGTTGACGTTGGCGATGCCGCAGTCGCTGCCGTCCGCGGAGAGGAAACGCTCCGCTGCGCGGACCGAGTCGGTGAAGATCGCGCTGGAGAGCCCCTGATCGACCTCGTTCTGCCGCTCGATCGCCTCCTCGAGCGAGTCGACTTCGAAGACGTAGAGGATCGGCGCGAAGGTCTCCTCGCGGGCGACGGCGCAGTCGCGGCCGCGCGGGACGCGGATGATCGTCGGCTCGACGAAGTGGCCGCCTCGAAGCCGCGGCTCCGCAGCGCAGCGCGCGATGCCGTCGAGCCCGCCGCAGAGGATCTCGCAGCCCTCGTCGAGCGCCCGTCGGAGCGCCCCTTCCATCGCCTCGACGGCGCCGCGCGAGATCAGCGGTCCGAGCAGCGTCGCCGCGTCGAGCGGATCGCCGATCGTCGTGCGCCGATAGGCCGCGACCAGCCGGGCGATGAGCGGCTCCGCGATCGCCCGGTGCGCGAAGAGGCGGCGCGTCGTGGTGCAGCGCTGGCCGGCGGTTCCGACGGCGCCGAAGAGGACGGCGCGGAGGACGAGGTCGAGATCGGCATCCGGCAGCACGATCACGGCGTTGTTCCCGCCGAGCTCGAGAAGCGTCCGGCCGAGCCGCCGCGCCACCACCTCGCCGACGCGCCGACCCATCCGGCAGCTTCCGGTGGCGCTGATGAGCGGAAGCCGTCGATCGGCGATCATCGGCTCGCCGACTTCCTCGTCGGTGCCGATCACCAGCGGGAAGAGATCGACCGCCTCGGCGCCGTCGCGCTCCGGCGTCGGCCGGAAGAGCTCCTGCTCGCGCAGGACGCGGTGCACGACCTCGGTCATCTCCACGGCGACGATCGGGGCGAGCAGGCTCGGCTTCCAGAGGACCGCATCGCCGCAGACCGCCGCGATCATCGCGTTCCACGCCCAGACCGCGGCGGGGAAGTTGAACGCGGTGATCACTCCGACGGTCCCGATCGGGTGCCACTGCTCGAACATGCGATGACCGGGGCGTTCGGAGTGCATCGAGAGGCCGTAGAGCTGCCGCGAGAGTCCCACGGCGAAGTCCGCGATGTCGATCGCCTCCTGGATCTCGCCGAGCCCCTCGGAGCGGATCTTGCCGACTTCGAGCGACACCAGCAGTCCCAGGCGGTCCTTCTCGCGCCGAAGGCCCTCGCCGATGCGCCGCACGATCTCGCCGCGGACGGGCGCGGGGACGCGACGCCACGCCCGCTGCGCGGCCTGCGCCCGGGAGAGTGCGCGGTCGAGCGTCCGCCGATCATCGAGAGCGACGCTGCCGAGGGTCTCGCCGGTGGCGGGGTTGACGCTGGCGACGAAGCGGGGCGACGGGGCCGCGGCGCCGGTGCGCGGGCTCGGCGCCGCGTCGGGCGCGACCGTGCGCAGGACTCGTCGCGACTGGACGCTCTGGCAGCTCCCCTGCGGGGCGGACGGGCTCATCGAGCAAGCGTACGACGAAACGGGCGGTCGCGTTACACTCACGATCCACCCGCAACCGCCCCGCCAGCTTCACCGAACCCGCCCTCGCCCATGATCGAGACATTCGCAGCCGCCGCCCCGGTCACAGGCCCGGCAGACTTCGCTCCGGCCGCGCCGGGGTCCATCGAGAACCCCGACGGAGAGGCCTTCCTGCGCGTGCAGCGGCTGGCGGTCGCGTACTTCTCGATGGAGATCGGGCTCGATCCGAACATCCCGACCTACGCGGGAGGCCTCGGCATCCTCGCGGGAGACTCGATCCGCGCCGCCGCCGATCTCGGCATCGACATGGCGGCGGTGACGCTGCTGCACCGCGAGGGGTACTTCTTCCAGTCGCTGCTTGCCGATGGCTGGCAGGTCGAGGATGCGACGCAGTGGGATCCGCTCGAGCACATGCGCCTCACGCCGGCGCGGGCCTCGGTGACGATCGCGGGAAGGACGGTCCAGCTCCGGGCGTGGCGGTATGACGTGCGCGGCGCCGCCGGCCACGTCGTGCCCGTCTTCATGCTCGACAGCGATCTGCCGGAGAACTCGGAGGCCGACCGGGCCATCACCCGCAAGCTCTATCGCAGCGACGCGCCGGGCCGCTTCGCGCAGGAGATCGTGCTCGGCGTCGGCGGCGTGCGGATGCTCAGGGCGCTCGGGTACCGACGGATCGACCACTGCCACATGAACGAAGGGCATGCCGCGCTGCTGGTGCTCGAACTGCTTCGCGAGGAGTCGGAGGTCGCGGGAATGCCCCCGTCGGAGCCCCGGCTCCTCGAAGCCGTCCGCCGCCGCGGCGTCTTCACGACGCACACCCCGGTCGCGGCGGGACACGACAAGTTCGATCTCGATCTCGTCCGCAGCGAGCTCGAACCGTCGCTCTTCGCCACCCTCGGCGATCCCCGCTGCGGCGCCGGCATCTGTCCGGACGGGATGCTGAACATGACCTTCCTCGGCTTCTCGCTGAGCAGGTTCATCAACGGCGTCGCCAAGCGTCACGGCGAGGTCTCGCGGGCGCTCTTCGGGCAGTATCCGATCGACTCGATCACCAACGGCGTCCACGCGCCGACGTGGGTCTGCAAGCCCTTCGCCGAGCTCTTCGATGCGCAGCTTCCCGGATGGCGCCAGGACAACTTCTCGCTGCGCTCGGCCCACAAGATCGATCTGGCGCTGCTGCGCGAGGCGCACCGCCGCGCCAAGCGGACGCTCATCGACCTGGTGAACTGGCGCACGAACGCCGGCTTCGAGACGCAGACCTTCACGATCGGCTTCGCCCGGCGGGCGACGGCCTACAAGCGGGCCGAGCTGATCCTCTCCGACCTCGACCGGCTGCGGCGCATCTCCCGCGACGTCGGGCGGATCCAGCTCGTCTTCGCCGGCAAGGCGCATCCCAACGACCACGGCGGCAAGGAGATGATCAAGCGCATCGTCGCCGCCTTCGACTCGCTCCGGACGGATGTCGCCGCGGTCTACCTGCCCAACTACGACATGGCGCTGGCGCAGGTGCTGATTCCCGGAGTCGACCTCTGGCTCAATACGCCGCAGCCGCCGCTCGAGGCCTCCGGCACCAGCGGGATGAAGGCTGCGCTCAACGGCGTTCCGAGCCTGAGCACGCTCGATGGCTGGTGGCTCGAGGGCTGCGTCGAAGGGGTCACGGGGTGGGCGATCGGCGCGGACGACTGGAGCTCCGGAGCGCGCTCCGTCGACATGCACGCCCCGAGCGACGAGGCCCGCAATGCCTCCGACGCGGCCTCGCTCTACGACAAGCTCGAGAACCTCATCGTCCCGATGTACGCGCAGCGGACCGAGGACTACCTCCGCGTGATGCGCAACGCCATCGCGATCAACGGGTCCTTCTTCACGACGCAGCGGATGATGCAGCAGTACGTGACGAAGGCATACCTGACCTGAGCGGAGCCGGGCGCTCGCGGCCAGATCGGCCGTCATCGGGCGCTGCTACGCTCGGAGCGACGATGTTCGCGGCGCCGGCCCACTCCTTCGTCCAGCAGGCGCGGCTGGCCATCACGCTCGCCTGGGTCGCCGGATACTCCAACATCGTCGCCCTGATCGCCTGCGGCTCGGCGATCTCGCATGTCACGGGGACCGCCTCGCAGCTCGGGCGCGACGTCGGCGAGGCTGCATGGGGACTCGCCCTCTCCGCCGCCGCGATCCTGCTGGCCTTCCTGGCCGGGGCGACGATCTCCGGCCTCGCCACCGAGCTCGGCCGGCGCCGGCGCTGGGAGTCGATCTACGTCCTCCCGATGGCGATCGAGACGGTGCTGCTGGCGACCTTCGCGGTGGGACTCGAGATCCGGCTCTCCGCGAGCGGACTCGCGCCCGCCGGGTCGATCTTCGGCGCGGCGCCGCGCCCCGATCCAGGCGCCGAGTCGCTTCTGGACCTGATGCCGCTCCTGCTGATCGGATCGCTGGCGATGGGGCTTCAGAACGCCACGATCACGCGGATCTCCGGCGGCGTGGTCCGCACCACCCACGTCACCGGCGTGCTCACCGACCTCGGTCTCGAGGCCGCCCAACTGCTCTGGTCGCGCGTCGATCCAGGGCGGCGCGGGGAGGGCGGAGCCCCGTCGCGGCCGGGCGCGGAGGGTCCGCACGACGGCGGACGCGGGCCGCTCATGCGCCTGGCGCTCCTCGGCTCGGTCCTCGGCTCGTTCGTCCTCGGCGCCCTCCTCGGCACGGTCGTCTTCGGCTGGACTCCCGCGTTCGCGATGTTCCCGCCGGTGCTCTTCCTGGTCGTGGTGATCGTGCAGGACCTCCGCGTCCCGATCGCCGAGATCGAGCGGTCGCCGGTCGCGAGCGCCGACCTCGGGCTGCCGGAAGGCCTGGCGATCTACCACCTCCGGCCAAGCCGAACCGAGCTCGAAGGCGCAGCGGACGGGGGGCGCTCGCACCGCCTCCCCGATCTCGTCGCGTGGGCCCAGCGGCTGCCTCCGAGCGTTCGCCTGGTCGTCCTCGACGTCGCGCCGATGGCCCGACTCGGCGAACAGGCCGCGCGGACGCTCGGCAGCCTGCTTGATCGCCTCGCCCTCGACGGCCGACGCATCGTGCTCGCAGGGATCGACGCGTCGAGGCTCGAGAAGCTCCGGTCCCTCGGTGCCGGCGAGCGCCTGCGCCAGGTCGACTGCTGCACCGACTTCGAGCTCGCCGTCGCCCGGGGAATCTGCATCCTCGAGGAGGAGGCGCAGCACGATCGCCCGTCCGAGTGAACCGCACCGCGCAGCCGCGACGGTGGTGCCATCGGAGCGCGGTTTCGGCGTCGCACGATCGCTCGAGGACCCTGCGGATTGCGCGCCGTCCGAGCCGTCCGCGACGGATCCCCTGGCGGCTCCGCGGCGCCGGCTGCGGCGCGAGGACGCTGCGTCACCGAACCGCGCGGCGCCGGCTCGGGCGCCCGGCATGCTCCGGATCTTCAGCTCCAAGGGCCGACGCAGTTGCTCGCGAAACTCGGCGCCGCGGACGTTCGGGCCGAAGGGACCGGCCGCGGCGTCCTTCGCTCTCGCCGCGATCGCCGTGAGCTCCTCGGGCAGCCGAGCCTCGTCCGCTCGAGCGATCGAGCTGATCGAGCTCGTCGAGTTCATCGAGTTCGTAGAGGGTCGCGGCGACGGACCCCGAGATGATCTCCCGGACTCACGATCTCGGGGAGGCTGAAGGCTCTCCGTCGCGCAGGCTCCGAGGAGCGCCGCCTGCCCGACTGGACGCCTCGAGACGCCTGACGGCGGCGCTGCCGACGGCCCCGAGGATCGCGAGCACCGCGATCGACGCGATCACCGCGGTGATCAGGAACCAGACGCCCTTGTTCTGCGCCACCGACTGGAGATCCGCAGCCCCGCTGGCGCGCCCTGCGGCGCCGACGGCGACCATCACCGCCGTCCGGGGGAGCATCCCCGCCGCGGTTCCGAGCGCGAAGGGAAGGTAGCGCACGCCGGCCCCCGCCATCGCGAGGTTCGTCAGCGCGAAGGGCGAGTTCGGCGGCATGCGCAGCAGGGCGACGACGCCGAGCGTCCGCGCGAAGCCGCGCTCGACGAAGACGCTCCGGTAGAGCCCCGCCCGCGGGTGCCGGTCGATGCGCTGGCGGATCGCGTCGCCACCGACGAGCCGCGAAATCGCGAACCCGATCGTCGCACCGCCGAGGAATCCCGCCAGCGCTGCCGCGATGCCGTTGCCGAACCCGAACGCCCAGCCCCCGAGGACCGCGCAGGCGTACGTCGGAAGCAGGCCGAAGCCGCTGGCCAGGGCGAAGAGACCGCCGAAGACCCAGAGCCCCGCATCGCCGCGGGCGGCCAGCCATTCGTTCACCGCCCCGATCCTGGCGATCAGATAGAAGCCGGCCAGCGCCGGCAGCGTCAGCCAGGCGATGGCGAGCGCGGTCGAGAGGATCAGCCTCGGCGGGTACCCCGCCGACGGCGCGGCGCCGGAGACTTCCGCGGACGTTCCGTCGGACTCCTCGGAGGGCGCCTGCCCGCGATCGGCGCTCATGCGGCGCCAACCGGCGCGGCAGCGCCCATGTGCTCGATGATCCGGTCGGCGAACTCCGAGCACTTCACCAGGGTCGCCCCGGTCATGAGGCGCTCGAAGTCGTAGGTGACCGTGCGGGCGCCGATGGCTCCGTCCATGCCGGCGATGATGAGGTCGGCGGCCTCGACCCACCCCATGTAGCGGAGCATCATCTCGCCGGAGAGGATCACGCTGCCGGGGTTGACCTTGTCCAGGTTGGCGTACTTGGGCGCCGTGCCGTGGGTCGCCTCGAAGATCGCGTGGCCGGTCGAGTAGTTGATGTTCGCGCCGGGCGCGATGCCGATGCCGCCCACCTGCGCCGCGAGGGCGTCGGAGAGGTAGTCGCCGTTGAGGTTCATCGTCGCGATCACGTCGAAGTCCTTCGCGCGGGTGAGGACCTGCTGGAGCGTGATGTCGGCGATCGAGTCGCGGATCAGGAGCTTCTTCTTCCACCGGCTCTCGCCGTGGGTCGCCCGCAGCCGCAGCGCCGCCTCGACCTCGGCGATCACGGCGCTTCGCTGCTCCGGGGTCATCATGTCGTACCCGGGATCGATCATGCGGGCGTTCTCCTCGGCGGAGAGCCCCGGCTTCGCCTCCGCGTTTCCGAGGATCCAGGTCTCCCGCTCGCTCACCGTCTGCTCGCGGAACTCGCGGGAGGCGAGCGCGTACCCCCAGTCGCGGAACGCCCCCTCGGTGAACTTCATGATGTTGCCCTTGTGCACGAAGGTCACGCTTCGGCGGCCCTCGCGGAGCGCGTACTCAATGGCGGCGCGGATCAGCCTCTCGGACCCCTCCCGCGACACCGGCTTGATGCCGACGCCGCTCGTCGCCGGGAAGCGGATCTTCTTCACCCCCATCTCGCCCTGAAGGAACGCGACGAGCTTCTTCGCGCCGTCGCTCTCCGCCTCCCATTCGACGCCCGCATAGATGTCTTCGGTGTTCTCCCGGAAGATCACCATGTCGACGTCCTCGGGGCGCTTCACGGGACTGGGGACGCCCTTGAAGTAGCGGACGGGCCGAAGGCAGACGTAGAGATCGAGGATCTGCCGCAGCGCGACGTTGAGCGAGCGGATGCCGCCGCCGACCGGCGTCGTCAGCGGCCCCTTGATCCCGACGAGGTGCTTCCTGAACGCATCGAGCGTCGCGTCGGGAAGCCAGTTGCCCGTGGCATTGAACGCCTTCTCTCCCGCGAGCACCTCGAACCAGTGGATGCGCCGCTTCCCGCCGTAGGCCCTCGCGACCGCCGCGTCGAAGACCCGCACCGAGGCACGCCAGATGTCCGGCCCGGTTCCGTCGCCCTCGATGTACGGGATGTAGGGTTCATCCGGCACGCTGAGGCCGGAGGGAGTCATCGTGATCGAGGTCGGCATGGGGTGCAATCTCCAGGGCACGCCTCGGCGCGGGAGGCCGGGGCCGGGTTCGAGACGCGGGCAGAAGAACGATGCGCGCAGAGCGCGATCGGGAGTTTACTCGGCGGCCCCGGAACGCGAGCCGGTCGGCGAGATGCGATCGATGGTCGGGTCTCCGCCCATCAGCTCGTCGATCTCGTCGAGATAGCGCTCGATCTCGCTCCAGGCGTGCGCGGGGATCGCGGAGTCGCGGCTTACGACGGTGACTTCCGGATCGCCGGACTTCGCCTCCCCCAAGCTCGCGCGGAGCCGGTACTCGGCATCCTGCCTGAACGGCTGGACGCCCGGCCCGACGACGTCGCGGCGCAGGCGCCGATAGATGTGCACCTGCCGGATCGCCTCGTCCGCGTAGACGTCGTTCTGGATGACGTGCCAGTCGTCGTAGCGCGGATTCTCCGCCGCCGCCTTCATCGCAACCCAGACCGTGTCCGCGGCGCGGCCCTCGTAGATCGCCGACCGCGTCGTGCACGCGGCGAGCGCCAGCACGACCGCCGCGGCGCCGAGGGCGCGTGCGGCGAGCGCCGCCGCTCGGCGCGGCGACGCGATCGCCGGCAGCGCGTCCGGCGCCGCATGCACGGATCCTCCGCCCGGAACGGGCCGCAGGCCGGTCCCAGAGCGGGCGCCGTCATCGATGGGGCAAGTCGCGGGTCTCATGGGACGGGCAGCGTAGCGAAACCCCGCAGAGTCCGACGGTCCGTCGAATCGGCAGCCTTCCCGCCCCGATCCCGCTCGGCGCCGAGACCTCCGGGAGCGCCGAGCGGGACGGGACGCTGCGGCAGGGAGCGACCCCCGACGCGCCCTCCGGCTCGCACCTGCCCTCCGCGCTCGGCGACGCCTCGGAGGGCCTCGAAGCGCGACGCGCTGCTCGATCGAGCGATCCGGCGGCGGAGCCCCTCATCGCGCGTCGCGCGCCGGCACCGCCTCGCCCGCGCCGCGCCGGAGCTCGACGATCCGGCCGGCGTCGCTGCCGGGGAATCGCTCGGTTGCGCCATCCGCCCAGCGGACCTCGATCGCATCGACGCGGGCCACGTCCCCGAGCCCCAGATGCACACGAGGGTCGTTCGACGAGCAGTAGCTCAGCGCCGGGGCGACGTCGCGCCGGATCGCCCGGCCGCCGACCGAGAAGCGGACCTCGGCGCCGAGCGCGTGGCGGCCGCTCGCCTCGAGGACCCGAGCCATGATCCAGTGGTGCGGGCGGTCCGCTGCATCCGAGCGCCCTGCGCGATCCGCATGATCTCCGCGCTCCGCATGGCCCCCGTGACCCCCGTGAACTCCGCGATCTGCATGATCGCCGCTCCGAGCCGCGGCGACGTTCCGCAGCAGCATCGCCGGAGCGTCGCGGTTGACCACGACGATGTCGATCGCCCCGTCGCCGTCAAGATCGCCGAACGCCGCGCCGCGGCTGGTCCGGACGATCGACGGCGACGTACCTCCGCGCGGCAGCCACTCCTCGAAGGCGACGCGCCCGCCGTCGCCGACGCCCCTCAGCAGGAGGTTGACTTCGGCGTAGGGATCCTCGCGCTCGGGAGCCGGCCCCGGCGCGCTCCCGGCGCGCCGCTGGACCCGCCCGTTCGCGTAGTAGAGGTCGATCCTGCCATCGTTGTCGAAGTCGAAGAAGCCCACGCCGAACCGCGTGAACGCCCTGCTGGGCACGGTGAGGCGCATGTTCGCGGTGGCGTCGCGGAAGTACGACCCTTCGTTCCTGAAGAGCGAGTCGGTCTCGCGCTGAAGGTTGACCACGAGGATGTCGAGATCGCCGTCGCCGTCGAGGTCGGCCACGGCGACGCCCATGCCCGCCTTCACGAGGCCCGCCTCGTCCGTCGCGCATCCGCGGAGCAGCGCCTCGTCGCGGAAACGGCCGTCGGCGCCGCGGACCCAGAAGTGGTTCATCATGCCGTCGTTGGCGACGAAGATCTCCATGCGGCCGTCGCCGGTGAAGTCGCCGACGCCGACGCCGAGCCCCGTGCCGAGCGCGCCGTCGATGCCCAGCAGCTCGGTCACGTCCTCGAAGGTTCCGTCTCCGCGATTGCGATAGAGCGTGTCGCGTGCGGGGGCGCGATACGCAGCCGGTGAGCAGTAGTCGGGCAGATCCCAGGCGCCGCGGCAGTCGCGCTCGGTCTGGTGCGACCAGTTCAGGTAGTTGCAGACGTAGAGGTCGAGGTGTCCGTCGCCGTCGAAGTCGACGAATGCGGCGCTCGAGCTCCAGCGCAGCTCCCCCACGCCCGCCTGCTCGGTCACGTCCTCGAAGGTACCGTCGCCCCGGTTGCGATAGAGCGTGTTCCGCCCCAGATTGGTCACGTAGAGATCGCATCGTCCGTCGTTGTCGTAGTCGCCGACCGCGACACCGAAGCCGTAGCCCGGATCACCGACTCCCGCGCTCTCCGTCACGTCGACGAATCGCATCCCGCCGTCGTTGCGGAAGAGGCGATTGGGTTCGCCGCCGCCGAGCACGGATCCCCCCTGGACGAAGTACACGTCGAGGTCGCCGTCGCCGTCGTAGTCGATCAGCGCGACGCCGCCGCCGACGATCTCGGGATTCAGATGGCGCCCCGCGTGGCCGCTGGACCACGTGAAGACGAGCCCGGCCTCCTCGGCGATCTCGGCGAACGGCGGATCGGCGGCCAGGGTTCCCTCGTCCAGCGCGGCGATGGAAGCGCCCGCATCGGCGCCTGCGGAAGCGGAGGGCTCGCCTGCCGCACGCGGCGCCTCCTGGCGCTTCCCCGATGCGGCTTCGCGCAGCGCCGTCGCCGCCTCTCCTGCGCCGGATGCCGGAGGCAGCACGCCCTCTCGATCGCAGGCGGCGAGGCCCATGAGCAATGTCGGCAGGAACACCCGGAACCGAAGGGAGGCCAGCGAGCTCGCGGAGCGAGCGCCCGCGCCGCGCCGCGGAAGCCGGGCCTGCGGCGTCTGGACGCAGCGCCGGCGGGGCAGCGGAGGCTCGGTCAACGCGCCGCTCCGGCGGGCCCCGGCTCTGAGGCGACCAGCTCCGACTGGATCAGGAGCGCCGCGTCGCGCAGCGGCGGCTCCGCGCCGCTGCGCGGGCGGATCGCCGTCGCCTCGGCAAGCCGCCGCGCCGCCGCCGGAGCGCTCGGGAAGAGCGTCGCCGCCCGGCGATACGTGGCGATCGCCACCTCGCGATTCCCCGCTGCCAGCTCTGCATCGCCCTGCCTGAGCAGCCACTCCACGTTCATGGGATCCGAGATCGCCGCCTGGCGGAACGCCTCGGCGGCGGCGCCGTGGTCGCCGCACGCGGCGTGCAGATCGCCGCGCAGCGCCCATGACGGCGCATGCGCCGCATTCAGCCGCAGCGCCGCATCGACGTGCGGAATGATCGCCGCAAGCTCCTCCGGTGTCCTGCGCTCGCCCGGCTCCTGCTTCGGAAGGCGGTGGTAGCGCAGAAGCGCGAGGTTGTAATGGAGCTGCCAGGCGCCAGGGGTCCGGCGCAGTTCGCGCTCAAGCAGCGCGACCGCCCGCGGCGCGTCGCCCGCCTCGCGATAGGCGACCGCGAGATTGGCCACGACGCCGACGTTCTCCGGCTGCTCGCGGCGCAGCTCGAGGAGCAGAGGAACCGCCTGCGCGGCGCGGCCCGCTCTGACAAGCTGCTCCGCCTGTTCCATCCGTGTCCGGACGTCGACCCTGAACTCGTCCATCTCGGCGAGCCACGGATCGGCCAGCGGACGCTCCGGACGCCGCGCGACGAGGAGGCTCGCCTCAGCCTCCGCGTCGCGCCCGAGACGCTGGAGGGCCGCGCCGTACGCCCGATGAAGCGCCGGATCGGAAACGCCGCGTCGCACCGCCGGCGCAAGGACCCGCTCGGCGCCTTCCGGATCCTCGCGCCCGAGCGCGACGCGGGCGACGCCGGCAAGGGCGCGCACCGAGTGCGGCTCGAGCTCCAGCGCGCGTTCGAAGCTCGCCTGAGCGGCGTCGAGATCGTCGCGCTCAAGGTGCCACTCGCCAAGCCGCACGAAGCCCGGGGCATAGCGCGGCGCCCGCGCCAGCGCAGCCTCCATCGCCTCCATCGCACGCTCGATCTCGCCCGCGTGATCGGCGATCAGCGCGAGGTGATAGCGCGGCCTCGGCGCGTCAGCGTCGATCTCGGCAGCCTGCTCCATGCACTGCCGGGCGAGCAGCATGTCGTTGCTGGCCTGATACGCCAGACCCAGGCGGTACCACGCCTGCGGGCTCTCCGGCTGCTCGCGCACCGCGCCGACCTGCGCGAGAATCACCCGCCCCGCCGCCGTCGTGCGATCGAGCGCGACCGCGGGGAGAGGCGGCTCGATGACGACCCGCGCGACAGCGGCGACTGCGGAGATCGAGCCGGCTCGGGATCGTCCATCGAGGAGAAGCCCGCCCTCCTGCTGCGCAGGCGTGCGCTGCCACACCCACGCTCCGATCGCCAGCGCAGCAACGCCACAGGCCCCACCCGCCCACAGGCTCCCTCGTCCCATGCCGTGATTCTGGCGAGCGGGCTGCGAGTTCGCAAGCGCTTCCTGCATGAACAGCGGCGCAGAACCGGTTCCCGGAGTCCGAACGCGGCCCCGCGCGACTCCCCGCGGCACGCGCGCTTCCGTCCGGGGCCGCTGATCTTGCTATCCCCCCGGCGTATCCCCCGGCGGTACCCCCGGCGTATCCGCCCGGCGGTGCCCCCGCGATGCCCCCTCCGAGGAGCCCCCCGCGAGCCCGCCGCGCGGAGCCCGCCGCAAGCCCGCTGGGCAGTCCCCAGTCAGGCGATCAGCATGTCGCTTGGTGCTCCTCGACCCGCCGGTTTCGGCCCGCGCAGTCGGCGGCGGCGCGGCCTCCCCCCGGGGTGACGACAGCTTCTCGCCGTCATCGCTGCCGCGCACCGGCTCCGGAGCGGGCAGCACTGCGGAGCAGCACAAGCTCCGAGACGTTCTCCGGCGTGACGATGCCGACGATCCGCCCGGGCCGCCGCGGGTCGCTCGCTTCGGACCGCAGATCCGAGACCACGATGACTGCGGGGATGCCCCCTTCGGCCGCTGCCCGGGCGCGCTCGAGCGCGTGCTGAAGATCATCGCCGACCCATGCCACCGGACAGCCGGGCGTCATCGCCTCCGCGATTGGTGCGTCGATCCGCCCCTCGGCGACCGCCCGGACCAGCGCGGCGCGGGTCAGGATGCCGACGACGTCGCCGATGCGGAGATCCTCGCTCGCCCCGTCTGCGATGACGGGGAAGTCCTGCTGGCTGCCCGCAAGAAGCTCCGCGGCCGCGTCGCGAAGCGGCTGGCCGGCGCGGAGCACGCGGAATCGCGTCAGGATCGCGCTGCGCACGTCGAGGCCTTCGAGCGAGCTGCGGAACTGCTCCGAGCTCGCCTCCGCACCGGCAGCGAGGAAGACGAAGAACGCGATGAGCACCAGCAGGAAGTTCCCGCTCATCACGCCGACGATCGCGAAGAGCACCGCGAATCCCTGGCCGATCATCGCGGCGATCGCGGTCGCGCGCCCGCGGTCCATCCCCATGCTCAGGAGCGCCCGCAGCACCCGCCCGCCATCCATCGGCAGCGCGGGAATCAGGTTGAAGACGACGAGAAAGACGTTCGCCAGCCCCAGCGCCGCAAGAAAGTGGGCATGGTGCAGCGCCGCGACGTCCGCGCCCGCGGCCGTCGCGCGCGCGGGGTCTTCCTCGGCAGCAGCCGCGCCTGCCTGCGCGAGCTCGGCCGAGGAGGATGCCGCCTGCGCGCCCTGTCCGAGGCTCTCGAGAAGACCCGCTCCGTCGATGGCGATCGCCAGCGGGATGAGGATCGCGGCGATCGCCACGTTGACCGCAGGACCCGCGAGCGCGACGACGAGCTCCTGGACGGGCTCCGTGGGCATGCGCTCCAGCCGAGCCACGCCGCCGATGGGCAGCAGCGTGATGTCGCGCGTGCCGATGCCGAAGCGGCGGGCGGCAAGCGCGTGTCCGAGCTCGTGCAGGAGCACGCAGCCGAAGATCGCGACGATGAACCCCGCGGTGCGCAGCGCTGCCGCCACCGCATCAGGATCGCCCGAGAGAAGCGGGCGGGCCATGAAGAACGCCAGGAGGAGCAGGAACGTCCAATGGACGAAGATCCTGACTCCGAGGAGCGAGCCGAGCGGGAGTGACCATCGCAGCATCGAGGAGTTGAGGGTATCGGCCTTCCAGCCTGCCGCGGACGCGGGCGGCGCGGCGCGGGGCGAATCGGCGCTCGCGGCTCATCACCGATGCCGGTCGCGGACCGGCGAGCCCAGAGCGAAACGCCGGGTCGAGCGTTCAGCGGCGCGCCTCGCGCACGCGTCCGCAGGCTTGGCGCGCGGACGATCCCGAAGCTCAAACCGGCTTCGCGCTCGGACGATCCCGAAACTCGGACCGGCTTCGCGCGCGGACGCGCGCGAACGCCGAGCCGGTCGCTGCGATCGCGGCTCGCCACCGATGCCGGCCGCGCACCGACGAGCCCGACGCGCAACGCCACGTCGAGCGTTCGGCGGCGAAGCTCGCGCGCCGATGCGCCGACGTCTCCCGCTCGTGGCCCCGTGGCGTGGCAGTGCCGGACCTTGAAGACCGCGGGCGAGCGTGGGTGCCGCAGATTGACTGGGAGGAGCGACCTCCGCGAACTTCGGTCAGTTGACCGACCGCTCGGCCTGGAAGCGCCGCACCCTCACCCACCGGAGGCGGACGGACAACGCGCAAGCTGCGCGTTCGGCAGGGTTTCAGACAAAGCGGGCGACCGGGTTCGAACCGGCGACATTCAGCTTGGAAGGCGATCCTGCGGACTCTTGAATGTTCGAAAATGCCTTGTTTTCTAGGCTTTTCCGAATCTCACTCTTGCATCATTCGCATCAGATTTCATATCAAAACCGGTACATTCCGGTAGTGCTACCGGCTTCAGCGTCGACGGCGTTCCATCGACGGTTCGTGTCAATCCCCTGCCCGCAAGGCGAACGGCCTCAGCGAAGGTAACGCCTCGCTGGGCAGGGGGGATTCAATGTGTCGGGTTGCTGAGGCCGCGACGTGAGGGCAATCTACAGCGCGAACGACCGCTGTCAAGGGGCAATCGTGCGAGAGACCGCCCACGCGGAGCCGACGCGGCGCTCGGTGTTACAGAGCTGTCCTCAGGGCTCCGGCGCATCCGCCGCGGAGCCCCTGCGGCGTCTTTCGGGTGCCGGGGCGTTACAGCGTCTGTACTCGGGGCCACTCTCTGACCGTGAACCGTCGCCGATCGATCACCCGGCCGCTTCAGCCGACGGCTCCGGCGCGCGCTCGAGCGCGACCCGGAAGCGGAGGTTGGGAATGACCACCCGACCCTCAGTGATCAGGTCCATTGCTGGTCGCAGGGCAGAGTTCCTGCTTCGGATCAGCCGAGTGGTGACGCACTGAAGGGACGGCTCCGCGGATGATCCGAGGTACGTCGCACAGAGCCAGTTGAGCTGAACACGTACGTCGGACACAGGACGAGCGTTGAGCGCGTCCGAGAGCAGCCGCAAGAGCACGTTCGTCGAGAGCACCCCTTTGAGCCGGAAGAGCCCGACCGCCACGGAACCGCCTTGGTGGAACTGAGACACCAGTCGCTCGAGAGTCTCCTCGGCGGTCAGTGGTTCCCGCAGCGCGGCCCCAAGGGTCTCTGGCTGCCCACAGACGCCCTTGAAGCCCGCGGTGCCCACGAACTGCGTGATCAGCCCCCCGAGCCAGTGCGGCTTCGGCCCCCGGTCGATGTCGGCGTACACGGTCCCGAGCTTGTCGTCGTCGGATTCAATGGGCAGCGTGATCGCCACGGCGTCCAAGAGGCACTCAGCGCCGGGGCGGGAAGTGGTGCTCGGCGGGTCAACGGGGGCTGTGGTGGAGCTGGTCCGTGTGGTCATTGCGACTGGCCTTGTGAGCGGGGTTGGAAGGGATCGGCGAAGAACCGCTCGGAGAGTGCCTTGCTGGGGTTTGAGTTCACGGACTCGGACAGTCGTCGCTCAATGGACGCTCGGTGCTGGATTGAGCCCCGGATCACGTCAAGCAGGCTGCGCATCTCCGCCAGGAAGTGAGCGAGCATCTGGATCAGGTCTTTGTGTTCACGGAGGGCTTCGCTCGCGACCTCGAGCGCCTCGTCGACGATTCGCCTGGCGGCGGCCTGTCCAGCGTCGATCCCCGCCAGTGAGCGAGCGTGCCGAAGCGCGTCCCTGAGGTCACGAGACGGACCAGTGTCGTCAAGCGTGGTGTGATTGCCGAGGATGAGGTTCTCGGCTGCGACTCCCCCCATCAGAATCACGATCTCCTGACGAACCAGGAGCGGAGCGGTGTCGTGGGCGCCGAGGAGTGTCTCGTGCTTCATCCACGCCTGCCACTCGTCCGATGGTTCCAGGCAGAGCTCCAGCGTCTTCCGGTGGTAGATCGCGGCGAGCACGACGTGTCCTGCCTCGTGGATCCACGTGCGGCGCATTGGATCGACCCGCTCGAGCTCGGGGAGGAGAGTCTCCGGGGAGAGCTCCTCAGGCGGAAGATCAACGATCGCGGTCTCGTTCATTCACTGAGTCCGAGCGCGGTTGCGAGCTTCCCCGCAAGCGTGGCGTCGTCGAGCTGTTCTGGACGATCCGCGTCCGCGTCCTCAGACCGTGCGATCGGCACAGAGTCCGGGATCGGCCACCAGTCGGCGACGTCGCCGAGCATCTGCGCGATCTCCGCCATTGACCGGGTCGAGGATTCAGCGTTTCGCAGTACACCGATCACGGCTTCCCAGCCGTCGGCATGGACCTTCTCCCACGCCTTCGCGACGATCTGATCGGCTTGCTTGCGAAGCGCGCCAGCCTTGGCTTCAGCTTCTTTGATCTCACCCTCCATCGCGAGGCGGCGCTTCGCCGCCTCGGGCGCCTGATCAGTCCAGCGCACCATCCCGGGCCAGTTCTGGGCACGCATGAACACGTGTTGGAACTCGGGACGCGCCTTGCCGGACTGCGACTGGAGTTGCGTCCTGGCGAGGTTCACGAGACGCTGGAGCCGAGGGGAGACGTCGCGGCTCGCCATCTGAAAGACGGCGAGGCCGTAGATCCGCGCGAGCTTGCGCTGCTGCTCGGCCATCAACGCGTCCATGTCGACGGGGGTTGAGGGGGGCCCGGGCTTCGTCGATGCGGGTGGGGTCTTTGGCACTTGGGGTCGTGGTCCTTCGTCGATTGGGTGCGGCGCGGCGGAGACGACAACCATCAGAATCCCACCACCTGGACAGTGGACTGACCCTGGTTGCGCACCTCGGTGAGCAACTCAGTGAGCAGCCGCTCACTCTCTTTGGTCGCCTTCGCCGTCTCTTCGGCTGCCTTCGCGGCGCGCTCCGGCGCCACCTCGCGCTGCTCGAGAGTTCCGCGATCGCGCTGGAACCGGCCGAGCGACTGCGCCTGCACGCGCTGGATCATGCCGTAGTCGTTCTCCGCGCCGATGCCCTGCTGCGCGAAGAGGATGCGGAGTCGATCGAGTTCAGAGCGTGAAGCGCCGCGGCGTTCGAGATCCGCGAACTGCTCCTCGAACCGGAGGCGTTGGCGCTGCTCATCGGTGAGGAGCGACGCGGTCAACGAACGTCGTGCATTCCAGACGTCATGTTCGAGGTCCAGCCGCTGCCTCAGCGCGTTGCGTTGCGCTTCCTGCTCATCCTCCTTGCGTTGCTCCATCGCCTGGCGGGCGGCCTCGACGTGGCGGCGCTGCTGGGTGGCGAATGCCGCTTCTTCGACCAGGCCGAGCTCTGTACCCTGTCGGCCGACCAGCAGTTGTCGCTCTCGCTCCGTCTCTCTGTCGAACGCGTGGACCTGCTCGCCTGTCTCGCGATCGTTGAATCCCAGTTGGTTCTGAAGCTGGTTTAGCTGGTTCCTGGTCTCTGCCTTGGCATCGTCGAATGCCTGCAGTTCCGCAGCATGCTTCTTGCGCAGGTCACCATACCGCGCTTCGAGCGCGTAGAAGTCGCGGACGTTCTGCGATCGCTCTTCGTCCAGGCCGATCAACGCTTGCGCCAGCGCTGCTTCCTTCGCCAGATCGTCCAGTCTCATCCGCTGGCCCGCGACGATCTCACGGCTGACTCGACGGGACTCGTGCAGCGCCGCGGTCTGCGCGCCGATCTCACGATTGCGACGGGCCGCCGCCCTCGCGGCGGCTTCCTCGCCGGTGGCCAGTTCGTGCAACGAGTCGCCCAGGCCGGTCACCATGGAGAACACGCGACCGAAGACTGGGATCGCCTCGGCGTATGCCCGCACCATGTCGTAGGTGCTCATCTTCACTTCCGCGTTCCGATCGCGGAGTTGGATCAGCTTGTCGACCGTTCCTTTGATCTCACCCACCGCCAGGCCAGCGACGATGCCGGCCGCGCCCCCGCGCATCGCCCTGGACGCCATGCCGGGCGTGAGTCCGCCGGCTGCGCCACGAAGGCCTCCCGCACCGCCCGGGAGCCCGTCCATCATCACTGACTTCCGCAGTTCCCCAAGGGACGCCTTCACCCTGGTCGAGATGGCGCGGAGACCTGCTGCGGTCTCGTCCTTCACTCGGACGGGGATGTCTACGCCGGACTTCTGCTGCATGGTTGCCTGAGCTCTCAGGGGGCGTCAGTGCGGTCGGGCGCGGGGCGGCCCGGTGTCCTGTGGAAGTCAGTCACTCGCCGGAGCGCCGGAGGCCACTTCGTCGGCCGTCGGTTCGGGATCGCCCTCGTCGTCGCTGCCTGTCACCTGCACGCGGAACGCTCGGCGGATGGTGTTCCAGAACTGCATCGTCGAGAGGGATCCCAGGAGCCTCTGGGTGATGTCGCCACCGTCGGGATCGACGAGGAGGAGGCGCCCCAGTTCGTCCACCTTGGCGTCTGAGGCTTCCGGCGAGTCGCCGCTCGCGAGGTCGGTGTACTGCTCGTGCAACGCGATCGCCTGCCGATGCTCGCGGACGCTCAAGACGCGGACGCCGACGCGCAGCTTGCCGGCTTCGATGAAGACGACCTCGCCGGGATTGGGTAAGGGACGCTCCGGGGTTTCGTTCACGCTCATGGTGTTGATCCTTGGAAACGGGGCTTGAGTGAGAGAGGAGGGCGCCCGCCAGCGGCACGGGCGCCCCCGACCATCACCGCAGGGAGCGAACCGGAATCATGATGCCGCGTGCCCATCCTGATTAGCGCTCACTGCGCTCACCATTTCATGTGGGCATGACGACGCGGCGGCCGGCTTCGGTCGCGCTGTATCCGCCGCGGGGCGTCAGTCGCTCGACGAGACCGCCGCGCTCGAGTTTGTTCAGGGTGCGCCAGACGGTTGGCCGCTTGCGGTTGGCGACGTCGGGATCGCCTCGGAACACGATCGCGGCGACCGCTTCGGTGATCAGCGGCGCCTTCGCGAAGACCACAGTCTGGAGGACCAGGACGGAGAGGCGGCAGCAGGGCGCGGCGTCGACGGGTGCGACGCGCTCTTTCGGGGCCGGCGGAGCGATGCGGGTGGCGCGGATCACGTCAGTTCGGTGCATGCGGCCGCGGAAGAGCTGGAGGAGGAGGAGGAGGGGGTCGGCGAGGTGACGTGTGTGTGAGATTTCAGCGGCTCGCCTCACCGCGGACCCGCTCCCCCCTGCCGGAAGGACCCGCGAGCACCCTCCCCCGCCCCCCGCCCCCCGCCCCCCGGGGCCCCGTCCGGACCTTCCCCGGCCGGCTCGTCGACGGCAAGGTCGCTCGCCGTGGCGGACGTCGCGGCGGCGGCCGGGACCGGGACGCCCGCGGCGAGGTCGGCGCGCCGGACGCCCTCCATGAAGTCCGGCCCCACGTTCTCGCCACGCACCGCGAGCTTGATCCCCGCCTCCGCCGCGGAGATCGCCGCGACCGCCAGGGTGAGCAGCTCGTCGGTGACTCGAGGACGCCGGGATCGGCGTCTCCATGCATCCGCCCAGGAGAGGGGATCGCGTTCGTCGAGTTTCGCCCCGCGCCACGTCGCGGCCGCGGCGGCGAACTCACTCCACCGCTCCCGGGTCGGGAGCGCGGCGGGTGTTCCCTCTTCGTCTTCGATGAGGTGGCGAGGCTCGGGCGGGCCGGCGGCGCGGTCCGCTGTCTCGATCGCGATGGTGCGGTGACGACGATTCACGCGGTCCCTCGCGACGCAGAGGCTGGCCACGCGACCGGTGCTCACTGCGTCCACCAGGTCTCGAATCAGGGTCGCCGTGACGAACCGTTCGCCCCTGCGACGACGCATCACGTCCGCCCAGGCCGCGGCAGCGCGGCGATCGGGAAGCGTTCCGCGCCAGGCGGCCGCGGCAGCGACGTACTCGGCGAGAGCGGCCGGAGTCGCGGGCGGGCTCGGGGTTCCCTGGGCCCCGCCGGAGGGGTCGGGGCGATCTCCCGCGGCGGCGATCGCCGCGCGAATCGCGGCGGCGTGTCGCCAGTCGGGGACGGTCGACCCCGCGTCATGATGCCGCGCCGACAGGCCGGTGAGGATCGCGTCGGTGGCATCGTGCAGCGTGCGGACTGAGACCTCCGCCTCGCCGGCCGCGCGCCGCAGTCGTTCGGCGAGCTCCATCGCGAGCTCGAGCGAGACCTCTTCGCCGCGCCATCGCGACGCGGCCTCGACGAACGCCCGCCAGGCGATGCGAAGGCGCGGCTGATCGCGCATCGATGCGGGGGACTGGATCATCGGTCGGCGCCTCGTGACTGCCGCGCATCCCCAAGCCCAAGTGCACGGAGCGGAGGGTCGGAACCTTGCGCCGTTGCGTCCGACTCACAGTCGGGAATCGTGTTCGGCACAATCCCCGATTCCATCGGCTCCACAGCCCGAGCGTCAAAACACGACCCCGCTACAACCCCGATTCCATCGGGGTCCGTCTGCGCAAGCTTGCGCGGGTTCACTGCGCCGACTTGTCGCCCGATTGAGGCGCCGAGATCCGCGGCGTCGACCTCGGTGTAGAGCATCATCGTCAACTCCACGCTCGAGTGCCGCATCAGTTCCTGAGCCAGCTTCGGGTGCACCCGGTACTCGGTGACGAGCCACGTGCCGAACGTCCGGCGCAGCGAGTGGAAGTCGAGCCGACGACCATCCGGTGAGCTGGTCGCGACTCCCGCCGCCCGTGCATCCGCCTGGAGCATCGCCGCGGCGCCGAGATCGCCCAGGCCGGGCCAGAGTGGTGTCCGTGCCGGGCGCGACGCGACCCATGCCATCGCCGCCTCGACGTCGGGGAGCATCGGCTGAGTCGCCGTCTCGCCGTTCTTGGTCGCCCATGCCGGCAGGTGCGCCACGAGCCGGCCGTCCGCGCCACGCCGAAGGCTCGCGGGCTCGAGCGCCGCCAGCTCGCCGCGCCGGAACCCTGAGCAGACCGCGACGAGGTAGAGCATCGCCCTCGCCCGGCCGTCCAGGCCGGCCCTGGTGACGTCGGACGTCGACACACTCGCGAAGAGGCGTCGGAAGCCCTCGACGCTCAGGGCGAGCCTCCTGCGACGCTCAAAGCCCGCGGTGCGGTAGCGCACGAGTCCGGCGAGGGGGTTCTTCTCGATCTCGCCGGCGTTGTGCGCCCACTTGGTGAACGCCTTCCAGGCGGCGCGGTAGTGGTTGAGCGTGTTGTTCGAGAGCCGCTGCGACGCCTCGCGGCCGCGGCGGGTGCGCTCGAGGTCCGCCATCGGGGTGGACGACGGCCGCTCAGCATCGCCGCGGCGGCGCCCTGCTCCTGGTCGCCGGGTCCCTCTGGTGGAAGCTGGTTCTGCACTGGCGACCGCTGCCATCGCCGCCTGCCACGATCCGAGATCGATCTCCCGCGCCTCGCGCCAGCCGGCCTCGACCAGCAGGCGCCGCAGCAGGCGCCGGGTCTCGGTGAGATGCCGGTCCTTCGGCCCGTCGGCGGAGTTGCGCCGGAAGGTGATGTAGTCGTCGATCAGGGCGGTGATCGATGAGGCGGGAGGTTCCGGCGCCGCGACGCGGTTGAGGCTCGACGCTCGTCGGTCGGCCGTGCGCGCTCGTCGGGTCGCCGCTGCCTTCGTCCGCTGCCCCAGCGCCTCGCGCCGGGGCTCGACGCGGAGACTGCGGGCTCGGTCGCCTTCCCGCTTCCATCGCTCGGCCACCTTCGCAGCAGCGACGAGATCCGCCTCCCGGGTGCTGGCGCGCCGCCACGCGCCTCGATCGACGTCGAAGCGCATGGCGTAGTAGACGCTCGACGCGGCGATCCGAAACGCGCGGCCGGGTGTGTTGCGCTGCCGCAGCTCGTCGGTGGTCACGTCGACGCCTCTTTTCGGCGTCGGGCCTCATCCATGGCGTCGAGGAGCTGCTCTCTCGCCGCGTCCTTGAACCTCACGCGCCACAACCTGCGGAACTCGATCGCGCACGGCTGGCGCCACTGAAACCACTGGTCGAGTTGCGCTCCGCACCATCGCGCGGGCCTCCTGCGACCGTCGACGTCGATCCCGTCGTCGATCGGGTCGAAGAGCTGGCCAGTGTCCCTCCAGCGCTCGAAGGCGCCCTTGGACAGTCGGCCATGTCCGCAGTAGGCGGCGAGTCCCTCGACGGTGTAGAGCGGCTGCGGCGGGGCGAACTTCCGCTCCTCCAGCCGCCGCCTTTCCTCGAGGATCCTGCGGCCCTCGTTCACCCAGCGCGTCGCGATCCGCTGAGCCTGCGCGGTGACGTTCGTGTTTGTCTCCTGCCATCGCCAGAGTCCCCTTTCGGTGTCGAAGCGGCGCGCCCAGTACTTCCACCCGACGAAGGGACGACCGCCAAAGCGGTGCTCCCTGATCTCCGGCTCGACGATGCGGAGCGGTGGGAGTTCCGACCGGCGCGGACCGTCGAACGCGGGTGGCCAGACCGCCGGCGGGAACACCACGTCTCGCGGGATCCGGTTCGGGATCGGCCGACAAGACGGACTCAGGCCGCGGATCTTGTCCGCCTCGCGAAGCCATTCCTGGGCGCGCCAGTATGCGACGGCCCTCTCGCTCGTGAGCGTCGAGAGACGGACCCACTTCCGCGTCTCGGGATGGAAGCGCATGGCGTACCAGTTCGGCGACTGGGAAATCTGGAAGACCTCCCCGGGGGGCGCCGAGAAGGCTCCCCCCGAGTCCTCACGGCAAGGCTCCGGTGTGTTCTGGTCGGTCTCGATCGGCTCTTCGGCGCGTGGTTCGGGGTTCACTGGTGGCCCTCCGTCCTTGCGGTGGGGATCCGGGACCCCCGACCGGCGAGCGCCGTCGGGACGTCGATCCCCAGGCATTCGGTGAGCTGGGCGAGTTCGATCCCGCGCAGCGGCTTCGATGCAGGCTCCGCGATGAGCTGCGCGAGCCGCGCGCGCATCGAGGCGCGGAGCGCTTCGTGTGCTTCGCTGCGCAGCTCGATCGGGGCCGGGTGGTGATCGAGTGTCATGAACGAGTCGGCGCGTGCTGGAGGGGTCAGCGTGGTCATTCGGCGATCTCCGTGGTGTTGGGCGGCGGCGGACAAGCGACCGCGGCCATCTCAGCGCGTCGGCGATCGAGCAGCGCGGACGCGGCCGCGATGTACCCGGGCTCGTTCAGGTCGGTGAGCTCCGGGTGCTTTCCCGCCATGTCGATGACCAGCCGGAGCCGCTGGCCGCGATCGAGTGCGGCGAGGGCGGGAGTCTGGCTCCAGCTCGGCGCGTCGATGATCGGCGTCCGCGCGAACGTGCGGGGGGCGGGGGACGGTGCTGGATGGCGAGCGGGCGTCATGTCTGGCCGTCTCTGCCCCGTCTGATCGATCCCGCCCCCCCCCCTTCCTGCTCCCCCTTTGGGGGGTTGGGGGGGGTGGTCTGTTCTCTGGTCTGTTCTCTGGTCTGTTCCTCCTGCACGGGCGCGGGGAGTCGAGGCAGCATCGGCGCGGGGAGTCGGTGGGGTGTCTGCGCGGGGAGTCCACTGCTCGCTGTGCAGATTTGCCGCCCGCGCAGGCGCGGGGAGTCCCGCGAGGTTTGGAATCCCGGTCTGCTCGACTCCCAGCGCAGGCGCGGGGAGTGCATTCGGCTCTGATCGCTCTGGTGCGGGACGTTGGCGAAGGACCCGGTAGACGTGGCATCGGCGGTGGGCGCGGCGCCGAGCGACCTCTATGAAGCCGCCCTCCCTGAGCTGCTTCACCATTCTGCGGATGTTGTCCGGGTTGCGGCCGATCATCTTCGCGAGCGTCTCTTGCGACGGGAAGCAGAGTCCCTCGTCATCGGCGAAGGCCGTCAGCGCGACGAGAACGACGAAGGCCGCGGGCGAGAGTTCGACCTCGCGCATCCGCGCGAACCACCAGGTCGGCACGACGGCGAGGGGCGGTGTCCTGCACAGCCTCGGTGTCGACTTGGCGGCGTCGTCAGGTTGGCCCGGACCGTCGCTCACGCGCGGCCGGCCTCCGCGATCCCGACCGCCCGAGCCGACTCGCGCCGCAGCTCGTCCGGCGTCATGCGCCGCACCTTGGCTAGGGTGGGATGCTCGTCGGCCGTCGGCGCAGGCTCGGCCAGGCGTCGTGTCCAGTCGATGTACGCATCGTGCTCGACGGCCCATCGCCCGCCGATGCGGATGGAGGGCAGCACGAGTCGGAGGCCGCCAGCGCTCAGCGAGCCCCGTCGGCACCAGCGCCAGACGGTGGCCGGCGAGACTCCCTCGCGACGGGCGAGCTCAGATAGGAGCAGGCGGCCGGTCGTCTCGACGACTCCGCGAGGTCGCGTAGTGCGACGCGGCATCACTGCGCGCGTCTTGGTCTTGTTCGGTCTTGCCATCAGTGCAGCATGCATCGCGAGCCGACCAAAAGGCGCCAGGCAGCACACACGGTGTGCTCCTCCGGTGTGTGTGCTATTTCCTCCTGAGGCGGTATCGCCGGTCGTCGTGCTTCCTCGACTTGGGGTTCCGCTGTTCGATGAGCTCATCAGCTTTGGCGAGTCTCAGCACACGCCTCACACCCTCGTCGTGCTCGGTCCTCAACTGCCCTTCCGCCTTGCTGAAGCGTTCCCTGATCGCTGTGAACGTCATCCATCCCTCTCCTTCGCGGTCCCCCAGCATGCTCAGGAGAAACTTGAGCCGGACTTTCTGAATGTCGTCGCTCGCTCTCGTTCGCTTGCGCGCTGCGATCTCTTCTTCGATCGAGCATGCGATCTCGTCGAGCACACTCGCCTGGCGTTCGATGCGCACGATCGTGGCGTCGTGCAGAAGGTCCGCGAGGTGAGACGGCGGCGACTCCATGATGCGCGCGCGGCAGTAGTCCACCTCCACTCCGCTGGGCTTTGAGAGCTTCGAAGCCCAGGCACCGGTGACGCGAATCACGGCGCCGCTGGGCCCGCATCCGCGAAGTCCTCTCAGGACCTCCCGTCTCACGCGGGGATCGGCCAATCCGCGAAACTCCACGGGGCTGTCATCCACAACGTGGCGCCGCGAGAATGCTGATCCGCAGACCATCGTCAGAAGCTCTCGGACTTCCTGCCCCTCCACCATTGAAAGGCCCGGCCTCCAGAAGCCGACATCCAGTTTCAAGCATCGGAAGTGCTTGGCGAGCAGACCCGTTTCCAGCAGGCTCCCGGCGTTCATCTCCGCAGGAACGACGTGGAGACGCTGGTAGAGGCGAACTCGGAGAGCCCCAGCCTTGCTCGCCGCTTCGCGTAGTTGCTTCGCCGCCTGATGCATCCACCCGGCGTACTTGAGCGCGGCCGACCTGGCGGCCGGTCGATCGGTCTTCGTCGTCTTCATCGTGCACCTCGAAGGTGGCCGGGGGTCCGCGCGGGGCGAGGTGCTGCTCCGCGCGGATCCTCCCGGCCGGTGCCCGCCCGTCGGCGGGTCACGTTTGCAGTCTACTGACTCGTTCAGGTGATGCCGCCGCCCCAGCGCGGCGATCCGTCGTCGTTCCAGGCGGCCAGGTAGAGCACGCCACGCCCGAGGCTGAGCGCCTCTGCGGTCAGCGTCTCGATCGTCTCGCCGGCGACGGTGCCGACGAGCGAGGGGCGGCGCCGGGCGGGGCGCCGCGGCGCGTCCGCACGCACACGGAAGTTGCAGACGACCTTCGGGCCCTCGTTCTCATTGAGCCACCGCGCGAGCCTGAGCGCGTCGCGGTGGGACTTCGAGACCAGGAGCCACTGGCCGACGTACGGGGGTTGGTCCAGGACGCAGGTGCACAGGGCGCCATCGCGCTCGAGGACGTAGAGCTTCGTCGGCCGGCTCCGCGGTTTCGCGGCGTGCTTCATGGGTCGTGAGGGCCTCCGGGACGGTCGCTCGGCCGCGAGCCTGGCCGAGCGACCGCCGCCGAACGGGGGCGGATCAGGAGGCGACGTCGCCGAGCTCGTGGTGCGGGACCGGCTGAACCGGGGCGTCGCCGAGGATCTCGAGGCGCACGCGGACGATGCGGGGGTGAGAGGACTCGCGAGCGCGGCCGACCTGGCGGCCGGTCGATCGGACTTCGTCGTCTTCATGATGCACCTCGAAGGTGGCCGGGGGTCCGCGCGGTGCGAGGTGCTGCTCCGCGGGGATCCCCCCGGCCGATGCCCGCTCGTCGGCGAGCACCTGGTTCAGGCTACTGGCCCGTCGAAGCCTGCCGCTCGAAGAGCGGGCCGATGCCCGCGTTCGTCAATGCGTCGTCCACGGCGTCGATCGACACCGGCTGGACGCCTGCCTCCCCGAGCACTTCCACCCGCACACAGAGGATGCGGGCGCGACCACCCGAGTACTGCTCGTTTCCTTCGTGGCGAAAGTTGTGAACCCGCATCATCGCCATGGCCAGGCGCGGGTAGAGCTCGAGCGTGGAGTAGTGCTTCGAGTCGTCGGCGACGGGGATGTCGATCCAGCTCCCGAAGTCGATGCCGCCGTCGTCGTCGGCGACCACGAACGCCTCGAACCCGTTCAAGCCGCCGAGCTTGGGGACGCGGGCGCTGCTTGCGTGACCTCCGCGGAGGAAGGTGTCGATCTCTCGGCCGCTGGCGCAGAGGGCGTAGATCGCCCAGGAGATCTGTTCGGCGTGGTCATCGGGGCCGTCGACGACGTCGGGGTGTTTCTCCAGGCAGTAGCTCACCCACGCCATGTTGCCTCTGAATGCGCCGACCATGGCGATTGTGTCCGTCTCACTCGACTCCGCCTTCGACCAGATCAGCTCGGACCTGAGCAGCGACCGGAGCACGGCGGCTCGCCTCTTCCTCTCGTGCGCGGCGAGGAACTCACTCGACCCGATCTCCAGGGGTGCACCACTGCGCTCGCGGGCCTTCTCCGCCTCGTCGCAGGGGAACGAGAGCGCGCCGATCGCGTAGGCGGCGACGAGCATCGCCGATGCCTCGAACCTCGATTCGGCGATCGACGTGGTGAACGCCTCGACGAGCTCGTGATGAACCGCCATCGCGTCCGGATTCAGCGCTTGCCGGCGGTCGGAAGCAGGCGGCGGGCTGAGCTGGCGCGGCGCGGGCGGTGAGGCGCACGCTCGGGCTGGTGAGAGTGTGCGGATGGTGGTGGACTCGCTGCCGGTCCGGCGAGTGGTTGCTGTCGTCATGTCGATCTCCTTCGTGCGTGAGGTTGGACGTCGGCCTTCGCGTGAACCCGACGGCGCGTCGGCTCGGCGTCCCGGAGTTGGTGAGGTGGGTTCGTGGCGGCGGCGGCAGGGGGTCGGCGAGGTGACGTGTGTGTGAGATTTCCGCGGCTCGCCTCACCGCGGACCCCCCTCCCCCCTGCCGGAAGGACCCGCGAGCACCCCCCCGAGGGGGGTGGGGTTTGTGGGTCGGCGTCTGAGGCTGGCCGGCGATCACGCCGCCGCCGCACGAAGGGCGTTCAGACAGTCGCCAGGTCTCGGCCCGTGTCGTGGGTCGAGGCGATGGCATCGCCCTCGGCGAGCTCGGCGCGCGTGACGGGCTGAACCTCCGCCTCGCCGACGACCTCAAGCCGGACTCGCACGATCCGGAGCGTGTCGGGAGCCCCGAACTCGACCCGCGACCGGGTGACGTCGAGCGCCGCCGCAGCGACCGACGAGTACAGAGCGAGATGGCTGAATCCCGGGTCCTGCTGGAGTTCCAGGTCGGAATCCAGACGGAGCGCCATATCACTCCCGACGACGGCGAACGCCTCGACGGCGCCCAGTCTCTTCGGCCACTGGCTCGGCTTCATGCGCTCACCCGGTGAGAGGCGGTCGAGAAGGCGCCCAAACGCGATCAGCTCGCTCGCCATCTCCGAGGGGCTGAGGTGCGTTCGCTTCACGTGGGCCTCGCAGTCGACCTCGAACGCGACCTGCTTGACGAGGCCGCAGAACTCCATCGTGGGCGCGTCACGCTCCCTGAACTCGTCGACCGCGAGGCGAAGCAGCTGACAGCGCCGCGAGCGCTCGTCCATCTTCTCGAAGGCCTCTGAACCCGGCTGATCCTTCATGTCGCGACGCACGTCGAGCGGCGCGACACAGGGCCAGCGAAGCGCGTCCAGGGCGCAGGCGGTGATGGTGCGCGCCGCCGTCTCGAAGTGTCCCGCGGTCACGTCGGCGCGAACCGCCTCGACGAACGCCTTGCATTCCCCGATGGTGAGCGTCGCCGGTCGAGTGATGGCCGGTGCACGGCTCTTGCTGCGCGGATTCGTCATGCGGTCGGGCGTGGTGCGGGCGGGGGCGTTGCGGGTGGTGAGGGTGCTCATGTCGGGTTCCTTCGGTGAGGGTGGACGCCGGCCGATGCGGGAACCCGACGAGGTGCGCGTCGGCTCGGCGTCCAGAATGCGGTGAGGGGTCCGGGTTCCCGCCGGCGGCGATCGCGCCGCCGGCGCACGGGAGTCGGTCAGGCTTGGCGCAGCGCCATGCGCTCGAGGACGTCGGCCGCCTGGGCGGCGTGGACCTCGGCGTAGTAGGTCTCGGTGGTGGACATCACGGAGTGCCCGCACACGACGCGGGCGGCTTCGATGCCGTGGTGCCGGCGGACCTCGGTCGCGACGAGGTGGCGGATCTGGTTCGGCGTCCAGCGTTCACCCTCGGCGAGGGCTCGCTCGCAGGCGTAGGTGATCGCGTGGCCGTAGGTCGCGGTGGTGTAACGGTCGCCGGGGGGACGCTTCGGCAACGCGACCCGGTTCGAGCCCGGGCGGTTGCCGCAGCTCATGGGCGTGGTCCTCGAGCTCGCCCGTCGCTCGGCGTGCCAGGCGACCGCCTCGGCGGGGCTGAAGCAGCAGGCGTCGAGCGTGCGGCAGAGGAACGGCTTCAGGATCTCCTGGGCGGCAGGGATCAGCGGGATGCGTCGGACGGCGCCGCGGTGGGCGGTCTTGTGCTTCGGCGGGGTGTACCACCAGATCCGGCCCGAGGCGTCCAGGTCGACGGGGCGCAGCGCGCAGACCTCGCCCGGGCGCATGCCGGTGAGGAGCTGGAGGCGCACCATCGCCGCGACGGGCGGGGGCATGTGCGCGAGGGTCGCTTCGACGATCTCGCGGCGCACGGGGCGCACGGGCTCCGCCTCCCGCGCCCCTCCCTCGCCAGCGCGGAGGCCGCGGATCATGCCCAGCGCCATCGGGACGCTCGCGGGAATCAGGCCCTCCGCGGCGGCCCAACGGAAGATCGTGCGGAGGCGGACCACCTCCCGGTTGATCGCGGAGCGGGCCCGGCCGTCGGCGACCATCCGGTCGCGGATGCGGCGCAGGTCGCGAGGCGAGAACTCCGCCGCCGGCGTGGTCCCGTTCAACTCCCGGAGCAGGACCAGGACCGCCCGGTAGTTGGCGGCCTCACGCCCGTTGGCGTAGAGCTTCGCGGCGTGGTCCGCCCACGCGATGATCAGGCCGTCACAGGTGAGCAGGCCCGGCCGCTCGCGGCGTCGCGGCTCCGCAGGTTTCAGGCCGGCGGCTCGGTCGGCGAGGGCCTGGGCGTAGCGCTGGTGGGACTCGGGCGATCCGTGGGCGCCGAGGTAGCGGTCGCGGCCATCGATGGTGACGACGGCCTGTCCGGTGGGCTTGTGGAGGCGGTAGCTGGGGACGTCTCGTCGGGGCATGGGCGCGGCCTCACGTCGAATGCCGGTAGTGGACTACCGGCGATCTGAGGTGAAATCCGCACCCTCACGGCGAGGGGTAGCGTCGTAAGTGCGACGCTCGGAACGACTTCGGACAAAGCGGGCGACCGGGTTCGAACCGGCGACATTCAGCTTGGAAGGCTGATGCTCTACCAACTGAGCTACGCCCGCGAGGACAACCGCGGAGTGTACGCGGTCAGTCGCGGCCGCGGGCTTCCGTGGATGGGGAAGGGGCTGGCTTGACGGGCGGCGGCGCGGAGAAGCGCCGGGGGGGCGCGTGGGGGTGCGACCCGTCTGCCGGGGGTCACGCGGTCGTGATCTCATCAGCGACACGACGCGCCTCGACGGACCGAGGGCGACCGGTCTGCCGGGGGTCGCGCGGTCGCGATCTTGTCCGGCACACGATCCGCCTCGAAGCATCGAGGTCGGTCGGGCTGGCGGGGCTCACGCGGTCGCGACCGCCGAGAGGACGTCGTCGAAGGGGACCTGCTGACCCGGCTCGTCGCTCACCCACGCATAGCGGAGGGTGCCGTCGCGGCCGATCACGAAGGCCGCCCGCTTGGAGACTCCGCGCATGCCGAAGAGCTCGTCGTGCAGCGCTCCGTAGCTTGCCGAGACGTCCTTGTTGAAGTCCGAGAGGATCGGGAAGGGAATCTGCTGCTCCTCGCGGAACTTCGCGGCGACGAAGGGGCTGTCGACCGAGATCCCCAGGACCGTCGCCCCGATCTCCGACCACTGCGACCACGTGTCGCGCATGTGGCACATCTCGGCCGTGCAGACCGGGCTGAAGGCGAGCGGGAAGAAGAGCAGGACGATCGGGCCGCGCCCGATCAGCGCTTCCAGATCGACCATGTCCCTCGGCTTCTGCGGGAGCGAGAACACGGGTGCGCGATCGCCGATGGAGAGTGGCACTGGACGGAACCTCGGGGCTGTGGGGATGACGTGGCAACCGCGATGGAACGCGGCCCGCGGGGGCGACGAACAGGGAATGGCCGCAACAATACGCGGTGCCTCCCGAGCGCTGCGGGCCGCGCTCTCCGACGGACGCGGCCATGCGACTCGTCCGGCTCTCTCTCTCTCTCGGGCGTTGTTCCGCCCGGACTCCCCCGCCGTCGGCCCTTCGTTCGCCCGCGATCCGTATGAGCTTCGCGACACGCCGCGAGCGCCGGTTCGCCGCCCGCTCCCGCCGCCGAAACGCTGACCATCGCCCGCAGCGCCACCCCAAGGAACCCTCCGTGCATCGCCACCGCGCACACTCCGCATCGCCGTCCGCCACCTCCAGCCGACTCGCGTCGGGCCGACACGGTTCCGCCCTGCCATCTCAAGAGCCCGCCGGTCGCGCTTCCCGACTCCGTCGCATCGGAGCGCTCGCAGCGCTCGCCCTCTCCGCGGCGGGAGCCGTCACGGCGCAGGCGGCTGCCCAGTGCGTCGGCGCCTCGGGAGACTGCTTGATCCCCCACCCGACCCCGGGCTGCGCCGTGCCCGACTGCTGCGTCCAGGTCTGCATCGTCGCGCCGGACTGCTGCGACACCGCGTGGTCGGAGTTCTGCGTCGAACTGGCCAGCCAGTTCTGCGCGGGGCTCTGCGGCGCGGCCGCGAGCCTCGACTGCTTCTCCCCGAACGGGAGCCCGGCATGCAGCGACACCGAGTGCTGCACGCTGATCTGCGGGATCGATCCCTTCTGCTGCGACCAGGCGTGGGACACGGCGTGCGCGGTCGCGGCGAGCTTCCTCTGCGCGCAGAGCGCGGGCACGTGCGGCGATCCGGCGACGGGCTCCTGCTTCGAGTCCCATTCCAACGGCGCGTGCGCCGACCCGGCGTGCTGCCAGGCGGTCTGCTCGATCGATCCGACCTGCTGCTCGTCGGCATGGGACTTCCTCTGCGTGCTCGTGGCCTTCCAGCAGTGCGGGCCCTGCACCGTCGCCTGTCCGCCGGGAGGCGACTTCGAGAACGAGGCATGTCCGCTCCGGAGCAACGATCCCTGCGTCTTCCCGACGCCCGGCGCCGCGGCCGACATGCTCTCCTGCGGACAGACGCGCTGCGGCATCATCGTCGACAGCGGTCCGAACCCGGATGTCGACGTCTACCGCTTCACCGTCGTCGACCTCGACGGTGACGGGCTCGGGCGCGTCCGGATCGAACTGAACTCCTCCTTCTTCTCGTTCGCGGCGATCATCCCGCCGACCTGCGCTCCGCTCGCCTCGGCTCTGGCGTTCGCCGAGAGCGTGAGCTGCACCAGCGGCTTCATCGACACCTGTCTACCGGCGGGCGACTGGTACGTCGCGATCACGAGCGGCAACTTCCCGGTTCCCACCGGACAGGGCACCGACTGCTTCTCCAACGGCTTCTACACCGTGAAGCTCACGTGCCTCGATGGATGCTCCCCTCCATGCAGCGAGTTCTCCGAGGGCTGCTTCGAACCGCACGCGTCGCCAGGGTGCAATGAAGTCGCCTGCTGCGACGCAGTCTGCGACCTCGACCCGCTCTGCTGTCTCAGCGCGTGGGACGTCCTCTGCGTGCTGCTGGCGAACGACCTCTGCGACGGCGGCCTTCCCGCGAACGACGACTGCTCGACGTGCGTCGCCGTGGGCGAAGGGGAGTTCTTCTTCACCACCATCGGGGCGACCACTTCAGGACCGCCGCTTCCAGCCGCCTGCGACGAGGGTGCCGGGCTCTCCCTCGAGGCCGACGTCTGGTTCTGCTACACCCCCTCCTGCTCCGCACCGGTCACGGTCGAGACCTGCGGCGCCTCCTTCGACACGCGCATCGCCGTCTATCACGGCACCTGCTCCGGTCTGGCGCTGACCGCCTGCAACGACGACTCCTTCCTCTGCCTCCCGGTGGACACCAGCCGGCTGACGTTCCAGGGGAATTGCGGAACGGCATACTTCATCCGCGTCGGCGGATTCGGTGCCGCCATCGGCACCGGAACGCTCCGGATCACCTGCGGCTTCGGCGACCCCTGCTCCGTGCCGTGCCCCGGCGATCTCGACGGCAACGGCATCGTGGACGGCGCCGATCTCGGCATCCTGCTCGGCGCGTGGAACACCGCGGGCCCCGTCGCGGACCTCGATGGCAGCGGCCTTGTCGACGGCGCCGATCTCGGCGTGCTCCTCGGGTTCTGGGGGACGTGTCCGGGCGCCTGATGCGCCTCAAAGAGGCGGCGCGCTGTTAACACTGCAGCGCTGAGCGGCTCGGACGGCCCAAGCCGGCGCCCGGTTCCCCGCACGGTCCCCGCACGAACCCCAGTCGGACCCCAGTCGAACCCCATTCGGACCCGACTCGAGCAGCACCGGCGCGGGATAGCATCGCCACGGCATGAATTCCGTGGTTTCGTTTCTTTCGTCGGCGCTCATTGTGCTCATGGTTCCGGCCGGCGTCGGGCTCATCATTGCCGGCGGCATCGGCCGAGTCGCGCTTGGGCGACCAGAGTGCTCCCGGTGCCGCTTCGACCTCTCGCGTCAAGGGGAGCGAGTGTCGGTCTGCCCCGAGTGCGGAGCGACCTTGGATGGTCCGGACGCCGTGCGCTGGGGAGAGCGCCGGCGCGCTCCCCGGATGATCTCGCTCGGTGCGGCGCTCGTCGTTCTCGCGCCGATGCTCGCGCTGGTGCGGGACGCCATCGAGCGGGGCGGGACGCATCCACCGTCGTTGCAGATCGCTTCCCCCGTCGCTGGGTGGAGGGTGCACTCGGCGGGGACGTGGAGCAGCGTGGGCCAAGGCTCCAGCTCCGCCAGGCCGAGACCGACTGCGGACGCGAGCGCCGTCGTCTCGGCGATCGTCGCAGGGCGCCAGACGGCCCCACGAGCGCCCGCCGTCGGGGTCTCGTTCTCAACGGACGAACAGATCGCGGAGCTCTCGATCGGCGAGCTCGCCGCCGTGGCGCTCGACTGTTCGGATGCGTGGCAAGCGGCGCCGCTCGTGCAGGAGATTCGGACCCGCGTCGAGGCTCGGCGCGCCACCCGCGAGGACCGTGACGCCATCGCCGCCGCGATCGCGGCCGCACCGGCCGCGAACGGCCTCGTCGCCGCGGCGCTCTCGCCGCCGCATCTGGCGATCGGCGTCGCCGGCGATCCGGCAGGTTCACCGATTGGAGCCATCCTGACCGACTCCGACCCGACGGTCAGCGCATCGATCGACGCGGCCGGTCGCGCCTTCACGCCCTACTCGTTGGCGATGGCGCTCGACGCCATCGACGAAGGTCCCCCGCAGGCGACGTGGACCTCGGTCGTCGAGGCGGGCGACCGGCTCGTCGTCGCAAGCTCCTCCGCACCGGCGTCGTGGCATCGCTCGGACCAGCCGACGGTCGTGACGCGCATCGTCTCGATTCGGATCAACGGCAAGGCCATCCGCGGCACGCTCGAAGTCCGCGGATCGCGCGGCCTGTTCGGCGGTTCCGGGAGCGGACCGAAGCCCCGGGTCCCTCTTCGCGTCGAGATCCCGGCGCCGACGGAACCCGGCGAGCACTCCATCGAGGTGGACGTCGATCGAGTCGTCAATCCTCGCGCCTCATGGCATGACATGCACTACCTCGAGCATGCCGATCCGCGCCGGCACGGACACGACGATCGGAACCCGGCAGGCGTTGACAGGCGGCGGTTCACGGGCACGTTTCGGGTGGTGGCCCCTTCCGCGCGCCAAGCCTCCGGCGAGAGCGCTTCGGAAGCCGGGAGCGAGCGGACGAGCGCGCCGGACGGGCGCTGACCTCGGCGCCGCCGCCGCCGCCCCGCGGGGCCTCACGCCTTGAGGAGCCTCCGCATGATCTTCCCCGTGGGGTTCCGCGGCAGCGCCTCGACCACGCGGATCTCGCGCGGCACCTTGTACCCGGCGAGCCGAGCGCGGCAGTGCGAGCGCAGCGCGGCTTCGTCGAACGCCGCGCCCTCGACGAGTTCGACGAAGGCGAGCGGGACCTCGCCGCGGGAGCCGTCCTGCATGCCGATCACCGCCGATGCCTTCACCGCCGCGTGCTGATCGAGCACCTCCTCGATCTCGCGCGGAAAGACGTTCTCGCCCCCGACGATGAGCATCTCCTTGATGCGGCCCGTGATGAAGAGATGTCCGTCGCGATCGAGGCGGCCCATGTCGCCGGTGCGGAAGAACCCCTCGCGATCGAAGACCGAGGCCGTCAGTTCCGGCAGCCTGAAGTACCCCTTCATCACGTTCGGCCCGCGGAGCCTGACCTCGCCGTCCTCGTCCGGACCGAGGAGCGCCTCATCCGTTCCGACGATGCGCGTCTCGACGCGGGGGAGCGACCGACCGACCGAGCGCCGCCGATGCTCGGCCGGCCGGCACCAGTGCGTGACCGGCGCGGTCTCCGTGAGCCCGTAGCCCTCGTTGATCACGACGCCGCAGCGATCGCGGAAACCCTCGAAGACGGCCTCCGGAAGCGGCTCGCCGCCGCTGACCGCGTAGCGCAGGGAGCGGAAGTCCTCGGGCGAGGCGTCCTTCGAGTGCAGCAGCGCGTTGTACATCGACGGGATGGCGATGAAGGCCGTCGGCCGGTGCTCGCGCATGAGCTGGAGCAGTCTTCGCGGGGCGAAGCGCGCCGTGTAGATGACGCGACATCCGACCGCCAGCGGCAGCAGCGTCAGCACGGTGAGCCCGAAGCTGTGAAACTGCGGCAGGACGCCGAGCATCACATCCTCGGCCGTGAAGTCGGCCCACTCGACGCACTGATCGATGTTCGCGCAGAGGTTCTCCGTCGAGAGCATCACGCCCTTCGGCCGCCCGCTCGTGCCCGAGGTGTAGAGGATGACCGCGATGAAGTCGTCAGGGAGCGCCGGGAGCCTGCGCAGCGGCGGAAACCCTCGGAACGACGTCTCCTCGAGCAGCAGCGGCGGCGCCGAGGCCGGCAGTCCTCCCACGTGCGCGAGCATCGGGCGCACCGAGATGACGCAGTCCAGCCCCGCGTCCTCGACGATGTACGCGATCTCCTCGGTCGAGAGCAGGTAGTTCAGCGGCACGACGCTGCGGCCGAGCAGCCACGTCGCCAGCGCCGCCAGGGGGAACATGCCGCTGGTCGGCAGCATCACGCCGATCCGCTCCGCGCCGCTCCGCGCCTCGATCGCGCGGGCGAGATGGAACGCGCCCAGCAGGAGGTGCATCCCCTTCCACGTGCGCTGGTCGTCGATGACCGCTGCGCGGAAGGGATGGAAGGTCTGGCGGCGGACGATTCTTCGAAGCAGTCGCATGGTGATGCCCGAGCCCGGGCGCTGCGGGCCGCGCCGGGCTCCTCCACGATAACCGCGCCGCCGCGGCCCACCCGCATCGGCGATCCTGCTCGGGCGCGTCGAGACGACGCCCGGAAGGACCGCGCGCGATCGGTGCGCAGCCCCTGCGCGACCATGCGGAGCGGCGCTGCGACTCGATCGCCTCGAACGTCGCAGGTCGGACCTGAGGGTCTGCGATCCGACCGCGAGCGCGTCGCCGGGGTGCGGCTTCCCGTAGGATGGCGGGTTCTCGCACCGACGAGCCTGAGCCGATGATCTGCCTGACCGACCTGACTCGATCGTCGCTCCACCGGAGCGCCCATCCGCCACGGTGCCTCCGTCCCGCCGCGCGATCGGTCGCGTGCGCTCGCGCCGTGCCCGATCTCGTCGCGACGGCGCTGCTCCCGGCGCTCCTGCTCATCGCAGCGCTCGCGCTCGGAGCCTGCTCGAGCCGGGCGGGAGAGGATCTCCTCGCCGCCCAGCGTGCATACGAGGCGGGGCAGTATGGCGAAGCGCTCCAGAAGGGAGCGGCGGCGGAGGCCTCCGCACGCGCGTCGGGCAACGCGGAGACGGCCGAGTCGGCGGCGTACATCGCAGGGCTCGCGGCGTTCCGGCTCAACCGCCTCTCCGAAGCGGAGCGCCATCTGCGCGTCGCTGCGGCGAGCGCTGACCGCACCATCGCCGGGCGCTCCGAAGCGCAGCTCGGTGCGATCGCCATGAAGCAGAACCGGCCCCGCGATGCCGCGGCCGCCTTCCAGCGCGCCGCGGACCTGCTCCCGGCCGAGGAGGCGGCCAAGGCGCGCTATCAAGCGGGGATCGCGCTGCGCGACGCAGGCGACGCGACGCAAGCGCGGACGCAGATGCTCAGGGCGACGGTGAGCCCCAGCCCGACCGTTCGGGCCGACGCGCAGCGAGCGCTCGAGGAAACCGGATGGACGCTCCAGGGCGGCTGCTTCCGGGAGCGGGCCAACGCGGAGCGGGCGGCGCAGCAGATCTCGACGACGACGATCGCGCGGGGACTCGGCCCGGCCCGGGTCGTCCCCCAGCGCGAGGCGAGCGGAGGCACGGTCTACTGCATCTTCATCGGATCGTGGGCGACGCGTCAGGGGGCCGAGGAGGCGCGGAATCGCGTCGGGCGCACCGACTTCTTCGTGCGCACGATCGGTTCGGTGCCGACGCAGCAGTAGTCGCCGCAGAGGGACGCAGGGCGAAGCTCGGAGGGTGTCCGGCGCACGGAAGCCCGCGCGCAGCGGCCGACGCATCCCGAATGACTTTCGCCACGGGCTGCTAGGTTCTGTCTGAAAACCCCAGTCGGAGGTATCTCGCGACGACAGCGAGCT